>NZ_SMKZ01000058.1 GCF_004349065.1 Jiangella asiatica
CGCCCGAGCCGCTCCCCGCGAACCCCCCACACGAGGACAACGCCGCTCCGGCGCCGGCCAGGCCGACGGCGCTCAGGAACGTCCGCCGCTTCATCTGCGCCGCCGTCCACGATGTGCTCATGAGGTGCCTCCCATTCCCCCGATGTGATCGCGGTGCAGGCGCCGCGCGAATGCCCGTACCTGCTCGGAGATGGCCATCTCGACCGGCAGCCGCTCCATCGACGAGGCGCCATAGAACCCGTGAACGCCGTCGGTCTGCTCCAGCACGTAACCTGCTGCCTCGGGATCGGCGATCGGACCTCCATGGCACAGCACGATCACGTCGTCTCGAACCTCACGAGCCGCTGCTGCCCATGCATCGATCGCCGTCACGCACTCGTCCAACGTCCGTGACGTCTCGGCACCGATCGTGCCGCCCGTGGTCAGCCCCAGATGGCACACGACGATGTCCGCCCCTGCTTCGGCCATCGCGGCGGCATCCTCGGTCGAGAAGACATACGGTGTCGTCAGCAAACCCTCGACCGCGGCTGCCCGGATGAGGTCGACCTCGAGGCCGTAACCCATCCCCGTCTCCTCGAGGTTCTGACGGAATGTGCCGTCGATGAGCCCCACCGTGGGGAAGTTCTGCACTCCGGCCAAGCCCAGGTCGCGAACCTCTCGCAGCAGCCGCTGCCGGTTCATGAACGGATCGGTGCCGTTTAGCCCGGCAAGCACGGGTGTCGTCTTCACCGCGCCGACGATCTCGGCAGCCATCTCCCGCACGACATCATTCGCGTTGCCGAACGCGAGCAGCCCAGCGAGCGAGCCGCGCCCGGCCATCCGGTAGCGCCCGGAGTTGTAGATGACCAGCAGGTCCACGCCGCCGAGCTCCTGTGCTTTCGCAGACAATCCAGAACCAGCACCGCCCCCGAGGACGGCCTGCCCGGAATCGATCTTTGCGCGCAGACTCTTGAGCACGGATTCGCGTGTAATGCTCACTGGGACTTTGCCTCTCTTGTCGTTGCCGGAACGCCCGTCATGTTGCCGGGGGCGGACCATGAGGCGATACTGAGCCGCGAAACGGTCCGTCACCAGAGCCAATGGAGGCCAAGTGGACAGATCGTGGAGTCGTGAAAGGCTCACCAGAGTTCTGGGTGACTGGTCGTGTCGTGACGACGGAGCGCTCTTCCGGCAGCTGGCCGAGCGATTCCGACAGTTGATTCACGCCGGCGACATTCCCAATGGTGTTCGCATACCGTCAGAACGTGCGATCGCCTCAGCCTTGGGCGTGAGCCGCTCGACGGTCGTGACGGCCATGGACCAACTTCGCGACGAAGGGCTGATCGTCAGCCGGCAGGGCGCCGGCACGTACGTGAGCCGTGCCGGCTGGCACAGTGCCGCCCGTGGCGACAGCCGGCTGAACACGTTCCTGGACTCCAACCCCATCAAGGGGTTGATCGATCTACGCAGCGCGGCGCTTCCCGGACTCCCCATGGTCGCGGACGAGATGAGTCACCTGGGGAGTGCGGACATGAAGAACCTCGTCAGCTCGCACGGATATCTGCCACACGGGCTGCCATTGCTGCGAGAGGCCGTTGCACGGTACTTCGAGGACTTCGCATTGCCGACCGAGCCCGCAGAGGTCCTGATCACGTCGGGCGCTCAGCAAGCACTCAGGCTGGTCTCATCGGCCGTGCTCGAACCTGGTGCCACGGTTCTCGTGGAGGAGCCGACGTTCCGCGGAGCCATCGAGACCCTACGGTCGATCGGAGCGAGTCTCGTCCCGGTGGCGAGCGGTCCCGACGGCATCGACCTCGCCGAGCTCCGCCGACTGGCGCACCAGACCTCACCTGCCATGATCTTCGTCCAGTCGGGCGGCAACAATCCGACGGGGGCCGTGATGAGCGCCCAGTCCCGTGCCACGCTGGCCAGGATCGCTGCTGACGTCGACACATTGGTCGTGGAAGACGCAGCGGTGAATGACGCGGCCATCGACGATGCCCCGCTGCCACCGATCCACGGCTTCGGCGCTCGAGTGATCACCATCGGCTCGGCCAGCAAGAGTTTCTGGGGCGGCCTGCGAGTGGGCTGGCTACGCGGCGACGGTGATCTCATTCATCACCTGACCGTCGTGAAGGGCGGCGAGGATCTGGGGACCTCGGTTCTCGCCCAGCTCCTGACGGCGAGCCTGATGCCGAAAATGGCACTTGCCCGCCAGCAACGGCAGGAGAGTCTGTGCCGTTCCCGCGAGATACTGCTCGAACTGCTGGCCGACTCCTTGCCTGATTGGGAACCGACCGTCCCGCATGCGGGGGCGTCCATGTGGATCCGGCTGCCGGAAGGCAGCGCGACCGCTTTCGCACAGCATGCCGGCCGGTTGGGAGTGTCGATTCTCGCCGGGCCGACATTCAGTTGCGCGGACAGGCTGGACGACCATGTGCGCGTCGCCTTCGCCGCCCGCCCCGAGGTCATCGTCCACGGTCTCGGTCGGCTTTCCCGCGCCTGGCGGGAGTTCGCGTGAGTGGTCCTGCTCGCCCGCGAGCATCGGAGAGTCCGCTGCGCTCAGCGCTGTCCGCCCTCGCCGACACCGTCATCCTCGGCGCTCTGGTCCTGCTCGCCTCCGCGCCAGCCGTCACGTGTGTTCTGGCCCTCGCCGCCGCTGTCGCGGTGGTCGAGCGACGGAGAGACGACCAGGGCGACTCGGTCCTCACGGTGTTTCCTCGCGAGCTGGTGCGACACGGCCGACGCGGTATCGCAGTCGGGGCAGTGGTACTCGCCGCCTCCGGCGTCGTGGCCGTCGACGTCCTGTTCATCGTTTCCGAGTCCGCTGGCTGGCAGCGCGTCGCGGTACTCGCGGGCGCGGTCCTGCTCGGATTGGCCGTCGCCGGTACCTGGGTGTGGGCTCCACTGCTGCTCGTGCACGCTGACGGCAGCGCGCTCGACGTAATCCGCCTCAGCGTGCTGCTGACCTTCGGCCGACCGCTCCGCACCGCAACAGCACTCGCGGCATGGGTGGCCACGCTGGCCGCTGCAGTGGCCTTCCCTCCGGTCGTGCCCGTGGCAGTGGCGCTGACGACGCACCTGGTCGTTACTGTCTGTGGGCACCATCTCAGGCACATCGCGCGGCGGTCACCACAGCGTGCTGGGCTCGACCGAGCATGAGCAGGCTGGCGGCAACGCCCGTCGAGCCGAGAACGGCAAGGCGCGGGTCCGAGTTGTGAATTCCGTAGATGCCGAAGCAGAGCAGCTCGGCCAGTATGAGCAGCCAGGTCCCGCGGGAGATTCCGGTCGGCCGCGGCGTTCGGTAGGCGGTCCACACTGACGGCGCCACCTGAAGCACGAACGACACCGTCAGCACCGTGCCGATCCCGACCCGGCCGGTGGTCAGCCATGCGAGGACGAGCAGGGCCGCCCAGCCCGCCGCTACCCCGGCGGGGCGGCGCGGGACGCCACCTCGGCTGCTGAGCAGGATGGCGAGCACGCCCGCCAGCACAGCCGCCGAGATCGCCGGCACCAGAGCGGTCCAGAATCCGGATAGCGCGAAGTAGATGATCCATCCGCCGTTACTGACACTGGTCAGAGTCGCCCACGACCACGACACTCCGGAAAGGTCGCCGGCGCGCCAGACGCGAGCGAGCTGCGGCAGGAATTGTGGCACCCCGAAAACCGCCGCCGCGACTGGCAGCCAATCCGACACCTGATCCATCGACGGAATCCGCTTCCCTCTCACCTGTGTGCTGCTTGCGAGCAATGATAAAGCGATCAGGGGGCAGTGATTTTGCTACTTCTTGCCGTATTCGCGGCCGTAGTGAAACAATCAAGCTCATGGATGCGATCGACCGACAGATCCTTGCCGAGCTGGAGTCCGAAGGGCGGCTGACTGTCACGGAGCTCGCCCAGCGAGTCCGGCTCAGCCCCGCGCCGTGTCACAGGCGTCTGCGCGAACTGGAGCGGACGGGAGTCATCAAGGGATACCGAGCCCAGGTGGACCCAGCCGCTGTCGGGCTCGGTTTCGAGGTCGTCGTCGCCATCACCATGGACCGCGAAGACGCCGCCACCATCACTGCGTTCGAAGCAGGGCTCGCCGCAGTCCCGCACGTGCGGCACGCGGAACGGCTGTTCGGTGACCCGGACTACCTTCTACGCGTGCTCGCCCCTGATCTCGCCGGATACGCGGCGATGCGCGACGAGACACTCGCCACCTTGCCGGGCGTACGGCGACTCACCTCCACCATCGTCATGAAACGTATCGTCGACAGCCGACCGTTGCCGCTCACCTCCACCAGCTCGACGCCCACGTAGCCGGCTGGTGACGATGGCGAGCACGATGCCAGCTCGGAGGTGACCGCGACCAGCGTCGTCGCGGGCGACCGGGCCGAACCCGAGCGCGGGAACCAGGAGGGTTCGGCGTCGACGTGCGCGCTCAGCGGTCGTCTTCGCGAGCACGCCCGGCAGTACGGCCAGCGACTGCTTCTCGCGCCTCGTTCGCCAGGTCCGACTCCGTGGTGGGGTAATCGCGCCACGCCGTGTAACCGGTGGCCGACGGATCGTCGAGGATGCGTTCGTCGACGCGGATGGGTGCGCCGACGATGCTCGCGAGGCTGAGCGCGTCGCTCGGCCGGGCGTCGACGTCGCGCCGGCCTACGGGTCCGTCCACGACGACGACCGCGTAGAAGGACCCCTCCACGAGTCGGGTGATTCGCACCTCGTCGACGCGTCCGCCGGCCGCACCGAGTAGACCGGCGGCGAACTGGTGGGTCATGGGGCGTGGCATCTCCACACTCTCCAGAATCACCGCGAGATAGACGGCGTTCGTGGCCAGAACGCCGATCGGCAGCTCTCTCGCCCCACCGGTTTCCTTCAAGATCACAATGTGCATCTTCAGGTACGCGTCGTCGCCCCCCGGGCGGCGGATGCCCGCGATCGTCACGTCGACCCAGCGCGGTTCGGGCGCCTTCTCGTCGGTCATCCGAGGCTCCTTCTCGACAAGTGCGGAGAGCCGAGGCGCGAGGACACCTCGAGCCTGATGGAGACGTGCCTTGACGGCGCCTGGGCTGATCCCGAGCTCGGCCGCCACCTCGCGATGACTCAACCCTTGGAGGTAGAACAGCATGACCGCGTCACGTTGGCCCGGCGCGAGTTCGGCGACGGCCTCACGAACGCGCTCAGCCACGACGGCAGCCTCGGCAAGCTCGTCCGGGCCAGGCCCGTGATCAGGGTGGTTCTCACTCGGGACGCCCGCGACCCGGCGGGATTCCTGGAGCCATCGTCTCGCCACGTTCAATGCGATGCCACACAGCCACGAACCGAAGCTTGCTGGTTTCGCCAGCCGGTCGAGGCTCACCAGAGCCACTACGATCGCCTCCTGGCTCGCATCGCGGGCCAGGTCCCGGTCACCCAGCACGGTCTCCGCCAGCCGGCGAGCTGTCTCGCAATGGCGGCCCACGAGCATGGCGAACGCCTTCTTGTCGCCCAGCCGAGCCAGTGCGGCCAGATCCTGGTCGGGGACGTCGTCACCTATGCGCTCCACCGCCACGCTCAATAGTGCAGCCGGTAGCTGCGCGGGTTAGCTTCGCCCGTCGCCGCCGTTACGCCCCACCGGCGAACCCCGGCGACGCTGCCGGCCAGATCGTCACCGGACACGCGGGAAATCCTCCGGCACGTCACGCAGCCCGAAGACTCGCCATCGGTCCGATCTTCACTGAAGGCATACTTCCATACTAGGGTTGCAGTTGTTGGGCCGCCGATGGACACGCCTGTGGCAGCAGGCCGCGGGCACACGACGAAGGAGTCCGACCATGCCGCCACCCGCCCGCCTCCCGATCCACCGCGCCCGAGCTGTCCTCGCCTCGGCCGCGCTCCTGCTGACCGTCGGCGCGGTCAGCGTGCCCGCCAACGCACAGGACGCAGACCGAAGTCGTTCTGCCGAGGCTCCGGAACTGCCCGAGGTCGAATTGTCGGAGGTGTTCAACGCCGGTCCCCGTCATCTCACGGCCCTCGACGGCACTGTCTACAGCCCACTGGAGGAACCGCCCATCATCATGGGCCACGACAACGGTCAGAGCACTCTCTACGACAACGGTGAGGGTTTGAGGTTCTCCTATTGGTCCAACGGTGACACCGGGTTGACCGAGCCCAACAGCGACGGCAAGCGCTTCCTCGGCAACACCGCCGCTCGCACGACCGATCTCGACATGAGCGACAACGTCACCGAATGGGTCTTCGACGGCGATGGGAACGGGCCGCAGGAAGCCTGGAAGCTGAACGCCGATGAGGAGGCCTGGAACGAACTGCATCTCGACACCGACGCCGCAACGGCGGGATGCCAGCCGGCGGCTGGCGTGGAGTGGATGCAGTGCGGCGACGAGTACGCGATCTGGGGCGCGGGGATCATCGCCGACCCGGACAACGAGCGCATCCTGTCCTTCTACAACCTGATCAAGCGGTATCACGCGCTCGCCGAGGACCGGCCCGACCCCGACAACCCCGGTCAGACCATCCCTTGTACCGAGCAGGATGTCATCGACCGCAACGAGGCGTGCAGAGCGTTTTTGTTCGACGGCGTCGGCCTCGGCATCGCCGAATGGACGGAGACGACCGCCGACGGCGACGGATGGGAACGGATCAACATCACGAACGCCACAGACCCAGCGATCCCCACCGCTCTCTGGCCCTATGACGACGACCCCGCGACCCAAGACACGAAGTTCGACAACGCATTCTTCCTGTATGACGGCTACATCTACGCCTACGGCTGCTTCGAGGAGCGCGCATCAGGTTGCGCGTTGTCGCGGGTGCCGACGAACGACCCCGCCTACGTTTTCGATCGCCAGGCCTGGCAGTTCTACGCCGGGACAGAGCGCGACAAGAAGGCGTGCCCCGAGAAGTGGGCAGCGGACGCAGAATGCCGGGTGGCATTGCCGGTCGACACCAACGGCGGCCCAGCGCAGACCCTCAGCGGCGGGGCCGCGGGGTCGTCGGTGTTCTGGAATCCGGAGCTCGAGCTGTTCATGTGGATTCACAGCGGATTCTGGAGCAACGACCTCCTCTATCGCGTCGCGGACCGCCCAGAGGGACCATGGTCACAGGCTGGCGTGTTGGGTACCGCAGTGCCATCGGCCGGCGAGGGCTTCGGCTCGGTCAGCTATGCCGGTTTCGCCCATCCTGAATATGCCGAGGACAACGGATTGGTGCAGTACATCACCTACGCTCACACGACCGGGTTCTTCCGCAGTGACCTCGGGATACACAAGGTCAGGTTCGCTGACCCCGACAGCTGAGACCTCGCCGCTTCGCGAGGACGAGAGAGCCGGATCCCATTCGAGGGCTCCGGCTCTCTCGGACTTGAAACCCGTGCTACAGCGGCCTCCGGACCTGCGCGGGGGCTTCGCCGATACCGTCGCCCGCCATCAGTGTTGCTGTGCCGCGGACAGGGAACGGTAGACACCCGCAGCCTTCAGGGCCTCGTAGACGTTCCCGAAGACCTTCCAGAGCTCGCTGTACCGCTCGTGCCGGCCGGGATCCGGCTGGTAGGTCTGCTTGACATGGACCATGCTCGCGACCCCCGATTCGACGTCCACGAAGATGCCCGCACCGACCGCGCCGAGGATCGCGGCCCCGAGAACGGCGCACTCGCCCTCCTGCAGGATCGAGGTCGGCTTGCCGTAGATGTCGGCCTGAATCTGGCACCAGAGGTCGGACTTCGTCGCCCCGCCGGCGAGTCGGATCTCCTTCAGGTCCAGTCCCATGGCGTCGTAGGCGGCAAGGACTTCCCGCGCCTCGTACGCAACCCCTTCGAGAACCGCCCTGGCGAGATCACCGAGATCGTGCTTCAGCGTGAGGCCGAGGAATCCGCCTCTGGCATGTTCGTCGTAGTGCGGCGTCATGGACCCGGCGAGATACGGGTGGAAGATCAGGCCGTTCGCGCCACACGGCGACCTCGCCGCCAGTCGGTCGAGGATGACATATGGATCGATCCGAGTGAACGGCTCGATGTAGCGCGCCAGGTATCCGATGTTGTCGCGGAACCAGCGATAGGCGGCCCCGGCTGCGGCCTGGATGCCTTCGGCTTCCCAGACCGGCTCCGGCGTTGCGTGCACCGAGCGGGTGATGACCCGCTGCGGATCGCTGACCGGCCTGTCGAGGTAGGCGACGGAGTTGCCGGCCGTGCCGATGGTGAGCTCGCACAGCCCCGGCTCGATGACTCCCGCGCCGATGCCGGCGCATTGCTGATCTCCGCCGCCGGTCGATATCGGCAGGCCGACCGGCAGCCCCGTCCGCCCTGCCACGGCATCGCGGATGATGCCGACCTGGCGACCGGACGGAACGATTCTGGGAAGCTGATCGAAACGGATCCCGACGGCGTCCAGGATCTCCTGGCTCCATTCGAGTCGCTCGACGTCCATCAGACCGGTCAATGAAGCGTTGGACCAGTCGATACACCAGTCGTCGATGTCACTCAGCTGGCGGAGGAAATACTCCTGTGTCGTGAGGATCTTGTTCGCCTTCGCGTACTCCTCTGGTTCGTTCTGTTGCATCCACAAGATCTTCCCGATGGGCCAGAAGGCGCTGATCGGCAAACCAGTGATGGCGTAGAACCGTTGCTCACCGATGTCGCTTCGCAGCTGGTCGAGCTGCTTCGGGTGCCTGGCGTCCTGCCACGACAGGCCCCGGCCATTGCGCAGCACTCTGCCTTGGTCATCGACGTAGAGGTGAAGGCCCCGCTGCGTCGACAATCCCAACGACGAGATCGCCAGCGGGTCGACCCCTGAAGACCGCACGATCTCATGCAAGACCGTGAGATTCGCCTCGTCGAGCATGGTGATGTCCTGGTCGACCCAGCCTGGATTGGAGTACTCGCATTCGTACTCCTGGGATGCCTCGGCGACGACGGCACCGTCGAGGTCGTAGAGCTTTGCACGTGCGCTCGTCGTCCCGTTGTCGAGTCCGATGATGTACCTGGTCATGAGGGCTCCTTCGACCTCTGGTCTGAGTACACGACGTCCGCGCCAGAGCGACTCACCTCGCGATGTCGAGGACCCACCGCAGCTGGTCCTCGATGCTCTGTCCGGCCGGCAAGGTCAGATCGAGCACCGCGCTGCCGATGGTGAACGCCCAGTAACCGTTTCGCTCGAGTTCACGGATGCGTTCCGCGCTGTCGACCGATCCAGCGTTCACCACGGCGATGTCCGGGATTCGACCGACCGCAGAAAGCAACGCGGGAACATCGCCCACGTAGCGATAACCCAGCAGCATCACGCCGTCCACGTACGGCGTCTCGATCGTTGTCTGGACGTCGCGAACGATGTCGGAGATCGCACCATGAAGCCGCCCGGGCTCGATGGTGAGATCTCCGACCGTCGGAAAGTATCCGACTCCGCTTCCCTCGACCACGTCGAGGACAGCGGCCGTGTGCGTACCTCCTATGAGGCATTCCGCGCCCAGCTCAACGGCGAGTGCGGCCGCCTCGTGTTCGGCGTCCGCGCTGGCACCGACGATCTCGATGACCAGCTTTCGCCCGTCACCGGCTATCGCGGCACCAAGTTCACGGAGTGCGCCGACGGGAAGCCCGACGTTCTTGAACCCGACATAGGGCAGCTCCTCAGCAGTGAGACCCCGGGCGACCTCGTCATAGACCTCGAAGGCATCGGGGATCGTGACGTCGTTCTTCGTGAGCATGAACTGCGTTGTGATCATCTTGCCTTCCTGGTCAAAGGCCGGTGACGAGCGCGTCGACGCCGAAGACGACTGCGGTCAACGACCAGATCGTGTTCGCGGGCGGGTCGATGTGTGTGTCACCAGGGTTCTGAACAGCGCGGGCGAAGAACTCTCCGAGAACTCCGGCCACTGCCCCGACGAGGCCGCCGATCACGAGGTTGCCGGAAGCGGACGCAGCCACAGCCGACGTGAGCGTCATGTGGTGGGTGACGGGCACTCCTATGCCGATGGCGGCGAAGACGAGCGAGACGGCCGAGACCGCGAAGCCGGTAGGAACGGCGACGCTCTCCAGGTCGGGGTTCGATGCGCTGATCTCGAGCGTCGCGTAGCTGGCGAGCAGCCCGGCGATGACACCCAACGTGGCAGCTTGAGACCAGTGCCTCTGGTGGGGCACCCAAGCCTCCTCGGCAGTGGAGGCGAAGCGCTGGCGCAGGCTCGGCCGCCGTGGCCAGCTCCCGAACAGCCCTTTCCGGCCGAACGCCATTCGAGATATGACGCCGAGGGCGACGACGGTGAGGGCGATGGAGTCGGTGCGCCCCGCGAGAGTGGGTCCGAGAAGATCGACAACGAGGTACCCGGCGGCGCCGAAGACCCCACCCACGATCAACGGCCCCGGCTTGCCGATTTCCGCCAATGCGAAGCCGATGTCCTTCCCGTCGGCCAGCTGGTTGCGTCGGGCTGCATAGGCGGCACCGGCGACTCCACCGGCGAACGCGACGTGTGGGCCGAAGAACGGCCCCAGCGCGACTGCATCGACGAACGTCGTGCCTCCACCGCCGAGTGCGATCGCGATACCGACGAGAAGAGCGACACCGCAGAAGATGAACGCAGCGAGAGCACCGATGGCCGCGCCGAACGCGCCTCCACCGAGCGCCGCGAGCAGGGATGTCCAGTCCATGGCCTCAGCTCCGTTGCGCTTGTGCATGTTTGGTTGCGTTTCGCCCCGGAAGCTATCGCAATCTGCACGGCTTCGCAACAATCAGCCTGTGCGACCTCGCATTTTCACGCCTATTGCGGCATAATCGCGCACATGGAGATGCCCGAGAGTGCGCTGGAAGACAACCTCTTGAAGTCTCAGCGACACGACCGGATCCTCGCGTTGCTGCGCTCACAGGGTCAGGTCCATGCCACGAAGCTCGGCGACACGTTCGGCGTGTCTGCCTACACGATCCGCCGCGACCTCGACGAACTCGCGGACGCCGGCATGTTGGAGCGCGTGCACGGCGGCGCCGTTCTCGCCTCCCACGTGCCCCGCACCTACGCCGAGCGCCAGGAACAGTCCGTTGCCGAGAAGACGCAGAGCGCACGCGCCGCGATCGGACTCCTCGAGTCCAACCAGCTCGTGATCGTCGACGGCGGAAGCACAGCCGCTCTCTTCGTGGAAGCGCTCCCGTCGAACTATCCCGCCACCTTCGTGACCCACGCTCCCTCGATCGCGGCGGCACTCATCGCCAAGGAGCCCGACGACGTCATCTCGATCGGCGGCCGGGTCGACCCGTTCTCGCGGGTCTGCGTGGGAGCCACCACCGTCGAGGCGTACAACAACCTCACCGCTGACCTGTGCGTTCTCGGCATCTGGGGCGTCAACGTGACTCAGGGCATCTCATCGCCCTACCACGAGGAGGCACTCGTGCGATCGGCGATGGTCGCGGCCGCCGGCAGGGTCGTCGGCCTCGCCGTTTCGGACAAGCTCGGGACGGGTGGCGCCTTCAAGGTCGCCCCGGTCACGGCTTTGACGCACCTCTCCGTCGAATCCAATGTGCCTGACGAGCTGCTTGCCCCGTTCGAGGAGGCAGGCGTGAAGGTCCTGCGCCCCGAGTCGAACCCGGTGGACGTTGTATCCAGCCGGTCGCGGCTTTCGACAACCGGGCATACCGTCGAGCGCCGAACGCCCCAGTTCAGGAGCAGCCGTCGCGTGGACGACCAGTGAACGGCCCGCAGACGGGTGACGGCCGGCGTGTCGCCCTCGTGACGGGTAGCTCGCGAGGTCTGGGCAGCAGCATCGCACGCCGCCTTGCGCGCGACGGGCTCTCCGTCGCCGTCAACGGCCTGCCCGGCGAACCTCAAATGTTCGAGGTCGCTCGCGCCATCCGTGACGACGGCGGCGTCGCCGATGCCTTTCCCGCCGACGTCACTGACGATGAGCAGGTCACCAAGCTCGTGGCGGCGATCACTGATCGCATCGGCCCCGTCGAGGTGTTGGTGCTCAACGCGACCGGCCCACAGCCCGAAGCCCCGCTGGGTGAAGTGACGTGGCACGACCACCGGGCACAGCTCGACTTCTTCGTCAAGAGCCCCGTACTGCTCGGCCGCGCCGTACTCCTCGGGATGCGGGCCCGGCGGTTCGGTCGCATCGTGCAGATCGACTCGGAGGTGGCCGACCGGCCGCCTCCCGGCCGGTCGGCCTATGCCACCGCCAAGAGCGCACAGATCGGCCTCACCAGGAGCTGGGCGCGTGAGCTCGCACCCCACGGGATCACGGTCAACACGATCGCGCCGGGGTTCATCCCCGTCGAGCGGCACGCTGACGTGCCTGCGGAGATCCGAACCGCGTATCTCAACTCGGTCCCCGCGGGACGCATGGGTACACCGGAGGACATCGCCCACGCGGTGAGTTTCCTTGCCTCGGACGAGGCGGGCTTCGTGACCGGTCAGCGCATCGTCGTCGACGGCGGCCGCGCGCTGATCGGGTGACCCCAGGGGCGCCGGGACGGCCGACGCGCTCCTCTCGCCCGCCCTTGGCGCGCCGACCACTATCTCGCAATTGGCCCTGGTGTGCGCCGTTCGTGGCGCTGACACTGAGGCTCACTCAGCGAAGGTCGTCGCCCCTGGTGCCCTCGCCGGAAGGAGTCCCCGTCATGAGGCTGTCCCGCCGCGCCATCGTGGCGCGTGGTCGAGCGTGGGGGGCGGTCCTGGGTGCGGCACTGCTGGCCGCCGCCCTCACCCCGCCGGAGTCGCGGCCGCTGGACGGTCTTCCCGCAGCGGCCGACGCCGACCTGACGACTGCCGGCCACTCGCCCGGACGCGGCCAGGTGCAGATGCCGCTGGTGCCCGGTGTGTCGGCGGACCCCGCGATCACCACGCACGACGGCCGCTATTACCTCACGTACAACAAGGAGGGGTTCGCCGACTCGATCGTGATGCGGGTCGCGTCCAGTCTCGACGGCCTGTACCACGCGCCCGATCAGGTCGTGTGGGAGGGCGGGCAGGGCCCGGCGGAGGTCAGGTCGCGGGTCGGGCTGGGGTCCTGGCTCCTGTCATGGAACGGCCGGTGGTATCTGTACGGCTGGGGGGACGACGGCTCGAGCGTGACGACGTCCATCCCGTTCGTTCTCGAGAGCGAGGGCGACGATCCTCTGGGTCCGTACCGGTTCAAGGCCATGTTCTCGTCGCCGGCCCCGGAGATCGGAGGCGATGGTCATGGATATGCGGCGAGTCCGGTCAGGGTGGGCGACCGGCTGTACCTCACGCAGACCTCGCAAGGTCGTATCTTCCTCGCGGAGCTGGCCGACCCGTGGACGCTGGCCACCGGCTGGTCGCCGATACTGAAGCCTGGATCGGACGGCTGGGAGTGCGCGAACGGGCGGTGCCTGGTCGAGGGTGGCTCGGCCGTGGTCCGAGACGGCCGGGTCGCCCTCCTGTTCTCGGCCGGAGGATACGAGTCTCCCGACTACTGCGTCGGTATGGCTGTGGCCGACGTGGGCGACGACCTCCGTGATCCGGCGGCCTGGACCAAGTCCGACGACTGCGTCGTCGCCCGCGACGACGATGCCGGTGTGTACGGGCCGGCGTCGATGATCTGGTTCACCAGTCCGGACCAACGCGAGGACTGGGTGGTCTATCACATCAAGACGACGACCGAACTCACCGGCGGCGATCGTGTTCTCCAGGCCAGGCCGGTGACCTGGCGCCCGGACGGGACGCCGGACTTCGGTCACTCGCTGCCCGAGGACGCCTTCCGGCTGCTCCCCTCCGGGGATCCGGGCGGGCGGTTCCACGAGGCGGAAGACGCCGACAGAACGGGCGCCCGGGAGGTCCGGTCGGGCGCCGCCTCCGGAGGCCGCTACGTCAGGATCGAGAACGGCGACTCGGTCACTTTCTCGGTGACCTCGAACCGAGCCGGCACGGTTCCGGTCTACGTCTGGGTGCGCGCGGAGACCGGGCAGCGTCCGAGGCTTCACGTCCGGGTGAACGGACGGGAGCCCGTCGCCGTCGCAGTCCCGGTCGGTGGACGTTCCGAGGGCTTCGAGGCCGGCCAGTTCGCCACGGTCGCGCTGCCGCTGCGCTCCGGAGCGAACACCATCGAGTTGACCGGCGCCGACCAGGTCGTCGGAGTCGATCGGGTCTGGATCGACTCGCCGTTGACCGCCGACGGCGCGGCGGCGGCACAGCTGGGTGACCGGTTGGTGGTGCTCGACGTGGTCGACGGCGGGATCGAAGCGACCGCGTGCACGGACGAGACGTGTGAGCTGCTCGATCCGCCGCCACCCCCACCGGAGCGTCTGGTCGGCCATCCCGGGGCCGTCTCGCGGGACGGAACGTCCGTCGACGTCTTCGCCATCGGCACGGACGGCACGGTGTGGCAGACCGCTCTACGCGACGGGCACTGGAGTGCGTGGGACGACCGCGGCTCGCCGCCCCCGGGGGTCGCGCCAGGAGGCGTGTCGGCAGCAGCGCGGACGTCAGACAACCTCGACATCTACGTGTTGGGCACGGACGGCAGGGTGTGGAGCACCGCGTGGCAGGCCGGCGGCAGCTGGATCGGCTGGTTCGCTCCGGACCAGCGCGGATACGGTGTCGGACAGGTTTCGGCGCCGTCGGGTGTGGGGCGCCGGCCGCTCCAGCTCGACCTGGCCAGTGTCGGCAGCGATGGGCAGATCTGGCTCACGTGGTGGAACCGGTCCTGGAACCGCAGCTATCCGGTCGGCGCACCGCCGGGCGGGGCGACGTCGGCGCCGGCCCTGGCGTCGAGGGACGAGAGCTCCTTCGACGTCATAGTGCGTGGCGCGGACGGCAACATCTGGGGCGCGGAGTTCGACGACACGCACGGATGGAGCGAGTGGGTACGCGTCCCGGGCGAGCTACCCGGTGGCGCGGACTCCGCCCCGGTTCTGGTGGCGGACCGAGCGACGGGGACGGCCACTGCCGCGGTCCGGACGGCCGACTCATGGTGGACGGCCACGCTCGAGGGGACCAGCTGGTCGCCGTGGCGGCGGCTTCCGCCGCCGGCCCGACGGTGACCGCCGACAATTCAACGGCCGAGATGATTGCTATGGGCTCGAACATGCGACGGTCGGAGCGGCAGGCTCATTTTCGAGACGTCCTTGCCGAGATCAATGCCGACGACCGCGGTTTCGCAGTTTTTCGAGGACGCCGATAACTTTGATGCGAAAGTCCGGGTTGGTATGGGTGATTCCGGCACAACAATAGTCGAGGCAATCAACCGGTACAGTGACGACCCGCCACCGGAAGCGCCGAGGTGTTGGAACGACTGGCCAGGCTAGGATTCACTGTCACCGATGGCGAAATGTACCCGTGGCGTCCGATCGACACGACCTCGCTCGGATCTGCCAGCTTTTCTCGGTTCGCCTAGTTGCCCACGGCAACGCCCGTACAGCGGCTTTTACCGGTTCACCGGCACGGGATCGTTCGACGACACACCGATCTGCTGCTTGCTGGCCGGGAGTCCAGACCGTTCAGCGCCTCCGGGACGGCGCCAGGGTCGGTCAGCTTGGTCACGGTCGGCCACCTCACGGTCACTGTTTCGCGTGATTGTCTGCGTTGACCGGTTCCGGCACCGGCCACTCGTGTCCTTGGCTACCTCTCGTTCGCGTCGCGACGCTCGTCCGATGCCTTCGTCAGGTCCGGACGCCCGTCGTCCGGAGCATTGTTCGACGGCTCGGAGTCCTGATCCTGATGCTCGGCATCGAGAGCCTTCTCCTGCTGTTCGTTCTTCTCGGCTTCGCTCATCGACATCCCATACTCACGAGCTCTCGTGACCATTCGGTGAACGGCTCAGATCGAGGGTCTGCGGTAGCGAGATCCTGGCCCCGATTGGCGACGCCGAAGACGGGAAACAGAAGCGGCATGAGTGTCCAAGACCGCACAGCGACTTCGCGACGACAGCCCACCATGCCATCAGATGTCGCGGCCGGCCCACACCTCTTGGACCCATGTCGCGTCCGCGACCGCGATAATGGTGTCGCGGGCATGGATGCTCGTCCTGACCAGGACCCACACGAGCGCGCCAATCATGCGAGCACGACCACGGCGCTCACATTCGACCCGCTCAGAAGGCGACCAGGTAGCTTCTCACCGCGGCCCGGCGTCACCCGGCTAGGTCTTTCGATGGCTTCGATCGTCGAGCCGCTCAAGCGCGAGGGAAACCACGACAGCATAGGCCGCATGTGGCACGACATCGGCCGCCCAGTCCAGAGCTCTCCATCGACGCGGATCCGTGACGCGCAGACCGATCATCGGAGCATTGCCAGCCAGCGTCGCGAGGACCCAAGCCGACAGGGTGGCCCGTGGCGATCGGGTCCACTTCCCGGCCTGCGCCACGCCAAGCACTGCACCAGTCCCTACGCCTACGGCGACGCCGAGAAGCGCGCCCATGCCGGACAGACGCGCCTCCCGCTTGGCTTCGTCGCCGGCTGACGAGACACCGATGAGCTCGGCTATGCGTTTGACCGTGTCGTGCGGCGTGGAACTGCTCGGTCGACCCCGGGCGATCATGTCGAGATACGTCGTCGCGTTCAATGCCGTCGTGCCGGCTGCACCGGCGAGCGCGCCATGCACGAGATGGGGCGTCAAGGTTGCCATGCCCATGTCATTCCCGTTGCGTCGAAATCCAGTCAGGAGCTGCCGTCGGACAGCGGTTGAGACTAGGCATCGATCCGGCGACCGTGACGGCTGGATGTCGGTCGTCGAACCGGTCGAGAAGCTGTTCGTCCTGCGCTTTGTCTTGACTATTGGCTCTGCCTTCGATGCCCCCGCGCAGCAGGGCCACGGTGATCGTGGACCAGCGCGGCGCTTCTCGGTGCGCCGCCACTACAACCCAGCCGGTGAAGGCCCAGCAGTCCGCGAGACCGAATCCACCTGTTCCGGCCCAACTGGCACGTTCTGTTTGACCTCGATCACTGCATCACCCCCGGCGTCGCCGTAGTACGTCACTCCCGGCCGTACCTACCGCGCTTGCGTTCAGCCTCGCCACGGTCCGACGACGTCATGAATGCCAGGTAGCCAGCAAAAGGGCAGCATGGAGGCGAGCTCTGGCCAGAAACCTGCCTCGAGTGAGGCTCAGTCGCGTCATCGCGCATCGCGCGCGATCCCGCGTCAGCCACGTCACCGATCGGCTCACCTGACTCGTATCCGCGGTCTCGTCCCGATGGCCGGCGCGATCGGCCATGCCGTGGCCCGGTTTGCCGGCGCGAATCCCGGGCACAAGTTGAAGCAGGATCTGCAGCGGATCAAGTCGTTGGTCGAGACTGGCGTATCGCCGTCCCACGCCGCACAGCCGACCTCCGACGTGGAGTAGACCCGTGCCTGGTTGTGCCACCCCGCACCAGGGTGCTTATTCGCCGCGTTCGCTCACCTGGAATCGCACCTGTCCTTGCTCGCTGACTCGAGCACCGAGCGTTTTGTGATCAAGTGCGGTCGCCGCTGCCGGCGCCAGGAAAACCCGGGCGCCTCCGATGTCGATCACCTCGTCCAGCGGCGCCGGGCCAGCCGCGAGTTCCGCCGCGAAGGCAGGCGAGCCGTCCTGTTTGACGACGGGGGCGATGCGCAAACCTGCCCCCTCAGGCACGTGAGACTCGTGGACGAGTGAACGGATCGCGGAGACGGCGTTGTCGGTCATTGTGAGCATGTGAACCTCCTCATGGAAGTCAAGGCATGTACCCACACAGCACGGAGCCACGCGCCGGGCACTGCGTCGCGGCGTCCTGCCGGGCGAACGCGAGGTGCCTCACTGAATCGGTCGGAGAAGTTGGTCTCGGACGAAGTGCCAGGTCTGCGATTCGCGGAAGTGCATCACATACTCCTGCAAGATCTTCGGCGCGCCCACGAGGAACAAACAGCCGTATCTGCGTGACCTCATACAGAAGCACCGCGTGTCGCGTCAGGACGCGATGGCCCCACGCAGCATCGGCCTTTCCCGCGCACCAGCAGCCCCATGCCCGCGACGCACAACGCAGCGACTCAGTCTGCGTTCGCAAGGCTGAGCAGGCATCGCTGTTGCATGCCTCTGTCTTCGGCTCGACGCACTGGTGGCCCGAGTCACGCTCGCCGGTCCTGCGCCACTACGGCAACGGGCGCCTGTGAATTGCCGTCCGGGGTTGGCGGCCGAGCTCCCATCGACGTCAACGGCGGATCAGCGACGCCTCTCGGCCATCTCTCGGCCAGCGATCCGAGTACCGAACTCTCGCCAGCCCACCCCGGAAGTCGAGTCCCAGCCAAGGCGATCTCCTCCCCTGTTCCGGTGCGTACACGATGCCTCGAGGAGGCGCTGTGGCGGGACGAGCCACAAGGAGTCTGGGACGGCATGACGTCGAGCGAACGACCTCACGCCGCTCTGCTGGGCACAATGGGCGCAGCAGAGCACCTGCACGCCGACCTGGATGCCGTGTCCGATGACCTTGCAGCCGCAGTGGGCGCAGGTCGGCGCGCAGCGGTGGATGGCGCGCATTCGAAGCTGTCGAGGACGAATTCCTGGCCATCGGCGGTGCGCAGGGTGAAGGCGTCGCGATATTCGTTGCCGCAGACCTCGCAGCGGTTCATTTGGTGCTCCTGCCGGCTGGTGGCGTGTGTTGCCGGACTACGGACGCACACCCCGTACGGCCAGGTCTGAGTCAGCATGTGAGCGTCACAAGTACGTGGCCATCCAGGTCTCGCGGCCGAGGTCGTTCGATCGCGCGACGCTTCGTGGTGCTCGGAGTGGGAATGAGATCGCCATGGGTCTGCGATGTTCGAGCCGGTGGAGCGGGCACGAGTTCACTGCTGTCAGCGGCAACTGGATGCACGCAGCGGTCCTGGGTGAGGCCGACGGCGTCGAGATCGTTTGCGTCCACGGGTTGGGAGTGTCCCATCGGTACTATCTTCCGCTTGCCCGCGAGCTGGCGTCGGCGGGCTTGTGCGCTGTCGCGCTTGACCTGCCCGGATTTGGACGAAGTCGCGGGCCGGCGACGGCTCTTGGCGTGCGTGGTCTGTCGCTCGCCCTGGCTGGGTGGTTGCGAGCCAGCGGACGAGAAGGGGCGCCGCTGGTGGCCAACTCGGCGGGCTGTCAAGTGGTGGTCGATCTTGCGGTGCACGCGCCGGAGGCGGTGGGTCCGCTCGTGCTCATCGGCCCGACCATGGATTCGAGTGCCCGCAACCCGGTTCGTCAGATTGTGCGGCTCCTGCTGGACGTTCCGTTCGAACGTCCCTCGGTGTGGGCAGTGTTCGCGGGGGACTATGCCCGGTGCGGTCTACGACGTGCATGGGCAACCTTCGGTCATCTTTTGGCCGATCGCATCGAGGACAAACTCGGTGGTGTCCTCACGACAGTTGCCGTTGTCCGCGGGCAGCACGACCCGATCGCACCTGGCCGCTGGACGACCTTCCTAGCCAACGGCCTCAGCGACGCGTTCTGCGTCCAGGTTCCGGCCGCAGGTCACGTGGCGCAGTACTCCAACCCGGCTGCCGTCGCGCGGATCGTCGTCGACATGGTCTCGTGACGCCTCGACGTGCGATCTCTTGCGGAGCGCCCTAACACGGGGCGGTTGGCGTAGCCGATCCCGGGTATCGGCCGTTCGTAAGCACGCGTGCAATGCCGTCCCGAGGAGGAGACATGACGACTCGTACGGTGGCCGAAGTGATGACTGAGCAGGTAATGAGTGTGCCGACGACTGCTCCGGTCCGTCAGGCGGCTGAGGTGATGAGAGACAACGACATCGGCGACGTCGTGGTCGTCGATGACGGTGTCGTGCGTGGCGTGCTGACCGATCGCGACATGGTGATCCGTGTTCTCGCCGACAACAAGGAACCCAATGCTGTGACCGTAGGAGAGGTCTACAGCGCCAACGTCGTGGTGGCGCAGGCCGACACCACCATCGACGACGCGGTCCGCGCCATGCGTGATCGTGCGGTACGCCGGCTGCCGGTGGTCGACCGCGAAGGACGTCCGGTCGGTGTCGTCTCGATCGGCGACTTCGCACGGTCCGAGGACCCGCACTCCGCGCTAGCGGACATCAGTGACGCGCCACCGAACACCTGAGGCCGCCACCGATCCAGCTGAGATGAGAGGAGCGACGACCATGCCAGCCAGAGAGGACATGCCGTCGACACTGCGACGTTCGCCGAAACGGGCGCAGGAGGTGTGGGCCAAGGCCCATGACTCGGCGGTCGAGACATATGGCGAAGGCGAACGCGCCCACCGCACCGCGTTCTCAGCGCTGAAGCACCAGTTCCAGAAAATCGGCGACCACTGGGAGCCGAAGGACGGAAAGGGCCCATCGGATCCGCAAGCCAGCCGCCGAACTCCGTCGGCGCGGACGCGACCACGCGAAACGGCCGGCGGCGTGGACGCCAACGCATCCAGGAGCGACCTGTACGAGACGGCCCGCAAGCTCGGCGTCGAGGGCCGCTCCCGGATGACCAAGGGCGAACTCGTCGATGCGATCGACAAGGAGAACGAGCGCCGCACTGCACGTGCGCGGGACCGCTGACCGTACCAGCCGGTCGGACCGTGAGCTCAGGGGCGAGGCGTATGTGGGCGCGGCGCATACGTTACGCGACCGACTATGGTCGAGATCCGCAGAACTGGTCGCGAACCCGTCGAAGCGAGGCCCTCTTACCTGCTGCGCCTCGCTTTGTAGCGTTGGGCCTCGCGCTTGGGGTGATAGGCACGTTGGGGCTCGCCGCGCGGCTGTGGAGCGACGCGAGCACCGGTGTTGTCGGCGGATTCATCGTGCGTGGGCTCGTCGCGGTCGGGCCGCGCTGCACCTCGCGAGCGTCAACAGGCGGGGCGGCGCGCCCGCCACGAGACACCACGGCGCCCACGCGTCCGCCGGTTCTCGAGGCGGCGACGAGGGCTGCCGCGGCGCCGGTGCTGGCGCCGAGATAACCAGCGAAAAGCTCGCCATAAAGGGCTCCTGGGCAAGCCATCTGCTGCCCGGCCAGTCGTGGCCGATCGGGACGGAGACGCGGCCAGCAGGTCGACCTCGTCGTCGGTGGTTTGGCTGAAGTCGTCGTAGTAGGCGCCGATCGACACCATTCCTTCCAGGGCGGTGGCGCATACGACGTCGTCGGCGATGGCCGGGAGGCGGCGCGCGGTGTCGGGCGGGCACACGGGGGTCGCGAGCAGCAGCCGGCGCGGCCGGTAGCCGCGCAGGGACCGCAAGGCCGCCTCGGCTGTGACCCCGGTGGCCAGTCCGTCGTCGACGAGAATCAGGTCACGCGCCTCTGGTCGGGCAACGAGGCGGAGCCCGCGGTAAAGGTCCACCCGGCGTGCGAGCTCGGCACGCTCGTCCTGGACGAGCCGACCCAGCTGGCGCCGATGCCGAACTCCGGTTGCCGGGCGCCCCGACCTTGTTGTGGCATGTACATGGTTCATGGATGACGTCGTTGTCCATGTGGCCGCAGGATGTCGCGGAAGTCGCCGCGGATTGCTCTTCGCGAGCAGGACATCGACGTCGTCGTGCTGCAGCGGCCGCACGAGGCCCTGCTGTGCCGTGAGTGGCTCGGACGCCGACCGGGGGCGACGTGCCGGCTGTGTACCTGGAGCACAACACTCCTGGCGGCGGCGCGGTGACGACGCGCCACCCGCTGGCCGACCAGAGCGAGATCCCGATCGTGCACGTGACGCATTTCAACAACGTGATCTGGGACAACGGCATGGCGCCGGCGACCGTCGTCGAGAACGGCATCCTCGACCCCGGCTACAAGTACACCGGCGAGTTGGAACGGACGGGTGTCGTCGTCAACGGGATGCATCTCGCTCGAGCCGCCGAGGCCGGCCCCGGCGATTCGGCAGTTCGTCGGCGATCAGGACGCGGCGCGTGAGGCCGGTCTGGTGGCGCGCGAGGCGGCGACGGCGCGGTACGGCGTGAAACGGTTCCTCACGGTTCCTCACGGACTGGGACGCCGTGCTCGACGACCTCGTCTCCCAACTATTGCCCGCGGATGCCGCCCAGCAGGGCGTCTGCGGCGGCCACGACCTGGTCGACCTGAATCGCGGCCAGTGCCGGATCGAGGTGGTCACCGTGAGGGTCACCGCTAGGGCCGTGCCACAGCGCGATGTGCGGGCCGGATGCCGGAGGCCCCCAAATGCTGGGCGGCGTCGGCCCGAAGAGGACGACGGATGGCGTGCGGAACGCCGACGCGAGGTGGGCTACGCCGGTGTCGTTCGAGACAATGAGTGCAGCACGGGCGATCAAGGCCGCCAGCTCGTCCAATGGCGTCCGCCCTGCTAGGACAGCCGCGGGGGGCAGACCGGCCAATACGCAAACTGTTTCGGCCAACTCGGTTTCGGCCGCGGACCCCGTGACCACGACTGGTCGCCGCCCGCCGCGTGAGACGAGCTGTCGGGCCACCGCGGCGAATCGCTCCACCGGCCAGCGGCGGGCGGCGGTGGCGGCGCCTGGGTGGAGGACTACCGCACCGTCGACTGGCGAAGCCACGGTCGGCGGCGACAACAACAGGTCGTCGACCGGCGCGGCGACCTGCAGCTCGGTCTCCACCAGCCGACACCAGCGGAGCACCTCGTGCTCCGCACGCATCCACGGCGGACCAGTGACACCGAGCTTGTCGTTGCCGAACGCGACCAGCCGGCGCGGTCGCAGCGTGGCGAGCAGGACGTGACTTTGTGGGCCGCGGCCGTGCAGGTTGATTGCGACGTCGGGCCGTGCTGCGGGCCACGGCAGCGGTTCCAGTGGTCGGGCTGGCCACAGCAGGTCGATGGCGCCCGTCAACGGCGCCAAAGGCGCCAGCTCCGGGGCTGTGGCGAGCACGAGCCGATGCCTCGGTAATGCACGCCGGATCGCACGGAATGCCGGCACACCGGTGAGAAAGTCGCCGAGTCCGAGCGCCCGGTAGACGAGCGCAACCTTCTCTACGGCCACGAGCTCTCGATCGAGGGGGTCACGACGAGTTCGCGTACTTCGCAACCAGGCGGCTGGTCGAGGGCGAAGAGGACCGCGAGGGCGACGTCGGACGGACGGTTGAGCTTGGCGTCGGCGGGCGGCTTGTATTGCTCATCGCGTCCGTCGAAGAACGGGGTGTCCATGCCGCCAGGTATCAGCAGCGTCACACCGATGCGGCCGGCCGTCTCCGCGGCGAAGGCTCGGGTGAATCCGACGACGCCGAACTTCGACGCGCAATAGGCAGTTGCGTCGCTCAGGGCCCGCAGTCCGAGCGTCGACGCAACCGTGACGACCCGGCCGTGCCGCCTCTCGAGTTCAGGCAGCGCGGCGCGGACTACCCGGACGGTGCCCAGGAGGTTGACCTGCACTACATGCTCCCATTCGTCGGCGGGGACGTCCGCCAGCCGGCCACAGGAGTCGACGCCGGCGCAGGTGACGACGGCGTCCAGGCCTCCGGTCCGGTCCACGGCGGTGCGCACGGCCTCCTCGGCGGCACCGGCCTCGGCCAGGTCGGCGACGACGTGTTCTACCGGCGCAGAGGGCGGGGTCCGGTCGAGTACGACGGCGCGTGCTCCGGCGTCGTCGAGCATGTGCGTCACAGCAGCACCGAGTCCGGACGCGCCGCCCGTGACCAGCACGGTTCCCAGAGTCATGTAGTCCTCCTGGTGGTCAGTTCTCGCAGCTTGGTGTCGATCGCGCGCCGCCGAGGGCCCCGCACTGCCGCTGCGATGTCGCGACCGGTCTCTCGGTCCCGCCCGATGACCGGTGAGTCCGCTGTCAGCCCGGAGGCGGCGCCGGTACCGACGAACCTCGTGGCATCGGCGACGGCATACTGGACGGCCTCGTCGGTCACGCGGCCGGTGCCGAGCACCATCGCGGCGGCGGCCGTGTACGAGCGCGGTGGCCTGTCGGGCCGCGAGCGGCCATGCACCGTTTGGTCCGGCGTCAATGCTCGCTGGCGCTCCGCTGCGGTGTACCCACGTATCGGCCTCGTCGGCGTTGGGTGTGACCAGTTGTGGGTCGGGTATCGGCGCGGCTCCGTGCGGATGGGGATCCCAGATCACAGGCGGCTGCCGGGGAAGCGTCGTCAGTAGCCACCGGATGCTCGGCACAGCCGTGACTCCGCGGCCGTAGTCGGAGACCGAGTCCGCGTCCGCGGCCGACAGCGCGTCGACAGCGGACCTGGTCAGCTCGCCGATCTGAGCGGGCTCGCCGCCGGTATCGAGCCGGACGACGGACTGACCGTCGGCACGGATTCGCCGCTTGACAGGCGTGCTGCCCGTGTAGGGCAGGGCGTGAACACCAACCACGTCGCCGATCAGTTCGCGCAAGCGGGCGGCCGGTTCGTCGTCGGCCATCGCCGCGATCAGGCTCAGTTCGGCGCCGCGGGATGCGGCGACGTAGGCGGCCAGCGCCGCGCCACCGGGCCGGGCCTGTTCGGAAACATCGTCCAGAACGGGAACCGGGGCGTCTGGTGACAGGCACCGGGCGCGACCCACTAGGTCGACGTCGAGCAGGACGTCACCGATCACCGCGAGACGGACCGTCATGTCACGACCTCGAGGTCAGCGCCGACTTTGGCGTCGAAGCTTGCGCACATGATGTGGAGTGCGACCAGGTGCAGTTCCTGCACGGTTGCTGTCGTCGGCGCGGGCACGCATAGAGCTTCATCCGCGAGTTCGGCCAGCGGGTTGGGCTCGGGACCGGTGAACGCCCACACGGTCAGTCCGCTGGCCCGGCCGCGTCTGGCAGCGGCGAGTAGGTTCGCGCTCCGACCGCTCGTCGACAGCAGAACCAGCACGTCCCCTTGGCGCCCGTGTGCTTGCACCTGCCGGGCGAAGAGCTCCTCGACGGAGTAGTCGTTGGCGATCGCCGTGAGGCTCGAGGTCTCGGCGCTCAAACAGATGGCCGAGAACGGCGGACGATCGTTCCGGAACCTCCCGACCAGCTCGGCGGTCAGGTGCTGGGCCTGAGCCGCGCTGCCACCGTTGCCCGCGGCGAGCAGCCTCCCGTCGGTGGTGAGAACGCCGGCAAGGTTCCGGCCCCACGTGTCGGCGATGTCGGCGCACGGGCCAAACCGTGCGATCGCCGATTCAAGGCGGCGGACGTGTCCCTGGTGACTGGGCTCCCGAAACGTCATCACGGGACCTTCGAGGAAATGCGACCAGTTCTCGCGGCGACCCGGGCGTAGACACGCTCGGTGTCGCGAGCGATCCGCTCCCAGCCGTAGAGCCGGCGGGCCCGCTGCAGACCATCGCTGCCGTAGGCGTCGAGGCGCCGGGGGCTGGCCAGCATCTCGCGCAGCACCTGAGCCAGGCGGTCCGGCCGGTGGGGCGGCACCAATTCACCGGTGATGCCCGGCACCACCGTGTCGAGCAGGCCGCCCACGACGGTGCCGACGACCGGCCGGGCGCACGCCATCGCCTCCAGCGGGACGATCCCGAACGGCTCATACCACGGCGCGGTGACGACGATGTCGGCGGCACCGAACAACGCCGGCATGTCCGTCCGTGCCACCCGGCCGAGCAGGTGTAGCCGGTCGGCTGTGCCGTTCGCGGCTGCCCGGGCGCGGATCCGTTGTGCCTCGGGGTCGGCGGCAAGAGCGTCCGGGGCGGGTCCGCCGGCCACGTGGAGTTCGACGCCGGGCAGTTCGCTCAGCGCGTCCACGATGTCGGCCAGCCCTTTGCGCTCGACCAGCCGGCCGACGGTGAGCAGGCGGCCGGCCCGCGGGCCCGGCCGCGGCGGCGTCGGCACGAAGAGTTCCAGATCGACCCCGCACGGGATGATGGTCGTGCGGCCGGCGCCCAGGCCCATCAACGCCAGCTCGGCCACTTCGGCGGTGCAGGTGGCGATGATGTGGTCGACCTCGGCGCAGAGAGTGTGCTCGATGCCGATCCGCTCAGACGGGCTGGTGTCTTTCGAGCCCTGGTGCCGCCGCTTGACGGTTCCCAGCGCATGGAACGTCTGCACTACCGGAGTCCTGGTTGCGCGGCCGGCCTGCACCGCCGTCAGCCCGCTCATCCAAAAATGGGCATGCGCGATGTCGTAGTGTTCGTCTGCCCAGCGGTCGGTCAGGTAGGCAGAGAACGCTGCCATGTGCGGGAGCAGCTCATCCTTCGGCACCTCTGTCGGTGGTCCGGCCGGCACGTGCTCGACGACGTAGCCGTCCGGCGTCGTCACCTGGGGCGGCGAGTCCGGATCGTCGCGCCGGGTGAACACCGTGACGTCGTGTCCGCGTGCGGCCAGCTTCGTGGCCAGCGCCGCCACGTGGACGTTCTGCCCGCCTGCGTCGACGCCGCCGATGACGGCCAGCGGGCTGGCGTGTTCGGACACCATTGCGATCTTCATCAGGTCACCTTCCCGCGGCCGGCTCGTGCGTCTGGCGTGTGGTGGCAAGGGCTGCGATGGCACGGATGACTTCGTCCGCGAACACCGAGGACAGGGCACGGGTGCCCGGGGATCGTGCACGTCGTGACCCGGCTGTCCCGGCACGGCGCGTGCTGGTCGCCGAGCAGGACGTGCGGCACCCGGTACGGCGCCCATCGCGCCGCCGGCAAGGTCCGTCGTCAGTCGCTCCACCCAGTCCGGCTCGGGCACGACGTCGTCGTCGGGGAAGCTCACCCACGGAGTGCGGGACTGCCGCCAGCCCCGGTTGCGCGCCGCCGCCGGACCGGACCGGGTGACGGAGTCGTCGATCACGAGGATGTCGGCTGGCCGCGGCCCGCTCACCTCGCGCAAGCGGCGCAGGAGCACGTCGAGGCTGTTCCGTCCGATCGTGGGGATGACGATGGTGTTAGACAGCCGGGGCATCAGGTCACCGCCGGCCTGCGGACGACGAACGGGCCGATCGCCAGTAAGTCGATAGGCGTGGAGCCGAAGCACTCCAGGGCGTCGCGCGGGCTGTCGACCATCGGCCGCCCGGCGGTGTTGAAGCTGGTGTTGATGACGACCGGGAGCCCGGTGCGATGTTCGAAGCATTCGAGCATCCGGGCCAGTAGCGGCTCGTCTGCCCGATGAACCGTCTGGATGCGGGCGGTTCCGTCGACGTGGACCGCCGCCGGTATGCGCGGGCGCCACGCCTGCGCCACGTCGTGGGTGAACAGCATGTAGGGCGAGGGCAGTGGACCGCGGGAGAACAGCTCCGCGGCCCGCACCGCGCTCACCATCGGTGCCACCGGCCGGAACTGCTCACGGCCCTTGATGTCGTTGAGCCGGCGCAGGTTCTCGACCCGGCCGGGATGAGCGAGCAGCGATCGGTGGCCGAGCGCTCGAGGCCCGTACTCGCTGCGGCCCTGGAACCACGCGACGATGCCGTCGGATTCGAGGCATTCGGCCACGGCATCCGCCAGGTCGGTTGGCCGTTCGTACGGTAGCCGCGCCTTGCGCAGGTGGTTCTCCAGCTCGTTGTCGGTCCACGACCGGCCCAGGTCGGCGCCGGGCATCGGCAAGAGCAGATCGCCGTCTGTATGTGCCACCTGCAGGGCGGCGCCGAGCGCGGTGCCGGCATCGCCGGCCGCGGGCTGTATCCAGACCTCGTCGTAGCCGCTGCGTTCGGCGACCACCGTGTTGGCGACGCAGTTCAGCGCCACCCCGCCGGCCATGGTCAGGCGATTGCCTCCAGTGTGGGCGCGTAACCAGCGAGCCAGCTCCACCAGGACCTCCTCCAACCGGCACTGCACGCTCGCCGCCAGGTCGGCGTGAGCCTGCGTCCACTCCTGGCCGGGCCGCCGGGCCGGCGCGTACGTGGCCCAGTCGACGGGTTCGGTCCGGAAGCCCCCGTCACCGGTGGTGTAGACGGCAGAGCGCAGAACGTCGACGTACCGCGGCGTGCCGTACGCCGCCAGGGCCATCACCTTGTATTCGTCGCTGCTGCGCAGGAAGCCCAGGTGCTCGGTGATGTCCTCGTAGAGCAGGCCGACCGAGTGCGGCAGCTGCTGTGTGGCCAGGGTCTTGAGAATGCCGGTGTCGTCGTAACAGCCGGCCAGGTGACTCGCACACTCGCCGCGACCGTCGAGCACTAGTACGTCGCACTGGTCGTACGGAGCGGCGAGGCCGGCCGACGCGGCATGCGCCACGTGGTGCGCAACGTAGCGCACCTTGCCTGGGCGGAGCCCCGGCAGCGCGGTCGCGATAAAGCCCGGCGCACGTTGGGCGTACGTCCGGCGCAGATGGTCCCAGGGATCGTGCAGGCACATCTCGGCGGCCGAGCGGGCCAGACCGGGATCGAAGGAGTAGCCAACGGCATCGAGATCCCACGGCGCGAGACCAGCCTGATCAAGGCACCAGCGGGCCGCCTGCTCGGGCAGCTCCCACGCCGAGAACGGGACCGGCCGCTTGCCGTGCTTGCGTCGGCTGAAGCGTTCCTCCTCGGCGGCCGCGACGATCTGGCCATCGATGACCAGTGCTGCCGCGGGATCGTGGAAGATCGCGTTGATGCCCAGCACCTTCATGCGGCCTACCCCCTTTGCGACCCTTGACGCACGCACCGAGAAGTGCCCACTTCGCCTGAATAGAAACGGCTCTCCCAAGAAGTGCTTCTCGCCCAGAACGCCCGGCCCGCCGTAGGGCACCGCATCACCCGTGGAGGAACCGGCCGGCGGCAAGCCAGTCCCCGCGCGGCCAGCAGGAGAACAGCAACACGACAACCGCGGCGAGCACGATCCCCCGGTAGCCAGCTACCTCGGCGTTGTCAGCTTCGTGATAGGAGGTCGAATCGTGTGGGGAGACTCGGAGGGCGGACGTTGCGCCGGTGCGGGCGCCGCGTGAACCGTGTGAGAACGGGTGACGAGAATACGGCGGCGTTCCCTACGGCGTTGCCGATCTCGCGCGTTCGACGGCAGCGTGCACGGGCTCGATCAGGTGCGCCACCTCGTCCAGCCATTGGCGTGATGGCAGGTCACCGGCTGGCGGCGTACGACACGACTCCTCAACCCACCGACCAACGGTCGGTATCAGATCCCGAAGCATCGCCTGGCGCTCCGCCGGAGTCGCTGTGTAGAGCGCCTGGTTGATCTCACCGATGGGGTCGGTCATGGCGTCGCACCTCCGTTCGTGCTCGTGCGACGTATCGCGGCCGTGCCATACCCTCACGTGGCCGACATAGTCGCCGACTGGCCGGATGTCGGCGGCGTAGCGGCGATTGTCGGGGACTTCGGGCCCGTTGCCTTCGGAGCGCTTGAGCTTGGGAACATCACACACGACTTGATGTTCGGCCTTCGACGGGCGCAGCAGCGCCTCGCTGACACGGAGATCGCGACTCCGCTGATCACAGATTCGGATCCCCAGCGCTGATCTCGGCGAGCGCCGAGTCGGGCCTTCGGACCTGCGCGAGGTCTCCCAACGACACGACGCCTACGGCGCGGCCGTCGTCCACGACCGGCAGCCGGCGCACTGCTCGCTCGCGCATCAGTTGGACTGCCTCTGCCACCGAGGCCTGCGGACGTGTGATCACGACCGGGTCCGCACTGGCCACGTGGGCTGCGAGCGTCGTTTCGGGATCGATTCCCTCGGCAATCACGCGGACTGCAAGGTCGCGGTCGGTGACAACTCCACGAAGGGCACCATCGTCGAGCACGAGCACGTCGCCGATGTGATGGTCGCGCATCGCCCGCGCCGCCTCGAGTACGGGCGCGGTGGGCGAGACACCGATGATCTCCCGCGTCATGACGTCGCCCACTGAGGTCGCGGCCATGACTCCCGCGGCGCTGTGAAGCAATGGATCGTCGTCGGCCGGTGGTTCAGGATCGCGCCATTCTTCGACTCGGCTGGACCGGTTGGCGCGAATGGTCCCCTGGAGTTCGTGTTTCAGCTGGTCGTCGTGGCGAGGACCGTGCTTGTCGCTTCCACGTTCCATCGAGACCGCTTCCCTTCGATGATGGACGTCGCCCGACTCAGTACCCTCTCGGGCGGCCCGCAACCGCCGCCGTCAGGAAGCGCGTCGTTCGCTTGCCGTGGACATGTAGGGCTGGCTTCGGACCACCTGGATCCGCCATCACCCACCGGAGCGTCTGGTCGGCCATCCCGGGGCCGTCTCGCGGGACGGAACGTCCGTCGACGTCTTCGCCATCGGCACGGACGGCACGGCGTGGCAGACCGCTCTACGCGACGAGCACTGGAGTGCGTGGGACGACCGCGGCTCGCCGCCCCCGGGGGTCGCGCCAGGAGCGTGTCGGCAGACGGCCGGCGCCCCACATCCGACGGCGTCGAAACCCGTCCGACACCGTATTTGCGCTGGTCCGGAGCGAACCAGCCGACCAGTGGGATCGTGCCGGAGCCGCGAGAGTCACCGTCGGAGTGACCGTAGCCCCGTGACGCTGAGGCCACGGTCCACCCCGAGGGCGTCAGGTCCGCTTGATAGTGCAGCGGCGAGCGTGTCGCACCACCTGTTTCCGGCGCGTCGGCGACCCAGGACACCGGTGCGCGTATATCCCTCGTGAACCTCCGAGGAACACTGCGTGCGCGTCGCCCTAACCGCTTCAGCGTGATCTCCCCCGTCTTGCACCCTGTCAGGGTGCGATACTCCACGTCCGCTCCGCTCCGTCGGTGTCTGGCTTCATCGGCCGGTCGACCGCGAACACCGTCGCGGTTCGCCGCGACGACCCGACGAACGTCCACCGCCCTCGGGCCGGCCCGCTCGCGACGTCGCGATCCGCGGTACCGCGCGAGGTTGTCATGAAGCTGTTCATCCAGATCCCGTGCCTCGATGAGGAGGGGACTCTCCCCCTCGTGCTCGAGTCGATCCCGCGTGAGATCCCAGGTGTGGACGAGATCCACGTGCTGGTGATCGACGACGGCTCGACCGACCGGACCGCCGAGGTGGCCCGCTCCTACGGCGCCGAGGTGCTCCGCCATCCGCGCACGATGGGGCTCGCCAGGTCTTTCCGCGACGGCGTCGACTACGCGCTGGAACACGGGGCCGACATCGTGGTGAACACCGACGGCGACAACCAGTACCCGCAGGAGCGCATCCCCGACCTGGTCTGGCCGGTGATCGCCGGCCAAGCCGACGTGGTGATCGCCGACCGGCAGACGGGCACCATCGGGCACTTCTCGCCGTTCAAGAAGGCGATGCAGAGGTTCGGCTCGCGAGTGGTGAACTTCGCCGCGGGCACGGACCTGCCGGACGCCGCCAGCGGCTTCCGTGCCTACTCACGCGCCGCGCTCCTGCGGCTCAATGTGGTCACGCAGTTCAGCTACTGCATGGAGACCATCATCCAGGCGGGCAACAAGCGCCTGGCGATCACCTCGTTGCAGATCGTGACCAACCCGAAGACCCGCGAGTCGCGCCTGTTCAAGAGCCACTGGCAGCACATGTACTTGTCCGGCCGGGCGATCGCCCGGTCCTACCTCATGTACCGGCCGAACGTGATCCTCAGCTGGATCGGCGTGCCGATGCTGGTGGCGGCGCTCGTGCCGTTCGTGCGGTTCTTCGTGTTCTGGCTCATGGGCGACGGTGACGGCCACGTCCAGTCCCTCGTCGTCGGAACCGCGCTGCTCGTGGGGGCGCTGCTGACCTTCGCGCTCCTCGTGATCGTCGACCTGCAGCGCACCAACCGCATTCTCCTGGAGGAGACCCTCGAACGGATCAAGGCGCTCCAGTACGGGGACGCGTGGCGCGACCCGGGGACGGCCGGTGCCGTGGGCAGGCCGTCGGACGGCGCGCCGGATCTGGTGCGGCAGGCGGAGGACCTGGCCGCCAGCGAGGTCGTCGCATCGTGAGAGTGGTCGCGTTCGGGACGTACGACGTCACGGCGCACCCGAGGGTCCAGGTACTCATCGACGGACTGCGCGAGCGCGGGATCGACGTCCGCGAGATCGCCGAGCCTCTCGGCCTCGACACCGCGAGGCGAGTGGAGCTGCTGAAGAAGCCGTGGCTGGTACCCGTCCTCGCCGTGCGTCTGGGCCGACGGTGGCTCACGCTCACCGGCCGCGCGCTCCGGCTCGGCCGCGACGAGCGCCCGAGCCACGTGCTCGTCGGGTACCTCGGCCACTTCGACGTGCTGCTCGCCCGGGTCCTCTTCCCGTCCGCCACCGTCGTGCTGGACCACCTGGTCTTCGCCGCCGGCACCGCCCGCGACCGCGGCGTGGGCGCCGGCGGTCGGACCCTGCTGCTGTCGGGCCTCGACCGGCTCGCGATCGCGGCCGCGGACGTCGTCGTCACCGACACGGCCGAGCACGCCGCGCAGGTGCCGGCGCGACGAAGGGACGACGCCGTCGTCGTCCCCGTCGGTGCGACGCAGGCATGGTTCGACTCCGGAGCGCGAGCCGAGGCGTCGATGACGCGTGCGGCCGACGACGGCGCACTCGGGGTGGTCTTCTTCGGCCTGTTCACGCCACTCCAGGGCACCACGGTGATCGCCGAGGCGCTTCGCCTGCTCGATCGCCGCGGCGTCAGGGTCCGAGCGACGTTGGTGGGGTCCGGGCAGGACGCCGCCGCCGTGCGGGCGAACCTGGCCGGGATCGACCCCGTGGACGGCACGGTCGAGGTGACCTGGCACGACTGGGTCCAGGCCACGGACCTCCCGGATCTAGTGGCCGCACACGACGTCTGCCTCGGGATCTTCGGCACCACGAGCAAGGCGCTCGCCGTCGTCCCGAACAAGGTGTACCAGGGCACGGCGGCCGGGTGCGCGGTCGTTACGAGCGACACCGGGCCGCAGCGGCGCGCGTTCGGCGACGGGGCCACCTTCGTCCCGCCCGGGGACGCCGAGGCGCTCGCCACCGCGATCGAGACCTTCATCGACCGCTCCGTGCTCGCTCGGGCGAGAGCCGCCGGCCGCGCGGTCGCCCACCGGTTCACCGCCCGTGCCGTCGTCGCGCCGCTCGTCGAGGCCCTGGGCGCGGCGCCCACGACGCCCGCCCGATGACACGGCTGCTCGCGCTCTCGCGCAACCGGTGGGCGCGGCGGGCGTTCCTCGTCCTGGCGCTCGCCGCGGCGGCCTGGGCGACCGCCAGCCGGTGGGACGAGGTCCGCGACGCCTGGTCTGCGTTGCCCCCGCTGACGGTGCTGGCGGCGTTCGCCGTTTCGCTCGCCTACGTTCTCGCCACCATGGTCTCCTGGCGTGCGGTCCTGAGCGATCTCGGCTCGACGGTGCCGCTGGGGTCGGCGGCACGGATGTTCTTCCTCTCCCAGCTCGGCAAGTACCTGCCCGGCGGGGTGTGGAACCTCGTCGCCGCGGCCGAGATCGGGGCCGACCTGGCGATCCCGCGACGCCGGTCGGTGACGGTCATGGCCGTGGCGCTGCTGGTCTCGATCGTCACCGGGCTGCTGGTCGCCGTCGTCGCGGTCCTCGCCGGACCTGACGACGTCCGTGACACGTACGGCCCGGCGATGCTCACGCTCCCCCTGCTGGTCGTGCTCCTGCTGCCGCCCGTGACGAACCGGCTGCTCGGGCTCGTGCTACGGCTGCTGAGCCGTCCGCCACTCGACCACCCGCTGAGTGCGACCGGCGTCGCCGGGGCGTCGGCGTGGGCGCTCCTGGCATGGCTCCTGGCGGGCCTGCACACCTGGCTGCTCGCCACCGCGCTCGGGGCGGAGGCAACGCCCGCGACGGCGGCGCTCGCGACCGGCGCGTACGCGCTCGCCTGGGCGGTGGGTCTCCTCGTCGTGGTCGTCCCCGCCGGGCTGGGCGTGCGCGAGGCCGTGCTCGGGCTCGTCCTCGCCGATCAACTGGACGGCGGCGCCGTGGTCGTGGCCGTGCTCGCCTCACGGGTGCTCATGACCGCGGCGGACCTCACGCTCGGCCTCGCGGCGGCGAGGAGGAGGCGCTAGCCGTGCACGAGGCCACCGGCTACCGGGCCGCGCTCACCGCGATCACGCTGCTGGTGGTCGCGGTGGCGGGCTGCTGGGCGGTGCTCACGCCCGCGTTCCGCGCCCCTGACGAGCCGCAGCACGTCAACAGCGTGCTCCGCCTCACCTACGGCGGTGGCTGGCCCGCGCCCGGCGAGGCGCTCATGGGCCGCGCGATGGATGTCGCCCCCCAGCAGGCGGCGCTGGAATCCGACATCCCGTCGCGGCATCTGAACCGTGACGACGTCGTCCAGTACACCGACCTCGATCCCGTCCCGGACCAACAGCGCCTCGAGGTATCGGCGAAGAACGCTCTCCCCGAGCCCGGGAGCATCGTCCGGAGCCTCGACACCGTGGATCAGATGACCCAGCACCCGCCGCTCTACTACGCGGCCGCGGCGACCTGGCTGCGGGCCACCGGGACGGCGGAGGCCCGCTGGGACCAGCTGCTGCTGTCCCTGCGCCTGTTCGACGTCGCGCTGCTCGCGCCGCTGCCGCTCCTCGCCGCCGCGGCGGCGCGCACCCTCCTGGGGGACCGCCCGGAAGCGCGGCCGACGGCACTCGTCGCCGCCGTGGGCGTGCTGTTCGTCCCGATGTCGGCGCACATCCTCTCGGCGGTCACCAACGACGCCCTGGTCACGCTCTCGGGCGCCGTCATCACCTGGCTCGTCGCACGGGTCCTCACCGGCGACCTTCGGTGGTGGACGGCGACCGGGCTCGGGCTCGCGCTCGGCATCGGGCTCCTCACCAAGGTGATGGCCGCGTTCGCCGTGCCCATGGTGATCCTGGCGTACCTCCTGGCCGGGCCCGCCGGACGGCGCGTGCTCACGGACCTCCGTCGGACGTGGTGGCCGCGGACGGCACGCGTGCTCGTCGTGGGTGTGGTCGCGTTCGCCGTCGGCGGGTGGTGGTGGCTGCGCAACCTGCTCGTGCTCGGCGCCGTCCAGCCCGTGGGGATCCCCGAGCGGTGGGAGCCGGCACCGAGCGCGGGGCTCGGCTACTTCGTCACCACGGTCCTCACCGCCTTCACCCGCTCCTTCTTCGGCGACTTCGGTTGGCTCGAGCTGCGCGTGCCGCCCCCGGTGTACTGGAGCGGCGCCACGATCGTGGCGGCGCTGTGCGTGGCGGGGTTGGTACGCCGGGACTCTCGCAAGGACGCCGCGGTGCTGCTGCTCCTGCCCGTCGCGCTGTGGGGCGGCGTGGTGGTCAACGCGTGGCGTCACTACGTGCAGACCGGCTGGATCACCGCGATCCAGGGACGCTACCTGTTCGTGGGGCTCGCGGCGCTGGCCGCGGTGGCGGCGCTCGGGCTCCGTCCGCGCACCGGGGCGGTGCCATGGTTCGTCGCCGGCGGCGCCCTGGCGGCCGCGGTGTCCCTGGCGTTCGGGTTCCGAGGCATGTACTGGGGCGACCGGGAGAGCGCGTCCGACGCGGCGGCGCGCCTGGCCGGGTGGAGCCCGCTCTCACCGGGTCAGCTCGTGGCGGTCGGTGCGCTGACGCTCGTCGTGGCCGCGGTGGCCGTCGTGGCCTGCGTGCGGTTCGCCGTCGTCGAGAGAACCAGGCGTGCCGTCCCGACGGCGGCGACCGCCGCCAGCACCGCCACCGCGACCGATGGGGCGAGCGGCTCGGTGTAGTACCAGAACTCGTCTGGCGGTGTCGTGAGCTCGACCACGACCCATCCGGCGAGATCCGCGAGCGTGATCGCCGTCCACACGGACACCAGCAGGCGGGGCCGAGCGGTGAATCCGGCGGCGATCGCCAAGCAGACCGGGAGCGATACCGGCAGCAGGTAGCGCGGGTACACGCCGCCACCGTTGGAGGCGAACACCACCTGCATCGTCACCAGCACCACCACCGGCAGGGCGAGCAGGAGACGCAGCGCGAGCCGGTCGGTGGCCGGGACGTCGCTGGAATCGCGGCGGTGGCGGACGGCTCGGACCAGGGCGATCGCGATCGGGATCCACACGAGCACGATGCCGGTGACGATCATCGTGTCCGTCACATACGCGGTCCGGGGTGGCTCCTGGCCCGCCCACCAGAACAGGTTCGGCAGCCGCAGCCAGGTGACGTACTCGACCAGCACGAGCCAGAGGGGTTTCGACGACCTGCCCTGGTGCTCGTAGGACCAGTCGAAGTGCGATCCCGTGACGGTGCCGGTCAGCTCGACGTTGCGGACGTAGAACCAGCCCGCCGTGGCCAGGACGAGAACGGGCCCGCCCAGCGCGAGACCGACGACCGGCGGCCACCGCCCCCGTCCCTGTTCTGCCCGGACGAGCCCGGCGAGCCCGGCCACGCCCGCGACGACGACGGCGACGACCCCCGCCGAGAGCCGCGTGAGCGCCGCTCCACTCGCGAGGAGCGAGAGCGCCAGGACGAGCCGGGCGTCCAAGCCACGCCTGATCGCCGCCGCCGCGACGCCGAACGTGGCCGTCACGAAGACGGCCGCGAGGAGATCGTTGTAGCCGGAGCCACCGGTGTGGGACTTCGCCGCCATCGTCGCGACGACGAAGGCGGCCACCGCCGGGACGGCGCTGCCGGGCGAACAGATCCTTCTCGCGCTGGCGTGCGCGACAAGCACCAAGACCCCGGAGAGCAGCACGTTCACGCCTCGGGCGGCGTACACCGCCGCCACCGGGTCGCCCGCCTCCGCGAGCGGTCCGACGATCGAGGCGACGAGCAGGTAGTACAGGGGCGGATGCTGCGCCGTCCACTGGACCGGGGCGAGCCACGCCCCCGCCGGGCGGTGCTCGAGACCGTCCTCGAAGACGGGGAGCTCGCCCTGCCACACCTGGTAGGCGTAGTCGATGTGCGGGGCCTCGTCACCGGTTACGTACGGCGCCTGGACCAGCGCCGCAACGGCCGAGAGGAGGATCGCGGTGAGCACGGCGAGCGGCAGGAGCGTGCGGGGCGCGGGCGTCACGCTACGGGCTCCTTCATCCGCTGCGGCTGGACCGGCGAGATGGCCTCCCGGATCGCCCACCGTGCGAGGAGTCCCGCGGCCGCCAGCCCGGCCACCAGCACGACACCGAGCAGCACCGGCGGGAACGGATACCAGTAGGCGATCGCCTCGACGGCGCGCGCGATGGCCCCGAGACTGCCCGCACGCGTGTCCGCAGGCAGCCAGTAAAGGGCCCAAACGTCGTGCCAGAACGCCGTATGGATTGCCACGGCGAGCGCGAGGAGACCCGGGAGGACCCACCGCCGCCGCGCCAGCGCGAGCGGCGCGGCCCCGGCGACAGCGACGACCATCAGCCCGACGATGCCCGGAAACAGATAGCGGCCCTGCTGCGCCGCCGCGATGTTCCCGAACGCCGCGAACTGCTCCCACGAGCCGCGCGCGACGATCCCGGCGAGTGCGGGGACCGGGAACAGGAGGACCAGCGCGATCGAACGGGGAACGGAGCGGTGCACGAGCGCGGCACCGATACCGACCACGACCACGACCAGGACGACCCGGGCCATCCACCAGGAGCTGTCGAGCGAGCGGGAGGAGTCGTGGTCGTTGACGAAGAAGAGCGTCACCATGCGCTCGGCGAAGCGCGCCAGCCAGTCCCACCCGCCGTCGGACCAGCCATGGACGGGCGTGAGGTCCGGCGGTTCGGTGTGCGTGCCATGCGGCTGGAGCGTGCCGTGGACGACCACGTTCCGCAGCCACCACAGCGCTCCCGGCACGCCGGCCGCGCCCGCCACGAGCAGCCCGCGGACGGCGGCGACGCTCCGCCGCTCCCGCGCACCCGCGACCACGTAGGCGAAGACGATCCACGCCGGCATCAAGAGCGCGAAGCCCTTGGTCAGCAGCGCAAGGCTGGTGACGAGCCCGAGGAGAGCGCCCGTTCGCCACCGGAGGTCACCGGTGAGAACCCTGGCCACGAGGTAGGTGGCCGCCGCGGCGAGGACGATCAGCAGGTTGTCGTTGTTGATCGACGACTCGATGTGCGTGAGCTCGGGGACGACGAGCGGTGTCGCGGCAGCCACGACGGGCAGTGGCTCCGCGAGCCCGAGGCGCTTCGCGGTGAGAAAGAGAAGGATCGGCAATGACGCGGTGAGCAGCGCATTGCCCCAGCGCAGGAGCATCCACACGGCGTCGAAGGGTTGGTCCGCCCAGCCCGGGATCGTGGTCACGACGGCCGCGCCCAGCAGGTAGTACAGCGGCGGGTGCTGGATGAGCTGATTGCGGTGTCCGTCGGTCAGGGTGCTGCCACCGGCCTCGGCGTAGGACGGACGTTCGCCGCGCTGAGGGACGTCGTCGCGGTCGGCGAGATGCTGCTCGGCGGCAAGGCGGTCCACGGGGACGAAGTAGCCGGCCTCGATGCCCTCGGTCATGAATGCGGTTCCGGGGTCCGGCCACGGCCACGCCATGCCCTCAACCACCTGCACGACGAGGTCCACCTGCTGACGCTCGTCAGGAGACCGCGCGTTCGGGAAGACGGCGGTCTGCGTGAGCGCGACGGCCAGGTGCACGAAGGCGATCAGCCACACGACCGTGGGCACCGCACGCCTCATGGCCAGGAGCCTAGATGGCACGGCCCGGTCGCCGGCCGGGTGATTCCGGCTGTTCGGCCAGTGTTCTCCAAGCCCGGCGCTAGGGACGGCCGGGTGCGCTGAAGTGCTGGTAGTCCGGGTCGGAGAACAGGCCGCCCCATTCCCAGCCGATCCGGTCGAACGCCCGGCGTACGACGTCGCCGTCACGAATGACGCCGGGCTGCGCCGGCGCGTGCGCGGAACGGTCCACGTCGACGAACGGGACGGCGGCTGGCGGCTGTACGTCGGCACCCACGACGTACGGGTTCTGGACCGGATTGATGTCGATGGCACGCCCGTAGGCGTGGTCGGACCAGTGCGACTGGCCGGCGACGCGGCGGCAGTTGTAGCCGGACGTGTTGTTGGCCGCCATGGATCTGTCGTCGTCGCCACCGTACTCGTCGACGAGCAGCATCCGCTCGATCGGGAACCTGTCGGCGTACAGCGCGGCGAACACGTCGACGACGTCGGATGCGACGTCCGCGTGCACCACCAGCTCCCCCCGGCGCGCGCGACCGTCGAACCCGACATGGGTGACGACGACGTGCCGCAGGTCGGCGAGCGAGACCGGACACGTCTCGGGGTCGTGGCTGCGCATGCCGAGACGCACCGATGGATCGATGTGGTCGATGGACGACGCGAAGTCGGGAAGCCGCTCCTCGGCGCCGTCGGGAGCTGCCCGCTGGTCGGCCGCGCCGGACTCGCCTGTCGTCGCCGCGCCGGTGCCGGGCCCGGGGGCCAGGTCGGTGCAGCCCCGCAGGTTCTGCCACGCTGTGACCGCGGAGGACCGTGCGCTGTCGGTCAGCGGTATCGGGTCGCCGCCCTCGGGGAGGAACCGCCCTGGCAGCCACTCGTCACTGACGACCTCGCCCCCACGTACGGAGAGACGGAGCACACCGGTCTCCGAGCGTCGGCCGTTGTACCAGTAGAAGTTCCCGAGCCCGTAGCTGACGTAGGTGGAGCCCTGCAGACCGGCACCGAGGGGCATGTGCGTATGGGTACCGACCACGATGTCCGCTCCGGCCGTGCCGAGCATTCTGGCCAGGCTCTGTTGGGTCGCGGTGGGGCAGACGCTGTACTCCTCACCCCAGTGCAGATAGACGACCACGAGGTCGTCGGTCTCCGCCGACTCGCGGACGGCGGCCGTGAGCGTCGCGGCCCCTGGACCGCGCGCCGACGCGATACCCGGCCCGGTTCCGGGGGCTGCCGCCCAGATGGCGTCCGCGCTCTCGCGCGGGGACGCATCGGCGGCATGGACGGCGATGTCGGTGCCCTTCACCTTGACGCGGTACGGCGCGAACGCCTGGCGGTCGTGTCGCCCGACGCCGACGACGGCCACCTCGCCGTTCTCTGCGGCCAGAATGGTGTCGCTCAGGCCGGTCGGGCCGAAGTCCGCCCCGTGGTTGTTGGCCACGGACACGACGTCGACTCCGGACCGATGGAGCAGGTCGAGAGCAGCCGGCCCGGTGCGGAACCAGTAGCGGTTCGACGGGTCCTCGAGCTCCTTGCGGGTCGGAGCGCCCCTCAGTGTCACTGCCGACTCGAGGTTGACCATCGCCAGGTCAGCGTCGCGCAGAACGTCCGACATCGGGCCGAGCGTGGCGTCGGGGTTCGACGGGACGTCGCTGTACGCACCCTCGAAGTGCACGTCGCCGGCGAAGGCGAGCCGCACGGTCGGGACGGTCGGGGCGTCGCCCGGGGACGTATTCGCCGGGGCGCTGCTCGGGGAACGGGTGGCGACCGAGCGCTCGCGCGGCTCGTGGGCCGACGCCGGCCCGACCGGAGCCTCGGCCGCGACCGCGCCGGGGATCAGGGAGGCCGCGGCGATGCCAGCCACAAGAGCGAGGCGGGAACGTCTCGGCATGATCACCATCATAAAAGCGGCGAATCACCCACGCTCCGATACGGCTCACGGTTTGACGTGATCCAACGAAATGATCACGTTCAGCAGGATCACCCGAGCCTCACCATGATTGCGAGCATGGTGCGACACGAGATCTCGTGCTGAACGTGATCATTCGGGGTACCACGCACCCCACGGAAGCAGCGGAAGTGGCGGCGTCCCGGACGGCTACCTGACGGTGCCGGTCCCAAGAGGTCATCGATCAGTGTGAGCCGGGCAGTCCGCCTTGGACGCCGGCGAGGAAGTATTTGGACAGGAAGGTGAACAGGAGGAGCAGGGGGAGGCTGGCGAGCATGTAGCCGGCGAACATGGGCCCGTAGTCGGTGCCGGCTTGGCCTTGGAAGAACAGCAGCCCGACCGAGACGGTGCGCAGCTCGTTCTCGGTGATGGTGAGCAGCGGCCAGAAGAAGTCGTTCCACACCCCGTTGATGGTGATCAGCGCGACGGTCCCGATCACCGGTAGCGACAGCGGCAGCGTGATCGCGGTGAACAGCCGCGCCGCGCCGGCCCCGTCCACCCGGGCGGCATCGAACAGTTCCTGCGGGATGCCCTCGATGAACGTCTTCATCAAAATGGTCCCGATCACCACCCCGCCGGCCACGTGCGGGATGATCAGCACCGGGTAGGTGTTGAGCAGATCCAAATCGCGCATCATCACGAACAACGGGATCAGGCTGGAGATGCTGGGCACCATCATCAACACCGCGATCGCGGCGAAGAAGAACCCCCGCCCCGGGAACCGATACCGGGCCAGCACGAACCCGGCCAGCAACGACAACACCACGATCGCCACGATCGACACCGCCGCCACCACGATCGAGGCCACCATGTAGGGACGGATCTGCTCCCACGCGGTGGCGTAGTTCCCCCAGTGCAGCGGCAACACCGGCACCCAGTAGCTCTGCGCGAACTGCAGGTTGTCCTTCACCGACGTGCTCAACATGAACACGTACGGGAACAGGCTCACCACCACCAACACACCCAGGGCGGCCTTGATCCCCCACTGCCGGCGCCGCCACCGCCGCGGCCGCGTCGTCGCCGGCACCCGGCCCGACACAGCGCTGGTGGGGGTCTCGATCACCGCGCTCATCTACAGACCCCGCACATTCGTCGCCGCCGGGTCCGAACGACGGGCGAACACCACCACCGCGCTCAACACCAACGTCACCACGAACAACGTCGTGGACAACGTCGCGGCATACCCCCAGTCCTGCCCCTGGAACGCCACATTGATCATCCGCAGCACCGGCACCATCGTCGCGTTGTCCGGCCCACCCGAGGTCACGATGTAGGCCATGAACCCGTACTGCAACGTCGAGATCACCGCCAAGAAGAACAACAACCGCACCTGCCGGGCCATCAACGGCAGATCCACCGCGACAAACCGGCGCACCCGCCCCACCCCATCCAACGCCGCGGCCTCGAAAATCTCCCGCGGCACATTCCGCAACGTCGAATAGAAGATCAGAAACGGCAACCCGGCAATGAACGGGAACCCCACGAACAACAACGACCACAACGCAAACGACGGATCCCCCACCCAGTTC
>NZ_SMKZ01000059.1 GCF_004349065.1 Jiangella asiatica
GGCCACGACCCACCCACACCACACACAACCCCAGTCAACGGCACCACCGGTGCCCACCGGCGGCCTATGCGGGCACGGCAGCGCGATCCCGCCGACCTGAGTTGGGCCACATAGGTGCGTAACTACCTGGTGGAGGCGGTCGAGTGCGGGTGGCTGGTCTCCGGTCGCGATGTAGCCGTCATCGACGGTGAGCGCAGCCCGGTGACGAAGATGCGCCCCTGACGTGCGGCACCGGCGGCTCAGCGCATTCCAGCCCGGCGGAGGCGTTCATGGGCTTCGTCGTGGGTCAGGACGGTAACTGGTTGTCCGGCAGCGTGCTCCTGCTTGGCGTCGAAGGCCCTCGTCCAGACGCCTGCGGCCCAGCAGCGCTGTAGCTCTCCGGGACTGAAGGGCCGTCCGCGGGCGGTGGCGTAGGCGTCGAGGAACTCGCGGGTCTCGGTCACGGTGGCCAGCGCCGGGTACAGGTAGATGGCCGCAGCCAGGCCGGCGATGACCGCTTCGCTGTCGGCGATCAGGCTGTCCCAGTCGTAGGCCACCAGCAACTGGTTGCCCTGCCAGCGCAGGTTGTCCGTTATCCAGTCACCGTGTCCGATCACGGTCTGGTCCTGTCCTTCCCGCAGCTTCTGCCAAGCAGCCTGACCCGCCGCATCGATCCAGCCCGGCCCATCCACCTGGTTCAGGTCCACGTCCAGGTCCTCGGGCCGAGGCCACAGCCCGCCCTGGCTGTGGTTCCATGCTGCCCACGGTGGCGCGGGCGCTAGGGAGGGCATTCGCCCGGGCCCGGGAGCCAAATCCACCAGTTGCGCGAGCGCTGCGGCAAAAGGCTGGGCGATGCGTCCGGAGTCGGGCAGCACGACCCCACCCGCGACGTGGCTCTCAGCGGTGGCCTCATACTCACCGAGCGGTGCCGGGCCAGCCAGCGGCCGCGGACAGGGATATCCGGAATCGAACAGGAGGCGCTGGACCTCGGTGCAGCCAGTGATCCGCGGCGCGGCCGGGCGGACTCTGACCACGACCTCGCGCCCGTCGGCCAGCCGTGTTCCGATCACGCGGGTGAGGTGACCGGTCCGGAACAGCTCGTTCTCCGCCGGACTGCCTAGATGCAGCTCGCACCACGTGGCCAGGCTCGCCGCATCGACCGCAGGTAGTTCGAATGCCATCTGGCCATTATTGTGAACCGTCGCACCAGGGCCTAACGCGCTCGATGTCCGCACCCCGACCCGTACCGCAGTCGCGCAGCACCGCCGCATTCGGCCCGACGCGATGCCGTCATCATGTTCGCTCGCGGATGTCTCCGATCCCGGCGCGACCGGGACGATCCACGCTGAGCTGCGTGACCGCTTCCGATGGGCACGCTCGGTGACGCCGGCATCGGCACCACCGGGTGCCGGCTGACACCAGTCTCACAGCGTCGGAGAGGGCGGTCTCCGGATGTCTGGCCGCACCACGGACGCTGGCAGCGTGGCGCACGCTGACCGGGGCGCGCAGGCGTCATGCGAGGGTCCGCGATTCCGCGGTGCATGGCGCCATGGTGTCCGGCGATCCGGGTACAGCCCCCACAGCGTCATTCCCGTGGCTGGGGCGGCCCGTGAGAGCCGCCTGCGCTGGACCATGCGCGGCACGTGGCGACACCGCTGCGGCGCTCTGATCGACCGCACGAGAGAATGGTGGCAACGACACGAGGAATGAGGAATCGTTGATGTCTGGTCGTGACCGCCAGGGTGAGCCGGATCCGTCGGAGGACGGCCGAGCTGGACGCGGCGGTGGCCGGGAGGGCGGCACTGGGCGCGGCGCCGGTGGACAACGCGGCACAGGCGGACAGCGAGGCTCTGGTGGGCGCGACGACCGTGCTGGTGGCCGGCGTGGCGGAGGCGATGGTGGCTCGCGAGGGACATCGGGCTCCGGAGGACGGCGCTCGGGCCCGACCGGCGGTGACCGTGACCGCTCGACGGGTGGGCGGTCGACCGGCGGGCGCCCCTCTGGCGGCGACCGGCGCGGCGGTGACCGCCGATCCGGTAGCGAGCGGCGACCCGACGGCGACCGGCGGGGGGTGAGGGGGTCTGGCGATGACCGGCGGGGCGGCCGGCCAGGCGGTGACCGCCGATCCGGCGGCACCGATGGCGAGCGGCCCGGTGCACGACGGTCCGGCCCAGCCGCTGCCGGCCGATCGGGCGGTGAACGACGCGGAGGTCCGCGCTCGGGGCGCACGGACGGCGAGTGGCGCAGCGGCGATCGTGCGCGGGGCGAACGGCCCGGCGGCGCACGACGCGGCGACCGCTCGGCCGACGATCGCGACGGATCGCCTCGCCGTCCGCGTGACGGCGGTGAGCGTGGCCGCGCCGACGGACCGCAACCAGCTGGCGCGCCCGCGCAGTCGCGCGTACCTGACCCCGTCGTGGACGAGGACGTGACCGGTCGCGAGCTCGACCAGGAGATCAGGGACGAGCTCAGCGCGCTGTCCGGTCCGGCAGCGGCCGCAGTGGCCCGCCACCTGGTCATGGCGCAGCGGCTGCTCGAGGACGACCCGCAGCAGGCCTACGAGCACGCCATGGCGGCTCGTCGCCGGGCCGGGCGCATCGGGGTGGTCCGCGAGGCTGCCGGCGTCGCGGCGTACCTCGCCGGCAAGTACGCCGATGCGCTGGCCGAGCTGCGTGCTGCTCGGCGGATCACCGGCTCGGCGGAGTACCTGCCGATGATGGCCGATTGCGAACGCGGGCTGGGCCGGCCGCGTCGCGCGCTGGACCTCTCGCACGACCCCGCCGTCACCGCCCTGGACACCGCGGGTCGCGTGGAGATGCTGATCGTCGCGGCCGGTGCCCGGCGCGACCTCGGCGAGGACGAGGCCGCGGCGGTGTCCCTGCAGGTACCGGAGCTGCGGTCGACGGCGCGGGCGGAATGGGTGGCCCGGTTGCGCTACGCGTACGCGGACGCGCTCCTGGCCGCGGGCCGCGACAAGGAGGCGCTGCGGTGGTTCATGCGAGCCGCCGACGCCGACCTGGAAGGCGAGACCGACGCGGCCGAGCGGGTCGCCGAGTTGAGCCACGACAACGGCTGACGAGCCGGTTGTGCGGCACTCGACCGGATCGGCAAGGACCACTCTGACGACTGTTGTCCACAACCCCTGCGAGCTGGGCCTCGTCATCCACAAATCGGCTCCGCGTGGGTGCGCGGCCCTGGCGTTCGGCCCACCATGGGTGTCAGATCCCGACCCCGTCGAAGGAGCTCTCCCATGAACACGACATCGGTGCCGATCGTCGAGCACTCCAACGAGGTCCGGCTGGTCGGCCGGGTCGCGGCCGAGCCAACCGTAGTGCTGCTGCCCAGCGGCGACCAGCTCGTCACCGCGCGCCTGGTGGTTCAGCGCCCGCGCCCGCCGGCAGGGCTGGGCAGCCGGCGCGGCGTCGACACCATCACCTGCACGGCGTGGTCGCCGCACCAGCGGCGCCGCCTGCGCGTCTGGAACGCCGGCGACACCGTCGAGGTCACTGGCGCGCTCCGGCGCCGGTTCTGGCGCGGCTCCGCCGGCCCGCAGAGCAGGTTCGAGATCGAGGTCGAGAGCGCGAAGCGGCTGGCCAGATGCCCGCCGGAGGAACGAGGAGCACGACTGAGGCTGGAGAGCGTGCCGTGAGCGCGTCACCAGGCCGCTGCGCCGGTGGGCACCGACGGCCCACCGGCCCAGCCGGAGCAGCCCTGAGGGCTCGAGACGGGCGTCGCGGTCCCGCCCGCGCCGCGCAGCTCAGGTGTCGTCGGCTGCGAGGTCGCGCATGAGGAGCCCGGTCCAAGGCTTCGGCCCGAACGACGTCGACTTGCGCGGCATGCGCGCGCCACCGTCGGCCAGCGCCAGCACGTCGGCCAGAGCGGGCGGCCGCACCAGCACGGCCACCCCGCCGGTGCGCTGCGACATCCGCAACGCGTCGCCGATGTCGTGGTGGTAGCTGACGCGTTCGTCGGCGTCGTCGATGTTCCATAGGTGAGCCAGCACCACGTCCACGAGCACGGCGGAGTCCAGGTGTCGCCATCGGTCCGGCCGCCCGGCCGGGATCGCGTCGTCCAGCACGCCCGGACGGGCCGACCGCAGCAGCACTCGCCGGTCTCCGGTGCCGACCAGGAACGCGGTCGAGCCCTCGACGCTCAGCCGGCCCAACGGGTCGTCCGACGCCGCGAGAGGGACCACGTCAAAGCCCTTGGCGGCGCCGGCAACGGCGTCGTCGAAGGACAGCCCGGCGATGCTGCGGTGGACTCCGCGCAGCTCCAGCGGGTGCCGGGTCGCGTCCACCAGCAGCGCGAGGCCATACCCGGACCCGGGCTCGTGCGGATGCGCGGCGTGCACGGCGCGGTATGCGGCGAACCGATGATGTCCGTCGGCGATGAGCGCGCTGCGGTCGGCCAGGTCGGCGGACACGTCGGTCAGCGAGTCCGCATCGCTCACCCGCCAGATGCGGTGCACGTCGGCGCCGACGCTCACCTCGAGGTCGGGAGCGGCCGCCGCCGCGGCGTCCACGACGTCGCTGGCGGCGCCATCGCCGTCGTAGGTCAGCAGGATCGGCTCGAACTGGGCTCGAGTCGCGGTCATGAGTGCGGCCCGGTCGGCGACCGGGCCGGGAAAGGTGTTCTCGTGCGGGAGGATCGGTCCGTCCAGGCCCACGCCGCCCACGAGCCCGATCGCGGCGGCGCCGGTGGCCGTGCGGTGCTCGTAGACGTAGAGCGCGGGCGAGGTGTCCCGGCGAAGCACACCGGCGCGCCGCCAGCGTCGCAGCTGCTCGGCGGCGAACAGGTAGCGATCGCCGTCCGCCGCGCCGGGCCGGGGCAGCGTCAGGTGGACGATGTTGTGCGGGTCCGCGGCCTCGAACTCCTCGAGGGCCCGGCTGCCGATGACGTCGTACGGCGGGCAGATGACGGCGGCGAGGTCGGTGCCCGGCGCGTAGCTGATGGCTCGGAACGGCATCAGCCGCAGCGCTCGCCTGGCATCGCTCACCATGCGCATGCTACGCCGCGGGGCCGGCCCGCCGCGCCGTCGGTGCGGGGCGGGCTGCGAGGATGACACATGTGCAGTCGCTGAGCCAGATCTACGACGTGGCCCTGCTGGACCTCGACGGTGTCGTCTACGTCGGTGCCCATCCGGTGCGGCACGCGCCGCAGGCACTGTGGGCGGCGCGCCACGCGGGCATGCGGTTGGCTTTCGTCACGAACAACGCCTCCCGGCCACCGGACGTCGTGGCCGCGCACCTGGCCGAGATCGGGGTCGAGGCGTTACCCGCGGAGGTCGTCACCTCCGCGCAGGCGGCGGCGCGGATGCTCGCCGAGCGGTTGCCGGACGGCTCGAAGGTGCTCGTCGTCGGCGGCGAAGGGCTCGAGGTCGCGCTGCGCGAGCGCGACCTGGTCCCCGTCGCCACCGCCGACGATGGTCCCGCGGCGGTCGTACAGGGATTCTCGCCGCGGGTGGGTTGGCCGATGCTGGCCGAGGGCACCTACGCGGTCGCGGCTGGCCTGCTGTGGGTGGCCACCAACCTCGATCCGGTGGTACCGACCGACCGCGGCCGGGCTCCCGGCAACGGCACCCTGGTCGACACGATCCGGACCGCCACCGGCCGCGAGCCGCTCGTGGCGGGCAAACCCGAGCCGCCGATGCACCGCGAGGCGATGCTGCGCTCGAACGCGACGCGGCCGCTCGTGGTCGGCGACCGTCTCGACACCGACGTCGAGGGCGCCAACGCCGCGGGGGCCGACAGCCTGCTCGTGCTCACTGGCGTCACCGATCCGGAGGAGGTGGTCCTCGCGGCGGCGCACCTGCGTCCGACGTACGTCGGCACCGACCTGCGGGCGCTGCGCGAGCCGCCCGAGCACCTGACCGTGCGGACGGGGGAGGCCCGGGCCGGCGCATGGCGGGCCGCCGTGGTCGACGGTGCGCTGCGGCTGACGCGCGATGCCGCGCCGGCCGAGTCCGCTATGCGCGACGTAGCGGTGGGCGAGGTCGCGGTGGGCGAGATCGTGACGGAGAGCCAGGCGCCGGCAGACAGTGGTGCCGACGGGCTCGCGCCGCTCGATCCGGCCGACCAGGACGCCCTGGACGCCCTGCGGGCTGCCTGCGGTGCGGTCTGGGCCGCCGCGGACCAGGCAGGCGGCAGAGTTGCGGGCCGGACAGGCGACCGGCCTACGGTGCAGGCAGCCGGCGGCCGCACCGACAAAGCCGTTGGCGGTGCCGACGGGGCCGCAGCCCAGTACGTCGACCCGGCCAGCGTGCGTGCGGCGCTGGACGCGGCCCGAATCGCCCGTGGCCGGGCGTCGTCGTACTAGCGTTGTCGTCATGCGGGAACTGACCGACGAGGGCCAGGACGACACCGGCGACGCGCGAGTCGACGAGGCGCTGCGGGCGCTGGAAACGCTCGACCGGGTGCCGGTGCACCAGCACGCGGACGTGATCGACGACGTTCATCGAGCCCTGCAGGATCGGCTCGCCGCCGACCCGACGGCCGAATCGCCGCCCACCGACGCGGGGCCTGGCGACGTGCCGCCTGGAGACCTGCGCGCCGACGCGGAGGGCTGAGGCCGGTGCCGCCTCGACGCCGCCTGGACGCCGAACTGGTTCGGCGCGGGCTGGCCCGCTCCCGGGACCACGCCGCATCGCTGGTCGCCGACGGACGGGTGCTGGTGAGCGGTCGTGCCGCCACGAAGCCCGCCACGGCGGTCGACCCCGCCGACGCCGTGCTCGTCACCGAGCCGGCCGAGGGCGACGAGTACGTCTCGCGGGGCGGGCACAAGCTGGCCGGCGCACTCGACGTGTTCGAGCCGCGCGGGTTCGGCGTCGCCGGGCGGCGGTGCCTCGACGCGGGCGCTTCCACCGGCGGCTTCACCGACGTGCTGTTACGGCGGGGCGCGGCCGGGGTGGTCGCGGTGGACGTCGGGTACGGGCAGCTGGCGTGGTCGCTGCGGTCCGATGAGCGGGTCCGGGTGCTCGACCGCACGAACGTCCGCGACCTCACGCCGGAACGGGTCGGTGAGCTGGTCGACGTCGTCGTGGGTGACCTGTCGTTCATCTCGCTGCGGCTGGTGTTCGCGCCGCTGCGCGCCGTCAGCAGCCCGCAGGCCGATTTCGCGCTCATGGTGAAGCCGCAGTTCGAGGTCGGGAAGGACCGCGTCGGCAAGGGCGGCGTCGTCCGCGACCCCGAGCTGCGCGCCGAGGCCGTCCTGGAGGTCGCCGACGCGGCCGCCGGGCTCGGGCTGGGCGTCGCCGGTGTCACCGCGAGCCCGTTGCCGGGGCCGTCCGGCAACGTCGAGTACTTCCTGTGGCTGCGGGCCGGCGCGCCCGCGGTCGATCCCCACGAGGTCAGGCGCGCCGTCGCGGAAGGACCGCAATGACCAGGACCGTCCTGCTCGTCACGCACACCGGGCGCGAAGAGGCCCGGCAGGTGGCCGGCGAGGTGGTCCGGCGGCTGGGCGAGGCCGGCATCGGCGTGCGCGTCTTCGCGGACGAGCGGAGCGAGCTCGGGCTGCCCAACCCGCTGGACGGCACCGTCACCGTCGTGCCGGACGGCCTCCAGGACGCCGCGGCGGGCTGCGAGCTCATCGTCGTCATCGGCGGCGACGGGACGATCCTGCGCGGTGCCGAGATGGCCCGGCCGTCGGGCACCCCGATCCTCGGCGTCAACCTGGGGCACGTCGGCTTCCTGGCCGAGGCCGAGGTCGACGACCTCAGCTTCACCGTCGACCACATCGTCACCAGGAGCTACGCGGTCGAGGAACGCATGACCGTCGACGTCACGGTCCGGCACGACGGAACCGTGACCGCGGACAACTGGGCGCTGAACGAGGTGAGCGTCGAGAAGGCCAGCCGCGAGCGGATGCTCGACCTGGTCGCCGAGATCGACGGGCGGGCGCTGTCCCGGTGGGGCTGCGACGGCGTCGTCATGGCCACGCCCACCGGATCGACGGCGTACGCGTTCAGCGCCGGCGGCCCGGTGGTGTGGCCGGAGCTGGAGGCACTGCTCATGGTCCCGATCAGCGCCCACGCGCTGTTCGCCCGGCCGATGGTGGTGGCGCCGTCGTCGGAGCTGGCCGTCACGGTACAGCCCCGCACGCCTGGCGCGGTCCTGTGGTGCGACGGCCGGCGCGCCGTCGAGCTGCCGCCCGGCGCCCGGATCGAGGTACGGCGCGGCGCCAAACCGGTCCGGCTCGCCCGGCTGCACCATGCACCATTCACCGACCGGCTGGTCGCGAAGTTCGCGCTTCCGGTCGAAGGTTGGCGAGGCGCGCGGGCATGACATCCCGGACCACAGCGGCACACCTCGATAGGCTGAGGTCCCGTGCTTGAGGAAATCCGAATCCGTGGTCTGGGCGTCATCGACGACGCCCAGCTCGAGCTGGGCCCGGGGCTGACCGTCGTCACCGGCGAGACCGGCGCGGGCAAGACCATGGTGCTCACCGGCCTCAACCTGCTCATGGGCGGCCGCGCCGACGGCGGCGCCGTCCGCACCGGCGCCGGCAAGGCCCTGGTCGAGGGCCGCGTCAGCCTCCCGGCGGGCAGCCCGGTCGCCGAACGGGCCGCCGACGCCGGTGCCGAGCTCGAACCGGCCGGCGGCGACGACGTCGAGCTGCTGCTCAGCCGGACCGTCATGGCCGAGGGACGGTCGCGAGCGCACGTCGGCGGCCGCAGCGCACCGGTCAGCGTCCTGACCGAGCTGGCCGAGGGCCTGGTCGCGGTGCACGGGCAGAGCGACCAGCAGCGGCTGCTGCGCCCGTCCCGGCAGCTCGGCGCCCTGGACCGGTACGCGGGCGCGGCCGTCGCGGAGCCGCTGGCCGACTACACGACGCGGTACGCGCGGCTGCGCGCCGTCGAGGCGGAGCTCGACGAGGTCACGTCGAAGGCACGGGAACGCGCGCAGGAGGCCGACCTGCTGCGCCTCGGCCTGGCCGAGGTGGAGGCCGTCGACCCGCGGCCGGACGAGGACGAAGCGCTGCGCGCGGAGGAGGGACGGCTGGCGCACGCCGATGCCCTGCGCACCGCCGCCGACGCCGCGCACCAGAGCCTGTCCGCCGACGACACCGTGCCCGACCAGCCCGACGTGCTCAGCCTGCTCGCGCACGCCCGGCAGGCCCTCGAGGGCGAACGCGAGCACGACCCCGAGCTGGCGGCGCTGGCCGACCGGCTCGCCGAGGCCGCCTACCTGGTGGGCGACGTCGCCGCCGACCTCGCCTCGTACGGTGCCGCCATCGACACCGACCCGGAGCGGCTGGCGGAGGTCCAGCAGCGCCGTTCCGCACTCACCGCCCTCACCCGGAAGTACGGCGAAACCATCGCAGCGGTGCTGACCTGGGCGGAGGCCGGCTCGCGCCGGCTGCTCGAGCTCGACGGCGACGACGACCGCGTGACGGCGCTGCGCGAGGAGAAGGAGACGCTGCTCACGCAGCTGGGCGACCTCGCCGCCGCCATCACCAAAGCCCGCACCGAGGCCGCCGCCAGGTTCTCCGACGATGTCAGCGTCGAGCTGACCGCGCTGGCCATGCCGCACGCGCGCATCGTCGTCGAGGTCCGTCCGCGCGACGGATTCGGCCCGACCGGCGTCGACGACGTCGAGATCCTCTTCACCGGGCACAACGGCGCCCAGCCGCGGCCGCTGGACAAGGGCGCCTCCGGCGGCGAGCTGTCCCGGCTGATGCTCGCCATCGAGGTCGTGTTCGCCGGTGCCGACCCGGTGCCCACGTTCGTGTTCGACGAGGTCGACGCCGGTGTCGGCGGCAAGGCGGCGGTCGAGGTCGGTCGCCGGCTGGCGATGCTGGCCAAGCACGCACAGGTGCTCGTGGTGACCCATCTGCCGCAGGTCGCCGCCTTCGCCGACCAACACCTCAAGGTCGTCAAGTCCGACGACGGCCGGGTCACCAGCAGCGGGGTGGAGGCGCTCGACGACGCCGGGCGCGTCGGCGAGCTGTCCCGGATGCTCGCCGGACTGGAGGGGTCCGCGTCGGCGCGGGCGCACGCCGAGGAACTGCTGGAGACGGCTACCAGCTCCAAACGCGACGTCTGACGCCTTCAGGCGAGTCCGCGCCCCGCTCCACGGCCGCGGTCTATCGTGATCACAGGTGGCGTGGGGAACGGCGTGCCAGCGACTGGACCCAGGGGGCGTCCATGGTCTCGGCTCTCATCGCCTACGCGGTGCGCAACGGGTTCGCCGCCCAGGCGGTCATGATGGAGGACCGCGGCGCGAACGACGCGTTCCGGCGAAGCCGCGCGGTGGTCCGTGGCCAGTGGTGGCGGGCGACGGCGGTGGCGGCGCTGGTCGTCGGGCTGGGCGCGATCACCGGGCCGCTGGTCGGTGTGATCCTGCTGCTCGTCTCCGACGGCTCGTTCGACCTGATCAACCTCATCACCGCCGTCGTCTACGTGGCGACGATCCCGTACGTCGCCCTCGTGCTCGGATACCTGTACCTCGACCTGTCGATCCGCGCGGAGGAGGACGACGTGGCGCGCGAGGGCGGCCCGTCGCCGGCGCCGGTGTCGCCGTCACCGCCGCCGGCGGCGGAGGTCACCTCATCCGGGTGATGCCGTCGGCCGGCACCGCGCGCCAGTCTGGCGCGGGGAGGCGAGGTGACGCCGATGCACCCGGACGCGACGGACGCTGCCGCCTGGCCGCTGCCGCTGCGCGCGCTGGACCGCGCCGGCACGGTCCTCAGCGGCGGCGCCGGCCTCCTGCTCCGGGCCGGGCGGGTGGCCCTCCACACCGACGACGACGGCGACGGTGTCGGCTCGCGCTCCCCGCCGCTCCACGGCGCGGCCGGCCGGGCGTTCACGGTCGTCGGCGACGCCGCATGGGGCGTTGGGGCGATGGCACAGCGGCGCACGTTCGACGTCGCCGCGGCGGCGGCGCTCCCCGTCCAGGCAGCCGGGGCCGTGCTGCTCCGGCTGGCCGGCAAGGCCGCGCAGCGGGCCGGAGTCGCGACACCCCTGCGCGAGCTGGCCCAGGGCGGCCGCGAGGTCCGGCGGTACAACGAGGGGGAGGCCGCCCGCGCCGCGCGCGGCGCCGTGCGGCGGATCGTGGCCGCCGCGAGCGCACAGATGGACGTGGACCAGGTGGTCGCCCGGGTGGACCTGGACGCCGTGATCGCGCGGCTCGACGTCGTCGAGATCGTGGACCGGGTCCTCGACGACGTGGACCTCAGCCGGATCGTCCGCGAGTCCAGCACGACGATGACCGCGGAGACCGTCGGAACCGTCCGGGTGCAGAGCCGGCGGGCCGACCAGGCGCTTGGCCGGTTCGTCGACCGGGTGCTGCGGCGGGACGCGGCGTGAGCGCCGTCGCGCCGGCCGTGGACGCCCGGACCGGGCGGGCGGGCCTGGTGTCGCGGCTGCTGGCCGGCCTGCTCGACCTCGCGGTACTGACGACGGCGAGCGCGCTGGTGGTCTTTTTTGTCAGCGGTGCCCGGTACGTGCTGGGCGGGCCGCCCTTCGGCCTGCCGGAGCTCCCCGGCTGGGTGCTGGGAGCGGGGCACTCGCTGCTGGTGGTCGCCTACCTGGTGACCTGGTGGGTGATCACCGGCGCCACGATCGGCCAGCGGGTCCTCGGGCTGCGAGTGGTCCACGCGTCCCAGCTGGGCGAGGCGCCGCGACCGGTCCAGGCGGCGCTGCGGGCCGTGGTCTGCGTGGTGTTCCCGATCGGGCTGGTGTGGGTGGCGGTGAGCCGGCGCGGTGCCGCCGTACACGACCTGGTCGCGCGGACCGCGGTGATCTACGACTGGACCGGCTCGGGGGAGTGACGAGGTCCACCATGGAGCCCAACCGCCGTCGCATCGCCGCCCACGTTTTGCGCAGCGTCGCGACGCTGGCGTGCGCCCTGCTCGTCTACTACGGACTGCCGCTGCGCGGGTTCGACCATCCGTCAGCGGCGGCGGGGCTGATCCTGCTGGCGGCGGGCATCGCCGGGCTGGTGTGCCTGGCCGCCCTCCAGGTCCGGCGCTTCGTTGCCCGGCCGGAGGACACCGGGCTCCGGGTGGCGAGCCTGTTGTCGGTGCTCTACGTCGTCGTGGTGTTCTTCGCCGCGGCCTACTACCTGATCGAGCGGACCGATCCGGCACAGTTCGACGGCCTGGACACCCGGACCGACTCGCTGTACTTCGTCGTGGTCACCCTGGGCACGGTCGGGTACGGCGACGTGCACGCCGCCGGCCAGGTGGCCCGGGCGGCGACGATGATGCAGATCGTGTTCGACCTGGTGGTGATCGGCGCCCTCTTCGCGGTGATGTCGTCGCAGATCGCGCGCCGGCTCGACCGGGCGCGCGTCCAGCGCGACGCGGCCGGCACCGACCGATGACATGTCATGACGTACCGGTTTCACCCGTTCAGGGTGAGGATCCCGGCCCGTCCCGGCGCGATCGTGGTGCTGCGCCGCGACGCGCGGCGTGACGGGCGCGCGGGCCGGTGCGCCGGCGTCGTCGCCAGACCAAAGGAGTCCCGATGGACGACTATCCGCTGCTGGAGCTGTTCTGGACGATGCTGTGGTTCTTCCTCTTCGTCGCCTGGATCTGGCTGCTGATCTCGCTGCTGACCGACATCTTCCGCAGCGACGACCTTTCCGGCTGGGCCAAGGGCCTCTGGACGCTGTTCATCATCGTCCTGCCGATTCTCGGCGCGCTCGTCTACATCATCGCCCGCGGCACCGGCATGACCGAGCGGCAGCTGGCTCACTACCAGCGTCGCGAAGAGGAGTTCCGCGAGTACATCCGCGACACCGCTGGCACGTCGTCGAACTCCGGTGGCGCACCGGGCGGTCCCAGTACCGCGGACGAGTTGACCAAGTTGGCCCGCCTGCGCGACGAGGGCGTCATCAGCGTTGACGAGTTCCAGACGCAGAAGACCAAGCTGTTGGCCTGACAGCGGTGCTCCGGCTGTCAGGGCGGCGACGGTCATCTCGACGGTCGGCCAAAGCCCCCCGACCGCCAACACGCGGCGCACCGATGCGACATTGCGGCGCCGGGCATGGCAGGATTCGGCTAGTGAGGATGCCTGCACTGCGCCGCCGCAAGCCCGATGACCTGCCCGGGGTCAGCGGCGTGGTGCGTCTGGACCACCGCACCAAGAACCTGACGAAACGGCTCAAACCCGGCGAGATCGCCGTCATCGACCACCTCGACCTCGACCGCGTGAGCGCAGAGGCGTTGGTCGCCTGCCAGGCCGGTGCCGTCGTCAACGTCCGCCCGTCGGTCAGCGGGCGCTACCCGAACCTCGGCCCCGACATCGTCGTCCGAGCCGGCATCCCGCTCATCGACGATGTCGGGCCCGACCTGTTCAGCGCGCTACGCGAGGGCGAGCGAGTCCGCGTCGACGGCAACACCATCTACCGCGAGGGCAACGGCGAGGCCACCGGCGTCGGCATCCGCCACGACGAGGAGACCCTCAGCAAGCTGATGGGCGCGGCCCGCGAGGGGCTGTCCGCCCAGCTCGAGGCGTTCGCGGCCAACACCATGGAGTTCCTCAAACGCGAGCGCGAGCTGCTGCTCGACGGCGTCGGCGTGCCGGACATCCGCACCGACCTCGACGGCCGGCACGTGCTCATCGTGGTGCGTGGCTACGACTACAAAGAGGACCTGGCCACGCTGCGGCCCTACATCCGTGAGTACAGCCCGGTCCTGATCGGCGTCGACGGCGGGGCCGACGCGCTGCTCGAGGTCGGCCTGAAGCCGGACATGATCGTCGGCGACATGGATTCCGTCTCCGACGACGCGCTGTCCAGCGGCGCGGAGCTGGTGGTGCACGCCTACCGCGACGGCCGGGCGCCGGGGCTGGGCCGGTTGGAGCGCATGGGCCTGTCCGGTGTGCCGTTCGCCGCCACCGGCACCAGCGAGGACATCGCCATGCTCCTCGCGGACGACAAGGGCGCCAGCCTCATCGTCGCCGTCGGTAGCCACGCCACGCTCGTCGAGTTCCTCGACAAGGGCCGCTCCGGGATGGCCAGTACGTTCCTCACCCGGCTGCGGGTGGGCAGTAAGCTCGTCGACGCCAAGGGTGTGAGCCGGCTCTACCACAGCCGAATCCCGGTCTGGATGCTCGCCGTGCTGGTCATCGCCGGCATCATCGCGGTCGGCGCCGCGATGTACTCCACGCCGACCGGCCGGGCCTACCTCGACATCGTCGGCTCGTGGTGGGACCGCTTCTACTTCTGGGTGCAGGGGCTTTTCTGACGTGATCGACTTTCGATATCACCTGGTCTCGATCATCGCCGTCTTCTTCGCGCTGGCGGCCGGCATCGTGCTGGGCGCTGGGCCGCTCGGCGAGACCGTCGACGACAACCTGGCCGAGCAGACCTCGGCGCTACGCGACGAGAACCGCGAGCTGCGCGAACAGCTCGATGCCGCCCAGACCGACCTCGACTTCCAGGAGCAGTTCATCCAGGAGGTCATGCCGCGGTTGGTGGCCGGCCAGCTGGACGGCGAGCACGTCGGCATCATCGCGATGCCCGGCGCGGACGAGGACACCGTCGCCTCCGTCCGCGAGACGTTGCAGACCGCCGGCGCTACCGCGGACCTCACCGTGCGCATCGAGCCCACCTGGACCGATCCCGACTCCGAGCCGGTCCTCGACGAGCTGGCCAGCGAGCTGGTGACGTCGGGCACCGAGCTGCCGACCGAGGGCGGCGGCTACACGCGCGGCGCGACGGTTCTGGCCGCGGCGCTGCTGGCGCAGCCGAGTGGCGAGCCCGGCGGCGGCGCGCACGAGACCGTCGACACCGCCGCCGTCACCGCGTTCCAGGAGTCCGAGCTCATCGTCCTGGAGCAGGACGCCTCGGTGGCGCCGACGCTGGCGGTCATGGTCGCCGGTTCGGTCTCCGGCGACGACGCCGAGGAGCGGCTGGGCCGGCTGACCGACCTGGCCGCGCAGTTCGACGCTGCCGGCGCCGGCAGCGTCGTGGCCGGGCCTGCTTCCACCGCGGAGGACGGGGTGGTCCAGGCCATCCGCGAGGGCGGCGACATCGCCGACGCCGTGTCCACGGTCGACTCCGCGGACCTGCCCAGCGGCCGCGCCGCCATCGTGTTCGCGCTGAACGAGCAGGAGGAGGGCGGCGCCGGACACTACGGTGTCGTCGGCGAGACCGACGGCGTCCTGCCGCCGGTGCCCGAGACGCCCGGTGCCGACCCGACCGAGGAGGAGAGCTCGTGATGAGCGGACTGGTCGGGAAGCTCGTCGCCGCCGGGGTGGCCGGCGCCGGCGCGGCGCTGGTCGCCCGCCGGATCGGCGCCACGTTGCCCGGCGGCAAGGAGCGCTGGGAGCGCAAGAACTTCCGCGGCTCGACGGTGACGCTCGCCGGCGGTCCCGCGGTCGCCGCCGGTGCCGCTGCCGGCATCGCGCTGGCGCCCGGGCTGCCGGCCCGGGCTCGCACCGCCGGCGTGGCCGCCGCGGTCACCGTCGGCGCCGTCGGACTCTACGACGATTTCGCCCCCGTCCTCGAGGGGACAACGTGTCTCGGCCGGTTCGCTGGCACGACGTCCAGCAAGGGCCTGCGCGGTCACCTCTCGGCGCTGCGCGAGGGCGAGGTCACCAGCGGCGTGGTGAAGATCGGCGTCATCGGCGCGGCCGGCCTGGTCGGCGCCGCGCTGGTCAGCGACAACGCCGTCGACGCCGCCATTGGGGGCGCCGCGGTCGCCGGGCACGCCAACCTGCTGAACCTGCTCGACCTGCGGCCAGGACGGGCCAACAAGGCCGTGCTGCTGCACACGCCCGCGGTGCTGGCCGGCCCGGCGGCGCCACTCGGTGCGGCCGCGGTGGGTGCGGCGCTGGCCAGCCTCCCCGACGACCTCGGCGAGCGCATCATGCTCGGCGACTCCGGCGCCAACGCGCTGGGCGCCCTGCTCGGCCTGGCGCTGATCGCCCGCGAGGGCCGGCTCGGCCGGCTGGCCCACCTCGCCGCTGTCACGGGCCTCACCCTGGCCAGTGAGAAGGTCAGCTTCACGAAGGTCATCGAGAGCACCCCGGTCCTGCGGGAGCTCGACGGCCTCGGCCGGCTGCGCTGAGCCGACCGAGACGACGGTGAACGCACGCCGTGTCGCCACCGGGGCCGCGGCCGGCATCGCCGGGGGAGCGGCGCTCATCGCCGTCGTCGGCGTCCTGTCCCGAGTGGTCGGCTTCGGCCGGCAGCTGGTGTTCCAGTCACAGGTCGGCGAGACGGTCCTGGGCAGCGTCTACGCCACCGCCAACGCCGTTCCCAACGTCGTCTTCGAGATCGTCGCCGGCGGCGCGCTGGCCAGCGTCGTCGTCCCGGTGCTGGCGGCGGCAGCCGGCCGCGGCGACACCGAGCACGTCCGCCAGACCGTCTCCGCTCTGCTCGGCTGGACGCTGACCCTGCTGGTGCCGGTGGCGCTGCTGGGGGTGTTGGTGGCCGGCCCCGCCATGGAGCTGATGCTGCGCGGCACCGGCGGCGACGAGGGCGCCGACGTCGGCCGCGAGATGCTGCTGCTGTTCCTGCCGCAGATCCCGCTGTACGGCATCGCGGTGGTGACCGCCGGCGCCCTGCAGGCGCACCGCCGGTTCCTGGCCGCCGCGCTGGCCCCGGTGCTGTCCAGCATCGTGGTGGCCGGCGCGTACGTGACGTTCGGCCAGGTCTTCACCGGCGACGCCGACGACCTCAGCGCGTTGGACCGCGGCAGCGAGCTGGTGCTGGCCGGCGGCACGACGCTGGGTGTGCTGGCCCTCGCGCTGGCGACACTGCTGCCGATGTTGGCGCGGGTCACCGGCATCCGGGCGACGCTGCGGTTCCCCGACGGGGTCGGGCGGCGGGTCGCGCGGCTGGCCGGTGCCGGCCTGGTGACGCTGGTGGCGCAGCAGCTGGCCTACCTGACGTCGTACCTGATGTCGAACGAGCACGCCGGCAGCGGCGGAGCGGTCACCTACCTGAACAGCTGGATGGTCTTCCTGCTGCCGTACGCGGTGCTGGCGGTCCCGATCGCGACGGCGGCGTTCCCGCGGCTGTCGGAGGTGGCCGGCACCGATCGGGACGCCTACGCGGCCACGCTGGCCCGGTCTACCCGGGCGGTCGTGCTGGTGTCCCTCCTCGGCGCAGCGGTGCTCGTCGCGGTGGCCTGGCCGGTGGCGCGGTTCTTCGGGCTGATCGGAGCGGGGGAGGCGCCGCCGGACCGGATGGCGTGGGCCCTCATCGCGTTCGCACCCGGCCTGGTCGGGTACGGGCTGGTAGCGCACCTGGGCCGGGCGTTGTACGCGCGCGGGCGGGGCCGCGCCGCGGCCGCTGCAACGGCCGGCGGCTGGCTCGTGGTGGTCTTGGTCGCCGTGGTGCTCACCGGCCTGGTGGCGAGGGAGCGGGCGACGGCCGCGCTGGGCCTGGCCCACACCGTCGGGCTGACGCTCGCCGGCGTGCTGTTGGTGACCGGCGTGTTGCGCGACTCCGGCCGGCCCGGGCTGACCGGGGTGGGCCGCGCGACGGTGGTGGGCGCGGCCGGTGCCGGGCTGGGCGGCGCGGCGGGCTGGGCGGTGGCAGCCGCGTTCCCGGCCGACTCGGTGGGTGTGCAGGTGCTCGCCGGGGTGGCGGCCGCGCTGGCGGTCGCGGTGGTGGCGCTGGCGGTGTGCTGGCCGTTCCTCCGCGGCGACCTTCGCGCCTTGGTGCCCCGCCGCTCGGCGGATCCCGATGATCACCAGTTGGGTAGAGAGGACGAGGACTGATGAGGCTGACGATCGTCGTCGGGATGACGGCCGGCGGCGTGGGCGCTCACGTGCGCTCGCTGGTGGAACGGCTCGGCGACCACGGGGTGACGGTGGGCGTCGCCGGGCCGGCCGAGACCCAGGAGCGGTTCGATTTCGTCGGTGCCGGCGCGCGGTTCGCCCCGATCGAGATCGGCAGCGCGCCGAACCCGCCGGCCGACCTGGCCGCGGTCCGCGGCCTGCGCCGCGCGTTCACCGGCACCGACGTGGTTCACGCGCACGGCTTCCGGGCCGCCGCGCTGTCCGGGCTGGCGCTGGGCCGACGCCGTCCGGGCCGGGCACCCCTGCTGGCCACCTGGCACAACGCCGTCCTGGCCGGCGGGGTGAAGCGGGTCCTGCTGTCCGGGCTGGAGCGGCTGGCCGCCCGCCGGGCCGACGTCACCCTGGGCGTGTCGTCGGACCTGGTCGCGCGGGCCCGCGAGCTGGGCGCCCCCGACGTGCGGCTGGCGCCCGTCGCCGCACCGGTCGTCGCCGCGCCGACCCGCGACCGCGACGCCGTCCGCGCGTCGCTGGGCGCGGGCGAGCGCCCGCTGGTGCTCGCGGTGAGCCGGCTGGCCGAGCAGAAGGGCCTGGACACCCTGCTCGCCGCGGCCGCCCGCTGGCGTGCGCGGACGCCGTCGCCGCTGGTCGTGGTGGCCGGTGATGGGCCGGAGCAGGCCCGGCTGCAGCAGGTCATCGACCGCGACGGGCTGCCGGTGCGGTTGCTCGGCCGACGCGCCGACGTGCCCGACCTGCTGGCCGCGGCCGACCTCTACGTGCTGACGTCGGTGTGGGAGGGCCGGCCGCTGGTCATCCAGGAGGCGATGCAGGTCGGGCTCCCGGTGGTGACGACGGCTGCCGGTGGCGTTCCGGAGCTGGTCGGCGACGGCGCCGAGGTGGTCCCCGTCGGCGACGTCGCGGCGATCGCGGACACGGTGAGCCGGCTGCTCGACGATCCGGGACGCCGGGCCGATCTCGCTAAGCGGGCGCTTGCGCAGGCGGCCACCTGGCCGGATGAGGACGACAACGCCCGACTGGTGGCGGAGTTGTGCCGGGAGCTGCTCGGCAGCCGCTGACCGTTCGAAGAAGGTCCGCCCCCGCCAGCCGCGAGTCCGGCGGGGGCGGTGGCCACCACGGGGGAAAGTGGCCGAAGTCAAACGTACCGGATCAAGATCGGCAAGCCACCCCGAATGGAGAAAGATCTCATCAAGGTTCAGCCTCGATCACACGGCGGCGCCCCTCGGACCGATCGCGCGCCGGCCGTGTCCGGCGCGTCGGCACGGCCGGGCTCCCGGAACTGTTAGGCTGGAGGTCCGTGGGAACAGCTTTGGGGCGTCCTCGCGCCAGGGCTGCACAAGCAGACGGTTGGCCCGAAGACGGGTCGAGCCGACCAGAGATTGACCACGGGAGCCCTCCTTGGCCTTGCAGCCGACCACCCATGTGTTCGTGACCGGAGGCGTCGCCTCCTCTCTCGGTAAGGGGCTCACGGCCTCGTCGCTGGGGAGCCTGCTCACAGCGCGTGGCCTCCGGGTCACCATGCAGAAGCTCGATCCGTACCTCAACGTCGACCCCGGGACGATGAACCCGTTCCAGCACGGCGAGGTCTTCGTCACCGAGGACGGCGCCGAGACCGACCTCGACGTCGGCCACTACGAGCGCTTCCTCGACCGCGACCTCAACCAGTCGGCGAACGTCACCACCGGTCAGGTGTACTCCGACGTCATCGCGAAGGAGCGGCGCGGTGAGTACCTCGGCGACACCGTCCAGGTCATCCCGCACATCACCAACGAGATCAAGGACCGCATGGTCGCCATCGGCGACGGCGAGGTCGACGTGGTGATCCACGAGATCGGCGGCACGGTCGGCGACATCGAGTCGCTGCCGTTCCTCGAGGCCGCCCGGCAGGTCCGCCACGACGTCGGCCGCGACCGCTGCTTCTTCCTGCATGTCTCGCTGGTGCCGTACCTCGCGCCGTCGGGTGAGCTGAAGACCAAGCCGACGCAGCACTCCGTCGCCGCGCTGCGTCAAGTGGGTATCACCCCGGACGCCATCGTGTGCCGCTCGGACCGGCCCATCCCGGCCGGCGTCAAGCGCAAGATCTCGCTGATGTGCGACGTCGACGCGGAGGCCGTCGTCGCCGCCGTCGACGCCCCGTCCATCTACGACATCCCGAAGGTGCTGCACGCGGAGGGCCTGGACGCCTACGTCGTCAAGCGGTTGGGCCTGTCCTTCCGCGACGTCGACTGGACCGCGTGGGACGAGCTGCTGCGCCGGGTCCACCACCCGCGGCACGAGGTCACCGTCGCGCTGGTCGGCAAGTACGTCGACCTGCCCGACGCCTATCTGTCGGTCACCGAGGCGCTGCGCGCCGGGGGGTTCGCCAACGACGCCAAGGTGCGCATCCGCTGGGTGCCCTCCGACGAGTGCGAGACGCCCGAAGGCGCGGCCGCGCGGCTGCACGACGTCGACGGCGTCGTCATCCCGGGTGGTTTCGGCATCCGCGGCATCGAGGGCAAGATCGGGGCCATCCGGTACGCTCGCGAGCACCTCGTCCCGGTGCTCGGGCTGTGCCTGGGCCTGCAGTGCATGGTCATCGAGTACGCGAGGTCCGAGGCGGGGCTGCCGGAGGCGAGCTCGGCCGAGTTCGACCCGGACACCCCGGCCCCGGTCATCGCGACCATGGAGGACCAGAAGGGCATCGTGGCCGGTGACGGCGACCTCGGTGGCACCATGCGGCTGGGCTCCTACCCGGCCGCGCTCGCGGAGGGTTCGCTGGCCCGCGAGCTGTACGGCAGCAACCGGGTCACCGAGCGGCACCGGCACCGCTACGAGGTCAACAACGAGCACCGCGACCTTCTGGTCAAGGCCGGTCTCGTGGTGTCGGGCACGTCGCCGGACGGCAACCTCGTGGAGTTCGTCGAGCTGCCGCGCGACGTGCACCCCTACTTCATCGCCACCCAGGCGCACCCGGAGCTGAAGTCGCGACCCACCCGGCCGCACCCGCTGTTCGCCGGGCTGGTCGCCGCGGCCGTCGACCGGCAGCAGGAGACCCAGCTCCCGGTCGACGTCGAGCCGGCGGTCGTCTCCTAGGAGGCTCCGGCGGCGGCCTCGGCGACCAGCCGGACCCGGAGCGCATCGAGCAGCGCCGGGTCTGGCATCGGCAGCCCGGCCAGCGCGCTGAGGTAGAGCCCGTCGCCGACCAGCCGGACCAGTTCGGCGGTCACCGGGTCGGCGACGTGCTCGCGCAGGATCTGCGCCCAGCGCACGAAGCAGTAGATGACGAGGTCGCGCGCTTCGTCGCTGGCGATGTCGTTGCTGCGCAGCGCGGCCAGCAGCGACCAGTAGACGGCGCCGTCGGTGGACGTCGGCACGGACGTGCGCAGGAAGAAGTCGACGACGTCGTCGGATTCGACGGCCTGCTGGAACTCGGCCTCGACGGCGTCGGCCAGGCGCCGGGCGAGCCCGGTGATCAGCGCTTCCTTGGTGGGGAAGTGGTAGAGCAGGCCGCCCTTCGAGACACCCGCGACGCTGGCGACGTGCTCCAGCGTGACCGCGTGCAAGCCGGTGTCGACGAGGACGCGTTCCAGCGCGTCGAGGATGCGGTCGCGCGAGGAGGGGCGTGGCACGGGGAACAACCTTAGTGTGTGAGCCTGTTACTGTACCGTCTGGACGGTCTATTTTAGCGTGAAGGCGGGCGAGATGACGACGATGGAGCAGACGAGGGCGCCGGCCGGGCCGCGCGAGTGGGCGGCGCTCGTCGTACTGATCCTCCCGGTCCTGCTGATCTCCATCGACATGACCGTCCTGAGCTTCGCGGTGCCGCACCTGAGCGAGGACCTGGCGCCCAGCGGCACCGAGCTCCTCTGGATCGTCGATGTCTACGGCTTCATGATCGCTGGGCTGCTGGTGACCATGGGGACGCTCGGCGACCGGATCGGCCGCCGGAAGCTCCTGCTCACGGGCGCGACGGCGTTCGGCGCCGCCTCCGCGCTGGCCGCCTACGCCTCCGACCCGGCGACCCTGATCGTGGCCCGGGCGCTCCTGGGCGTCGCCGGCGCGACCCTGATGCCGTCGACGCTCTCGCTGATCCGCAACATCTTCCACGACGTCCGGCAGCGCACGCTGGCCATCGCGATCTGGGCGACGATGTTCTCCGCCGGTGCCGCGCTCGGCCCGATCGTCGGCGGCTGGTTGCTCGAGCACTTCTGGTGGGGCTCGGTGTTCCTGGTCGCGCTGCCGGTCATGGCGCTGCTGTTGATCCTCGGCCCGTTCCTCGTTCCGGAGTCGCGCAACCCGCACCCGGGCCGGTACGACCTCGCCAGCGCCGCGATGTCGCTGGCCGCCATGCTGCTGATCGTCTACGGGCTCAAGGGGCTCGCGGTTCACGGGCTGTCGTGGACCTATTCGCTGGCACTGCTCGCCGGCATCGGGGTCGGGGTGGCGTTCGTGCGCCGGCAGCGCCAGCTGGAATCGCCACTGCTGGACCTGGCGCTGTTCGCGCGCCCGGCGTTCAGCGCCTCCGTCGTCACCAACCTGATGACGACGTTCGCGATGATCGGCGCGCTGTTCTTCATGACCCAGTACCTGCAGCTGGTGCTCGACCTGAGCCCGCTGCGGGCGGGGTTGGTTCTGGTGCCCGGCCTCGCGCTGGCCATCCTGACCGGCCTGGCCGCCGTTCCGCTGACGCGGCGGCTATCGACACCGTGGCTGCTGTTCGTGTCGCTGTCGACGGTGGCTGCCGGTTACCTGCTGATGACCCGGGCCGGGGCAGACGCCGGCGCCGTGCTCATCGCCGTCGCGTTCGTGCTGGTCGGCGGTGGCGTCGGTCTGGTGCAGACCATCACGAACAACATCATCATGAGCTCGGTCGACCCGAACCGGGCCGGCGCCGCGGCGGCGGTGTCCGAGACCGCGTACGAGGTCGGCGGCGGCATGGGCACGGCCGTCCTCGGCAGCGTGCTGACCGCCGTCTACGCTGCCGGGCTCGGGCCCGTCAACGGGGTCGACGCGGACGCGATGGACCGTGCCCGGGACACCCTCGGCGGCGCGGTCGACATCGCCGCGACGCTCGACCAGTCGTCGGGGCCGGCACTGCTGGCGGCCGCGGAGTCGGCGTTCACCACGGCCGTGCACGTCACCAGCATCATCGGCGCCGTCGTCGTGGCCGCGGCCGCCGTCCAGGCCCTCGTGGTGCTGCGCCGCGCCCCGTCCGAATGATCGCCTCGAGCAGCGGCCCAGCCGCGCCGGGCCCGACTCCGCACGTCGCCCGACGAAAGCGGCGATAGCTCAGGATGCGTCATCCGATCGCCCGGCTTCGAGTCGTGCCCATTGGGCGATCGGCCGCCCGTCCAGACGGTACGGGTGCGGGTGCCCGCCCTTGCTCTCCTCCAGGTTCGGATTCGACCACGTTTGCGGCCACCCGGCCGGGGAGTCCTGCCAGAGTTCCTGGCGGCCGTAGACGGTGAGGTCCAGCAGCCGGTAGCTGTTGTCCATCGCCTCGACGCCTCGACCGCTGGTGGAGTACGTCTCGAACACGCGGTCACCGCTCCGTAGGTAGCAAACCAGGTAGAACATGCCAACGTGACGTCCGGCCAGGAGTTCCCCCACGGACTCCTGCGCCGAGTACCAGGGCACATCCCAACCCATGAAGTCCCGATAGCGGACGCTCTCCTGGTACGGCCCTTGGCAGAGCACGGCGAAGGTCGTATCGCGCGAATGCAGGATGGACAGCTCGCGAACCTGGCCGGTGTAGAACGTGCAGCCCTCGCACACCTCGGCGGTCGTGGCATCCCCATGCCACATGAAGTAGTACGCGATGAGCTGGCGACGCCCTTCGAAGGCATCCAGCAGAGTGGTCGGCCCGTTCGGTCCGACCAGCGCGCTGCCCGCGCCGACCTCGACCATCGGTAGCCGCCGACGGGCCGCGGCGATGGCGTCGCCCTCCCGGCTATGCGCCTTCTCACGAGTCCGCAGCTGCTCCAGTTCAGCCTGGAAGGTTGCCCGGTCGACGATCACCGGCTGGTCGAGGTCTGCAGTTTCGTTCGTCATGACGTGTCTCCTTCTTCAGACTTCCTCGCGCCGCTTGCCGCGGACGAACCCGGCGACGGCGGTCGCCAGACCGAGGGCGGTGAGGACGGCGATGATGGCGAAGGCCGTGTGGAAACCGTGGATGCCGGATCCTGCGACCAGCGCGGTGGATACCCCGGCGACTCCGGCGGCGCCGCCGACCTCGCGCGTGGTCTCGATCAGGCCGGACGCCAGGCCCGAGTCCGATTGAGAGACGCCGGTCAGGGCGCCGATCTGAAGCGCTGGCTCGACCAGTCCGAAGCCGATGCCGGCCAGCAGGAAGGCCGGCAACACATCGGTGACGTAGCTAGCGTCGCCCGGGATCCGGGCCAGCCACAGCGCTGCGACCGCAAACAGCGAAAGCCCTGTGATCAGAAGTCGACGCACGCCCACCTTGGCGGCCAGCCGGCCGCCGGTCATGGCGACCGGGAAGATGGTAGCCGTCGTGGCCAGCCATGCCAGACCGGTCAGGATCGGCGAATAGCCCAGCGCCTGCTGCATCAGCAGTGAGCCGATGAAGATGAACGCGAGGAACGCGCAGCTCGCCAGGAACGCGGTGAGGTTGGCGGCGACGAGCGACCGATTCCGCAGCGTTGCGGGCGGAATGAGCGGGGCCACGGTGCGTGCTTCGATCCGCACCAACGCCGACAGCAGTACGGCAGCCGCTGCGAACAGCGCCAGTGTCGACCCCGCAAGCCAGCCATCGCTGGCGGCATGGTGCAGCGCGTAAACGCACAGCAGCAGACCTCCCGTCACCGTGATCGCGCCGGCGAGGTCGAGTCGTGCGTTACGGTCGCCGGCCCGTTCGGGAGCGAAAACCACCGCGAGTCCGATCAACAGCAGTCCGGCCGGAAGGTTGATGTAGAAGGCCCAGCGCCAACCCGGTCCTGCGGTCAGCAATCCACTGGCGACCACGCCCACCGACGCGGCAATGCCGCCGACGGCGCCGAAGAAGCCCAAGGCCCGGTCACGCTCCGGTCCCTCCGCGAACGTCACGGCGATCAACGACAGGGCCGCCGGGACGATCAGCGCCGCACCGAAACCCTGCACGGCGCGGGCCGCGATCAACACGCTGGCCTGTTGCGCTGCTCCGGCCAGAAACGACGCGCCGGTGAAGACCGCCAGCCCGACGATGAAGATGCGCCGGCGGCCCAGCCGGTCGGCCATTCTTCCGCCGAGGAGGAGGAAACCGCCGAGCAGCAGGCCGTACGCGACGACGACCCACTGCAGGGTGCTGTGTTCGACCCCGAACTCGCGCTGCATCGATGGCAGAGCTACGTTCACGATCGCCATGTCGAGGCCTGCCATCGCCATGGCCGCACAGGCCATGGCCAACACGAGGCTTCGTCTGATCCGCTGTGCCGGTTCGGCCGCGGTGATGATCCTGGGTTGAGTCGCTACCTGTGCCATCGGTCCGTTCCTCGTCTCGCCGGTTTTGACCCACCGACGAAGAAGACGAGTCGGGATCGACATCACGCCGAAAAATTCTCAAAGATCGTGCATGCGGCCCGTCAGATAACGGCGCTCGGCCTCGGTCGGCGCCAGGCTGAGCGCCTCCTCGTATGCCAGCTTGGCCTCGGCCATCCGGCCGTCCCGCCGGAGCAGGTCGGCGCGGGTCGCGGGCAGCAGGTGATATCCGTCGAGGCGGCTGGACTCGGCAAGCTCGTCCACCAGCGCGAGTCCGGCAGGAATGCCGTCGGCCATCGCTATCGCCACAGCGCGGTTGAGCTCGACCACCGGGGACGGCGCCAGGCGGCCCAGCTCGCCATAGAGTGCCGCGATCCGGGGCCAGTCGGTGCTTCCCATATCTGGTGCGGTCGCGTGGCAGGCGGCGATGGCTGCCTGCACCTGATACGGCCCAGTTCCCTGCATGGTCAGCGTCTGATCGAGGATCGCCATCCCCTCCTCGATCACGGAACGATCCCACCTGGCCCGGTCCTGATCTTCGAGCGGTACCAATATGCCGTCCTTGGTACGTGTCGCTCGGCGCGCCTCGTTGAGCAACATCAATGCCAACAGGCCACGCGGCTCGGGTTCGTTGGGCAGCAGGCCGATGAGCACCCTGGCAAGGTGGATCGCCTCAGCCGTGAGCGCCCGGCGACCGTCCTGCTGGTCGTAGCCCTCGTTGTAGATCAAATAGAGTACGGCCAGCACCGCGGCTAGTCGCTCGGGGAGCAGCTCGGCGGGTGGAACGCGGTACGGGATACCGGCGTCGGCGATCTTGCGTTTGGCTCGGACCAGCCGTTGCGCCATCGTGGTTTCGGAGGTGAGGAACGCCTTCGCGATCTCCGGAGTGGTCAACCCGGCGAGGGTGCGCAGCGTGAGCGCGATCCTGGCCTCGAACGGAAGCGCCGGGTGGCAGCAGGTGAAGATCAACCGTAGCCGCTCGTCCGGAATCTCTTCCAGATTCGGCTCGTCCGGAGCATCGCGGGCCAACACCGCCAGCTCGCGAAGCTTTGCCTTGCCGGCCATGTCGCGCCGTAGCCGGTCGGTCGCACGGTTGCGTGCGGCCGTAGTGAGCCAGGCGCCCGGCCGGCTCGGTATGCCGTCGCGGCGCCAGGTCGACAGCGCGGCCGCGAACGCGTCCTGGGCGCAATCCTCGGCCAGATCCCAATCACGGGTCATGCCGATCAGGGTCGCGACCACCTGACCCCATTCATCGCGATACGCCGCGTCGACCGCGGCTCGTACCGCATCGTCGGGAGTCGTGGCGTCGTCGGAAGCGGTCATTCCCAAACCGGGCGGATCTCGACGCTCCCGTGCAGGGCATACGGGTGACCTTTGGCGATCTCGATCGCCTCGTCAAGATCGGCGCACTCGATGAATACGACGCCGCCGACGAAGTCCTTGGTCTCCGCGAATGGGCCGTCGGACACCAAGGTTTCACCGTTGCGCACCCGGACCGTCGTCGCGTTGGCGACCGGCCGCAATCGGGCGCCGTACAACTCGGCGCGGCGCCGGTCCAGATCCGCCGACCAAGCCTGGTGTACCGGATCGGCGTTCAATTCGTCCATGCTCGGTGAGATCGACTCGTCATTGCAGATCAACAGGGCGTATCTCATGCGCGAGAGTCTGGCACGCTCACGACACCGCCTGCGAGCTCAACCGAAGGCTCACACCGCCGCGGAGGCGGCCACGGCGCTGAGCGACCTGCCCGTCGGCAGTGTCGGCACCACGACCGATCGCTGAGCGTCATACCGGTAACCTGGGCGGTCGTGGGTATCCAGATCGCGCCGAGCATCCTGTCCGCCGATTTCGCGAACCTCGAGTCCGAGATCGCCCGCATCGGCGACGCGGACCTGGTGCACGTCGACGTCATGGACAACCATTTCGTGCCCAACTTGACGCTGGGCCTGCCGGTCGTCGAGGCGATCCTGGCCAGCACCACCCTGCCGGTCGACTGCCACTTGATGATCGACGACCCGGACCGCTGGGCGCCCGGGTACGCCGAGGCCGGCGCCCACAACGTCACGTTCCATGCCGAGGCGGCCGCCGCGCCGGTGCGGCTGGCCCGCGAGATCCGCCGGCACGGTGCCCGGGCCGGGGTGGCGCTCAAGCCGGCCACCCCGGTCGAGCCGTTCGAGGTGCTGCTGCCCGAGATCGACATGCTGCTGGTCATGACCGTCGAGCCGGGCTTCGGCGGCCAGGGCTTCCTCGACGTCTGCCTGCCGAAGATCCGCCTGGCCCGGGAGATGGTGTCTCGGTCCGGCCTCGACGTCTGGGTCCAGGTCGACGGGGGCGTGTCCGGCGAGACGATCGAGCGCTGCGCAGACGCCGGCGCCGACGTGTTCGTGGCGGGCTCGGCCGTCTACGGAGCCGACGACGCGGCGAAGGCCATCGCGGACCTCCGCCGCCTCGCCGCCGACGCCGCCGACCGGACCGATCCCGCCTGACCGGGGCCGACGTCTACTTCGTGGTGCCGAAGACGGGGCGGTTGGGCGAGACGTCCTCGTCGTCGGGCACGCCCATGTTCTGGCAGGCGGTCAGGAGCCACCGGCCCTCTTCCTTCGCCAGGATCCACAGCGGGGAGCCGACGTCCACTCCGTCGGGGGTCTGGTACACCTGACGCAGCTTGACGGCGGCGACGTCCGCGCGGATGAACAGCAGGTGCTCCAGTTCGAACGTGACCGTCTGGTCCCGCATCCCGCCGGGAAGCACCTGACGGGTGAACTCGGCGATCGCGTCGAGGCCGAACAGGCGCTTCCCGCCGCCCGTGGTCCAGATCGCGTCGGGTCGGAACAGGGCGAGGAACTCGTCGGGGAGCTCGTTGTTCTGGGCGTGTTCGACGGTGGCGATCACCTGCTTGATCGCTTCGGTGTCGGCGGCGGTGGTCGAGGCGTCGATGTCGGTGCTCATGGGCGACAGTCTTGTACCTCAACCAAACTTGAGGTCAAGCCGGACTCATGCGGAACGCCGGCGACGTAGCACTGTCGGCCGTCGTGACCCGGTCCGGGAATGCGTCGCGAGCGGGACCGGTTTACTCTGGACGAGACACAACGCGTGCTCCGGGGTCGGTGAAAGTCCGAACCGGCGGTGACAGTCCGCGACCCGGCCGTCGTCATCACGAGGCGTCCGGTTGACCCGGTGGAACTCCGGGACCGACGGTGAAAGTCCGGATGGGAGGAAGCACGCGCGGCCGTCTCGGCTGGTCGCGCCCTGATGCGCGCCCGGCCGGCTCGGCCGTACGCGGCGCCTGTCCGCGCCTGCCCCGGAGCTCGCTCGAGACGAGCGAGGAGGGGCCGTGGCCACCGAGGCCGAGCTGACGGCGATGCGCCGGGCCGTGGCGCTGGCGGCGCGCGGCGCCCTCACCACGCCCCCCAACCCCGATGTCGGCTGCGTCGTGCTCGACGCGGCCGGCAGAGTCGTCGGCGAGGGCTGGCACGAGCGCCCCGGCGGCCCACACGCCGAGGTCGTCGCCCTGCGATCCGCCGGCGACGCGGCCCGCGGCGGCACCGCGGTGGTCACCCTGGAACCGTGCGACCACACCGGCCGCACCGGGCCGTGTACGAGCGCGCTGATCGAGGCAGGGGTGCGCCGGGTCGTGATCGCCGTGGCCGACCCGAACCCCGTCGCCGCCGGCGGGGCCGCCACACTGCGCGCGCACGGCATCGATGTCGAGCTCGGAGTCCTCCAGGACGACGCCGAGCGCATGAACGCGCGCTGGCTCACCCCGTTCCGCACCCGCCGGCCGTTCGTGGTCTGGAAGTTCGCCGCGACGCTCGACGGCCGCAGTGCCGCCGCGGACGGCACCAGCCGCTGGATCACCGGTGCACAGGCGCGCGCCGACGTCCACCGGCTGCGGGCGTCCGTCGACACCGTCGTCGCCGGGGTCGGCACGGTGGTCGCCGACGACCCCCAGCTCACGGCCCGCCCCGCGGACGAGCACGTGCCACCAGGCCAGCCGCTGCGCGTCGTCGTCGACAGCGACGGCCGCACGCCCGCCACCGCCCGAGTCCGCGACGGCTCCGCACCCACCTGGATCGCCACCGCCGACGAGGTCGGTGCCGGCGCCGACGGCCGGGTCGACCTCGCCAAGCTGCTCAGCATGCTCGACGAGCGCGGCCAGCGGTACGTGCTGCTCGAAGGCGGACCGACGCTCGCCGGCGCGTTCTGGCGGGCCGGGCTGGTCGACCGGGTCGTCGGCTACGTGGCGCCCGCGCTGCTCGGTGCCGGCGACGCCGTGCTGGCCTGCGCCGGCGTCACCACCATCGGCGAAGCCATCCGCCTCGACGTCAGCGACGTCGCCGTCGTCGGCGGCGACATCAGGATCACCGCAACACCGCGAGAACACAGGAAGGCGTGAGGCATGTTCACCGGGATCGTCGAAGAGCTGGGAGAACTGGTCGCTGTCCGAGGCGACGCGGCCGACGGCACGCTCACCGTCCGCGGCCCGAAGGTCGTCAGCGATGCCGTGCACGGCGCGTCCATCGCGGTCGACGGGGTCTGTCTCACCGTCGTCGACGTCGACGGTGACAGGTTCACCGTCGACGTCATGCGCGAGACGTTCGACCGCACCACCCTCGCGAAGCTCTCGACGGGCGACGTCGTGAACCTGGAGCGGGCGGTGAGAGCGTCGGATCGGCTCGGTGGCCACATCGTCCAGGGCCACGTCGACGGCGTCGGCACCGTCGTGTCGCGCGAGCGCGGCCAGCGCTGGGACGTCGTGCGGGTCCAGGCGCCGCCGGGGTTGATGCCCTACATCGCCGAGAAGGGCTCCATCGCCGTCGACGGGGTGTCGCTGACGGTGTCCGCGCTCGGCCCGGACTGGTTCGAGGTGAGCCTGATCCCGACGACGCTGCAGCTCACGACGCTCGGCCGGCGGCAGCCCGGCGACCAGGTCAACCTCGAGGTCGACGTCGTCGCCAAGTACGTCGAACGGCTGCTCGGCGCGGGAGCGACGGCATGAGCGGGCCGACGAGGGACGTGCGGCTGGACACCGTCGAGCGGGCCATCGCCGACGTCGCGGCCGGCAAGGCCGTGGTCGTGGTCGACGACGAGGACCGCGAGAACGAGGGTGACCTGATCTTCGCCGCGGCGCGGGCCACCCCGGAGCTGATGGGGTTCACCATCCGGCACACTTCGGGCGTGATCTGCGTGCCGATGCTCGGCAGCGAGCTGGACCGGCTGAAGCTGCCGCCCATGACGGCGGTGAACGAGGACCGCAAGGGCACGGCCTTCGCGGTCTCCGTCGACGCCCGCCACGGCATCACCACGGGCATCTCCGCCGCCGAGCGGGCACACACGGCGCGCGTACTGGCCGACTCCGCGACCGAGGCGTACGAGCTCAGCCGGCCCGGCCACGTCTTCCCCCTGCGGGCCAGGGAAGGTGGCGTGCTGCGCCGGCCCGGGCACACCGAGGCCGCGGTCGACCTCGCGCGGCTGGCGGCTCTGTCGCCCGCGGGGGTGCTCTGCGAGATCGTCCACGACGACGGCTCGATGATGCGGGCGCCGGCGCTGCGCGAGTTCGCCGACGAGCACGGCCTGGCGATGATCTCCATCGCCGACCTCATCCGGTACCGGCGGCGCACCGAGCGGCAGGTGGAACGGGTCGCCACCACCCGGCTGCCCACCGCCCACGGCACCTTCGCCGCGCACGCCTACCGCGACGTCCTCGACGGCACCGAGCACGTGGCACTGGTGATGGGCGACGTCAGCTCCGAGACCGTCGGCGACGACGCGGTCCTGGTGCGGCTGCACTCGGAGTGCCTGACCGGAGACGCGCTCGGCTCGCTGCGCTGCGACTGCGGCCAGCAGCTGCGCGCGGCCATGGACCTGGTGGCGCGGGCCGGCCGCGGCATCGTCGTCTACCTGCGCGGGCACGAGGGCCGCGGCATCGGGCTGGTGCACAAGCTGCAGGCCTACGAGCTGCAGGACGGCGGGCTGGACACCGTCGACGCCAACGTCGAGCTGGGACTGCCCGCGGACGCCCGCGACTACGGCACCGGCGCGCAGATCCTCGCCGACCTCGGCGTGCGCACCATCTCGCTCATGACGAACAACCCGGCCAAGCTGACCGGCGTCGAGGGCTACGGGCTCAAGCTGGCCGAGCGGGTGCCGCTGCCGGTCTCGGCGAACCCGGAGAACCTGCGCTACCTGACCACCAAGCGGGACCGGATGGGACACGACCTCGGCGACCTGTCGGGGCCGGACGAGACCGGCGACGCCGGTGACGCGGAAGGGAACCTGGCATGAGCGGTGAGGGCGCGCCGGAGCTGCGCGTGGAGAACGTGGGCGACCTCCGGGTCGCGGTCGTGGCCGCGCTGTGGCATCAGACGGTCATGGACGGGCTGGTCGCCGGTGCTCGCCGGGCTCTGGAGGAGGCCGAGGTCCGCGACGCGCTCGTGCTTCGCGTACCGGGGTCGTTCGAGCTGCCGGTCGCGGCGGCCCGGCTGGCCCGGGCCGGATACGACGCCGTCGTCGCCCTGGGGGTGGTCGTGCGCGGTGAGACGCCGCACTTCGACTACGTCTGCCAGGCCGCCACCGACGGCCTGACCCGGGTCACCGTCGACACCGGGGTCCCCGTCGGATTCGGCGTGCTGACCTGCGACGACGAGGAGCAGGCGCTCGCTCGTGCCGGCCTGCCGGGGTCCAAGGAGGACAAGGGCTACGAGGCGACCCAAGCCGCGCTGGCCACCGTCGTGGCGCTGCGCGACAGCTACGCCTGAGCGTCTCGCGCACCGCTGGGCGGCGTCCAGATGGCGGGCCGGCGTGTCCGGCCCGTGAACATCGTGCGCGGCGCGGCGGCGCGTTTCCGTACCCTTGTGCGACGTGAAGAGTTTCGAGGACCTGTGGGTCGAGCTGTCCGCCAAGGTGGAGTCCGGTGACCCCGGCTCCGGCACGGTCGAGGCGGTCCGCCATGGCGTCCATCACGTCGGGAAGAAGGTCGTGGAGGAAGCCGCCGAAGCCTGGATGGCGGCCGAGCACGAAAGTGCCGAGCGGGCCGCCGAGGAGATCTCGCAGCTGCTCTACCACGTCCAGGTCCTGATGTTGGCACGCGGCGTCACCCTCGACGCCGTGTACGAGAAGCTCTGAGAGGCGTCACTCCCATGTCCACGACCCTGCGCATCGCCGTGCCCAACAAGGGCTCGCTGGCCGGGCCGGCCGCCGAGATGCTGCGCGAGGCGGGCTACCGCCAGCGCACGAACGGCGCCCGCGACCTCGTCCTGCGCGATCCCGACAACAACGTCGAGTTCTTCTACCTGCGTCCCCGCGACATCGCCGTCTACGTCGGCTCCGGCACCGTCGATGTCGGCGTCACCGGTCGCGACCTGCTGCTGGACTCCGGGTCGCCGGCCGAGGAGGTGCTGGCGCTCGGCTTCGGCGGGTCGACGTTCCACTTCGCCGCCCGCCCCGGTACCGCCGAGAAGGTGTCCGACTTCGCCGGCCTGCGCGTCGCCACGTCGTACGCCGGACTGCTCGAGACCTACCTGGCCGAGCGCGGCGTCGACGCCGCGGTGATCCGGCTGGACGGCGCGGTCGAGACCGCCGTTCAGCTCGGTGTCGCCGACGTCATCGCCGACGTCGTCGAGACCGGGACGACGCTGCGGCAGGCCGGCCTGGAGATCGTCGGCGAGCCGATCCTGAAGTCCGAGGCGGTGCTGGTGGCCCGCGCCGACGGCGCTCGCCCGCCTGCCGTCGAGCTGCTGCTGCGCCGGCTGAACGGCGTCATGGTCGCGCGCGAGTACGTAATGATGGACTACGACATCCGCGCCGAGCGGGTCGAGGAGGCCAGCGCGCTCACCCCCGGCCTGGAGTCGCCGACGGTGTCGCCGCTGCACCGCGAGGGCTGGGTGGCCGTGCGGGCCATGGTGCCGCGCGCGGAGGCCCAGCGCGTCATGGACGACCTGTGGGCCATCGGCGCCCGCGCCATTCTCGTCACCGACATCCTCGCCTGCCGCATCTGACGGTCTGCTCCCCGTGATCATCAACGGTTGGCGACGCCATGGCGTCGCCAACCGTTGATGATCACGGGGTCTCTCGCGCATGCAACCCGGAACCGGCCGCCGTCCGTCACTATGGTGAGGTCGGTTGGGGGAGGGCGGGTAGATGCTTGCCATCGACGAGGCGTCGTATCGCGAGTTCGTCACGGTGCGCCGCCGTGCGCTGCTGCGCACGGCGTACCTGCTGACGGGCGACTGGCACGCCGCCGAGGACGTCGTGCAGGAGACGCTGGCCAAGCTCTACGTCTCGTGGCGGCGGGTGCGCCGGCGCGAGGAAGCCATCGGCTACGCCCGCAGGACCCTGCTCACCACCTACATCGACAGCACCCGCCGGCCGTGGCGGCGCGAACATACCGTCGACGCCCTGCCTGACCTGGTCGGCGCCGGCGACCCGGCCGACCTCGGCGCGCCCGACACCCGCCACCGGCTCATGGCCGCGCTGGCCCGGGTGCCCGCACGGCAACGGGCGGTGGTGGTGCTGCGGTTCTGGGAGGACCTCTCCGTCGAGCAGGTCGCGGAGCTGCTGAGCTGCAGCTCCGGCAACGTCAAGAGCCAGACGGCGCGCGGCTTGGAACGGCTGCGCGAGCTGCTGGGCGCCGACGACCTCATGGCACTGAGGGATGCGGTATGACCGACGCGAAGCTGAAGGAACTGTTCACGCAGGCACTCGCCGACGAGCCTCGCGCGCTGCCCGCCGTGGACGACGACATCGCCCGCGGTCGTGCTCTGCGCTCCCGGCGCCGGCGCACCCGCATCGGCGGGGGAGTGGCACTGCTCGCCGTCGTGGGCGCTGGCGTCCTGGTGGTGCCCGGCCTCCTGCCCGACGGCGACGGCGCGCCCGCGGCGTCCGACCCCAGCAACCAGGTGTGGCCCTACGAGACGCCCGCCAAGATTCAGGAGCAGCGGACCAGCGGCCTACTCGAGGAGCTGGCGCAGGCCGAGTCCGGTGGCGACGAGACCGCCGAGGTCTTCACCGACTCCGCGGTCAGCGTGGGATCGGTCATCGAGCAGGAGCTGTGGGCGGCGGTCGAACCGGTCCTGCCCGACGACCTGGTGCTCGAGAGCTCCATCATCGCCCAGGGCGGGATCGGCACCGAACACGCTCTCAACTTCGCGGCCGTGCGCGGGGACACGACCTTCTCCATCGACATCGTCCTCCAGGAGTCCCGGCCGGACCTGCCGGAGTTCCAGCCGTGCCGCGAGCCGGCGGAGATTCCCGACGGCGTCGCGCAGTGGGCCCCGTGCCAGCAGGGTTACGACGACCAAGATCGCTGGCGCATCGTCGGCCAGGCCGGCGATCACACGGGTGTCGCCGTCGCCGAGGGAGGCACTGCCGCCGCTATGGTCGAATGGAGCTCGACGATCCACGACGTCGGCACCGCCACGGACACTGTCGGCGACTTCGCGGACACGCTGACCTTCGAGGAAGCGAACGCCCTGGCCGAGGCGGCCTGGTCGGTGGGTGCCGAGCACGACGAAGCCGAGCTGGTCAGCGGATGGGACATGGCGGCGGCGGCCCGGGATGCCTGGCCGCGGATCAAGTCGGCCGTCGAGCACGGCCTGGGTCTGGGACCGCTGGCTCAGACCGGTTTCTACACAAGCGACCCGTCGACGATCGTCGCCCAGTTCCGCACCGTCGACGATGTCCGGATCGACCTGGCGATCTGGCAGGACGACCGGTTCTACGAGAACCTCTGCACCGCCTCCGCTTCGGGGGTGTGCGAGTCATGGGTCGGGAGCGTGTCCTACTTCCAGCAGATGAACGACGACGAGGCGGCGATGATCGGTGGCGGGGGGCTGGGCCTCGGTCACTACGACCTCATCGTGGGGACGGGCGCGACCCTCGACCCCGATCGCCACCTACCCATCGGGGACGCCATTCCCCAGCATCGTGTGCCCGCAGTTCCGGCGTCGAACGAGGATTGACGCCGGCCAGGCCGTGCAACCGGACAGCCAGGGCACTCCGTGGACGGGGTGAGAACCTGGTGACCGGTGGAGGGCTGACATGCTGGCGAACGACGAGGCGTCGTTCCGCGAGTTCGTCGACGCCCGCAGCACCCGGCTGCTGCGCACGGCGTTCCTGCTGACCGGCGACTGGCACCTGGCCGAGGATCTCGTCCAGGAGACGCTGGTCAAGCTCTATGTCGTGTGGCGGCGGGTCACGCGGCGCGACGACAACGAGCCCTACGCCCGCAAGACGCTCGTCAACACCTACATCGACAGCACTCGCCGGCCGTGGCGGCGCGAGCACGCCGTCGAGGCCGTCCCGGACCGGATCGGTACCGGCGATCCGGCTGACCGCGGTGACCCCGGGACGCGGGACCGGCTGCTCGCGGCGCTGGCCGGGGTGCCGCCCCGGCAGCGGGCGGTTCTGGTGCTGCGATTCTGGGAGGACCTCTCGGTCAACCAGGTCGCCGAGCTGCTCGGCTGCAGCTCCGGCAACGTCAAGAGCCAGACTGTGCGCGGCCTGGAACGGCTGCGCCAGGTCCTCGGCCCGCAGGTACTCGCGACTCTGGAGGAGCAGCGATGACCGACCCGGTGTTGAAGGGGTTGTTCAGGACGGCTCTGTCCGACGACCCGGTGCCCGAGGTGTCAGCGGACGAGATCATCGCCCGCGGGCGGGCGCGTCGTCGGCGCAACCGTCGTGGATGGACCGCTGCTGGAGGTGCACTGGCCGTGGCGGCCACGGCAGCCGCTGTTCTGGTGGCGTCGTACCTGCCCGGTCCGGTCGACGGCCAAGTGGCCCGGCCCCCGGCCGATCCGCGTCCGGACGCGAGCGTGGATCCGTCCGTGAACGCCGACCCACTCCGTGCCGAGCTGTGGGAGGCGGTGGCCGGCGCACTCCCAGAGGAAGCCGACGACATCGCCGTGACCGCGCACCCGGGTGAGTTGGGGCTGCAGCTGAACCTCACGGTGTTCGGTCAGCTGGTGGTCATGGAGGTCTTCCTGCAGGAGGCACGGCCCGACCTGGAGCCGCTTGACTGCGACCAACTGCGGTCCGTCCCATCGGTGGAGGAAGGCTCGTGCGAGGACGGACGTGACTCCGAGGACCGCTGGCGCGTGTCGTTCGACGGGCTGCACCAGTTCACCCTCCTCGAGGGAGGGTCGGCCGCGTCGGGTGTGACCTGGGACGTGATGCCGGCGCCCGACACGATAACCGAGCCGGCCGTCGCGGAATCGGCGGGCGATCCAACGGAGCCGGCCTTCACCAGCGAGCAGGCGGACGCCGTGGCGGACGCCGCCTGGTCTGTCGGCGCACAGCACCCTTCCGAGGAGCTGATCCGAGGCGTCGACCTGGAGGCCACCGCCGCCAACTGGTCGGTCGCCCGGGCGACCCTGGAGGCAGACATCGGCCGGGGACCGCTCACCTACGTGGGTCCCGGCGGCACCGAACCCGCCGTGGAGATCACCGACCCGGAGCACCAGGTCGGGACCGTGTCGGCCACCTACCGTGCCGAGGACGGCACCGAGGTCGAGCTCGTAATCCGCCAGGTGCCGCGCTTCTACGACGAAATCTGCTACGAGGAGATCGCGGTATGCGACCGGCTCACCAACTTGTCCTACGCGACCGGCGACCCGGTGATCGACGAGTCGCGGACCGGGAGGCTGGCGGTCGGCCAACGCTCGGCAGCCTGGCTGTACGTCACCGCGCCTGACGTGCTGGCGATCGAACTCTGGTCAGCGGTGTCCAACGCGGAGGTGTGGATCGGCGAGTGACCGGGTGCCGATCAGCCGGCGAGCAGCTCGACCTCGTCGCCGACACGGATGACGCCGGTGCCGTCGGGGACGAGGTTGAGGCCGAACCAGACCTTGCCGTCCCAGCGCCGGTGCCGGGCCAGGGTGCGCAGCGGCTCCTTGCCCTTGGTCAGTGAGTCGGGGTCGATCGTCGTCAGCACACACCGGTCGCACAGCTTGGCCGCACGGAACGGCACGTCGCCGACGCGCAGCCGCTGCCAGGTGTCCTCCGCGAACGGCTCGGACCCGTCGACCACCACGCTCGGGCGGAACCGGCGCATCGGCAGCGGCTGGTCGGGCGGTGCCTCGCCGCGCAGCAGTGCCTCCTCGACGACCCAGTCGTTGAGCTGCCGCAGCGACGCCGTCGTGGCCATCAGCAGCGGGAAAGCGTCGGCGAAGCTGACGCGGTCGGCCGGAAGGCCGTACCGCGGGTCGACGGGCCGGCGGCCGGGGTCGTCGAGCCACACCAGCCGCACGTCGCGCTCGACCAGGCCGGACAGCCAGGCATCGGCCTCGGGGCTGGGATGCACCGCGTCCAGCTTCGACCGCCACACCTGGACCGGGACGAGCTCGTCGCAGCCGGCCGCGTCCACCGTCAGGTCGTCGGCGTGCGGGTCGGACAGCAGCACCCGGCCGGTGCCCAGCGCCGTTGCCGTCACCGACAGCAGGGCCGGCACGATGCGAGCGGTGACGACGTAGCCGTCGGCGTCGACGACCATCCAGCGCCGGTCGTGCGCGAGGCCCCACGGCTCGACGACGGCCTCGTCCACGGGGCGCAGCCGGGTGGACTTGACGGGGAAGAGGTTCAGCTCGGCGACGCGCACCCGTCAACGCTAGCCCAGGCCCGAGTCCGCGTGCGCCGGCGTATCGGCCACCACGACCTCGAGCTCCGGATCGTGGGGGAGCCGGGACGCGGTCTCCAGCCGCAGGTCGGCCCGGTCGCGGGTGCGCTCGGCGGCGAACAGTGCGTCCTCCTGGCGGGCCCAGCGCTCCCAGTGCGGCCCGAAGCCGTCGCCGTCGCGGGCGATGCCGCGGTCCTTGCGCACGTCGTGCGGCGCCTCCACCCAGATGATCAGCGCCAGGGCAGCCGCTGCGCGGGTGGGCGCGCTGCCGCAGCCTTCGACGAGGACCACCGGGGCCGGCGGGACGTCGACCCACTCCGCGTAGGCGTCGCCGTACCAGTCCCAGCGCCGGTACCGCGCCGGGCGGCCCGCCGCCAGCGGCAGCAGCACCTGGTCGGCGACGGCGTCGGATCCGGCCGCGAGCCCGTCCCAGCCGGGGTAGAGGTCGTCCAGGTGCACCACCGGGGCGTCGTCCAGCCGCGTCGACAGCCGCGCCGCCAGCGTCGTCTTGCCCGAGCCGGCCGGTCCGTCGATGGCCACCACCGTCGTCGGCCCGCGCCGCGGCGGCGTCGCCCGGATGCGGCCGGCCACGGCGTCCAGCGTCACCACGCGCACGGTTCGAGGGTATGGCTCAGAGGAACGTCTTGCCGTCGCCGCGGTAGGTGGCGACGGTGTCGACCAGCCGCTCGCCGCGCACCAGGTAGTAGGAGTCGAACCGCTCGGACAGCTCGCCGGCCTTGCCGTGGCGGAACCAGACGCGGTCGCCGATGGCGAGGTCGTCGGCGGGGGAACCAAGCAGCGGCGTCTGCGCCTCGCCGGCGCCCTCGGAGCGGTCCAGCGTCAGGCCCTCCGGCAGCCACGGCACCGGCAGGCGGTCTTCGCCGGCCGCGCCGCTGGCGATGTAGCCGCCGCCGGCGACCGTGACGATGCCCGGCCCCGGCCGGCGCACCACCGGAACCGCGAAGAACGCGGCCGGCCGCGGCGAGAAGCTCGTATAGCCGTCGAACAGCCGCGGCGCCAGCAGCCCGGACCCGGCGGTGACCTCGGTGATGGACAGGTCGGAGACGGTTCGCTCGATGGAGCCGCTGCCGCCGCCATTGACGAACTCCAGGTCGGCGACCTTGCGGACGGCCTCGACCGCGGCGATGCGCCGCTCGGTCAGCTCCGACCACGAGCGGCGCTGCATGGACCGGATCAGCCGGCCCCGCCAGGCGTGCCCGGGCGGCGCGTCCTGGACGCCGGCGATCTGCGACTCGTACCCCAGGAGCCCCACCAGCCGGAACCCCGGCCGCGAATCCACCACCTGCGCCAACCGCACGATGTCGTCGACGCTGTGCAGCGGGGAGCGCTTCGCGCCGACCCGGACCCGCCCTCCGGCCGGCCGCCAGGACAGGTCCAGCTCGAGACAGACCCGCACCTCCGCGCGGCCGTCGGTCGGCGCCACCGCGTCGACCAGGTCGAGCTGCGCGACGTCGTCGACCATCAGCGTCACGGCCTCGGCCAGCTCCTCGTCGCCGGCCAGCCGGGACAGCCCGCGCCGGTCGGCACTGGGGTACCCGACGACGACGTCCCGGCTCAGCTCGGTGCCAGCCAGCCACAACGCCTCGGCCAGCGTCAGCGCGAGAACGCCGTCGTAGCCGTCGCGGGCCAGCACGTCGCGCAGCAGCGACCGGCTGCGCAGCGACTTGCTGGCGACCCGGATCGGCTTGCCGGCGGCCCGGCGCACCAGGTCGGCGGCGTTGACCTCCCAAGCGTCAATGTCGATGGCGGCGAGTGGAGCCTCGAAGCCGGCCGTAGCGGTGTTGAGCCGGTGGCGCAGGTCAGCCCGGGAGCTCGCCGGCGGCGGCGCGGGCGTGGACTCCGTCGGCGGGGGCGGTAGGTCTGGCACGGTGGCTTCAGGCACGGTGATCTCCACAGCGAATCCTTACCAGATCAGGGCGATCGTGGCCATGGGGGCAACGCCGACAATCGGCGGGTGAACCCCATCCTGCCGCAGGTTACTGGAGCCCTTAGTCTGACGTAGATGGCGAGGACCCTGGTATTGATCCGGCACGCCAAGGCGGCGTCGCCCGGCGGGCTGCCCGACCACGAGCGTCCCCTGGCCGGTCAGGGCCGTCGCGACGCACCCGTGGCCGGCCGATGGCTGCGGTCGCAAGGCGTGTCGCCGCAGGTCGCGATCGTGTCCGGGGCGGTGCGCACCCGTCAGACGTATCGGCTGCTGGCCGCCGAGCTGGCCGACCCGCCGGAGCCGGTCGTCACCGACGACGTCTACTACGCCGGCGCCGGCGACCTGCTCGAGCTCGTGCGCGCGCTACCGGTCGAGGCCTCGAGTGCGATGGTCGTGGCGCACAATCCGGGCATCGGCATGCTGGCCGGCGCCCTCGACGACGGCACGTCGCAGGTTCCCGCCGGCGATCGCCCGCGCGGCGGCTTCCCGACCTCGTCGGTCGCGGTCTTCTCCGTCGACGGCGACTGGGCGGCGGTCGACCCCGGTGCGGCCCGCCTCGTCGCCTTCACCGTCGCCCGCGGCTGACCTGCCACCGTCGGCCTCGCTGGTCCCGCCGTCGCGCCAGGCCTCCAGCCGTCTCATCACCAGGCCTGCCCGACCCTCATGAGGCTTGCAAGCATGGTGCGACACGAGATTTCGTGCTGAACGTGATCATTTCGGGACCACTGGGGGAGTCAGCGGACG
>NZ_SMKZ01000005.1 GCF_004349065.1 Jiangella asiatica
GCCGACGCGGGCACCGTCGGCGCCGCCGTCAACGCCTTCGGGTTCGACCTGCTCGGCCAGCTCACCGACGGCGACGACAACACCGTCACCTCCCCGGTCTCCGTCGCCGCACTCCTGGCCATGGTGCTCGCCGGCGCCGGCGGCGACACCGCCACCGCCATGGCCGACGTCCTGCACCTCGACGACGCCCGCGACGTCCGCGTCGGCGCACTGCTGGACCAGCTGGCCGACACCGACGACATCACCCTCTCCACCGCCAACGCCATCTGGGCTCGCGAGGACTTCCAGCTCGAGGACGACTACCTCTCCTTCGTCCGCGACTCCTTCGGAGCGACGGCCGAGCAGGCCGACCTCGGCGCGCAGGAGACCGCGGACGAGATCGACGCGTGGGTCCGCGAGCACACCGAGGACCGCATCGACGGCATCGCCGCCGACCTCGGCCTGCCCGACCCGCAGGCCGCCGTCCTCCTGCTCAACGCCGTCTACTTCCTCGGCACCTGGACCACCGAGTTCGATCCCGCCGCCACCCAGGACGAGCCGTTCACGCTGGCCGACGGCAACACCGCGGACGTCCCGCTCATGTACCTGCGCGACCAGGAGCTCGAGCTCGTCCAGCGCGACGGGTACCGCATGCTGCGCCTCCCCTACGGCCAGGACGGCCGCTACGGCATGGAGATCCTGCTCCCCGACGCCGACTCCAGCCTTCCGCAGGTGTTGTCGACGCTCGACGCCGCCGAGTGGGCCGAGGCGGTCGCGGGCCTCGCGCCGGAGGAGCTGGGCACCGTGGTACTGCCCCGCTTCGAGCTGGAGTGGAACGCCGAGCTGACCGAGGCGCTGACCGCGCTCGGCATGGGGCCCGCGTTCGCCGGCGGCGACTTCCGGCCGATGTCGGCACAGGGCCAGACGCTGGACACCGTCGTGCACAAGACCTACATCCGGGTCGACGAATCCGGAACCGAGGCCGCCGCCGTCACCGGCGGCATGACGCGTACGTCGGCCGGCGAGAGCTTCCGCGCCGACTGGCCGTTCGCCTTCACCATCTCCGACCGCGAGACCGGCACCGTCGTCTTTTTCGGGACGGTGGCCGACCCGCGCGGCTGAGCCCGACCAACCTGGGGGTACGCATGCCGCTCACGCGCTGGACCGCCGCCGTCGTCGCCGGTGCCTTGCTGGTCGCGGCCTGCGGGACCGCCGACGACGACGGCGACCGGTCGCCGGCCGCCTCCGGGCCGCCGGACGCCGCACGAGTCGAGGTGGTAGCCGACCTCGCGCCCGCCGACGCGGGCACCGTCGGCGCCGCCGTCAACGCCTTCGGGTTCGACCTGCTCGGCCAGCTCACCGACGGCGACGACAACACCGTCACCTCCCCGGTCTCCGTCGCCGCACTCCTGGCCATGGTGCTCGCCGGCGCCGGCGGCGACACCGCCACCGCCATGGCCGACGTCCTGCACCTCGACGACGCCCGCGACGTCCGCGTCGGCGCACTGCTGGACCAGCTGGCCGACACCGACGACATCACCCTCTCGGTGGCCAACGCGCTGTGGGCGCAGGAGGACCATCCCTTCGAGGAGGACTACCTGACGTTCGTCCGCGACACGTTCGGCTCCACGGCCGACGAGGCCGACCTCGGCGCGCAGGAGACCGCGGACGAGATCGACGCGTGGGTCCGCGAGCACACCGAGGACCGCATCGACAGCATCGCCGCCGACCTCGGCCTGCCCAACCCGAGCGCCGTCCTGGTGCTGCTGAACGCCGTCTACTTCCTCGGCGGCTGGACGACTGAGTTCGACCCGGCCGAGACGCGCGACGCCGGCTTCACCCTGCCCGACGGCGAGGTGGTCGCGGTCCCGCTCATGCACCTTCACGACCAGTACGCCGAGCTCAGCGAGCGGGACGGCTACACGATGCTGCGGCTGCCCTACGGCGCGGACGGCCGCTACGGCATGGAGATCCTGTTGCCGGCCGATCCCGCCGGCCTGCCCGACCTGCTCGGCCAGCTCGACGCCGCCGAGTGGGCCGACGCCGTCGCCGGGCTCACCGAACAGAAGGTCTCGACGATCGCGCTCCCGAAGTTCGAGTTGGAGTGGAAGGCGACGCTGAACGACGCGCTGACCGAGCTCGGCATGGGCGCGGCGTTCGCCGGCGGCGACTTCCGCCCCATGTCGCCCACCAACCCGTACCTCGACGTCGTCGTCCACAAGACGTACCTGCGCGTCGACGAGGCCGGCACCGAGGCCGCCGCGGTCACGGGCGGGGTGATGGAGGAGTCCCTCGGCCAGGAGTTCCGAGTGGACCGGCCGTTCGCGTTCACCATCTCCGACCGCGAGACCGGCACCGTGCTGTTCCTCGGTACGGTCACCGACCCACTCGCATAGCGCATCTCGGGCGATCCCGCGACTCGGAGCCAGGGCGCTGTCACAGCGGTCACAGTGAGTTTTGAGGCTCGTCACTGGCGGTAACGTTTTCATGCCAGCGCCTTGATCAACCCCGCGTCTCGAAGTGCGGGCACAAGGTCGTCTTCAGAACTCGCCAGAAGACTTTTTACGGCAAACTGCCCCCTGTGAGTGTGTGGGCTCCCGATTCCGTCCAGCGTCATTGGCATGGAGTGGCCGTTGCGCGGCCCGGCATGCTCGCGCTCGTCATCGCCCTGACCGGGTCGGCCCGCAGCGTCGTCACCGACTGGTGGTGGCTGGGAGCGCTGGCGCTGGTGGCACTGGCCGCGGCCATCTCCGAGCGCATCCTGCCGCGCACCCGCGTGCGGGTGGCCGCCGAGATGGCCCTGGCGTCCATCATCGTCGGGCTCGGGCTACCCGAGGCCTACCTCGCCCTCCCCTACCTCCTCGTGCCTGCGTTCGCCGCGGGCCTGGCCGGCAGCATCATGGGTACCGCCATCACCACCCTGACCGGTGCCGTGGGGTTGGCCATCGGCAACATCCTGGCCGGCGGAAACCTCATCGAGCTGCCCACGTTCGGTAGCGTCTCGGTCTGGGTGGTCATCATCTTCGCCACCGGCGCCATCGGGGCGTGGGTGCTGCGCCTGGACACCATCCAGATCGCCGACGGCGGCCGCTACGCCGCCGCGTACCGCCTGCTGTCGGAGCTGCGCGTCGTCTCGCGACGGCTCTCGGTCGGCCTCGACCCGGGCACCCTCGCCGAAGGCCTGCTCGACCACGTCGCCCGCCCGCTGTCGGTACGCCGGGCCGCGCTGCTGGTGCGACGCGAGGGCGGCAACCTGTTCCCGCTCGCACACCGCGGCGAGGACGACGGCTGGCTGCTCGGCGCCGAGCGCGACCCCGTCGTCCTCGAGGCATGGAGCAGCGAGACGCCCGCGTGGACACCCATGGGGCGGCGCGGCTTCCGCGTCGTCCTGCCGCTGCGGGTCGGGTCACGCACCATGGGCGTCATCGTCGCCGACGTGCCCGACCAGGTCTCCTCCGACGAGCTGCAGACGCTCGTGGGCTCCACCGACGAGGGCGCCCTGCGCCTGGAGACGGCCCTGCTGTTCGACGAGGTCCGCGAGCTGGCCACGCGCGAGGAGCGGCGGCGGCTGGCCCGCGAAATCCACGACGGCATCGCGCAGGAGCTGACGTCGCTGGGCTACCTCGTCGACGACCTCATCGCCCGCACCACCGACGCCGACGCCAAGTCGTTGTCGACGACGCTGCGCCAGGAGCTGACCCGCATCCTGTCCAACCTGCGGCACTCGATCTTCGACCTGCGCAGCGACCTCGACCACGACGGCGGCCTCGGCTCGTCGCTGTCCGCCTACGCCCGCCAGGTCGGCGCCCAGGCCGGCCTCAAGGTCCACCTGGTGCACCAGGAGGAGCACGACCGGCTGCGCCCGGAGGTCGAGGCCGAGCTCCTACGCATCGGACAGGAGGCCATCACCAACGTCCGCAAGCACGCCAAAGCCAAGAACCTGTGGGTGACGGTGTCCGTCAGCCCGCCGAACGCCCAGATTCGGGTGGTCGATGACGGAACGGGCATGCGGGACCAGCCGCGTGGACGGTACGGTCTGGAGATCATGGCCGAGCGGGCGCGGCGAGTGGGGGCGACACTCGTCATCGAAGACAGACCCGAGAGCGGTACCGTCGTCGACGTATCCCTCGGCAGCATTGATGGAGAGGGGTAACAACCGTGCCCATGTCGGTCATGCTCGTAGACGACCACGAGCTCATCCGCCAAGGCCTTCGCCGAGCATTCGAGCGCGACGCGGATTTCACCGTGGTCGGGGAGGCGGCGACAGTCGCCGAGGCGCAGAAGCTCGCCGAGGCCAGCCAGCCCGCGGTGGCGGTCATCGACATCCGGCTGCCCGACGGCAGCGGGCTGGAGCTGGCCCACCGGCTGCGCCAGGCCCGCGCCGACATCGGCTTGGTCATCCTCACCATGTACGCCGGTGACGACCATCTGTTCGGCGCGCTCGACGCCGGGGCCTCGGCGTTCGTCCCCAAGAGCTCCCCGAGCGACGAGGTCGTGGCCGCCGCCCGGCACGCCGCGGCCACCCCGTCCGCGTTCATCGCCGACGGCCTGGCCGAAGCCATGCAGCGCCGCCTGCACCCCACCGGCCCGCAACTCACCCGGCGCGAGCGCGAGGTGCTCGACCTGCTGGCCGACGGCTTGGGCGTCTCGAGCATCGCGCGCAAGCTGTACATCAGCGAATCGACGACGAAGACCCACGTGTCGAAGCTCTACGACAAGCTCAACGCGTCCAACCGGGCGCAGGCCATCATGGCCGCGGTCCGAGCCGGCCTGTTGAGCCGTGGCGAGGACGCCCAACCGGGGTAATGTGACACCGGCACCGGTGCCGGTGACATCGGGCCGGCAGTTGTGACACTGGGTGTCGCACCGTTACACAGTGTGACAGTCCTCCCCCGTTCAGACGATACGTAAGTAACCGCTCGCTCCATCGACCCTGAAGTGATCTGACCTCATCCTTGAGGTAGCTGGTACTGACCTGCCGGCAGACACGAAGGGTCCGGGGGTGATCGCCCATGCGTGAGGTTCTGCGACAGCGGAACTCTGTGCGCGTCGAGAGTGCGCTGATGCGGTTGGCCGTCGTCGCCATCATCTTGGCCGGCACGTGCTTCATCAGTTGGCAGTTGAGCCACGCCATCAGCGTCGGCTGAGTTCGCTCAGCTGGCGTCCACCAGTCCGGACGGTGATGGAACGGCGTCTGCGATCGTCTCGGTCGGCTCCGCGAGTGCCGATCGGTGCGGAACGTCACAGCGGCCGTCCAGGCCGGTGGAGCTTCAGCGCAACCTGCTTGACCTGTATGTTCACCCGTCGTGCCGGTCGCCGCACCCGTCGCGGCCGACACGCGGCCCCGTCGTTCCCGGCCGAGCTGTGACACGCTCGCCGGCCCTGACCTCACGGGTCATCTCCGCAGCAGGGCGGCATTGACCTGCGGTTCTACGTGTCCGATGCCGGCCATCGCCGCATGAGTCCAGACGTCACGACGGCCGGCTGCGCCGCTCATCGGCCCGATGTCACGGGCGTCACGGTGACGTCACGTGTCAGCCTTCGGGCTCAGGGTTCGGTCAGCCCGGCCGGGTGGCGCCGGAGAACGGCATCAGGTCGACGTCGTCGACGCTGACCACGTCACCCGGGTGGGTGGCGTGCACGATCTGGCCGTCGCCGATGTAGATGCCGACATGGCTGATGGGGCTGTAGTAGAAGACGAGGTCGCCGGGCTGCAGCTGGCTCTTGGAGACGCGGGAGCCAGCATTGATCTGTGAGCCGGACGAGCGCGGCAGGCTCACCCCGGCCTCGGCCCACGCCGCGGAGGTCAGGCCGGAGCAGTCCCAGCAGTCCGGGCCGTTGCCGCCCCAGCAGTACGGGTCGCCCACCTGCGACAGCGCGAACTCGACGACGGCGCCGGCGCGGCCGGAGACGGGCACGTCGGGCGGCGTGTCCTCGTCCTCCTCGTCGTCCTCACCCCGGCTGGGCTGCTCGGCCTCTTCCCGCTCTTCCTCCAGGCGGGCGAGCTCCTCCGCCTCGAGCTGGTCGAGGATGGCCTGCGCCTCGTCGAGGAGTTTCTCTACGTTCTCGCGCTCGGTGTCCAGCGTGGCCTCGACGGCATGCTGGCGGGCCAGCTCCTCGTCGGCCAGCATGCGCGCCTGCTCCAGGCTGCGGCTGACCTCGGCGGCGCTCGCGAGGCTGTCGGCCTGCTGGCCGGCGTAGGCATTGACGACGGAGGCCTGCGCGAGGAAGTCCTCAGGGCTCTCGGCGAGCAGCGCCTGCAGCGTCGGGTCGAACCCGCCGCCGGAGCGGTAGCTGGCCGCGGCGAACCCGGCGACCTGCGCCCGGACCGCCTCGACCGCGGCCTCCTGGCGGGTCAGCGAGGCCTGCGCACGCTCGATGCGCCGCTGCACCTCGGCGAGCTCGTCCGTGGCGGCGTTGTAGCGCTCGGTGGCCTGTTCGGCCTGGTGGTAGAGCGCATCCACCTGCTCCCGGACCTCGTCGATGGTCGGCTCCGGATCGGCATGTCCGGACGTCGTCAGCATCAGCATTCCGGTGACGCTGACCGCGGCCGTGCACAGCGCTACGAGCACTCGGCGAGGGCTACGCGACTGACCACCTGGCACAGGCACTCTGGTCCTTCCTTCGGGCGGGAATCAGGCACCTGGGCCGGGAGCCTAGCCAGCCGAGCGCGCCTGCCGCAAATCCCTGGGCGGAGTTTCTGGCGACTTTTTCCGGTCGGCACGCTCGTTGTCACCATCGGTCACGACCAAACGCAGCGGTGGCACCAGTCCTGCCTCGGCGAGCACGCCGATGGCGTCCCGCTCCTCGCCACCCAGCTCGGTGTCGAGCGGTCCCAGCAGCACAGACACTACGCAGTCGGTGCACGCGAGGCCGCGCATCTCGCAGCGGTCACAGTCGATATGCATGATCCCCAGTCCCTCACGCTCGCAAGGGCGAGCCCTTGCCCGCCGACAACGACGCTAGGTCCAGGGTCCGACAAGGTCCCTCCCTCGCCGGCCTCCGAATGATCACGTTCAGCACGAAATCTCGTGTCGCACCATGCCTGCGAGCATGGTGACGCGCGAGGCATCCTGGTGATGTTGGCCTGAGGACGAAGACGAAGACGAAGACGAGGCCGAGGCCGACACGGCAGGGCGGCCGACCCGGCAGCCGTGCCTCAGCGGGCCAGCAGGCCCACCAGCGCGACCGCCTCGACGCTGCGCACGCCCGGCCGCCGGACGCCCTCGGCGACCTCGCGGTCCGAGGACGCGACGACCACCGGCCGGCCCTCCGGCTCGGCCAGGACCATGCGCCGGATCAGCTCGTCCGCGGTCTGTCCGGTCGGGCTGAACCGGACCCGGACGCCCTGGGCGGAGGCCACCGGCGGCGGCACCGTCACGTCCGCCCCGTCGAACACGCAGGTCACCTCGGCACCGGTCCGCGCGGTCACCGCGGCGAGTCCCTGCACGAGCCGGGAGCGCTGCGCGTCCAGCGGCATCGTCGACCAGGCTGTCTTCGTGACGTTGTAGCCGTCGACGATCAGGTGCACCCGCGGCAGCGCCAGCAGCTCGTCGAGGTACCCCGGCTCGTCGGCGCGCCGAGCCCGTCCGGAACCGGCCCCGGCCAGCGGGTCACCGGGCACGACCGCGTCGACGGTGTCGGCGGGCTGCAGCGAGGACGCCGGCAGTGCCAGCTCGCGCCGGAGTCCGGAAGCTGCCTCGGCGAGCGTGTCGAGCAGCAGCGCCAGTCGCGCCGTCTCGAGGCTGCGCTCGGCCCGGCCGCTGCGCCGCACCGCCTCCAGCGCGCCTTCCGCGTCGGCCAGCCGGCCACGCAGCCGCCGCGACTCCGCCTCGGCCGCCCGCAGCGCCGCGCGGGTCTCGGCCAGGTCGCGGGCCGTCTCCTCCTGCTCCTCGCGATCCTGCTGGCGCACGGCGCCGAGCTTCTCCCGCGTCTCCTGGATGCGCCGGCGCAGCGTCGTGTTCTCGGCCTTGAGCCGGTCGATCTCGGCCCGCATCGTCGCGCGCATCTCCCGGGCCGAGGCGCGGGCGGCGTCGAGCTGCTCGCGGATGCGCTCCGTCGCCGCCGCCTCGCGGGCCCGCCGTGCCTCGTCGTCGTCACGGCGCAGCGACATGGTGGCCGCCTCGATCAGCTCTTCCCACCCCTCCGGGCGCAGCAGGTAAGCCATGACGGCGACGTCGACGGGGTCCGCAGCGGCCGGCGTCGTCCCCTCGTCCAGAGCCTTGGCCAACGCAGGATCGTGAGCGGCCGCGGCGTCGAGCACGCGGCGGCGGAAGCCGGCGTCGGTGTCGAGTGCGGTGGCGATCGCGTTGCCGCCCAGCCGCGCCCGCTTGGCCGCGGCGAACCGCGCGATGGGACGCAGGACCCCGGGCGCGTCGTCGGTCGGCAGCCCGCCCAGCACGTCCGAGGCGAGGGCCACGACCCGGGCCCGGACGGCGTCGGGCAGGGCGTTCACGCCGAGTCTGGGCGCGCGACGAGCTCCACCGTGCCGTCCCCGCCACACCACCGGCAGATGACCCGCTCGACCGACTCGGCCAGCACGTCGGTCTCCTCGACCTTCGGCGCGCCGGCGAGGTCGACGTGGACGTACTCGCGCACCCGGCTGGAGCGAACCACGTCGAACCGCGTCAGGTTGCCGCACTGCGCGCAGCGCCACCGAGTCGTCTCGGACGGCTGGGGGACGGGCATGTGCTCCTCCTCTGCCTCGCGCATGGGTCGTGACGTGCCCAGCGTAGGCGCTCGGCGATCGGTTGCCGGCGACGCCGCGAGTTCTCGCTGATCAGTGCCAGCGTCGGCGGGTCGTGCCCGGAGGTTGTCGGTGGGCGTGCCTACTGTGCGGATCAGGGGTGCGGACCGAGCGGAGGAGGTGGGCATGACGGCCGTGGCGATCCAGGGCACGCTGGACGAGATCGGCATGCCCCTGGTGTCCACGACGTTCGTCGTCGTCGACCTCGAGACCACCGGCGGCGCGCCCAGCGGGTCGGAGATCACCGAGATCGGCGCGGTCAAGGTCCGCGGTGGCGAGGTGGTCGGCGAGTTCTCCACGCTGGTCCGGCCCGGCTCCTCCATTCCGCCGTTCATCGCGGTGCTCACCGGCATCACCGACCTCATGGTCGCCGGCGCGCCGCGCATCACCTCGGCGCTGCCGTCGTTCCTGGAGTTCGCGCACGGCAGCGTGCTGGTGGCACACAACGCACCGTTCGACGTCGGCTTCCTCAAGGCCGCGTGCGAGCTCACCGGCGCCCGCTGGCCGCCGTTCCACGTGCTCGACACCGCGCGGCTGGCCCGCCGGGTGCTCTCGCGCGACGAGGCCCGCGACTGCAAGCTGTCCACGCTGGCCCGGCTGTTCCGGTCCGGCACCACGCCCAACCACCGGGCGCTGGCCGACGCGCGCGCCACCGTCGACGTCCTGCATGGCCTGCTCGAACGGCTCGGCAACGTCGGCGTCCACACCGTCGAAGAGCTGGCGTTGTGGCAGAGCAAGGTCACCGTGGCTCAGCGGCAGAAACGGCACCTGTCCGAGCAGCTGCCGCATGCCCCGGGCGTCTACCTGTTCACCGCGCCCGACGGCGAGGTCCTCTACGTCGGCAAGAGCAAGGATCTGCGCACCCGCGTCCGCACGTACTTCACCGCGTCCGAGACCCGCCCGCGGATGACCGAGATGGTCTCCATCGCCACCGGCGTCACCGGCATCGAGTGCGCCACGCCGCTGGAGGCGGAGGTGCGCGAGCTCCGGCTGATCGCCGAGCGCAAGCCCCGCTACAACCGCCGCTCGCGCTTCCCCGAGCGCGGCAGCTGGCTCAAGCTGACCGTCGAGGCGTTCCCGCGGCTGTCACTGGTCCGGCAGGTGCGCGACGACGACGCCACCTACCTCGGGCCGTTCGGGTCACGGCGGCTGGCCGAGGCGGCCATGACCGCCGTGCACGAGGCCGTGCCGATCCGCCAGTGCACTCAGCGCCTGTCGATGAAGCCCGCGTCGTCTGCCTGCATCCTGGCCGACATGGGACGCTGCGGCGCGCCCTGCACCGGTGCGGAGTCGCCGGCCGACTACGCGGTGCACGTCGACGCCGTCCGGCAGGCCTTCACCGGCGACCCCGGTCCGCTGGTCCGCCGCCTCCTGGAGCGCATCTCGCTGCTGGCCGAGCAGCAGCGGTACGAGGAGGCAGCGGTCCGGCGCGACCGGCTGTCCACGCTGGTCCGCTCCGCCGCCCGGGGCCAGCGGATGGCCGCGCTGGCCGCTGTCCCGCAGCTCGTCGCGGCCCGGCGGCGCGAGCTCGGCGGCTGGGAGCTGCACGTGATCCGGTACGGCCGGCTCGCCGCCGCCGAGGTCTCACCGCCCGGCGCCGACCCCCGTCCGTATGTCGACGCCCTCGTCGCCACGGCCGAGACGGTGCGCCCGGCGCCCGAGCCCTTGCCGGCCGCCACCGCCGAGGAGGCCGAGTGCGTGCTGCGCTGGCTCGAGACTCCCGGCACGCGTCTGGTCCGCGTCGACGGCGTCTGGGCGCTGCCGTGGCCCAGCGCGGCCGGCTACGCCGCCGTCGTCGAGGCCCGCGACGAGGACCACTACGCCGCCCAGCCATTCGCCGACCGCCGTCCCCTTCGCCCCCTCCGCTGACCTCAGCCGCACTCCCTTGCGCACGCCCAGCCTTTGCGCGCTCCTGTCCGCCCCGCTCCAAATGATCACGTTCAGCACGTGATCTCGTGTCGCACCATGCTCGTAGGCCTGGTGACGCGCGAGGAATCCTCGTGATGCAGCCCCGGAGCCGACGCGCGGACGCCCCGGGACCCCCGGTAGTCTCGGCGCCGAAGCGGTTCCACCCCGAGGAGACATCACATGATCACTGCGATCGTGTTCATCCAGGCCGACGTCGCGCGCATCCCCGAGGTCGCCGAGGAGATCGCGGCGCTCGACGGCGTGAGCGAGGTCTACTCGGTCACCGGCGAGATCGATCTCGTCGCCCTGGTGCGGGTCCGCACCCACGAAGCGATCGCGGAGGTCGTCGCCGATCGGCTCAACAAGGTCGACGGCGTCCTCAACACCGAGACGCACATCGCGTTCCGCACGTTCTCCAAGCACGACCTCGAGGCAGCGTTCGCGCTCGGCGCCGAGGACTGACGGCGTCGGGCAGGGCTGGCCATCACCAGGACTATCCACGCATCACCAGGCCTACGAGCATGGTGCGACACGAGATCTCGTGCTGAACGTGATCATTTGGGCCCGTGGGGCGCGGCCGGTGGGCGGGAGTGGGGCGGTCAGGCGGAGGCGGCGGTGACCCAGCGGGACAGCAGGTCCGCGGCGGCGCCGGAATCGACCGCGTCGGCGGCCTGCGCCAGCCCGGCGGACAGCCGGTCGTCCAGCGGCGCGTCCGAGGCGTCGTAGGCGGCCAGTCCGGCGGCGGCGTTGAGCAGGACGGCGTCGCGCACCGGACCCTTCTCGCCGCCCAGGTACCGATGTACCGCGTCGCAGTTGTAGGCGACGTCGCCGCCGCGCAGGGCCTCCGGCGACACCGGCGCGATGCCCAGCGTCGACGGGTCGAACCGCTCCTCGACGACCTCGCCGCCGCGCACGACCCAGACGCGCGACGTCGTCGTGGTGGTCAGCTCGTCGAGGCCGTCGTCGCCTCGGAACACCAGGGCGGACACTCCTCGCCCGGCCAGCACCCCGGCGATCAGGCCGGCGACGCGGGCGTCGGCGACCCCCACTGCCTGCGCGGTGGGCCGCGCCGGGTTGGCCATCGGGCCGAGCATGTTGAACGTCGTTTGGATGCCCAGCTCGCTGCGCGCGGTGGACGCGTAGCGAAGCGACGGGTGGAAGGCGGGCGCGAAGCAGAACGTGATGCCGACCTCGTTGACGATCTCGACGACTCGCTGTGCCGGGAGATCGAGCCGGATGCCCAGCCCCTCCAGAACATCGGCGGAACCGCACACCGACGACGCCGCCCGGTTGCCGTGCTTCACCACGCGCGCACCGGCGCCGGCGGCCGTGATGGCGGCCATCGTGGAGATGTTGACGGTGTGCGCGCGGTCGCCGCCGGTGCCGACGATGTCGAGCGACGGGCCGTCGTCGGGGAACGGGGTGGCGTGGTCGTACATCGCCGCGACCAGACCCTCGAGCTCGGTGACGGTCTCGCCCTTGGCTCGCAGCGCGACCGCGAACCCGGCGATCTGCACCGGGGTTGCCTCGCCGCTCATGATCTCGCCCATCGCCCAGGCGGCCGCCTCCGTGGGCAGGTCCTCGCCGCCGACCAGCGAGGTCAGCACGGCCGGCCAGGTCTGGCTGACCTCACTCATGACGCCGCCGGCACGCCGGCGGCCCGCCCGCGCATCAGCTCGGCCACCGCGGACGCCACCTCGATGGGGTCCAGCGGATGGGACACGACGGCCTCCGCCCGCGACCAGGTGGCCAGCCACGCGTCCTGCGGGCGGCCGATCAGCACGAGTACGGGCGGAGACTGGAAGATCTCCTCCTTGATGGTGCGTGCGATGCCCATGCCGCCGGCCGGCACGGCTTCGCCGTCCAGGATCGCGATGTCGATGCCGCCGGCGTCGAGGGTTCTGATGACGGCGGCATGCGTGGCGACCTCGACGAACTCGACCTTCGGGAGGTCTGCGGCGGGCCGGCGGCCGATGGCGAGGCGCACCTTGTCGCGGGTGGTGCGGTCGTCGCTGTAGACGAGGATCGTCATCGTCGGCTCGGTGCTGCTCATCCTTGCGGTCCTCGCTGGCGTGGGTCGGCTGGTGGATGGTCGACTCGATGGTACCGGTGAGCCGCCACCGTCGCCGTCGTGCACCCACCGGCCTGTTGCCCGCCGGGCCGCGCGATCTCCACAAGCTCCGTATTTCATAGGTAAGGCTTGCTTTAATTGGCGACCCTGGCGCACCATATCGGTGACACGCCCGACGCCCGCTACCCCGGGGTCCTGTCGTACCCGTCGGAGCGGACCGACATAATGACAACGTGGCTTCCGCAACTGCCGTCGACGCTGCCCACACGCGGCAACCCGAGCGACCCAATCTCGTCGCCGTCGGGGTGATCGTGTGGCTGTCCAGCGAGCTGATGTTCTTCGCGGCCCTGTTCGCGATGTACTTCACGCTCCGCTCCAACGCCCCGGACCTCTGGGACGAACAGTCCAGCCTGCTGAACGTGCCGTTCTCGCTGCTCAACACGACCGTTCTGGTGCTGTCGTCCGTCACGTGCCAGCTCGGCGTGCTGCGGGCCGAGCGCGGCCAGGTCGGCCGGCTGGGCAACCTGTTGCAGGTCGGCAAGTGGGGCATGCGCGAGTGGTTCGTGCTGACGTTCCTGATGGGCGCGTTCTTCATCGGCGGCCAGGTGTTCGAGTACGCCGAGCTGGCGATGCACGAGGGCCTGACGCTGTCCAGTGACCCGTACGGCTCCATCTTCTATCTGGCCACGGGCTTCCACGGCCTGCACGTCACGCTCGGCCTCATCGCCTTCCTGTTCCTGCTGGGGCGGACGTTCATGACGCGGCGGTTCACCCACGAGCAGGCCACCAGCACGATCGTCGTCTCCTACTACTGGCACTTCGTCGACGTCGTCTGGATCGCCCTGTTCCTCACCATCTACGTGGTCAAGTGACGAGGAGAGACGTGCCCAGATCGTTGCCCGGCCGGCCCCGCGGCTCGTGGATCGGGCGGTTGCTGTCCACCCGGCGGCGGCACCCGCTGGCCGCCATCGCCGTGCTGGTCGCCCTCATGTTCACCTGTGGGGGCGCGTACGCCGCGCTGGCGCCGTCGACGTCACAGAACGTGCAGGCCGCGTCGAGCACGCAGATCGACGAGGGCCGGCAGCTGTTCGCCGTCGGCTGCGCCTCCTGCCACGGCCTGAACGGTGAGGGCCAGATCAACGACGACGGCGAAGTGCTCGGCCCGTCACTCATCGGGGTCGGAGCGGCCTCGGTCGACTTCCAGGTCGGCACCGGGCGCATGCCCCTGGCCGCGCCGTCGGCGCAGGCCGAGCGGAAGCCCCCGGCCTACGACCAGGACCAGATCGACGCGCTGGCCGCCTTCGTCGCCTCCCTCGCGCCCGGACCGGACATCCCGGACGCGGAGTACCTCGACACGTCCGCCGGTGACGTCGCCCGAGGCGGCGAGCTTTTCCGCACCAACTGCTCGCAGTGCCACAACACCACCGGTCAGGGCGGCGCCCTGACCAATGGCCAGTTCGCCCCGGCGCTGACCGGGGTCGAGCCGAGGCACATCTACGAAGCGATGCTCACCGGCCCGCAGGCCATGCCGGTGTTCACCGACGAGACCATCACGCCGGAGGAGAAGCGCGACATCATCGCGTTCCTCGAGTCCGTGCAGGACGAGCCCGACCCCGGTGGCCTGGGCATCGGCCGCGCGGGCCCGGTGGCCGAGGGCTTGTGGGCCTGGCTGGTGGGTATCGGCCTGCTGATCGGTATGGCCACCTGGATCGTGACGAGGTCGTCGAAGGCATGAGCGCGAACAACGAGCACAACAGCGGCCACGGTGAGTCCGAGGAGATCGCCCGGCGCGAGCCGGACGAGGTGGCCGCCGTCGGCGACCCCATCGCCGACCCGGGACTCCATCACAACGACGAGCGCCTCACCGACGTCGACCCGAAGGCGGGCCGGCGCGCGGAGCGGCAGGTCGCCGGCATGTTCACGCTGGCGTCGCTGCTGATGGTGGGGTTCATCGTCGCGTATGTGGCGATCGGCATCCACCCCGACGACCCCGAGAACGGCGTCGACATCGGCAACGTCCAGGTGTCGAACCTGGCGCTCGGCCTGACGCTCGGCCTCGCGTTGCTCCTCGTCGGCGCCGGTGCCGTGCAGTGGGCCCGGAGCCTCATGACGTCGCCGGAGGTCGTCCACGAGCGCCACGAGCTGCGCAGTGACGACGAGACCCGGCAGGCCACGCTGGACGACTGGAACACCGGGGTCGAGGAGACCGGCTTCGGCCGCCGCAAGATGATCCGCAACTCGCTGCTCGGCGCGCTGGCGCTGCTGCCGCTGCCGGCGGTCCTCCTGTTGCGCGACATGGGGCCGAACACCGGCGGCACCCCGGCCGAGCGCAAGGAGCACACCATCTGGGCCGAAGGCGTGCGCATCCTCACCGATGTGACCTTCATGCCCATTCGCGCCGCCGACCTGGAGGTCGGCTCGCTGGTCAACGCTATGCCGGCGACGTTCGAGGAGCTGCCCGAGCACGGCCCGGAGCGCATCAACGAGCGCGCGAAGTCGCCGGTCATGCTGGTCCGGATGCTGCCCGACGAGATCCACGTCGCCGAGGGCCGTGAGAACTGGCACGTCGACGGCATCCTCGCGTACTCGAAGATCTGTACCCACGTCGGTTGCCCGATCAGCCTGTACGAGCAGACGACGCACCACATGCTCTGCCCATGCCACCAGTCGACATTCGACCTGGCCGACAACGGCAAGGTCATCTTCGGCCCGGCGACGCGATCCCTGCCCCAACTACCGATTGCCGTCGACGACGAGGGATACTTGATCGCACAGAGCGACTTCACCGAGCCCGTCGGGCCGAGCTACTGGGAGCGGACGCGATGAGTACCATCGTCAACGGTGCCGGCAAGGTAGTCGATTTCGTCGACCAACGGATCACAGCCTCCAACTGGCTGAAGCGGAACATCCGCAAGGTCTTCCCGGACCACTGGTCGTTCCTGCTCGGTGAGATCGCGCTGTTCAGCTTCATCCTCATCCTGCTGTCCGGCGTGTTCCTGACGTTCTGGTTCAAGCCGTCGATGGCGCACATCGCCTACGAGGGCGCCTACGTCCCCATGCGGGGCGTCGGCATGTCCGAGGCTTACGCGTCGACGCTGGAGCTCTCCTTCGAGGTCCGCGGCGGCCTGCTGATGCGCCAGGTGCACCACTGGGGCGCGCTGGTCTTCCTGGCCGCGATGTCCGCACACATGCTGCGCATCTTCTTCACCGGCGCGTTCCGCAAGCCGCGTGAGATCAACTGGCTGATCGGCGTGACCCTGCTGGTGCTCGGCGTCGCTGCCGGCTTCACGGGCTACTCGCTCCCCGACGACCTGCTGTCCGGCACCGGCCTGCGCATCATCGAGGGTGGCATGCTGGCGATCCCGATCGTCGGCACGTACCTTTCGTCGTTCCTGTTCGGCGGCGAGTATCCGGGCGACGACATCGTCGCGCGGCTCTATCCATTGCACATCCTGCTGATCCCGGGGCTCATCATCGCGCTGGTCACCGCGCACCTGATGATCCTCTGGTACCAGAAGCACACCCACTGGGGCGGCCCGGGCAAGACGAACCACAACGTCGCCGGCGCTCCGTTCTTCCCGATCTACGTTGCCAAGGCCGGTGGCTTCCAGTTCATCGTCATGGGCGTCATCGTCCTGCTCGCGGCCACCATCCAGATCAACCCGGTCTGGCTGTGGGGTCCATACGATCCATCAGTGGTCAGCGCGGGCACCCAACCGGACTGGTACGTCGGCTTCCTCGACGGCGCCCTACGTGTGATGCCGCCATGGGAGTTCTATATCTTCGACCGCCCGATCACGATGAGCGTGCTCATCCCGGCGGTCATCCTGCCCGGGCTGATTCTGACGCCACTGGCGCTCTACCCCTGGCTGGAGCAGAAGGCCACCGGCGACACCCGCGAGCACCACGTCCTGGACCGGCCCCGCAACGTGCCGGTGCGTACGGGCATCGGTGTGGCCTTCATCGTCTTCTACATCCTGCTGTGGATCGCGGGCGGCAACGACTTCTTCGCCACGATCCTGGAGATCCCGGTCAACTGGATCACCTGGTCGATCCGGATCGGCATCTTCGCGCTGCCGCCGCTGGCGTTCTGGCTCACCAAGCGCATCTGCCTCGGCCTGGAGCGCCGCGACCGCGACAAGGTCATGCACGGCCGCGAGACCGGCATCGTCATGGTCAGCCCGGACGGCGAGTTCTCCGAGCTGCACGCGCCGCTCTCGCAGGCCGATGCCTACCAGCTCACCTGGCACGAGCGGCAGCTGCCCTCCGACCCGGGCCCGGCGACGGACGCCAACGGCATCCCGAACCCGAACTACCGCGCCAAGCGAGTCCAGGCCAAGCTGTCGCGCTTCTACTTCGGCGACGTCGTCCAGAAGCCGACGCGCGAAGAGGTCGAGGCCGCGCACCACAACGGCCACCACGATGCGGTCGAGGCCGGCCACCGCGACGAGATCACCAGCGGTCAGCAGTAGCAGACCGAGTCCGGCAGCAGACCGGCCCCGCCGTGCCCACACGTGGCGCGGCGGGGCCGGTTTTCGTCGTGCGCACCACTGGGTCGGCTCGCTCCCGTGCCCGACGCCGCGCGCAAGAAGCTACAAGACCGCCCACTCCCTTGCTGCCTAGCATCGATGACGTCCTCGCAACGCCGGCTGCAAGTGAAGGAGACGGGTGCGTGTCGGCAGCTCGACAAGGCCAGGCCGCTGGCCTCCAGGTTCGGCTCATGGACGATGAGCTCCGACGACGACCGCCTCTCCCCGGCGACGAGCATGCCCAGGTTGGTCCGCGCCGCGCCGAGGAGCCGCTGTGCCTCTTGCCGCGGCACGCTGGTGAGTGGCATGTCCGCGACGGCGTCGCCGTCCCGGTCCCGCTCGTCGGCGCCTGTACGACGAAGGAGCTGACGGGCTCCCTGAGCGCACGAGGCACTGTCCGGCGTCCTGTGTCCCTCTCAGCGGGTGTGTGGACGCGAGTTCTCGGCCGTCGTCGACCGGGTCGGCGTCGGCCCGATGGCCGGCGCGGCGAGCCCGGACCGGCCCGGCGAAGACCTCTGACGGGACGACACGCGATGCACATCTTCCTCACCGGAGGCACCGGATTCGTCGGCGCCGGTATCGCTCGTGCGCTGCTGGCACGGGGTCACGACGTGACCGCGTTGGCCCGCAGCGAGGCGAGCGCGGGGGCGCTGCGGTCGACGGGCGTCCGGCCCTGCCACGGATCGCTCGACGACGTCGATGCCGTGCGGCGCCACGCCGAGCGCGCTGACGCCGTCGTGCATGCCGCGTTCTCCCGTCACTATCTCGACGACGTAGGCAGCGCGGTCACCACGGACCGAGCGGCAACCCATGCGATCCTCGATGCCCTCCGCGGAAGCAGGAAGCCGTTCGCCTACACCAGCGGCCTCGGCGTCGTCGGCGACACCGGCGACCGAATCATCGACGAGGACACGCCGCTCCAACCGCCGAGCCACATGCGGTGGCGGCGAGCGCTGGAGCTCAGCGTCCTCGACGGCGAGCACGGCATCGTGATCCGACCGCCGCTCGTATACGGCCGGGGCGGTGGCCACGTGCTCCAGATCATGATCCGGACCGCCCTCCGCCGAGGTGCGGCCTCCTATCCGGAACCGGGCACGAACGCCTGGCCCAACGTCCACGTGGATGACCTGGGCCGCGCGTTCGCGCAGGCTCTGGAGGAGGCGCCGCCGTCGACCGTGCTCAACGTCGTCGGTGGTGAGTCGACCCCGAAGGCGGTGAGCGAGGCTATCGGTCGGCTCGTCGGCCGTCCCGAGGCCACTTTCGCCCTGCCCCTCGACCGGGCGCGCCGCGAACTCCCGATCGTCGACTGGCTGACCGTCACCCAGCGCATCGACGCACGCCGGGTACGGGCGCTGCTCGGTTGGCGCCCGGCCGAGGCGGCGATCGAGGACGACATCGCCGTCGGCTCGTACCGGCGGTTCGTGCGACCCGTGCCGGAGGCGCCTGCGACCTGAATCCAAGCCGACCGCCCCGGCCGACCTACGCCGGCATCACGGACGAGGTCCGCTACGACGGCCAGCACATCTTCAGCGACGACGCCGAGCTCCTGCACCAATACGCGTCCTCGGCCATGGGCGCCGGGGTTCGGCTGGGCCGGCGATCCCGATCCGGGTGCCCGCGGGCGCGCGGTCGACGCCGAGGCAACGCCGCCCTCGACGCAGCTCTGAGCGAGCCCTGATGCCCGCGGCTACGGCGCGAGCCCACCGGGCGTGGGCTCGTCCAGACCGGGGGCGAGCACCCGGCTGAGGCCACGCTCACCGCGGCGCATGACGACGCGGTGGCCGAAGCGGAACAGCGGATGCAGCACTACGCCGGCGACGTTCATCCAGGCCCGGGTGGTCCGCACGCGCAGGTCGATGTCCAGGCGGCTGCCGTCGCCGTCGTGGGTGAACCGGACCGCGCTTTGGCCCAGCAGGTCACCGTCGACGTCGAGCACGACCAGCCTGCCCGGGTCGACCTCCGCGAGCACCAGGGTGAACGTCAACGCATACCCGCCCGGGCTACGCCACCGGCAGGCCGCGACGCTCCCGACGAGGTCGGTTGTGCGCCGCACGTCGATGGACTCCAGGTTCGGCCACCAATCGTCCCATCGCTGGCCGGGATCGGTCAGAAAGGCCCACGTCCGGTCGAGCGGCGCCGCCACCCGCCAGGTGGACGCGAGCTCGTAGCGGCGTCCCCTCACGCTCCGACTCTAGAACCGCCGCGCGGAGGCCACGGAGATCGATCGCGGTGTCCGGGCAGTCACGGCGGAACACCGCTACCCGCCTGGTGCGCCACCGCTCTGAGCTGCGCAGCGCTCACCTGGCGGTCCAGGCCGCACCGAAGCAGCCGGGCGAGCCGGTGCGCCGGGTCGGCGGCCAGCGCCCGGTCCAGCGCGACGTTCGCCAGGGCTCCCTCGCCGCTCTGGACGGCAACCCAGGCCAGCGTGGCGCAGACCGGCGCCGCGTGGGCGTCGGGCGTGCGGCGGGCCAACTCGGTCAGCAGCACCAGCCAGGTGCGGGCGTCGTCCACCTGGCGGCGGAGGATCGCGTCGCGTGCTGTCTCGTCGGCCAGGCCGAGGCAGATGCGTGCCACCTCGTCATCGTCGAGTTCGTGGCGCCCGGTGAGGAACCGCTCGAAGGTGGCCTCCAGGGCGGCCACCGTGGCGTCGTGGGGGGTGCAAGCGTCTTTCGACGCGCCGACACGGGCGAACGCCCCTAGTGTCCGGGTGAGGTCGAGTTCTGCCGGACCTGCGATGCTGGCGGCGAGCTCTTCGCGGGAGCCCAGGATGCGGCGACCACGAAGGACTTCTTCGGCGGCCAGTCGACCGACCAGGGGGTCATCGGGTGCGAGAATGGTCGTGCCCTCCGATGGGCAGCAGGCCGAGTCGGTGCACAGGAACGACCACCATCGGCCATCCCGTACCAGGAGGGCGTCGACGACCGCCACCGGTCCGTTGCCCAGCTCGGCCACGATGGGGTCGACGAGCTCCCGTCTGGGCAGGCCGTCGTCCGCATGCTCGATCGCTTCTCGCGGCCGGGCACCCACGGCACCGCGCGGTGGAGGGGAGTCGTCGTAGCAGACCAGGACGACGGCCTCGGGCCGGAGATGCTCGAGGCGCTGGACCACTCCCGCCACGAACGTCGGCTGTCGCCGCCGCGGCGGCAGGTCGAACCGGAACACCTGGCCGCACCGCGCGGGCGTCCCGGCTAGGCAGAGCACGACCAGGCTCCGCCGCGGATGGAACCCGATCAGGTGCGGCACGACCGGCAGCAGCTCCGACGGCCGGGGCGCTCTGATCGTGCTGACGGGTCGTTCGCGTAGATTCATGGAGGCGACGCTCCCTGTCTCGCGGCCGCGCTTCAACCGCGAATCGCCGAAATGTGGATAACGTCAGCCGTCAGCAGGAGCTGTGAACAACGCGCCGGCAGCGGCGCGCATGACTTGTCGAGGAGGCGCATTGTCGCGTCGAGGATGGACCCTCTTCCTGGCCATGGGGGTCATCTGGGGCATTCCGTACATGCTGATCAAGGTCGCGGTCGAGGAGATGTCACCGTCGACCATCGTGCTGGCACGAACCGCCATCGGCGCCGCCCTGCTGCTGCCGCTGGCCGCCCGCCGCGGCTACCTGCGCCCGCTGCTCCCCCACTGGAAGCCCCTGCTGGTCTTCACCCTGATCGAGGTGTGCATTCCCTGGCTGCTGCTCGGATACGCCGAGCAGGAGCTGTCCAGCTCGCTCACCGGGCTACTGATCGCGGCGGTCCCGCTGGTCGGCGCGGTAGTCGTCTGGGGCATGGGAACCGAACGGCCAGGTCCCCGTCGGCTGGTCGGGCTGCTCGTCGGGTTCGCCGGCGTCGCCGCGCTGGTCGGCTTCGACGTCCAGGCCAGCAGCCCAGCGCCGGTGCTGGCGGTCGCCGGTGTGGCCGTCTGCTACGCGGTTGGCCCGGTCATGCTGTCCCGCTGGCTGTCGCACCTGCCGGGACTCGGCGTCATGGCCGCGTCGCTGACCGTCGCCGCCATCCTGTACGCGCCGGTCGGCCTCGTGCAGTGGCCGGACGCGACGCCATCGACCGAGGCGCTGCTCAGCCTGCTCGGCCTCGGCGTCATCTGCACGGCCACGGCGTTCCTGGTCTTCTTCGCGCTGATCGCGGAGGTCGGCCCGAGCCGCGCCACCGTCATCACCTATGTCAACCCCGCGGTCGCGCTGCTGCTCGGCGTCCTCGTCCTGGACGAGCGGGTGAGCGCCGCCACCGCCGTGGGGTTCGGACTGATCCTCCTGGGCTCGGTGCTCGCGACCTCGCGTGACCGCGATCGCGGCGAGGCCGGGCGCCCTCCTCAGTCGGCCAAGCCCGAAGCGCTGGACGTCAGGTGCGACGACATCGCCCGCCCGGTCGCCGAGCCCTGACTCGCCGACGACGAGGTGAGCTTGAGCTCACCCGGCTGCCCCTGCCGGCCCGCCGCACGAGGCGCTCAGCCTGAGGCCCGGCCGCTCGTCGCCAGCTGACGGTCGTCGCGGTTGCGCATGAGAACGAGACGCTCGTCCAGCCAGCGGTCGATCGACTCGGTCGCGCGAAGGATCTCGGTCGGGTCCTCGCAGCGGCCACGCCGCTCGACGAGCCGGCGCAGCGTGTCGTCCACGCGGCGGATCCTGGCTTTCACCGGCGCTTTCAACGACTGGGTCATGGCGCGACCTCCTTACGAGGATGGTGTGCACCCGACACCACTACGATTCCCGCTTCAGGGCAGCCATAACCAGATCGACCACCGCGGATCACACCGCCTCTGCGGTTCAGTGCGCGAACTGCCCCCGGTAGTACTCGAAGACCCAGCCGACCGCGGCGATAGCCGCCAGAGCCACACCGATGATGAAGATGAACCACGCGAACACCAGGCCAAGGAACACCACGGAGACCGCACTCGCGGCGGCCAGCGGCCACCACGAGTGCGGGCTGTAGAACCCGTACTCGCCGGCCAGTTCCTCGACCTCGCCGTCCGCACGGTCCTCCGGCCGCGGCTGGATGCGGCGGGACACCAGGTTGAAGTAGAAGGCGATCATGGCGCCGAGGCCGAATGTCAGCACCAGCGCCGTGGTGCCCGTCGGGTCCTCGGACATGAACCAATAGACCGGGGTCACCAGGGCGAAGAAGACCGTGATGATGCCGAAGATGAAGGCCTCGATCTTCACTTCTGCTCCCCCTCGACGTCGGCCGGGCCCAGCGTCTGCATCAGTGGTCCGGCGTCCGCGGGTTTGACCTGCGCTGTCGCCGCCGTCTCCGGGTACTTGAGGTCGAACGCCGGGCGCTCGCTGCGTACCCGCGGCAGTGAGGTGAAGTTGTGCCGAGGTGGCGGGCACGACGTCGCCCACTCCAGCGAGTTCCCGAAGCCCCAGGGGTCGTCCACCTCGACCTTGGGCGCGAGCCGGGTCTGCCACACGTTCCACAGGAACGGCAGGGTCGAGGCGGCGAGGATGAAGGCGAACACCGACGAGAACTGGTTCAGCGTGGTGAAGCCGTCCTCGGGGAAGTAGTCGGAGTAGCGGCGCGGGAAGCCCTCGACGCCCAGCCAGTGCTGCACCATGAACGTGCCGTGGAAGCCGATGAACAACAGCCAGAAGTGGATCTTGCCCAAGCGTTCGTTCAGCATCCGCCCGGTGAACTTCGGCCACCAGAAATAGAAGCCGGCGAACATCGCGAACACGACGGTGCCGAACACGACGTAGTGGAAGTGCGCCACCACGAAATACGTATCGGACACGTGGAAGTCCAGCGGCGGCGAGGCCAGGATGATGCCGGTCAGACCGCCGAACAGGAACGTCACCAGGAAGCCGATGGAGAACAGCATCGGTGTCTCGAACGTCAGCGAGCCGCGCCACATGGTGCCGATCCAGGCGAAGAACTTCAGCCCGGTCGGGATGGCGATCAACATGGTCATGGCCGCGAAGAACGGCAGGTTCACCGCACCGGTGACGAACATGTGGTGCGCCCACACCGCCACCGACAGGCCGGCGATGGACAGGGTAGCGAAGACCAGGCCCTTGTAGCCGAAGATCGGCTTGCGGCTGAACACCGGTATGACCTCGGTGATGATGCCGAAGAAGGGCAAGGCGATGATGTACACCTCGGGATGGCCGAAGAACCAGAACAGGTGTTGCCAGAGGACGGCGCCACCCGCGCTGGGGTCGTAGATGTGCGTGTCGAGGTTGCGGTCGGCGAGCATCGCGAACAGCGCCGCGGCCAGCAGCGGGAACGCGATCAGCACCAGGATGCTGGTGACCAGGATGTTCCAGGTGAAGATCGGCATCCGGAACATGGTGATGCCCGGAGCGCGCATGCACACGGTGGTGGTGACGAAGTTGACCGCGCCGAAGATGGTGCCGAAACCACTCATCGCCAGCCCGGCTACCCACAGGTCGCCACCGACGCTGGGACTGTAGATGGTGTTGTGCAACGGCGCGTAGGCGAACCAGCCGAAGTCCGCGGCGCCGCCCGGGGTGATGAAGCCGGCGCACACGATCAGGCCGCCGAACAGGAACAGGTAGAAGCTGAACATGTTCAGCCGCGGGAACGCCACATCCGGCGCGCCGATCTGCAACGGCACGATGATGTTGCCGAAGCCGATGAACAGCGGCGTGGCGAACAACAGCAGCATGATCGTGCCGTGCATGGTGAACAGCTGGTTGTACATCTGGTCGCCGACCACCTGCCGGCCGGGCGAGAACAGCTCGGCGCGGATGAACAGCGCCAGCACGCCGCCGAACAGGAAGAACCCGAACGACGCGATCAGGTACATGTACCCGATGATCTTGTGGTCGGTGGAGGTGAGCCACCGCACGACGATGTTGCCCTTGCGCTTGGGCCGTGCGATCACCCGGGTGGCCGCCGCGGTCCGCTCGAGGTACGTGGTCACTGCTCGCCTCCCTCGTCCTCGTTGAGGGGAACGTCGCTGTACGCGCCGCGGATCGGCGGATCGATCAAGCCGGTCTGTCCGGCTTCGCGCAGGCCGTCCATCTGGTCCTGGTACTCCTGCTCGGACACCACCTCGACGGTGAACAGCATCGACTGGTGGTATGCACCGCACAGCTCGGCGCACCGGCCGGTGTAGGTACCCTCCCGGTCAGGCGTGACCTGGAAGGAGTTCGGGTGGCCCGGGATGACGTCCTGCTTCATGTAGAAGGAGGGAATCCAGAACGAGTGGATGACGTCCGGCGACTCCAGGTCGAACCGCACGGTCTGACCGATCGGCAGGTAGAGCGTCGGACGGTCGTTGATGGTGCCGACCTCGTGGACGTCCTCGTCGACGTAGTTGAACGTCCACGACCACTGCTGGCCGATCACGTTGACGACGATGTCGGGCTCGGCCGACGTGTCGGTGATCTGGTCCTGGTGGTCCGCGGTGAAGTAGAAGAGCGGGGCGATGATGAACAGCGGCGCGACCGTGTAGAGGAACTCGATCGGGATGTTGAAGCGGGTCTGCTTCGGCAGCTGGTCGTTGCGCCGGCGGTAGGCGATGACCGCCCAGAGGATCAGGCCCCACACCAGGAAGCCGACGGCGAACGCCGCGATCCACGCGCCGATCCACAGGTCACCGACAAGCGGTGTCTCCTCGGTCGCCGGCTCCGGCAGCGCCAAGCGCGACCACTCGTCGCGCTGCTCGGCCGAGCAACCACTCAGCACGACCAACGTGCCGAGAAGAACGGCGGCAGCCGTGGCCCAGCGACGCGCCGGACGGACCCTGCCAGACTGACTCACGAGGCGCCCTTCTCCCTAGGCCGCTCACCGAGCCGTCCGTGCCATTGGCAACCGGCACGGCGTCGGGAGCAAACTTCTCCTGTCGCGCCCAACCCTAGCGGTTGCCCTCCGCCGTCATTCCGGGAGGTACTCGATGAACACACACGGCGTGTCGGCGCCGTCGAACCCGCCGTCCGACCAGGCGTCGAACCCGACGTCGGGCGGCTATTTCGACGCCGCGTCGACCGAGCCGTTGCACCCGGCCGCGCGCGAGGTGATCCTCACGGCGGTAGACGAAGGATGGGCCGATCCGGCGCGGTTGTACGGCTCGGCGCGGCGGTCGCGGATGCTACTCGACAACGCCCGCGAGATCGTCGCCGCGGTCATCGGGTGCCGACCCGACGAGGTTGCGTTCACCGCGAGCGGGACGCAGGCCGTCCACCTGGGCGTCCTCGGGACCGCCCTGGCCGCCGGCACGGACCGGCCGACCGCGGACCGTGACCCGGTCGCCGTCGTCGTCTCCGCCGTCGAGCACTCCTCGGTACTGCAGGCCGCTGTCCACCTGGAGCGCCTGGGCACGACGACGGCGACCCGCCAGGTCGGCGTCGACCGGCACGGCCGGGTCGACGCGGGCGAGTTCGGCAAGGCCGTCGACGACGGCACCGTGCTGGCGTGCCTGCAGGCGGCCAACCACGAGGTGGGCACGCTGCAGCCGGTCGACGAGGTCGACGTGCGCGGCGTTCCGCTGCTGGTCGACGCCGCGCAGGCGGTGGGGCGCGTCCCCCTGCCGCGTCAGTGGTCGCTGCTGACCGCCAGCGCGCACAAGTGGGGCGGCCCGGCCGGCGTCGGGGTCCTCGCGGTCCGCAAGGGCCTGCGGTGGCGCTCGCCGCTCCCCGATGACGAGCGCGAGGTCGGCCGGGTACCGGGGTTCGAGAACGTCCCCGGCGCGCTCGCCGCCGCGGCGGCGCTGCGGGCCCGGTGGGAGGAGTCGACGACACTCGCGGCGCGGCAGCGCGAGCTGATCGACCACATCCGGGCGCGGGTCCCGCGGCTGCTCGACGACGTCGACGTGGTGGGGCACCCGACACTGCGGCTGCCGCACCTAGTGACGTTCTCGTGCCTCTACGTCGAGGGCCAGGCGCTTGTCACCGAGCTGGACCGGGCCGGGTTCGCGATCTCCAGCGGCTCCTCGTGCACGGCGAGCACGCTGCGGCCCAGCCACGTGCTGGCTGCGATGGGGGCGCTCACCCACGGCAATGTGCGGGTCTCGCTGACCCGGGAGGCCACCCGCGACGACGTCGACCGGTTCCTGACCGCGGTCGTCGACGTCGTCACCAGGCTGCGCACAGAACTGGCCGGCCTGTGACCGGGGACGCGCCGGCGCTGGTGCTGGACTGCCGCGGGATGCGATGCCCGCTGCCGATCATCGAGCTGGCCCGGCGCATCGACGACGTCGAGGTCGGCGCGCTGGTCACCGTGGTGGCCGACGACCCCGCCGCCGCCTCGGACGTCCCGGCCTGGTGCCGGATGCGCGGGCACGGCTACACCGGCCCCGGCGACGACGTCGAGGGCGCCCCGTCGTACGTCGTGCGCCGCCGCCACTGATGACCGAGTCCGGCGCTCAGCCCTCGTTGATCATGGACTAGGTCATGATCCTTTCGCGATTGATCATGGCCTACTCCTTGATCAACCGGGCTGGGGGCGCCGTGGCTCCGTGAACGCGACGACGGGGTGCCGGCGAGCTTGGCCGGCACCCCGTCGGAGGCGCTCAGATCAGTGGAAGGAGTCGCCGCAGGCGCACGAGCCGCTGGCGTTCGGGTTGTCGATGGTGAAGCCCTGCTTCTCGATGGAGTCGACGAAGTCGATGGTGGCGCCGCCCAGGTACGGAGCGCTCATCCGGTCGACTACGACGTTCACGCCGCCGAAGTCCTTGACGACGTCGCCGTCGAGCGACCGCTCGTCGAAGAAGAGCTGGTAGCGAAGGCCCGAACAGCCACCCGGCTGAACGGCGATGCGCAGCTGCAGGTCGTCGCGGCCCTCCTGGTCGAGCAGCGCCTTCACCTTCGACGCCGCGCCTTCCGTCAGCACGACACCGTCGGTGACCTGTTCCTGAACCGTCATCTCGTTCTCCTGCTCCGAGGTCGGACTACGTCTCAACGCTACAACGCACCCGTCGTGCGCGGCATTCCTCACTCTTCATCCATGGTCGCACATCTCAGCGGCTCCACGTACGAGCCACTCGCTCGGCGACGGCGGCCAGGCTCTCCCGCGGCCGGCCGAAGGACTCCTCGGTGCCGACGATGTCGACCATCGCGTAGGCGGCCTCGATGCCGTTGGCGCGCAGCTCACGGTTGCCCACCTGCACGGCACCGGCCATGGCGATGCACGGGCACAGGGCGGGCCCGGCCAGGCCGGCCAGCCCGGACACCACCTTGCCGCTCATGGACTGCCAGTCCAGCTTGCCCTCCCCGGTGATGACGAGATCGGCGCCGGCCACCAGGGCGGGCAGCCCCACGGCGTCGGCGACGGTGCTGAACCCCAGCTCGCGCCGCCCGCCGAGCAGCAGCAACCCGTAGCCGAGGCCACCGGCGGCCCCGGCGCCCTTGTGGTCGGCGAGCCGGCGGTCGGCCAGGTCGGCGAGCCGGGTGAGCGCGGCGTCGGCGGCGAGACGGTCGCCGTCGTCGACGATGCCCTTCTGCGGGCCGAACACGTTGGTGGCACCGCGCAGGCCGAGCAGCGGGTTGTCCACGTCGGTCGCGGCGACCAGCTCGACGCCTGCGGTCCGCTTCCGGGCCGCCTCGAGATCCAGCTCGGTCAGCTCGGCCAGCGCCTGGGGCCCGCCGGTCAGTGCGCCGTCGGGCGCTGAGACCGCGCCGAGCGCGGCGACCAGGCCGGCTCCCCCGTCGTTGGTGCCCGATCCGCCCAGCCCGACGACCACCCTCGTGGCGCCGGCGTCGACGGCGTGCGCGACGAGCTCGCCGACGCCGTACGTGCTGGCCCGCTGAGCGGCGCCGGGTTCGGGCAGCCGCCCGTCCGGGCCGGGAGGCAGCAGCGCCAACCCGCACGCCTGCGCGGACTCGACGTACGCGGTCTTCCCCACCAGCAGGAACGTGGCCGGTGCCGGCTCACCGAGCGGCCCGCGGACCGTGGCCGCGAGGAGCTCACCGCCCAGGCACGAGTGCAGGACGTCGACGAAGCCGGGTCCGCCGTCAGCCATCGGGACGGTGACAACGTCGTCGTCCGGGGCGGTCCGGCGCCACCCTTCGGCGATGGCGTCGGCGGCTTCGACCGCGGTGAGCGTTCCGGCGAACTTGTCGGGGGCAACCAGGATCCGCATGGCCCGAGTGTGCCGCATTCGCGGCGCGCGCAAATGTCTGGCATCGCGCCGGGAATGCTGGTGCAGTAGCCCTATGCGGATCCGCCCGATGCGCCCGGACGACGTAGAAGCCGCCGAGCGGCTCACCGCGCTCGCGTTCGAGATCGAGCGGTCCGAGGAGCACGGTGCCCGCTGGTGCCGGCAGATCGCGCACGTCATCGACACCGATCCGGGCGGATGTTGGGTCGCCGACGCCGACGGCGAGACGCGGATCGTCGGCGTGGCCGTCTCGATGCGCCGCGACCTGCTCTGGCTGCTCACCACCTACGCCGTCCGCCCCGACCAGCAGGGCCGCGGCATCGGCCAGGCGCTGCTGGACGCCGCGATCGGCTACGGGGCCGGCTGCCTGCGCGGCATGCTGACCTCGCGGCCGCACCACGGTGCGTTGCGTCGCTACCGCCGGGCCGGATTCTCCCTGCACCCCACCATGCGGCTCACCGGCACCGTCGACAGGTCCACGCTGCCGGTCGTCGACGGCGTCCGCGTCGGCACCGCCGCCGACCTCGACCTGGTCGACTCCGTGGACCGGCGGGTGCGTGGCGCTACGCACCGCCTCGACAACGCGCTGCTGATGGAGCTCGGCACGCTACTCGTGTGCGACCTGCTGACCGGCAGTGGCTACGCCTACCTGACGTCGTGGGGTGTCGCGCCGCTGGCGGCCACGAACCGTGCGGTGGCGCAACGGTTGCTGTGGGAGGCGCTGGCCCGCGTTGAGCCGGGTCGGGCGATCGACGTGCGCAATCTCACATCCGACCAGGAGTGGGCGGTCGATGTGGGTCTCGCCGCAGGTCTCCGCCTCGACCACGACGCCTACCTGGCGCTACGCCACATGCGGCCGCCCGAACCGTACATTCCGTCCGTCGCGTTCGGCTGACGGCGTGGGACGATTGTGAACGCGGCGTGTGTTGCAGACGACGCCGAGGTGACGCGACCGTTCGCCCACGACATGGTTGGGCGTGCCGGCCGCCGAAGGAAAGGGCTGACCAGCCGTGACCGTGACCGACAACCCGTCGACGCCCGTGCCGCTCCTGCTGCTCGGCCGCGGCGCCGACCCCACCAGTGAGCGCGGAGTCGAGTGTCCGGGCGACCTCCCGGCCGCCAGCGATCCCGACCTTGTCGAGCGCGCCAGGGCCGCGCGCGCCGCCCTGGGCGAGCGCGTGTTCGTCCTGGGTCACCACTACCAGCGCGACGAGGTCATCCAGTTCGCCGACGTCACCGGCGACTCCTTCAAGCTCGCCCGCGACGCCGCGGCCCGACCGACTGCTCCGTACATCGTCTTCTGCGGCGTGCACTTCATGGCCGAGTCCGCCGACATCCTCACCGGCGACCACCAGCAGGTGGTCCTGCCGGACCTGGCCGCCGGCTGTTCGATGGCCGACATGGCCCGGCTGCTGCAGGTCGAGGACGCGTGGGCCAGGCTGGCCGCGGCAGGGGTGGCCGACGTCACCGTCCCGATCACGTACATGAACTCCTCCGCCGACATCAAGGCGTTCTGCGGCCGGGGCGGCGGCGCGGTCTGCACGTCCAGCAACGCCCGGCAGGCGCTGGACTGGGCGTTCTCCCCCGAGGGCGCCGGTGGCCAGAAGGTGCTGTTCCTGCCCGACCAGCATCTGGGCCGCAACACCGCGGTACTGCAGCTGGGCATGTCGCTGGACGACTGCGTGGTCATCGACCCGCACAAACCCGACTTCGGCGTCACCGACCAGGAGCTGCGCTCGGCCACGATGCTGCTGTGGAAGGGCCACTGCTCGGTGCACGGCCGCTTCTCCGCCGACTCCGTCGCCGACGTGCGCGCCCGCATCCCCGGCGTCAACGTCCTGGTGCACCCGGAGTGCAAGCACGAGGTGGTCACCGCCGCCGACTACGTTGGCTCGACGGAGTACATCATCAAGACCGTCGCCGCCGCGCCGGCCGGCTCGGCCTGGGCCGTCGGCACCGAGCTGAACCTGGTGAAGCGGCTGGCCGCGGAGCACCCGGACAAGACCATCGTGTTCCTGGACCGGACGGTGTGCTTCTGCGCCACCATGAACCGCATCGACCTGCCCCACCTGGTGTGGGCGCTGGAGAGCCTGGTCGAGGGCCGCGTGGTCAACCGCATCGTCGTCGACGACGACACCGCGCACTGGGCGCGCGTCGCGCTGGACCGCATGCTGGCCCTACCAGGCGGCGGAGCCGTCAAGAACTGAGGTCACACGCCGGGGGCGCCCCAGACGGGGAACCACCGGCTGACATCGGACTCGATGGGCAGGTCGCCGCCGACGATGGCGCGCACCTGCAGCTCCAGGGCGTTGTCGCGGTCCTGGGTGCGGGCGTTGACCGGCGCGAACGGGTAGAACGTGCCGCGCTTGTACAGGTAGACCAGCGCGAGCCCTTGCCCAGCGTCCGAGCGCAGCCCGATGGTGGTGCACAGCAGGGACGGCCCGAACCCGGCGGCCTCGAGCGTGGAGTTCACCGCGTGCAGGTCGGTGCACAGCTCCGACATCTGCGACGGCTCCCGGCGCACCACCAGCCAGGTGTAGCCGAAGTCGTCGTGCACCTCCTCCGGCTCCGAGCCGCCCAGCAACGTGGTGACCTCGGCCTTCAGCCGGGCGAACGGGCCACCTTCGACCTGCCGGAAGCACACAGCTCCCACCCCGGTGGGGTGCATCTGCGCCGACGCCTCCAGCGTCAGCGCCGCGGTGGGCAGCGCGAACAGCGCGTCGAGGTTGGGCTGGACCTGCTTGGACCTACCGAAGATGGCGTCGAGGATGCCCACGGATCACTCCCGGCCCAGCTCGACGGAGATGCGGCTGAGCTGTTCGAGCCGCTTCTCCAGCGGAGGGTGCGAGGCGAAGAGGGAGGCGATGTCGAGCTTGCCGGTCAACGCGGGGACGAAGAAGAACGCGTTGTACGGCTCGGCGGCGCGCAGGTCCTTCCTCGGGATACGGCTCATGTCGCCTGAGATCTTGGTCAGCGCGCTGGCCAGCGCGGACGGCTGGCCGGTGAGGATGGCACCGGCGCGGTCGGCCGCCAGCTCGCGGTAGCGCGAGAGCAGCCGGGTGAGCACGTAGCTCACCGCGTACACGACCGCTGCCACGACCGTGACGATCAGGACCATGATGGCGGCGTTGTTGTTGCCGCGGTTGTTGCCCAAACCCGACCACAGCAGCATCCGGGTGAGGAAGCCCGCCAGGACGCCGACCACCGACGCGACGGTCATCACCAGGACGTCGCGGTGGGCCACATGGGACAGCTCGTGCGACAGCACGGCTTCGAGCTCACGCTCGTCCAGGCGGCGCTGCAGACCGCGGGTGACGGCGACGACGGCGCGCTCCGGGCTGCGACCAGCGGCGAAGGCGTTCGGGATGTCGGTGTCGGAGATCGCGACCCGCGGCTTGGGCATGTCGGCCAGCGCGCAGAGCCGGTCGATCAGCGCATGCAGCTCGGGCTCCTCGGCGGGCGACACCTCGCGGGCGCCCATGCCGGCCAGCGCCAGCCGGTCGGAGAAGAACCACTGGCCCCAGAGGACACCCAGCCCGATGATGACACCGAGGACCCAGCTGCTCGTGCCGAGCGAGATGGCCCCGATGAGCACCACGTAGAGCAGGGCCAGGACCACCATCGTCAAGCCCATCCGGAACGAGAGACCTCGGTCCGGGGCGAATCTCGAACTCGCCAACGTGCTTCCTTCCTACCCGCAGCGGGCGATACCGCTCCTACCCTGGCAACGGCGAGGCGATCGCGCCGGTTCCCGTCGGCTCCCAGCAAGCCGACGGGCAGCCACCACCTGCCGGCTCGACCAAGCCGGCGAAGCGCCGGACCGCCACCGGCGGCACCCCCGCGTCACCACCGCCATGCCCGCGACCGTCCGCGACTCACTTGACCGGCGGCTCCGACGGAACCAAGCCCTCCTCGGTGAGCAGCTCGCGCACCTCGTCGATGTGGGCGTCGTCGTACGGGAGCACCAGGTCGCTGTCGACCAGGACGTCGTCGGCCAGCGCCGTACCGACCCGGCGGACCTCGTTCAGCAGTGACGTCAGCGCCGCGCGGAACAAGTCGTCGTCGCCGCTCTCGATGGACTCACCGAGCGCGTCGTCGAGCCGGTTGAGCTCATCGAGGTGCGAGTCGTCGACCTCGAGCTGCCCCTCACCCATGATCCGGACGATCACAGCTGGCCCTCCTCGCGCTGGCGCTGCGCCTGCGGCTCCGCCGCCGGCTCCGCACCTTGACCCTCGAGCTGCTTCGGCGGCTCGGTGCCACCGGTGATTCCCTGCTTCATGCGCGACAGCTCCAGCTCGACGTCGCTGGTGGAGGCGAGACGGTCCAGCTCGAGGGTGATGTCGTCCTTCGAGGTGCCGGTCGGGTCGTCGAGCGCGCCCGAGGCCAGCAGCTCGTCGATGGCTCCGGCGCGGGCCTGCATGTTGGCCGTCTTGTCCTCGGCGCGTTGGACAGCCATGCCGACGTCGCTCATCTCCTCGGAGATGCCGCTGAAAGCCTCGCCGATGCGCGTCTGCGCCTCGGCGGCGGTGTAGCTGGCCTTGATGGTCTCCTTCTTGGTGCGGAAGGACTCGACCTTGGCCTGCAGCCGCTGCGCGGCGAGGGTGAGCTTCTCCTCCTCACCCTGCAGCGAGGAGTGCTGCGTCTCCAGGTCGGTGATCTGGTTCTGCAGGCCCGAGCGGCGGGTCAGCGCCTCGCGGGCCAGATCCTCCCGCCCGAGGGACAGCGCCTTCTGCGCCTGCTCCTGCAGCTTGCCCGACTGCGACTGCAGCTGGGTCATCTGGACCTCGATGCGCTTGCGGCTGGTGGCGACGTCGGCCACGCCACGGCGCACCTTCTGAAGCAGCTCCAGCTGCTTCTTGTAGGAGTAGTCGAGCGTCTCCCGGGGGTCCTCGGCGCGGTCGAGCGCCTTGTCGGCCTTGGCCCGGAAGATCATGGACATTCGCTGGAGGATCCCCATCTGGCCAGGTATCCCTTTCTCGAGCTGGTGCAGTGTCGTGCACACTGTTTCCACCAACCCTACGGTGTAGTGCCGCACGGTGGCAGGGTCGGTTGCATACTGGCCTACCCTGGTAGGCGTGTTCCGTCGCCGAACTTCTCCCGAGACCGCCGAGGTCCCCGCCGCCGAGACGGCGGACGACGCTGCCCCCCAGGCCGGCAAGGGCCGGCCAACACCGAAGCGCAGCGAGGCCGAGAAGGCGCGCAAGCAGCGCGTCCGTCCAGCTCTCAACCGGCGCGAGGCCATGCGCCGCGACCGCGAGCGGATGCGTGCCGAGCGGGCCAAGACCCGGCAGGCGATGAACACCGGCGACGAGCGCCACTTCCTCAAGCGCGACCAGGGCGACGTGCGCCGCTTCCTGCGCGACTACGTCGACTCGCGCCGCACGGTGGCGGAGTTCTTCCTGCCCATCATCCTGGTCATCCTGCTGACCAGCCTGATCGGCATCGCGCAGGTGCAGCTCATCTCCACCGTCATCTGGCTCGGCGCCATGATTCTGCTGGTCGTGGACTTGACGTTGCTCGGGTTCCGGGTGAAGCGTGAGGTACGCAAGCGCTTCCCCGACGAGACCGGAAAGGGACACGTCTTGTACGCCGTCACCCGCGCCACCCAGCTTCGCCGGCTCCGGCTGCCCAAGCCACAGGTCAAGCCCGGGACGCTGGTGTGAGCACCGCACCCACCGCCGACCGCGACCAGACCGGGCTGTTCATCCGGGCGCTGCGCTACTCCGACCCCGTCGTGCGCGCGTTGGAGACCGAGCTGCAGCAGGAGTACGTCGAGCGCTACGGCGACCATGACGAGACCCCGGTCGAGCCGGACGAGTTCACCCCGCCGCACGGCCAGTTCCTCGTCGGCTTCGTCGGCAACGAGCCGGTCGCCACCGGCGGATTCCGCCGCCACGACGACGGCGTCGCGGAGATCAAGCGCATGTACGTCGCGCACGAGCACCGCGGCGGCGGCCACGCCCGGCGGTTGCTCGCCGAGCTGGAGGCCCAGGCCATCCGGGCCGGCTACCGCCGGGTGGTCCTGGAGACCGGGGTGCGCCAGCCGGAGGCCATGTCCCTGTACAGCTCCAGCGGCTACGTGCCCGCCGAGCCGTTCGGCCACTACGTCGACGCCGAACTGAGCCGCTTCTTCACCAAGGACCTCGACGTTCGGCTCGACGACGCCTGAGCACCGGGCGGCGACGGCGTGCCGGTAGCGTCGCCGGCATGGATTTCCGCCACCTCGGCCGCTCCGGTCTCAAGATCAGCGAGATCGCCTACGGCAACTGGATCACCCACGGCTCCCAGGTCGCCGACGACACCGCGACCGCCTGTGTGCGCGCCGCCCTCGACGCGGGCATCACCACCTTCGACACCGCCGACGTGTACGCGGCCGGCCGCGCGGAGGCAGTGCTCGGGCGTGCCCTGGTCGGCGAACGCCGCGAGTCGCTGGAGATCTTCACCAAGCTGTTCTGGCCGGCCGGGCACAACGGCCCCAACGACCGCGGGCTGTCGCGCAAGCACGTCCGCGAGGCCATCGACGCCTCTCTGCGGCGGCTCGGCACCGACTACGTCGATCTCTACCAGGCGCACCGGTACGATCACGGCACGCCGCTGGAGGAGACCATGGAGGCCTTCGCCGACCTCGTCCGGTCCGGCAAGGTGCTCTACATCGGTGTCTCGGAGTGGACCGCAGACCAGATCCGCGCCGGGCACGCCCTGGCTCGCGAGCTGAAGATCCCGTTCGTCTCCAACCAGCCCGAGTACTCCATGCTGTGGCGCGTGATCGAGTCCGAGGTCGTGCCGGCCTCGGAGGACGTCGGCGTGTCCCAGGTGGTCTTCTCGCCCATCGCGCAGGGCGTGCTGACCGGCAAGTACCAACCCGGCCAGCCGATCCCGGAAGGCTCCCGCGCCGCCCTGACCAGCGGTGGCAGCGACATCACCGGCCGCTGGCTCACCGACGACGTGCTCACCCGCGTACAGCGGCTGGCACCGCTCGCCGACCAGGCCGGGCTGTCGCTCGCGCAGTTCGCCGTCGCCTGGGTGCTGCAGAACCCCAACGTGGCGACGGCGATCATCGGTGCCTCGCGTCCGGAGCAGGTGGCCGAGAACGTCAAGGCCGCCGGCGTCCGGCTCGACGAGGAGCTCATGACCGCGATCGACGACGTGCTGGGCGACGCCGTCGTGCGTGACCCGGCGCTGACGGCGACCCGCTCCCCGTCCTCCCGCTGACACCAGGCACCACCGGGCATTCGGGCGGCTTTGAAATGATCACGTTCAGCACGAGATCTCGTGTCACACCGTGCTCGCAATCATGGTGAGGCTCGGGGGATCCTGCTGAACGTGATCATTTCGACGACCAGGCTGTGAGACTGCTGCGGGGGTCAGTCCGGTGGTTTGAGGCTCATCGGGCCGTAGACCTCGCGGCCGTCCTCGACCAGCATCACCGAGTCGACGCCGGCCTCGACCAGCGCGCGCCAGTGCTCCCCCAGCCAGCTCTCGGCGTCGGACTGCGTGGGGAATCCGGCGTCCGCGCGCCCAGCACCGTCGTCCACGTTCGGCGCCGGACCGCCGTCCGGCCCCAGGAACCGCCACGTCCAGCTCATCATCGCCTCCCGATCGACGCCCACACCTCGCCATGACAGTACGGTCCGGCCCGCGTCGGCCGTCACCGGGTCCGCTGTTGTTCACGTCACACCGAAGTTTCTCGGCCGGCCGCGTCATGAGCGGCTCCCGATCCTGTCTTGACGGGTGTAGGGGCGCGTCGTTGCCGCGCAGGGGACGGCAACGACGCGCCCGTTACCACCGGGCGGCATTCCCGGCCAAACCGGTCCGCGGAACGCGGCGTGTCAGCATCGTCATGGCGCCTTGACAAGACACCCGTCATGCTGTTGCCTTCCGCGTAAAGTTCAGTTCGCGGGGGGCGGGAGTTCATCGACGTGGGTAGTTCAGCGCCCGCACGGCGCCAGCGTCTCCTCAGTGACCCGGACATCTTCCGGTACGTGGCGGCGCGCATCGTCTCGTTGGCCGGCTCGGCGGTCACGTTCATCGCCATGCCGGTGCTCATCTACGGCATCACCGGGTCGGCCACGTGGACGTCGCTCGTTATCGTCGCCGAGGCGGTGCCTTACCTGCTGTTCGGGCTGTGGGCCGGCGCACTGGCCGACCACGTCGACCGGCGCCGGGTCATGGTGGTGGCCGACGTGCTGGCGGCGCTGACCCTCGCCACCGTCCCCATCGCCTGGTGGCTGGACGCGCTGACCGCCGGTCACGTCCTCGCCGCGGCGTTCGCCGCCCGCATCATCTACGTGTTCTTCGACGCCGCCAACCAGGGCGCGCTGCCCAGCCTCGTCTCCCGCGACCGTCTCCCGGCCGCGAACGCGCTGGTATTCGGCGGCAGCACGGTGGCGGAGACCGTCGTACCCATGGTGGCCGGCGCGCTCATCGTCGTCATCTCCCCGGCCTCGATCATCGCCATCGACGTGCTGACGTTCGTGGCGTCGGCGCTGCTGATCCGCAGCATCGCGCGGCCCCTGAGCGGGACGCGTGACCGGGAGGCGTCGACCGGGTTCCCGGCGATCGCCGACGGCACCCGCTTCATCGTGCGCCACCGGGTGGTCCGGGTCATGATCGTCATCGGTGCGCTGGTGGCTTTCAGTGCCGGGTCGCTGATGGCGATCCTCGTCGTGTGGGCCGACCGCACGCTCGACGTGCGGGAGGGCGACTGGCGCCTCGGCGTTCTGTTCGGCGCCTGGGGCGTCGGCGCGGTCATCGGCAGCTTCCTGGTGCCGCGGCTGATGCTGCGCTACGGCGGGGTGCGCGCGGCGCTGCTCGTGCTGCCGGTCGCCGCCGCGGCCGGGATCGCCCTCTCACTGGCGCGCAGCTGGCTGCCCGGCGTCCTGACGGTCGCGGCGTGGTCGCTGTTCTACATCATGATCGCCACCATCTCGGTGACGCTGCGCCAGCAGGTGACGCCAGAACCTCTGATGAGCCGGGTGATGACCGCGGGCCGGATGGCCACGTTCGGCATCGGCTACCCACTCGGCGCGTTCCTGGCCGGCGTGCTCGCCAGCGCCGTCGACACCACCACCGCCATCCTGGTGTGCCAGCTGTCGCTGGTGATCGCGGCCTTGATCGCCTGGCTGTCCTCGCTGCGCAACGCACCGCGCGTCCTCGACGTCCCCGACGACTAACCGCTCGCCCCGACGACGGCGATCAGTGCGGACACCGCGAAACGCGGCCGCGCCGAGCACAGCCGGTACACCGGCCGCGGCCCGTCGCCCACCAGCAGCATCCGGCAGGGGTCGCCGGGGTGATGACGCACGCAAACCGCGTCGCCGACGACCGCCCGGCGGCGCCTAGCTCTCCTTGGCGCTCGGCTGGACGAACGGCGGGCGGACCACCTCGAAGGTCTCGGCCCGGCCGCGCACGTCGACCTGGACCTCGCTGCCCTCCGCGACGGACGGCGGCAGCAGCGCGAGCCCGATGCCCTGGCGCAGGGTCGGCGAGAAGGTCCCCGACGTCACCCGCCCCACCGGCTCGCCGTCGACCGTCACCGTCATTCCGGGACGGGGGATGCCACGGCCCCGCGCCCGGATGCCCTGCAGACGCCGCACCGGACCGGCGGCCTTCTCCGCGAGCAGCGCGTCGCGACCCCAGAACGACGGCTTGGACCAGCCGACCGCCCAGCCGGCCCGCGCCTGCACCGGCGTGATGTCGAGCGCGAGGTCCTGGCCGTGCAGCGGGTAGCCCATCTCGGTGCGCAGCGTGTCGCGCGCGCCCAGGCCGCACGGCACGATGCCGTGGTCCTCCCCGGCGGCCAGCAGCGCGTCCCACATCGTCGCGGCCTCGTCCCACGGCACCAGCAGCTCGTAGCCGCGTTCGCCGGTGTAGCCGGTGCGGCATACGACGAGCGCGACGCCGTCGTGCACGGCCTCGGCGAACGACATGTACGGATGCCCCGTCGGCAGGCTGAGCGCGGCGAGCACCTCGTCGCTGCGCGGCCCCTGCACGGCGAGGACGGCGAGGTCGCGGTGGCGGTCGCGGACCTGCACGCCGGCCGGCGCGGCCGCGGTCAGGCGTCGCACCACCTCGGCGTTGTTGGCCGCGTTGGGCACCAGCAGCAGGTCGTCGTCGGCGTGCAGGTAGACGATGAGGTCGTCCACCACTCCCCCGGACTCGTCGCAGCACAGCGTGTACTGCGCCTGGCCCGGGCCGATCTTCTCCAGCGCGTTGGTCAGGCACGCGTCGGCGAACGCCCGGGCGCCCGGCCCGGTGACCGACGCCTTGCCGAGGTGGCTGACGTCGAACAGCCCGACCCGCTCGCGCACCGCCGTGTGCTCGTCGACGACGCCGGAGTACTGCAGCGGCATCGACCAGCCGCCGAACTCGGCGAACTTGGCGCCCAGCGCGACCTGGCGCTCGTAAAGGGAGGTTCTGGCGAGGTCTTCGGCGGTCACGGCCACACCCTACGACCCTCCATTGATCATCAAGGGGCGGAGGTGGATGATCGCCCGTATGGTCGCATCCGTCGCCGTCCTGTCCGACGTCCACGGCGCGCTGCCAGCGCTCGAGGCGGTGCTCGCAGAGCCCGACGTCGCCGCGGCCGAACGCATCGTCTTGACCGGCGACATCGCCGCGGGGCCGCTGCCTGTCCAGACATTGGACCTGCTCACCTCGTTGGGCGAACGGGTGGTGTGGGTGCGCGGCAACGCCGAGCGCGAGCTGGTCCACGTCGCCCGGGGTGGCACGTCGGAGCACCAGGTGTCGACGTGGGCCGGCCGGCAGCTGCGCCCGGACCAGGTGGAGCTGCTCGACGGCCTGCCGCATCCGGTGACGCTCGACGTCGACGACTTCGGGCCGGTGCTGTTCTGCCATGGAACGCCTCGCGACGACGACGAGGTGGTCCTGGTCGACAGCTCGCTCGCCCGGTGGGCCGACGTGCTCTCGAGCGTGCCGGACGAGGTGCGCACCGTCGTGTGCGGCCACACCCACATGCCGTTCCAGCGCCTCGTCGACCGGCGGCTGGTGGTCAACCCGGGCAGCGTCGGCATGTCGTACGGACGGCCGGGCCCGCACTGGGCGTTGCTGCGCGACGCCGTGGTGTCGCTGCGGGTCACATCGGTCGACCTGGACGCGCTGGCCGACGCCGTCGTCGCCGCCAGCACGTTCCCCGGCGCGGCCGAGTGGGCCGACGAGTACACCCGCACCGCGTACTCCGACGCCGAGGCGCTCACCGCCTTCGCGCCACGAGACGGCCGGACGGTGACCTGACAGCGACCGGCCCAGCGGTAGCATCGGGCGGAATCGACTGGATCGCACGACGTCAGGAGAACCGTGACCAGCATTGCCCTGTCCTCCGCTGCACCGACGGGACTCAAGGTCGACGCCGTGGTGATCGGCGTCGCACCGGGCGACGACGAGGTGGCCCCGCTCCCCGGCAGCGAGTCGGTCAGCAAGGCGTTCAAGGGCGCGTTGCCGGAGGTACTCGGCCAGCTCGGTGCCACTGGCAAGCCCGACGAGGTCACGAAGCTCCCCGCGCAGGGCTCCATCAAGGCGCCACTGGTGGTCGCCATCGGGACCGGCCCGCTGCCCCCGTCCGGACCGGACCGCCACGAGACCTTGCGCCGCGCGGCCGGAGCCGCCGCCCGGGCACTGGCCGGCAAGCAGTCCGCGGCCGTCGCGCTGCCCGTCCAGGACGAGGCCGACGCCGCCGCCGTCGTCGAAGGCCTGCTCCTCGGCGCTTACAGGTTCGACCGCTACAAGAGCAATGGGCCGACCAAGCCGCTGGGCTCGGTCACTGTGCTCGGGCCGGGCGTGAAGGCCAAGGGCGTCAAGGACGCCGTCACCCGCGCCGAGATCGTCACCACCGCGGTCAACCGGGCCCGCGACTGGGTCAACGTGCCGCCGCGCGACCTCACCCCCGAGGTGTTCGCCGACGCCGCCAGCAAGCTCGCCAGGAGCGCCAAGCTCGACGTCGAGATCCTCGACGAGAAGCTGTTGGCCCGGCGCGGCTACGGCGGGCTCATCGGGGTCGGCCAGGGCTCGGCCAACCCGCCCCGGCTGGTCCGGGTCGCCTACCGGCCGTCGCGCGCCAAGCGGCACGTCGCGTTCGTCGGCAAGGGCATCACCTTCGACTCCGGCGGCCTGTCGCTGAAGCCGTCGGACAGCATGGCGGACATGAAGAGCGACATGAGCGGCGCCGCCGCCGTGATCGCCGCCGTCCACGCCATCGCCTCACTGGGCACCAAGGTCGCCGTCACCGCCTACGCCGCCATGGCCGAGAACATGCCGTCGGGCAGCGCGCAGCGGCCGTCGGACGTCATCAGCATCTACGGCGGCAAGACCGTCGAGGTCCTCAACACCGACGCCGAAGGCCGCCTCGTGCTCGCCGACGGCATCGTCCGCGCCGCCGAGGACGAGCCCGACCTCATCGTCGACGTGGCCACGCTGACCGGCGCGGCCGTCGTCGCTCTCGGCAAGCGGCTCTCCGGCATCATGGCCAACGACGACGACCTGCGCGACCGCGTCCACGACGCCTCCCGGCGCGCCGGCGAACAGATGTGGCCGCTGCCGCTCCCCACCGACCTGCGAGACAAGCTCGACTCCCCCGTCGCCGACATCGCCAACATCGGCGACCGCTGGGGCGGCGCGCTTCAGGCGGGCCTGTTCCTCCAGGAGTTCGTCGCCGACGGTATCGACTGGGCGCACCTGGACATCGCCGGCCCCGCGCTGAGCGACACGGCCTTCGGTTACACCCCCAAGGGCGGCACCGGCGCGGGCGTGCGGACGCTGGTGCGCCTCGTCGAGGACGTCGCCGACGGCGTGCTCTGACGACGGGCGGTCAGACCCCGCGGTTGCCGTTCTTGCGGTTCCACTCGCGCATGCGCTGCGGGTAGCCGACCACCTGGGCGTCGTAGGCCGGGATGGCCAACTTGCGGGCCAGCGCGTGCGCCGCGGCCGCGTCTCGCACCCGGCGCCGGGTCCATTCACCGTCGTGGGCGACGAAGACGACCGTGGTGGCCGTCATGGTGGTGGGCGGCTCGACGAACGCCTCGACCCCGCGACGGGACCGGGCGAACTCCTCCAGGTGCTTGACGTCGGCGTTGTCGGCGGCACGGTCCAGGCTGCCCTCGGCGCTCTTTCGCCGTCGCCGGAACAACGCCATCGTCTACCTCCGCTTCTTCGCCGACCCGGGTCGGGCCGAGACGATACCGCGACAGTATCTCGTCACAGTGCAACGATCCGGTCCGGTTGAAGGTGTCGGAACACCGGATGGAAGGATGAGGTTGACGCTTGTGGAGCCCACTGCGGACCGATCCCCGGCCGGGCGACACAGCGTTCGAGACGTGTCTCGACGACAACGACGACATCGAGGAGCACCACCGTGGCCGACAACGCCGGTTTCGACGTCCTCATCCTCGGCGGCGGCAGCGGTGGATACGCCGCCGCGTTCCGGGCCAGCGAGCTCGGACTGTCCGTCGGGCTGATCGAGAAGGACAAAGTCGGCGGCACCTGCCTGCACTACGGCTGCATTCCCACCAAGGCGCTGCTGCACGCCGCCGAGGTCGCCGACAACTCCCGCGACAGCGAGCAGTTCGGCGTCAAGACCTCCTTCGAGGGCATCGACATGGCTGGCGTCAACGCGTACAAGGACGGCATCGTGGCCCGCCTGTACAAAGGGCTGCAGGGCCTGGTCAAGGCCAACAAGGTCACCCTCATCGAGGGCGACGGCAAGCTCGTCGCGCCGAACGCCGTCGAGGTCAGCGGCACCCGCTACGAGGGCCGCAACGTCGTCCTGGCGACGGGGTCCCGCTCGCGCAGCCTGCCCGGCCTCGAGATCGACGGCACGCAGGTCATCAGCAGCTACGAGGCGCTGGGCCTGGACCGGGTGCCGGCGTCGGCCGTGGTGCTCGGCGGCGGCGTCATCGGCGTGGAGTTCGCCAGCGTCTGGCGGTCCTTCGGCGCCGACGTCACCATCGTCGAGGCGCTGCCCCGGCTGGTACCGGCCGAGGACGAGGCCGCGTCCAAGGTGGTCGAGCGGACGTTCCGCAAGCGCGGCATCGGCTTCAAGACCGGGGTTCGCTTCGCCGGGGTCGAGCGGCGTGACGGCGGCGTCACGGTGTCGCTGGAGAACGGCGAGACGATCGACGCCGAGGTGCTGCTGGTCGCGGTCGGACGCGGCCCGGTCACCGAGGGCCTCGGGTACGAGGAGGCCGGCATCACCATCGACCGCGGGTTCGTCGTCACCGACGAGCGGCTGCGCACCAGCGTGCCCGGCGTCTACGCCGTCGGCGACATCGTGCCGGGCCTGCAGCTGGCACACCGCGGCTTCGCACACGGCATCTTCGTCGCCGAGGACATCGCCGGCCGGGGCCCGGTGCCCGTCGACGACCTCGGCATTCCGAAGGTCACCTACTGCGACCCCGAGGTCGCCTCCGTCGGGCTCACCGAGGCGCAGGCCAAGGAGCGGCTCGGCGACGACAAGGTCGAGACGCTGGAGTACAACCTCGCCGGCAACGGCAAGAGCCAGATCCTCAGGACGCAGGGCTTCGCGAAGCTCGTACGCGAGAAGGACGGCCCGGTGATCGGCGTGCACCTGGTCGGCGCCCGGGTCGGTGAGCTGATCGCCGAGGCACAGCTCATCTACAACTGGGAGGCACTCCCGCACGAGGTCGCCCAGCTGATCCACCCGCATCCGACGCAGAGCGAAGCGCTGGGCGAGGCACACCTCGCACTGGCCGGGAAGCCGTTGCACGTCCACGGCTGACCCGCCGGGCATAAGCTTGCGTTCGGCCCCAACCGCTGATGGTCCGTGAGAACTCGAGAGGACTGACGATGGCAACCTCCGTCACCTTGCCCGCACTCGGCGAGAGCGTCACCGAGGGCACAGTGACCCGCTGGCTCAAGCAGCCCGGCGACCAGGTGGCCGTCGACGAGCCACTGCTGGAGATCTCCACGGACAAGGTCGACACCGAGATCCCCTCCCCCGTCGCCGGCACACTGCTGGAGATCAAGGTCTCCGAGGACGAGACCGTCGAGGTCGGCGCCGAGCTGGCGCTGATCGGCGAGGCCGGCGAGTCCACCGGCGACGGCGCATCGGGCGGCCAGGCCGGTGGCGAGGCGGCCGCGGCGGAGCAGGCCGAGGCCGAGCAGGAGCAGGAGGCGCAGCCAGAGCAGCAGGCCGAGCAGGAGACGCAGCCGGAGCAGGCCGTCGAGGCGCCTGCCCAGGAGGTCCCGGCCGCCGCCCCCGCTCAGGAGGCGCCGTCCGGCAACGGCGGTGGTGAGGGCACCCCGGTTACGCTGCCCGCGCTGGGCGAGAGCGTCACCGAGGGCACCGTGACCCGCTGGCTCAAGCAGCCCGGCGACCAGGTGGCCGTCGACGAGCCACTTCTGGAGATCTCCACGGACAAGGTCGACACCGAGATCCCCTCCCCCGTCGCCGGCACGCTGCTGGAGATCAAGGTCTCCGAGGACGAGACCGTCGAGGTCGGCGCCGTGCTCGCGCTGGTCGGCACCGGTGCGCCGGCCGACGGCGGCCAGGCCGGTGGCGAGGCGGCCGCTCCGGCCCAGGAACAGGAGGCTCCGGCCCAGCAGGAGGCTCCCGCCCAGCAGGAGGCTCCCGCCCAGCAGGAGGCCCCGGCCCAGCAGGAGGCTCCGGCCCAGGAGCCGGCGGCGTCCCAGGCCCAGCCAGAACCGCAGGCCCAGCCGGCGCCTCAGGCCGTCGCCACCGCGCCGCAGACGCCCGGGCCGCAGGCCGGCGGGCCGTCGGAGGAGGTGCAGCTGGCGCAGCCGCCGTCGACGTCCACCCCCACCGTCCAGCCAAGCCGCGAGCCGTCGGGCAACGGCACCACGTATGTCACGCCGCTGGTGCGCAAGCTGGCCGCCGAGCACGGCATCGACCTCACCAGTGTCAGCGGCACCGGCATCGGCGGCCGGGTCCGCAAGCAGGACGTCCTGGCCGCGGCCGAGGCCGCCAAGGCTGCCGCCGCACAGCCGGCGCCCACCGCCGCGGCGCCCGCCGCGCCGGCACCAGCCGCGGAGACGGTCGAGCCGTCGCCGCTGCGCGGCACTACCGAGAAGCTGACCCGGATGCGCAAGGTCATCGCCAAGCGCGTCCACGAGTCGCTGCAGGAGACCGCGCAGCTCACGAGCGTCGTCGAGATCGACATCACCACGCTGGCGCGCCTGCGCGACCGTGTGAAGGTTGACTTCGCGCAGCGTGAAGGCGTGAAGCTGTCGTTCCTTCCGTTCTTCGCGAAGGCCGCGGTCGAGGCGCTCAAGCAGCACCCGAAGATCAACGCATCCATCGACGTCGAGAAGGGCGAGGTCACCTACCACGACCGCGAGAACCTCGTCATCGCCGTCGACACCGAGCAGGGCCTGCTGGTGCCCGTGGTCAAGGATGCCGGCGACCTCAACATCGCCGGCCTGGCCCGCAAGATCGCCGAGGTCGCGGAGAAGGCCCGTACCGGCAAGCTCACGCCCGACGAGATCACCGGCGGCACGTTCACGCTGACCAACACCGGCAGCCGTGGCGCCCTTTTCGACACGCCGATCTTCTTCCAGCCGCAGGTCGCCATCCTGGGCACCGGTGCCGTGGTCAAGCGTCCGATGGTCATCGACGACCCCAACCTCGGCGAGACCATCGCCGTGCGCCACATGGTCTACTTCGCGCTCAGCTACGACCATCGGCTCGTCGACGGCGCCGACGCCGCCCGGTTCCTGACCACGGTCAAGAAGCGCCTCGAGGGCGGGCGGTTCGAAGCCGACCTCGGCCTCTGAGGCGTGCCACGACCGACTCCTCCGTGGACGGCGGCCTGACGTGCGCGTCGCCGTCTCCGGCTCCACCGGATTCCTCGGCACGGCCCTGTGCGCCTCGCTGGCCGCCGACGGGCACGAGCTCGTGCGCCTGGTCCGCCGTCCCGCGGCCGCACCGGACGAAGCGGAGTGGGACCCCGAAAAGGGCATCGTGCCGCTGGCCCGGCTCGCCGACGTCGAGGCTGTCGTCCACCTGGGCGGCGCCAACGTCGGTGCCCGGCGATGGACGCGCCGGTACAAACAGCTGCTGCACCACAGCCGGGTCCGATCGACGGCGGTGCTGGCCGCCGCGCTGACGGGGCTGGCGACTCGTCCGCGGGTGTTCGTGTCCGGGTCGGCGTCGGGCTTCTACGGACCTGACCGCGGCCACGACTTCCTTGACGAGGACGACCTGCCCGGCGACGGCTTCCTGGCCCGGCTGAGCCAGGACTGGGAGCAGGCGGCGGCGCCGGCGCGGGCGGCGGACATCGCCGTGTGCCACCCGCGGTTCGGCACCGTCATGGGGCCGGGTGGCGGCGCCCTGGGCCCGATGCTCCCGCTGTTCCGGCTCGGGCTCGGCGGCGCGTTCGGCGACGGCGAGCAGTTCTGGAGCCCGGTCTCCCTGCACGATGCCGTCCGGGCGCTACGCTTCATGATCGAGGAGCACGGCTGCGTCGGACCTTACAACGTCACCGCGCCCGAGCCCGTGAGCAACGGCGAGTTCACCCGTCTGCTCGCCGCCGAGCTCCGCCGGCCGCGGCTGCTGCCGGTCCCGGGGTTCGCCCTGCGCATCGCGGTCGGCGAGGCCGCCGGAGAGCTGCTGGGCAGCCTGCGCATCCTGCCGACCCGGCTGACCGAGGCCGGGTTCACCTTCGACCACCCCGACGCCCGGTCGATCATCGCTGCCGCCGTGCGCGGCTGACGCAGCACCGCCGACGCCACCGCCTTGGTGGCCGACCCCGGGACGCCGTCCCCCGGCTGCCCTATCGTCCGGCCGTCACCGGACGGAGTCGACCTATGGCGGCATCGTCAGGGCGACGGCCGGGAGTCTGGGACGGTTCCCGGCCCTTGCTGTGCCTCGTGATCATCGATGTCGTGGATCGTTGATGATCACGAGGCGTACCGGTGGTGCCGGTGAGCGCGTGTTGGGCGTGAGTCACGTCCTGGGGTGAGTCGCGCCGAGCCTCGATGGGCGCGGATCAGCCGAAACGCCAGGACGAGGTGCCGTCCTCGTTGGCGACGGCGACCAGCTCGGCCTCCCAGGGCTCGTCGCCGGTGCCGTCGATGTCCTGCACGACCTCGCCGTCGTCGTCGACGAGCTGATAGTCGGGGATGCGCTGAGTGATCTGTACCGTCGCGCGACCGCCGTCTAGGCTGACCAGCTCGGCGTTGACCACCTCGAACGCGAGCCCTTCGGTGTGGACGCCGGCGTCGGCGTACTCCTGCAGGAGCTCGGCGTCCTCGGCCAGGACCGGGTTGCTCGGCGCGTGCACCTGACACAGCAGCTCGGCGTCGCCCTCCTCGAACGCCTGGGCGCGCAGCGAGTACAGGCGCTGCACCTCCTGCGTCCAGTCGGCGACGGTGGGCGGCGGCGTGGTCGGCGCCGGCTGCGGCCCGCCGCACAGATCGGTGGAGGCGTTGGCGTCCGTGGGGCTGGAGCCGGTGCCCGGCCCCGTCGTCAGGTCGTCCTCACCGAAGACGCGCATGCCCACCAGGACCGCCCCGGCCGCCAGCAGCAGCACCACCAGGGCACTCGCGATCCAGATGCCGTCGATGCGGCGGCGCTTGCCCTCGCGCTGCTCGGGCCCGTCGTCGCCGTGGCGGCGGCCGCGGCGCGCCTCGCGAGCGACCGGCACGGCCTCGCCGCCACCGGCATCGCGGCCGCCGCCAGCGTCACCACGGCCAGTGTCAGCGCCACCTGCACCAGCACCGGCCACACCCGCACCGCTGGGACGGCGGCCGCGGCGGCGCTCGGACGGCGGGACCGGCGCTTCGGCATCGCGAGCGCCGGCGGGCGCCGCCTCCGGCTGCGGCTCGCCGCCGCGGGCACGCCGTCCGCGCCGAGACGTCGGGATCGGGCCGGTCGGGGCGGTCGGGCTCACTCCCCCGCCGGCACCGCCGGCCGCGGCCCCCATGGCGCCACCGGTCATCGGGCCACCAGCCGCCGCCGGATCGGCACCCGGCCCCACGCCCGGTCCAGCAGCCGGGCCCGCGCCCGGCGCCGCGCCCGCGGCACCTGGGCCACCCGGGCCACCGGGCTCCTGGTCGCCGGCGTCCTCCGCGCGGCGGCGCGCTCGCCGGCCGGCCGACGTGGACCGGCGCATGTAGGCGGCGATGTCGTCGTCGGCCGGTGCGTCGAGGACCGGCCGCAGGGACCCCGTCGTCGTCGCGTGCCCTTCCTCCAGGACCAGCTCGACCGGCACGGGGTCGGCGACGGCGAAAAACGCGTTGCCGACCGCGGAAGCGGTCGGCCGCCGGTGCGGCAGCGGGTCCAGCGCACTGGCCAGCAGGGCCTGCGCGGCCGGTGCGACGCCAGGCAGCGACAGCCGGGACGCGGGCAGGTAGCCGGTGAGTGCGACGACGGCCGCGGTGACCAGGCCGTGCACGTCGGCCGGCGGACCCGGCGGCTGGCCGGCCTGCACCTCGGGCGGGACCGGCCGGGCATGCTGGCCGGTGCGCAGGGGCACGCCGGCCTGGATGAGGCCCACACCGGCCACCATGGGCCGGCCGTCGAGGCTGAAGACGATGTCGTCCAGCGTGAGGTCGCCGTGGATCAGCCCGCGGCGGTGCAGCTCGGTCAGGCCCTCGGCGACCGGGGCGCACGCCGTCACGACCTCGCCGGCCGGCAGCACGCCGCGCGCGCCGATGATGCCGGCCAGGCTGCCGCCCTCGGCCGCACCCAGCACGACGACGACTCCGGCCGGGCCGTCGACGACGTCATGGAACGTGATCACGTGCGGGTGGTCGACGGCACGCAGCGAGTGGGCTGCCATCCGCAGCCGGTCGCGTACCTGAGGACCGACCTGGCCCACGAGACGAAGGGTCACCTGCCGGCCCGTCGCGTCCTCTCGAGCGAGGACCATGCTCGACGCGTCGGAGCCGAGCCGGCGGGTGACGGTATAGCCCGCGGGCGCCTCGTGACCCTGCATCGGGCCATGGTGTCAAACCTCGGGCCGGGATGCCTCATCGGCCGCCCTACAAGTTCTCTCCACGACGCGTGCCGGTCGCAGGCCGCCGGTGACTACGATGCCGGCCATGGACGGGGTCACGCCATTCGCCGCCCCCGAGAGCCCGTTCGGCCTGCCTCTGTGGCTCGGCATCGCCGTCATGTTCGGCATCGTGGTCGCCCGGGCGCAGGCCACGTACTGGGTCGGCCGCGCCGCTGGGGCCGGCATCACGCGGTCGCGCTGGGGCGAGCGCATCGGCCGCGCGCGCCTGGAGCGGGCCGAGCGGTTCGTCGCCCGGTACGGTCCGGCGGCGGTCACGCTCTCGTTCCTGACCGTCGGCGTCCAGACCGCCGTCAACGCCGTCGCCGGCGGCACCCGGATGCCGTTCGGCCGTTACCTCGTGGCCATGCTGCTGGGCTCGGCCATGTGGGCGGTCATCTGGACGGTCGGCGGCCTCGGCGTCATCTGGGGCGGTATCCGGCTCGCGTCGGCGTCACCGTGGGCCGCGGCCGCGGTCGTCGCGGCGGCGCTGGTGGCGGCCGGGCTCGTGGTCGCCGTCGTGCGTCGGCGTCGTCAGAGCAAGCTCATCCACGACGAGGAGGTCCGATGACCCCGACGACGCCGACGATCCTCGCGACCAGCGGCGGCTTCACGCAGAACGCGCACGGAGTCACCGTCCCCGACGGGCTGGCCCGGCTTGCGCTGCGGCTGACCGGGGCGGACCGGCCGAAGCTGTGCTTCGTCGCGACGGCCTCCGGCGACTCGGTCATCTACATCCAGGCCATCTACGCCGCGTTCGCCGGCTGGCCCGTCGACGTGTCGCACCTGGCGCTGTTCTCCATGCCCAACGTCGACGACCTGCGCAAGCACGTGCTGGGCCAGGACGTGCTGTGGGTGGGCGGCGGCTCGGTCGCCGGGCTGCTGGCGATGTGGCGCCTGCACGGCCTGGACGAGGTGATGCGCGAGGCCTGGGAGGCCGGGGTCGTGCTGGCCGGGGTGTCGGCCGGCTCCATCTGCTGGCACGTCGGCGGCACCACGGACTCCTTCGGCCCGCGGCTGCGGCCGGTCACCGACGGGCTCGGGCTGCTGCCGTTCGGCAACGGCGTGCACTACGACGCCGAGGAGGAGCGCCGACCGCTGCTGCACGAGCTGGTCGCGGCCGGCACGCTGCCCGCGTCGTACGCCACCGACGACGGCGCCGGCCTGCTGTACCGCGGCACCGAACTGGCCGGGGTGTACGCCGAGACCGAGGGCGCGCGGGCCTATCTGGTCGAGGCGGCCGGCGGGCAGGTCGTGGAGACGGCGCTGTCCGCCGAGCGCCTCTGAACCGTCAGCGTCCGGCGGGCAGCGGCCGGCTCAGCGTTCGTGCGGCGGGTTCTCGTAGCGCGGCCGGCCGGCGGCGTCGACGTCGTCGGCATGGCGGTGCCGGCCGCCCGGGCCGCCGCGAGCGTGCCGCGCGCCGTCGTCGTCGGGGCGTCCGTCGCCGTCGGGTGGCCGGTCGCCGTTGCCGGCAGGGCTGGCACCCGACACCCGCAGGTGGAAGTCGCCGTCGTAGCGCTCAATGCCGTAGCTGACCGCCTGCTCGACCGCCTCGACGCCGCGGTCCTCCCGCAGCATCATCGGGTCGGTCCGCAGGTCCTTGGCGAGCGCGACACAGATGCCGACCATCACCAGCATGAACGGCGCACCGGCCAGGATGGTGATGTTCTCCAGCCCTTCCAGCGCCGTGGCGCCGCCCTCGCCGATCATCAGCATGATCGCCGCGACGGCGCCCATGAGCATGCCCCAGAAGATCACCACCCGTTTGGACGGCGCGATCGAGCCGCGCTGCGAGAGCGAGCCGGTGACGATGGACGCCGCGTCGGCGCCGGAGACGAAGAAGATCGCGACCAGCACCATGACCAGGACGCTGGCGATGGTCGTCAGCGGCAGCTGTTGCAGCACCGAGAACAGCTGTTCCTCCTGGCCCGTCGGATTCTCTGCGGTACCCACCAGGTCGACGCCGCCGCGCTGCAGGTCGATGGCGGTGCCGCCGAAGATGCAGAACCACACCACGCTGACCGCGCTGGGCACCAGCAGGACCCCGACGGCGAACTGCCGGATGGTGCGGCCGCGGCTGATGCGGGCGATGAACATGCCGACGAACGGCGTCCACGACATCCACCAGGCCCAGTAGAAGATGGTCCAGCCCGAGACCCATGCCTGCATGGCCTCGCCGCCGGCGGCCTCGGTCCGCGCGGCCATCTCGGCCAGGTCGGCGAAGTAGTTGCCGATGGCGGTCGGCAGCAGGTTGAGCACGAAGACGGTGGGCCCGGCGACGAACACGAAGAACGCCAGCACCGCCGCCAGCACCATGTTCGTGTTCGACAGCCACTGGATGCCGCGCTCGATGCCGGACACGGCCGAGGCCACGAACGCGAACGTCAGGACCGCGATGATGGCCACCAGCAGTCCGGTGCTGACGTCGTTCAGCCAGCCGACCTCCTGCAGGCCGCTGCCGATCTGCAGCGCGCCGAGACCCAGCGACGCGGCCGTACCGAAGACCGTTGCGAAGATCGCGAAGATGTTGATCGCCTTGCCGAAGCCGCCCTCGATCCGCCGCCGGCCCAGCAGGGGCGTGAACACCGAGCTGATGAGCTGGCTGCGGCCACGCCGGAAGGTGCCGTAGGCGATGGCCAGGCCGACCACCGAGTAGATGGCCCACGGGTGCAGAGTCCAGTGGAACAGGGTGGTCGCCATGGCGGTGTTCATCGCCTCGACGCTGCCCGGGTCGCCGGTGCCCGGCGGCGGGTCGGTGGCGAAGAACGTCAACGGCTCGTTGACGCCGAAGAACATCAGGCCGATTCCCATCCCGGCGCTGAACATCATGGCGACCCACGACGACGTGCGGAACTCCGGCAGCTCCTCGTCGGCACCCAGGGGGATTCGGCCATACCGGCTGAACGCGGCCCAAAGGATGAACACGACGAAACCGCTCGCCGTCAACGCGAAGGCCCACCCGACGTTGTGGGTGACCCACTCCAGGGCATCCGACGCGGCGCTCGCGAGCGAGTCGGTGTTGACGAAACCCCAGGTCACGAACGCCAGGACGAGAGCACCGGCGACCCCGAACACGACCTTGTCGGTGGGGCGTCTCTCCTCCGCGGCGACCGTCACACCGCCGCGATCATCCGAGTCACCGGACGAGTCAGATTCGTTGATCACATTTCGTTCGACTGTCACATGGAATCGGCGCCCGAATCGGGCGCCCCCTCCTCTCGTCACCCACAGAATGTCCCGTTCAACGTAGCGGTCGGCGCCTTCCCGGATGCGTCGTACCCTGAAGTCCGGCGCCTCACCGGTGCGCCCGCCCAGGTGACACGGGGGTCTTGCGCCGTGGGCGTAGGCTGGTGCCCGTGATCGGCGCAGATACGAGCAATCGGCAGTTCACCCGGACATCCGGCGGCCTGCGCGTCGTCCGGTACGAGGGCCTGGTTCCCTACCAGGAGGCCTGGGCGGAGCAGCGGCGGCTGCACGCCGCGCGGCTGGCAGGCGACGAGCCCGACACCGTCATGCTGCTCGAGCACGAACCGGTGTACACCGCGGGCAAACGCACCGCCCCGGAGGACCGGCCCCTGCTCGACGCCGGCGCGCCGGTCATCGACGTCGACCGCGGCGGCAAGATCACCTGGCACGGTCCCGGCCAGATCGTTGGCTACCCGATCGTGGCGCTGCCCGAGCCCTACGACGTCGTCGCCTACGTCCGCCGCGTCGAGCAGATCATGATCGACGTGTGCCGCGAGTTCGGTGTCGACGGCGTCCGCGTCGAGACCGCCGGCCGCAGCGGCGTGTGGGTCCAGCCCGGCGACGGCAGCTCCGACCGCAAGATCGGCGCCGTCGGCCTGCGAGTCGCCCGCGGCGTCACCATGCACGGCTTCTCGCTCAACTGCGACAACGACCTCGGCTGGTACGACCGCATCGTCCCGTGCGGCATCACCGACGCCGCCACCACCACGCTGTCGAAGGAGACCGGCCGCCGCATCACCGTCGGCGAGGTGCTGCCGTATGTCGAACGTCACCTCGACGTCGTGCTCGCGCCGGATTCGCGCGCGTAGGCTGACAGGGTGACTGTCGCGCCGGAGGGACGTCGGCTGTTGCGCCTCGAGGTGCGCAACGCCGAGACGCCCATCGAGAAGAAGCCGTCCTGGATCAAGACGAAGGCCTCGATGGGGCCTGAGTACCGGGAGCTGCAGTCGCTGGTCAAACGCGAGGGTCTGCACACGGTCTGCCAAGAGGCCGGTTGTCCCAACATCTTCGAGTGCTGGGAGGACCGCGAGGCGACGTTCCTCATCGGCGGCGACCACTGCACGCGACGGTGCGACTTCTGCCTCATCGACACCGGTAAGCCCGATGACCTCGATCGCGACGAGCCGCGCCGGGTCGCCGAGTCCGTACAGGCGATGGGGCTGCGCTACGCCACCGTCACCGGCGTCACCCGCGACGACCTCCCCGACGAGGGTGCCTGGCTCTACGCCGAGACCATCCGCGAGATCCACCGCATCAACCCCAACACCGGGGTCGAGATCCTGACGCCGGACTTCTCCGGCAAGGCCGACCTGCTGCGCCAGGTGTTCGACGCCCGGCCCGAGGTGTTCGCGCACAATGTCGAGACGGTGCCGCGCATCTTCAAGCGCATCCGCCCGGCGTTCCGGTACGAACGCTCCCTCGACGTCATCACCATGGCCCGCGACGCCGGCATGATCACCAAGTCCAACCTGATCCTCGGCATGGGCGAGACCCGCGAGGAGATCTCGCAGGCCCTCACCGACCTGCACGAGGCCGGCTGCGACCTGATCACGATCACCCAATATCTCAGGCCCTCGGTCCGCCACCACCCCATCGAGCGGTGGGTCAAGCCCGAGGAGTTCGTGGAGCTGCGCGACGAGGCCGAAGTCATCGGGTTCGCCGGGGTCATGTCCGGGCCGCTGGTGCGTTCGTCGTACCGGGCCGGCCGGCTGTACCGGCAGGCCATGGAAGCCCGCGCCACCCGCTGACGGCCCCACGGTCCGTCACGCGCGCCATCACGCCACCACCCGTTCCGCTTGCCGCTAGCACCCACTCCCGTTGATCTTGGAGTGAGGGGAAATCGCGGTCTGAAACGCCTGAGAGATTCCCCCTCACTCCAAGATCAACGGGGACGGAGCGGGCGGGGCACCCGTTCGGATCAGCGGGGCGCCAGGCAGTACCCTTCTCTGCATGGCACGCAACGACGAGCAGCAAGGGTCTGACGAGAAGACCGGGCGCATCGCCCAGATCAAGCAGACCTACCGGATGGCGCGGCGCTCCGACCGGTGGATCGGCTGGATCACCCTCGGCATCCTGCTCGGCGTCATCGCGCTCGCCGTCGTGGTGGGCATGCTGCTCGGGCCGTTGTGGCTGTGGATCATCGTCGGCCTGCCGATCGCGCTGCTGGCCTCGGCCATCGTGTTCGGGCGACGGGCCGAGCGCGCTGCCTACTCACAGATCGAGGGGCAGCCCGGCGCGGCCGCGGCCGCCCTCGGCACGCTGCGCCGCGGCTGGGACGTCACCCCGATGGTCGGCGCCAACCGCTACCAGGACGTCGTCCACCGCGCGGTCGGCCGGCCCGGCATCGTGCTCATCGGCGAGGGCAGCGCGGCCGGCCGCGTCGCGAACCTGCTGGCGCAGGAGAAGAAGCGGCACAACCGCGTCGCGCCGGAGATGCCGGTCATCGAGATCATCGTGGGCCGCGAGGACGACCAGGTTCCTCTCCCCCAGCTCACCCGCAAGTTGGGCAAGCTGCCCAAGAACATCCGGCCGGCCGAGGTCACCGAGCTGCGTCAGCGCCTGCGCGCGTTGAGCATCTCGCCCATCGGCATCCCGAAGGGCCCGCTGCCCAAGGGCGCCCGGCTGCCCAAGGGGACACAGCTTCCCGGCCGCTGAGCCAGCCTCGACCGCCCTGGCCGCCGAGCGTCAGGCGGCGTTGACGACGACGGTGTTCGACGCCAGATCATGGAGGCCGCGGCCGTCGCGGGTGAACACCAGCGGCGGGATGATCAGCGCGATCATCAGCGTGCGCACCGCGGCGATCAGCAGGTTGATCCGGCGGCCGCCGAGGTGGGCCACCCGCAGCCCCACCAGGAGCTGCCCGAGACTGCCGCCGGCCAGCACCGTCGTCACCACCACCTGCACGTACCAGCAGATGAGCGGCACCCACACCAGCCCGCTGCTGGCATCCCAGACCTCGCCGCCCCCTGTGACGACGAACGCGATGAGGTTGGCGGCCAGCCAGTCCAGGAACAGCGCGGCGATACGGCGGGGCCAGCTGCCGGGCGACCCGGGACCGTGCGCGGGCAGCGTCACCTCGGTGGAAGGCGGTTGGTCGGAGCTCACGTGCCGAGCCTAGAGCGTGCGGCCCGCCGCGCCTGCGCCGCACCCGGGTCGCCGTCGCCTACATTCGGGGTCTGAGCACGGACGTAACACTGGTGAAACACGTGGGACACCGCAGGGAAATTGCGACACCCTAGCGTCCGGGCCACGAGGGCAATACGGTCAACGCCGACCGTCGACGATTCCGGACTGCGCCGCGCCAGGTGCGAAATGGAGATGCGGATGTTCACCAACCCGGACGAGCTACTCAAGTTCGTCAAGGATGAGGGCGTCGAGTTCGTCGACGTCCGGTTCTGCGACCTGCCAGGGGTCATGCAGCACTTCAACGTGCCGGTGACCGCGTTCGACGCCGACGCGATCGCCGAGGGCCTCATGTTCGACGGCTCCTCGATCCGCGGCTTCCAGGCCATCCACGAGTCCGACATGAAGCTGATCGCCGACCCGGCGACGGCGTTCGTCGACCCGTTCCGCAAGGCCAAGACCCTCGCGCTGAACTTCTCGATCGTCGACCCGTTCACCGGCGAGCCCTACAGTCGCGACCCTCGTAACATCGCCGCGAAGGCCGAGGCGTACCTGGCCAGCTCCGGCATCGCCGACACCGTCTACTTCGGCCCGGAGGCCGAGTTCTACGTCTTCGACGACGTCCGGTTCGAGACGAAGCAGAACGCCGGCTACTACTACATCGACTCCATCGAGGGCGCCTGGAACACCGGGCGCGTCGAGGAGGGCGGCAACCGCGGCTACAAGACGCGCTACAAGGGCGGCTACTTCCCCGTCCCGCCGGTCGACCACTACGCCGACCTGCGCGACGAGATCGTCCAGTCGCTGACCACCGTCGGCATCCCGGTCGAGCGGGCCCACCACGAGGTCGGCACCGCCGGCCAGGCCGAGATCAACTACAAGTTCGACACTCTGAAGCACGCCGGCGACCGGCTGATGCTGTTCAAGTACATCGTCAAGAACGTCGCCTGGGCGGCCGGCAAGACCGCCACCTTCATGCCGAAGCCGCTGTTCGGCGACAACGGCTCGGGCATGCACTGCCACCAGTCGCTGTGGAAGAACGGCGACCCGCTGTTCTACGACGAGCTGGGCTACGGCGGTCTGTCCGACCTGGCCCGCTGGTACATCGGCGGCCTCATCAAGCACGCCTCGTCGCTGCTGGCCCTCACCAACCCGACGGTGAACTCCTACCACCGCCTGGTGCCGGGCTTCGAGGCCCCCGTCAACCTGGTCTACTCGCAGCGCAACCGGTCCGCCGCGGTCCGCATCCCGGTCACCGGCACCTCACCTGCGGCCAAGCGCATCGAGTTCCGGGTGCCCGACCCGTCGAGCAACCCGTACCTGGCCTTCTCCGCCATGCTGATGGCCGGCGTCGACGGCATCCGCAACAAGATCGAGCCGCCGGAGCCGGTCGACAAGGACCTGTACGAGCTGCCCCCGGAGGAGCACGCCAACATCGGCACCGTGCCGGCGTCGCTGACCGAGGCGCTGGACGCGCTCGAAACTGACCACGACTACCTGCTCGAGGGCGGCGTCTTCACCGAGGACCTGGTCGAGACCTGGATCGACTGGAAGCGCACCAACGAGGTCGACCCGATCCGGCTGCGCCCGCACCCGCACGAGTTCGAGCTCTACTTCGACATCTGAGCCCGCCGGGGCCCTCGGACGGAGCCGTTGACCGCTTGCCTCGAGGCGCGGTCAACGGCTCCTCGGCGTTCGGCGGCCTGTGATCATCACAGGCGGGAGTCGTCGTAGAAGATGCGTTCGACGACGGCGCGGGCCTGGCGGGCCGCACGGTGGTAGTCGTCGACGAAGACGGTGCTCTGGCCGGCGGCGTACCCGAGCACTTGCGACACCGCCGCGAGCGTCCGCGGGTCCTTGGGGAGCATGTCCGACGGCCGGCCGGTGACCAGCACCGTCGTGTTGCGGATGGCCGAGGCCTGTCGCCAGGCCGCGAGCAGCACAGTCCGGTCCGACGGCGCCAACAGCCCGGCCGCGGTGGCCGCCTCGAGTGCGCCCGGCGTCGACGTGGTGCGCAGCTCCGGCACCTTCCAGGCGTGACGCAGCTGCAGCAGCTGAGCGCACCACTCGACGTCGGCCAGCCCGCCGGGCCCCAGCTTGAGGTGCATGGACGGGTCGGCACCGCGGGGCAGTCGCTCCGACTCCACCCGCGCCTTGACCCGGCGCACCTCGCGGACCTGGGCATCGGTCAGCCCGCCGCTGGGCCAGCGCAGCGGATCGATGAGCGCCTGGAACCGGCGCAGGAGCTCGGCGTCGCCGCAGCACGGAGCTGCCCGAAGCAGCGCCTGTCGCTCCCAGACCTCGCCCCAGCGGTCGTAGTACGCGGCGTAGGACGCGAGCGTGCGCACCAGCGGGCCCTGCCGGCCCTCCGGGCGCAGCGCGGCGTCGATGGTCAGGCTGGGCTCCGGTGAAGGCAGCGACAGCAGCCGCGTCATCTCGTTGGCGACCGCCAGCGCGGCGTTGGCGGCCTCGGACTCGTCCTCGTCCGGGTACGGCGTGTGCACGTAGAGCACGTCGGCGTCGGAGGCGTAGCCCATCTCACGGCCACCGAGCCGGCCCATCGCGACGACGCCGACGCGGGTGGGCAACGGTGCGCCGCGGGTGGCTTCGACGGCGCGGACCGCGGCGGCCAGCGCGCCGGACAGCGTCACCTCCGCGATCACCGTCAGCGCCTCACCCACCTCCTCGATCGGCGCGTCGGCGGCGAGGTCAGCGACGGTGACGCGGAACAGCTCGCGTCGGCGCATCGCCCGGACCACGCCGATGGCCGCGACCGGGTCGTCGTGGCGCTGGACCCCCGAGAGCACCTCCTTCTCCAGCGGCTTCCGCTCACGTGGGCGCAGCTCGGCGTCGTCGCCCAGCATCGCCACCGCCTCCGGTGCCCGCAGCAACAGCTCGGTGGCGTACCGGCCGGACGCGAGCACCCGCGCCATCCGCTCGGCCGCGGCGCCGTCGTCGCGCAGCAGCCGTAGATACCAGGGCGTGGTGCCGAGCGCGTCGCTGACCTTGCGGAACCCGGCCAGGCCGGTGTCGGGCTCGGGCGCGTCGGCGAACCAGCCCAGCAGGACCGGCAGCAGCGTGCGCTGGATGGCCGCCCGCCGCGACACCCCGGTGGTCAGCGCCTCGATGTGACGCAGCGCGCCGGCCGGGTCGGCGTAGCCCAGCGCCTCGAGGCGGGTGAGCGCCGCCTCCGGGCTGAGCCGGGCCTCGTCGCCGGGAAGCCGGGCGACGGCGGACAGTAGCGGCCGGTAGAACAGCTTCTCGTGCAGCCGGCGGACCTCGCGGGCCTGCTGGTGCCAGATCTCGTCCAGCTCCGCGGGCTGCTTCTTGCCCAGCGATCGGGCCAGGATGCGCAATTGCTCGTCGGAGTCTGGTACGACGTGCGTGCGGCGCAACCCGCGCAGCTGGATGCGATGCTCGAACGTGCGCAGGAACCGGTAGGCCGCGTCGAGGACGGCGCCGTCCTCGCGCCCGACGTAACCGCCCTTGGTGAGCATCGCGAGCGCGGCCAGAGTGTTGGCGTCGCGGAGCGTCGGGTCGGCGCGCCCGTGCACGAGCTGGAGCAGCTGGACGGCGAACTCGACATCGCGCAGCCCACCCGGGCCGAGCTTGAGCTGGCGGTCCGCCTCGGCCGGCCGGATGTGGTCCTCGACCCGCCGCCGCATCGCGTGGACGTCGTCGACGAAGCCGTCGCGGCTGGCGGCGTCCCAGACCATGGGCATGACGGCGTCGACGTAGGCCGCGCCCAGCTCGGCGTCACCGGCCACCGGACGGGCCTTGAGCAGCGCCTGGAACTCCCAGGTCTTGGCCCAGTCGTGGTAGTACGCGACGTGGCTGGCGACGGTGCGTACCAGCGGCCCGGCCTTGCCCTCCGGCCGCAGCGCGGCGTCGACCGGCCAGACGGTGCCCTCGGCGGTGTAGACCGAGCAGTTGCGCATGACGGCGGTGGCCAGAGTCGTGGCGGTGGTGAGCCAGCCGGTGTCGTCGGTGTCGCCGTCGTCACCGGACCCGGCGGGCGGCCTGACCGGCGGCTCGGCGACGAACACGACGTCGACGTCGGAGGCGTAGTTGAGCTCGCGGCCGCCCGCCTTGCCCATCGCGATGACGGCGAGCCGGCACAACGGCGCCGACGGCGGGAGCTCGGCCCGGGCGACGGCGAGCGCGGCCTCCAGCGTGGCGCCGGCCAGGTCGGCCAGTTCGGCGGCGACGGCGGCCACGTCCAGGCCGTCGCCGAGGTCGAGCGCCGCCAGCGAGGCGACGTGCCTGCGGTAGGCGGTGCGCAGCGCGTCCAGGAGATCCTGGTGGTCGCCGACGGCCAGCGGCACGCGGGCCGCGGGGTCCGCGCCCACCGCCTCGAGCATGGTGCGCCGCAGCGCCGCCGCGTCGGGACGGACGGCGGGGTCGAGGTGAGCGAGGTCGAGCCAGTGCGCGGGGTGCCGGCACAGGTGGTCGGCCAGCGCCGAGCTGAAGCCGAGCACGGCCAGCAGCCGGCGTCGATGCGGAGTGTCGGCGGCGAGCTCGGCCACCAGGCGATCGCGGTCGGAGCCGGGTGCCAGCGCCTCGAGCAGCCGGCTCAGCCCGCGCAGCCCGAGATCGGGGTCCGCGGTTGCGCCCAGCGCCGCGACCAGGCCGGACTCGGTGGCGATGCCGCTGAGCAGCGGGCCGTCCAGCTCGCGCTCGGCTGCCGCGGTGTCGGCGAACCCCGCCTTGGCCAACCACGCAGCGCGGCCTTCGGTCCGGTTCACCGACATGCAACTGAATCTACCTGCCCCGCTCACCCGCCCCGCCCGACCTCTCCGTCCTGACAGCGCCCCGCCCATCACCGCAGGTCAACATCGTGTGGGGCGCCGTTTGCACTGGTCGCAGGAACCCAGCGGCGCCACCAAGGTTGGCTGGATGAATCAGGAGGCCAGGTTCCAGCCGAAAGCGGCTGCGGCCAGGCCGGCAGCGACGCTCAACGCGACATTGCCGACGGCGTGCCGCCAAGCGCCGTCCTCGGCCAGCCGCAGGGTCTCGTAGCTGAACGTGCTGTACGTGGTCAGCGCACCGCAGAAGCCCACGCCGACGAGCGACACGACGCCGTCGTCGGCGGCCGAGCCCATGACCAGGCCGAGCACGAACGAGCCGACGACGTTGACCAGCAGGGTGCCCCACGGGAACGCGCCGCCCAGCCGCTCGTGCACGAGCCGGTCGACGACGTAGCGCAGTGGTGCGCCGACGGCCGCACCGGCCGCCACCAGCAGCATCGTCACCGGTCACCGCTCCGCCCGGTGTGCCGGACCACGTCGACGTCGGCCAGGGTGATCAGGCCATCCGCCACCAGCGATTCGATCTCGGCCACGAACGGCCCGAGCTTCGCCGCGACGTCCACGATCACCACCGCGACCGGCAGGTCCGCGGAGAGGCTGAGGAATCTCGTGGTGTGGACGTGGTCGGAGGCGCCGAACCCCTCGATGCCTCGGAACACGCTTGCCCCGGCCAGTCCGGCCGCGTGCGCACGGTGGACGATCTCGGCGTACAGCGGCCGGCCGTGCCAGGTGTCGCTCTCGCCGACGACGACGGTGAGCTGGCGGGCCGCGCCCCGCAGCGTCATGCGCGCACCTCCTCCGCCGACGAGCCACGGCCCATCAGCACCGTACGGGTGATCGCCGTCCCGAGCCACAACGCGACCAGCGCCGCCACGGGGGTCACCGCCAGGTAGAGCAACGCCCCGCCGTAGCGCTCGTGGACCAGCATGACCTGGACGTCGACGGCGAAGGTGGAGAACGTCGTGTACCCGCCGAGCACCCCTACCCCCAGGAACGGCCGCAGCAGCCGGTGTGGTGCGGTGAGCTCCAGCAGCACGACCATCAACGCACCGATCACGAGGCACCCGGTGACGTTGACCAGGAGCGTCGCCCACGGCCAGGACGGCGGGCCGTGCTGGAGCGAGCCGAGGGCGTGCCGCACGAGCGACCCGAGGACGCCGCCGGCGGCGATGACCGCCAGCACGGGGACGTTGCGCCTCACCCTGGGCATAGAACTCTCCCTACCGTCGACGAAACCCGAGGTAGGGACTGTTGGCCGGGCCACGGGGGGCCGCGGCGGTTGTCGGCGAGCCCCACCGCCATCGGGCCCGAGTCTACCGGCTGGAGCCGACGGCTACCTGCGCGAAGCTCTGGGCCACCTGGGCGAACCGCTCGGCCAATGCCCGCCCGGCCGCGGCCACCTCCGGGTCGCGGGCCTCCAGCTCGGCCGTCACCGCGGCGACGTCGACGTCCGGCAGCTCGCGCGCCCAGCCCGTGAACGTCGGCAGCGACACCTCCGGGTGGAACTGCACGCCCCACGCGGCCGCGCCCACCCGGAACGCCTGGTGGGGATACATCGGCGACGACCCCAGCCAGACCGCGTCCGGCGGCAGCCCCGTGACCGCGTCGGCGTGCATGCTCGGCCCGGGGAACGGCGCGGGCAGCCCGCTGACCAGCGGGTCTGTCGTCGCCGGTGGCAGCCATGACACGGTGACGACGCCGGACTCGCGGCCCGCCGCGGCGGCGACGTCCACCGTCCCGCCACACGCGACCGCCAGCAGCTGGGCGCCCAGGCAGATGCCGAGCGTCGGTGTTCCCGCGTCTACGGCCGCGGCCAGCAGCGAGCGCACCGCGGGCAGCCACGGCGCGACGCCGTCGTCGTAGGCCGACATCTGCCCGCCGAGCACGATCAGCCCGGCACCGCCCGGCGACGGCGGCAGCGGCTCGCCCGCGTACGGCCGGTGCATCCGGAGCTCGACGCCCGCGCCGGCCAGCCACGGACCGAACCGGTCCAGCGGGCAGCCCGGCTCGTGCTCGACGACGTCGACGACCGCGGCGGTGCTCACATCACCGGCAGCATCTTGGCCCGCTCGAACGCGGTGACCTGCAGACTGTACTCGTTCCACTCCGCGCGCTTGTTGCGCAGGAAGAACTCGAAGACGTGCTCGCCGAGGGTCTCGGCGACCAGCTCGGAGTTCTCCATGGCCTCGATGGCCTCGTCCAGCGACGCCGGCAGCGGGTCGATGCCCATGGCGCGACGCTCGCGGTCGGTGAGCGCCCAGACGTCGTCCTCCGCGCCCGCCGGCAACTCGTAGCCCTCCTCGATGCCCTTGAGCCCGGCGGCGAGGATGACGGCGTAGGCGAGGTACGGGTTGCAGGCGGAGTCCAGCGACCGGATCTCCACCCGCGCCGACTGCCCCTTGTCCGGCTTGTACATGGGCACCCGGACCAGGGCGGAGCGGTTGTTGTGACCCCAGCAGACGTAGGCCGGCGCCTCTCCACCGCCGCGCAGCCGCTTGTAGGAGTTGACCCACTGGTTGGTGACGGCGGTGATCTCCGGCGCGTGCCGCAGCAGCCCGGCGATGAACGACCGCGCCACCTTGGACAGCTGGTACTCCGCGCCCGGCTCGTGGAAGACGTTGCGGTCGCCCTCGAACAGCGACACGTGGGTGTGCATGCCCGAGCCCGGCCACTCGGTGAACGGCTTGGGCATGAACGACGCGTAGAGGTCCTGGCTGAGCGCCACCTCGCGGACCACCGCGCGGAAGGTCATGAGGTTGTCCGCCGTGGCCAGCGCGTCGGCGTAGCGCAGGTCGATCTCCTGCTGGCCGGGCGCGCCCTCGTGGTGGCTGAACTCGACGGAGATGCCCATGTCCTCGAGCATCGTGATGGTGTCGCGGCGGAAGTCCTGGGCGATGCCGTGCGCGGTGTGGTCGAAGAACCCGCTGGCGTCGACGGGGATGGGCGCCTCGCCGCCGGTGGGCTGGTTCTTGAAGACGAAGAACTCGACCTCGGGGTGGGTGTAGAACGTGAACCCCTGCTCCGCCGCACGGCCGAGCGCGCGCTTGAGCACGTGCCGCGGGTCCGCGTACGACGGCGACCCGTCGGGCATGAGGATGTCGCAGAACATGCGTGCCGTCCCGTTGGCGCCACCGCGCCACGGCAGCACCTGGAACGTCGACGGGTCGGGCTTGGCGAGCATGTCGGCCTCGTAGACGCGGGCGAACCCCTCGATGGACGAGCCGTCGAAGCCGATGCCCTCGGAGAACGCGTTCTCCAGCTCCGCCGGCGCCACCGCCACGGACTTGAGGAACCCGAGCACGTCGGTGAACCAGAGACGGACGAACCGAATGTCGCGCTCTTCCAGCGATCTGAGGACGAACTGCTGCTGCTTCTCCACGGCGCCAGTGTGCCTCACCAGTGTGACAAACAGGTAGCCGACCGCCCCGGCCCATGATCATCAACGGTCGGCGACGCGATGACGTCGCCAACCGTTGATGATCATGGGCCGGGAAGGCTTAGGCTCGGAGGCGTGCCGCAGATCAGAATCGCGCTCGCTCAAGTGAACCCCACGGTCGGTGCCCTGGAGGCGAACTCCGACGTGGTGGTCCGGATGACGGCGCACGCCGCGAGCCAGCACGCCCACCTCGTCGCGTTCCCGGAGATGATGCTCACCGGCTACCCCGTCGAGGACCTCGCCCTGCGCGCGTCGTTCGTCGACGCCTCCCGCACCGCGCTGGAGAAGCTCGCCGTGCGGCTGGACTCCGAGGGCCTGGGCGCCACCGCCGTCGTCGTCGGATACCTGGGGCGCGACGACGCCACCGCCGGCGTGCGGCAGCTCGGCCGCCCCAAGGGGTCGCCGCAGAACGCCGTCGCCGTCCTCTACGGCGGCCGCGTCCTGGCCCGGCAGGCCAAGCACCACCTGCCCAACTACGGCGTGTTCGACGAGTTCCGGTACTTCGTGCCGGGCGACCACCTCGGCGTGTTCCGCCTGCACGGGGTCGACATCGCGCTAGCGGTCTGCGAGGACATCTGGCAGGACGGCGGGCCGGTCTCCGTCGCCCGCGAGGCCAGAGCCGGGCTGCTGCTCGTGGTCAACGGCTCGCCGTACGAACGCAACAAGGACGACACCCGGCTCGAGCTGGCCCGCCGCCGCGCCGCGGACGCTCAGGCCACGCTCGCCTACGTCAACATGGTCGGCGGCCAGGACGAGCTGGTCTTCGACGGCGACTCCCTCATCGTCGCGCCCGACGGCGAACTGCTGGCCCGCGCGCCCCAGTTCGACGAGGGCTGCCTCGTCGTCGACCTGCGGCTGCCCGACGCGGTAGCGCCGGCGCCCCCGCCGTGGGGGGTGACACAGGAGCGCATCGCCGGGTTCGCCGTTCACCGCACCACGCTGACGACGGCGCCGCTGCCGGCGTACACCCCCGAGCCGGGTGCCGTCGCGCCGCGGCTCTCCGACCTGGCCGAGGTCTACGCGGCCATCGTCACCGGGCTGCGCGACTACGTCCGCAAGAACGGGTTCTCCTCGGTGGTGCTCGGGCTCTCCGGCGGCATCGACTCCGCGCTGACGGCCGCCATCGCCGTCGACGCGCTCGGCGCGGCGAACGTCCATGCCGTCTCGATGCCCAGCGACTACTCGTCGGAGCACTCCAAGTCCGACGCGCGAGACCTCGCCGAGCGCACCGGCCTGCGGTACCGGACCGTGCCCGTCGCGCCGATGGTCCGCGCCTACCTCGACAACCTCACGCTGACCGGCCTGGCAGAGGAGAACCTGCAGGCCCGGGTCCGCGGCATCATCCTCATGGGGCTGTCCAACCAGGAAGGCCACCTCGTCCTGGCCACCGGCAACAAGACCGAGCTCGCGGTCGGCTACTCCACCATCTACGGCGACGCGGTCGGCGGCTATGCCCCGATCAAGGACGTCCCCAAGACGCTCACCTGGGAACTGGCCCGCTGGCGCAACGCGGCCGCGGCCGAGCGCGGCGAGACCCCGCCGATCCCCCAGGGCTCGATCGACAAGCCGCCGAGCGCGGAGCTGCGGCCGGGGCAGCTCGACTCCGACTCGCTACCCGACTACCCCGTCCTCGACGACCTCCTCTACCGACACCTCGAGCAGGACCTCGGCGCGACGGAACTCCAGGCGGCCGGGTTCGACCCCGCGCTGGTGGCGAAGGTCCTGCGCATGGTCGACGCCGCCGAGTACAAGCGGCGCCAGTACCCGCCCGGTCCGAAGATCACCATGCGCAACTTCGGCCGCGACCGGCGCGTGCCCATCACCAGCGCCTGGCGGGAGAGCGAGTCCGGCGCGCCGCTGCACGCCACCGACGCGACGTCGCAGCTCGCCGCCCCCGGACCGGAGCCCGCGGCCGCGACACCGGAGCCCGCTCCCGCCGCACCGGAACCTGCCGCCGTCGCCGAGCCTGATCCGTCGACGGAGCCGTGGCCCGCGGCGGAGGCGGCACCCGAGCCGGAGCCGGTCTCGGGCGAGACTCCGGCGGCGGACGAGCCTCGGGCCAGCGCACAGGAACAGCCGCCCCCACCCCCGCCGAGCTAGACCCCCCTTCGCGTTGATCTTGAAGGAACCGCGGAATCAATCGGATATTTCACCGCAGATTCCCCCATTTCTCCAAGATCAGCGCGACGGGGTCGAGCGAGCGCACCTAGCGGGCCGGGCGGACCGGCGCCACCCCCCGGCGTCCGCGGCCCGAACGTGGGACAATTGCACCTGTTAGGGGACCCGAGCAACGGGCCTCGAGACACTCAAGGAGCACTGCGATGACGCACGAGACCGTGCCGCTCTACGGCGGTCACCTCTCCCGCCGGGTCACCATCCGCGATCTGCGAGCCGCCAAGGAGCGCGGCGAGCGCTGGCCGATGCTGACCTCCTACGACATGTACTCAGCCGAGGTGTTCGACGAGGCCGGCATCCCGGTTCTGCTCGTCGGCGACTCCGCGGGCAACAACGTCTACGGCTACCCCGACACCGTCCCCGTCACGCTGGAGGACCTGATCCCGCTGGCCCGCGCGGTCGTCCGGTCCACCCACCGCGCGCTGATCGTCTGCGACCTGCCGTTCGGTTCCTACCAGGTGAGCTCGGAGCAGGCGCTGACCACGTCCATCCGGGTCATGAAGGAGACCGGGGCGCAGGCGGTCAAGCTCGAGGGCGGGCTCACCGTCGTCGACTCCGTGCGCCGCATCGTCGAGGCCGGCATCCCGGTCATGGCGCACACGGGCTTCACACCGCAGAGCGTGAACGCCATCGGCGGCTACCGCGTGCAGGGCCGCGGCGACGACGCCGACCGGCTCATCGAGTCCGCGCTGGCGCTGGAGGAGGCCGGCGCGTTCGCCATCGTGCTGGAGATGGTGACGGCCGAGGTCGCCGCCGAGGTCACCAAGCGGCTGTCCATCCCGACCGTCGGCATCGGCGCCGGGCCCGACTGCGACGCCCAGGTGCTGGTGTGGCAGGACATGGCCGGCATGCGCGCCGGCCGGATGCCGCGGCTGGTCAAGCAGTACGGCGACCTGCGGGGTGCGCTGGCGACCGCCACCCGGGCCTTCGCCGAGGACGTCGTCAGCGGCGCCTTCCCGGCCGAGGAGCACACCTACCACTGACGCCGCCGATCGTGTTCCGCCGCGAACCCCGTGGCGGAACACGATCACCGGACGGTCGTCAAGCCACCTCCGCGGTCTGCTCGGCGGCGGCCCGGGCGGCCTCGGCTCCGGCCAGCCGGCCGAACACCGCGCCTCGCATGAGGCCGGCGCCGGCTGGGTAGTTGTGGAAGAAGAATCCGCCGGTGATCTCCCCGGTGGCGTACAGGTTCGGCATCGGGCGCCCGGCGACGTCGAGCACCTGGCCGGTCTCGTCGATCTTCAGGCCGCCATAGGTGAAGGTGATGCCGCAGGTCACCGGGTAGGCGACGTACGGACCGGTGTCGATGCGCTGCGCCCAGTTCGACTTCACCGGCTGGCCGGCGGGTGCGGCGCGCAAGCCGTCCTTGCCGAAGGGGTCGAACTGGCCGTCGGGGCAGGCGGCGTTGAACGTGTCGACGGTGCGCACCAGCGCCTCGGGATCGACGCCGACCGCGGCTGCCAGCTCCGGCACCGTGTCGGCGACGATGGGTGTGCCCGTCGAGTAGCGGGGTTCGAGCAGGTGGATGGTCTTCTGGTCGAACAGCTGGAAGGCCCAGGCGCGGGTCTGGGACCGGATGACCTGCCCCGTCTTGGCGTAGGTGAGCCAGACCTCGTCCTCGCCCTCGTCGACGAAGCGCTGCGCCTCGGCGTTGATGAGCAGCGCGAAGGGGTAGCTGTATCGGCTCATCTTGTCGGTGAGGCGTAGGTCGCCGACGGTGGGCGCGTTCGCGTCGAGGGGGACGGCGTGGCAGCCGCCCCAGTGGCCGGCCGGCTGGGCGCCTTCGCCGAGCGCGGCGCTGAGCACGGTGCCCATGTTGAACCTGCTGCCGCGGACCTTGACGAGGTCCCACCCGGGGCCGAGCCAGCGCTGCCGCATCTCGGGGTTGCCCTCGAAGCCGCCGGCGCCGAGGACGACGACGCCGCGGACCTCGGCGTCGCCGTCTGGCCGCCGCACCCGCACGCCCTCGCAGGCCGAGCCGTTCATGATCAGTTCGGTGACCGGCGAGTCGTACCAGATCTCTATGCCGGCCTGCTCGACGATCCGGAACAGGTCGTCCATGAGCCCGACGCCCTCGTGCGCCGAGCGCAGTGCGCCGCCGGGTGGCAGGCTGTACCGCTCCCCCGCCGGGATCTTCTCCGGGTCGATGAGCTTGCCGACCGTCAGCTCCCAGCGGACGCCGTGCGCGGCCATCCATTCGATGGTTCCGAAGGAGTCGTCGACGAGCCGGTCGGTGAGCGTCTCGTCGTTGCGGCCCGCGGTGGCGCCGGCCAGCTCGTCTCGGTACCGCTCGGCCGAGTAGGCGTCGACGTCGATCTTGTCCGCCCACTGCCGGGACTCTTCGGTGACCACCGGCAGTAGCGATGCGAGGCCGTCGTGCGCGGTCCGGAAGATGCCGCCGCTGAAGCGGCTGTTCCCGCCCCGCTCAGCGTGCGGCGCGGCTTCGAGGACGAGCACCCGAGCCCCGGCGTCGTGCGCGGCCAGCGCCGCGACCAGCGCCGCGTTGCCCGCTCCCACCACGACGACGTCGGCGCGGTACAGGGGCCTCGACGGCAGGGTGGCGGTGCCTGCCGGGCCCCGCTGCTGCTGTTCGACCGTCATGATCTTCCTTTCGTCCGGGGACGGGGTCGGTGGTGGGTTAGGAGGTCAGGCACCGCGCGACGGTGCCGCGGTGACGCCGAGGTAGCGACGCGCCAGCAGGGCGATCGCTCCGAGCACAAGGCTGTAGAGGATGCTGGCCGCAGCGGCCCGGGCGAACACGCCGCCGTCCATGTAGTCGAAGATGACGATGGACAGCACCCGGGTCTGCGACGTGAACAGGAACACCGCCGCGCTCAGCTCCCGCATCGACAAGATCAGCAGCATGAGCGCCGACGAGACGACGCTGGCGCGGATGAGCGGGAACGTGATCGTGGTGGCCGAACGGACCGGTCCGGCGCCGGAGGTGTAGGCGCTGTCCTCCAGGTCGGGGTGGATCTGCTGCAGGCTCGTCGAGACGCTGCTGTAGCCCTGCGGCATGAACCGCACCACATAGGCCAGCACGAGGATCAGCAGCGTGCCGTACAACGGCACCGGCAGCAGGAACCACGCCCACAGGAAGCCGAGGCTCAGCACGACAGCGGGCATCGCCAGTGGCGCCATCGCGATGTACTCCACCAGCTTGCGCCCCGGCAGCCGGGTGCGGTGGACGATGAAGGCCATCGTGCTGTGCAGGACGCCACCGGCGAGCATCACGAGGAGCCCGACGATCATGCTGTTGCGGAAGGCATCCTGGAAGGTCGAGTCGTTCAGGACCGCCGTGAACTGCTGGAAGCCGAAGACCGATACGTCGAAGAAGTCGCCGACGCCGGAGATGAACGGCTGGGAGCGCATCGACATCTGGAGGAGCGCCGCGAGCGGCAGGATGACCGCGAGGGTGATGTAGGAAGCGCAGAGGGCGAAGACCGCCCAGCGCCAGCGGCCCAGCTCGATGACACGAGGGCGGAACCCCTTGCCGGACACGGTGGTGTACCGGCGTTTGGCCAGCATGCGCCGCTGCACGACGAGGATCAGCAGCACGATGACGGTGAGCCCGACGCCGATTGCCGCGGCGAGGTTGGATTGTGGTGGCGCGGCGTTCATGAGCCGGTAGATGAACGACGGCAGGGTGTCGATGCCGCCGGGCGTGCCCAGCAGGGTCGGCACCGGGAAGTTCTCGACGATCAACCCGAACGTCAGCACGGCCGACGCCGCGATAGCCGGCTTCACCAGCGGGAACGTCACGTGCCGGGCGGTACGCCGGCCGGACGCGCCGTAGACCTTCGCGGCCTCTTCCAGCTCGGGGTTCATCAGCGACAGCGCGCCGTAGATGAGCATGAACGAGTACGGGGCGTAGTACAGGCCGAACACGAACGCGATGCCGGGCAACGTGTAGATGTTCAGCTCAATCGGCACGCCGATGGCCCGGAAGACGATGTTCAGGTAGCCCTGGCCAGGTGACGCGAGGGTGCTCCACGCGACGGCACCGACCAGCGACGACACGAACAGCGGGATGATGCCGGACAGCTGCACCATCGCCTTGCCCGGCACGTCGGTGCGGGCCGCGGCCCAGGCCAGGAACCCGCCGATCGCCATCGACAGCGCGGTGCCGGCCAGCCCCAGGATGAGTGTGTTGGCGGCGGCGCTGGCGTTGGCGCCGCTGAGCAGCTCGCTGAAATGCGAGAACGTCAGCGCGCCGGTCACCGCTCCCGGACGGGGCACGGCATCGGTGACCGAGGCGTAGACGAGCATGCCGATAGGCAGCAGGACCAGAACCGCGAGGACGGCCAGGAGCGCTCCGGTGGGCAGCAGCCGGGTGTACCGCCGGCTCCGGCCGCTGGCGACGAGGCCGCTCATGCCGGCTCGGTCTCGGCCGCGACAGTGCCCACTTCGGGCAGCACCTCGACGTCACATGGCTCGACCGCGACGTGCACCTGGTCGCCGCGCCGCAGGTCCGCTCCCGGGGCGAACGTGACGACGTCGAGGTCCATGCCCGCGGCCCGTACCCGGTAGCGGGTGTGTGTGCCGAAGAAGCCCAGCGACGTGACCGTTCCGCTCCAGACGTTCGGGTGTGCGACGTCCGGGCGCCGGCGGTGCAGCCTTAGCCGCTCCGGGCGCACGCACAGGCTCACCGAGCCGGAGAGGGGAGCCGCGGCCTTGGCGATGACGTCCGGGCGGCGGTCGTCCAGGCTGATGCTCTGCGTGCCGTCCGGCGCGGGTGCGGCCGCCCGCCCGTGGAAGATGTTGCTCATGCCGAGGAAATCGGCGACGAACGAGTTGCGGGGCGCCTCGTAGAGCCGCTCCGGGGTGTCGAGCTGGACGATCACCCCGTCGCGCATCACCGCGACCCGGTCGGCCAGGGCCAGCGCCTCGCCCTGATCGTGGGTGACATACACGGCGGTCAGGCCGGCCCGCTGCTGCACGTCGCGGATCTCGTCGCGCAGTTGCTCGCGCAGCTTGGCGTCCAGGTTGCTGAGCGGCTCGTCGAACAACAGCACGTCGGGCCGCATGACCAGGGCCCGAGCGAGCGCGACCCGCTGCATCTGGCCGCCGCTGAGCAGGCTGGCACCGCGGGAGCCGAAGTCGGCTAGCCCGACCAGCTCCAGCGCGTCCGCGACACGGCGGGCCGACTCGGCCTTCGGAACCTTGCGCATTCGCAGCGGGAACCCGACGTTCTGCGCCACCGTCATGTGCGGCCAGATGGCGTAGGACTGGAACACCATGCCGACGTTGCGCCGGTTGGCGGGGACGTCGATGTGCTTCGCCTTGTCGAACATCACCCGGTCGCCGATGGTGATGGTGCCGCTGGACGGCGTCTCCAAGCCCACGATGCTGCGCATCGTGCTGGTCTTGCCACAGCCCGATGGCCCGAGCAGGACCACCATCTCGCCGCTGGCGATCTCGAGGCTGAGCCCGCGGACGGCGACGTTGTCGCCGTACTGGACCGAGACGTTGTCGACGTTGACATGCATGGTCACTGCTCCACTTCTGGAGTCGTTCGGAGGACGTTCGGGCACTCGCCACCGGACGGCCGCTACCGCGACGGGCGGCCGTCCGGCTCAGGCCCCGGCCGGCTGAGCTGCCCAGCCAGCTCAGCTGCCCAGCCGGCTCGGCTGCCTCAGCCGGGTCGGGCCTCCGGCCGGCGTCACGCGTGCCGTTCGGCGCGCGCGTAGGTCCGTTCGAGCTCGTCGTAGTGCGACTTGCCGACCAGGCGCTGGCGTTCTTCCCAGCCGGCGAGGTCGTCCTTGGCCGCCTCCAGGGATCCCGTGGAGCGCAGAACGGCGAGCACCCGCTGCACCCCTCTCGCCGCGGCCTGGAGTGCGGCGTTGGCGAACAGCGCGATCCGGAACTCGCTGAGATCGGTCAGCGACATCATCGGTGTGCGGCCGCCCTCGACAAGGTTCACCACCTGCGGCACCGCCAGCCGGGACGGGATGGACAGCAGGTCGGCCGCCGACTGCGGCGCCTCGACGAACGTGACATCGGCGCCCGCCTCGGCGTACCGAGCAGCGCGGTCGACGGCGGCGTCGAGACCTTCGGTGGCGACCGCGTCGGTGCGGGCGATGACGACCGTGCGGTCGTCCCTGGTGTCGACGGCGGCGTGGATCTTGCCGATCATCTCCGCGGCCGGCACCAGGCGCTTGTCGTCGAAGTGGCCGCACTTCTTGGGCATCACCTGATCCTCGATCTGTATGGCGTCGGCGCCGGCACGTTCCAGGACGCGCACCGTCCGGGTGACTCCGACGGCGTTGCCGAAGCCGGTGTCGGCGTCGACGATCAGCGGGAACGTCGTGGCGTCGCGGATGGCGGTCACGTGCGCGGCCAGCTCCGACAGCGTCAGCAGGCCGATGTCGGGTGCGCCGAGGAAGGTGTTGGCGATGCCGGCCCCGGTGATGTAGGCGGCCTCGAACCCCATGTCCTCGACGATGCGGGCGGTGAGCGCGTTAGCGGCGCCGGGGACGACGAGCAGCGGGCCGCTGGCCAGCCGGTCCCGCAGCGGATTGTTCGGGTTCATCAGGCGCCCTCCTCGGAGACCAGGTCACCGAGGTCCAGCTCCGTGCTCATGGCCGACAGAGCCGTGACGTCCTGGACCAGCGCGGCGAGCACGTTGCGCAGGCTGTTGCGCAAGTGTTCGCCGGTCTTCTGTGCCGCCACCGACTCGTCGCGGGCACAGATGGCCAGGCAGATGGCGATGTGCTCGGCCGAGGCCTGGCGGGTGCGCGCCGGGTTCAGCTGGGACAGCCGCCGTAGCCTGGCCACGTGGCCGTAGACGTCGCGCAGCGCCGTCTGCAGGTAGGTGTTGCGGGTGGCCGCGCGGATGGCGTCGTCGAACCGGGAGATCACGCTGCGGTGCGCCAGGTGCAGCTCGTCCGGGATCGGGGCGCCGACCGGGATCGCCTCGAGCCGGCTGTGCACCTGGTGCAGTTCGGTGGCCAGCTGCTCGAAGACCTCGAGCTCGCCCTGCCGGGCGGCCAGCCGCGCCGCGTACGTCTCCAGCGCGTCGCGCATCTGGAACAGCTGCGAGACGCTGCTGATCGAGATGTCGGTGACGACGGCGCCACGCTGCGGCGTGATGGCCACGAGGCCCTCGCGTTCCAGCGCCCGCAACGCCTCCCGGACCGGGGTGCGCGAGACGCCGAGCCGCTGGGCCAGATCCGCCTCCCCCAGGATCGCTCCCGGCAGCAGGTGCCATTCGAGGATCTGGTCACGAAGCTTGTGATGAACGACCTGACTCTGCCGCACATGAGCCCCTTCGATAGCGATGTGACGGCAGTATGCATCCAACATGTATCCAAGGTCAAGGCCTACTGCGGGGCACGTCGCAGGCGCGGAGAACCCATCCCGCCTTCGACTCACCATATGCTGATGAGCTGCATTGATGTGCTCGGACGCGGGCGGCTCTGCCGCGCTGGCAGCCCGGGCTCGGTCGACATCCGATCCGCCGACGGGGTTGACCTGCCCCCCGTTGCGACCTAGCTTGTATACCGCTCGTATGCAAGATCGCAGCTGTCAGCGATACCGGACGACACCGTGCGACCATGCGCCGGGTTCAGCCCCTGCGCGGTCAAAGGAGACCTCATGCCCAGACGTGCGATCCCTCCGGTCCGCCAGTCCCGCCGCGGCGTGTGCTCCGCACTCCTGGCCGGCCTGCTGGCCGTCCTCGTCACCGCCGCCTGTGGTGCGGACTCCGGCACCACCGCGGAGGTCGAGGAGGACGCCTCCGGCGCCTTGATCATCGACAGCGAGGAGATCGCCGACGGAGAGTTGTGGGCCGCCGCCCAGGACCAGGGCGGCTTCACCATGTACACCGGCCAGAGCGAACCCCAGGAGGCCGCACTGGTCGAGGCGTTCCAAGACCAAACCGGGCTGAGCGTCGATCTCACCCACATCCCGACCGGCCGCCTATTCGAGCGGATCCAGTCCGAGCACGCAGCGGGCGTCAGCCAGGCCGACGTCATCCGGCACACCGACCGGACGCTGTGGCGCAGCCACGCCGACGAAGGCGTCCTGCAGCCGTACTGTCCGTTGTTCCTCGACGAGGTGGTGAACCAGGAGCTGCTCGAGGAGAACTGCATGTTCACGCCGACCATCCAGTCCATCTACGCCATCGGCTACAACAGTGCGCTGATCCAGCCCGACGACGCGCCACAGTCGTGGACGGACCTCCTGGACCCCCGCTGGGAGGACAGCGTGGGCCTGACCCACATCGGCGTCGGCGGCAGCGCGTGGGGGCGCGACCTCTTCCTGCGCGACACCCACGGCGTCGAGTACTGGGAGAACCTGGCCGACCAGTCCCCGTACATCGCCGGCTCCGGCTCGGTGATCACCCAGGAGCTGGCGCGTGGCGAGATCGAGGTGGGCATGGTCCTGCCCGGCACCCAGGCGCTCGCGCAGGAGGGCGGCGCACCGGTCGCCACCGTCGTGCCCTCCGACGGGGTGCCCTCGTACATCGAGTGGGCCGGCATCGCCGCCGGGGCGGAGAACCTGGAGGCCGCGCAGGTCTTCATGAACTGGACCATGTCGCTGGCCGGCCAGACCGTCGTCACCGAGGAGATCGGCTCCTACTCGCTGCGGGCCGACGCTCCACCGCCCACCTGGAACGGCGAGGAGCAACCGCCCATCGAGGAGCTGGACTTCGTCTTCCCCGAGACCACCGAGGCCTACGTGACCGACCGCGACGCCGCCCAGGCCGAGTGGTTCACCATCTTCGGCTACCAGCCGTCGTGACCCCGTGCCGGCGACACCCGCCGGAGATCGGAGCCCGCGCGCATGCGCCAGCAGTTGTACATCGACGGAACCTTCACCGACGCCGAAGGCGACCGGCGGTTCGTCAGCACCAACCCGTTCGACGGCACCGAGGTCGCCTCGCTCCCCGATGCCGCGCCCGGCGACGTGGACCGAGCGCTGCGGGCCGCCCGAGCGGCGTTCGACGGCGAGTGGGGCCACACCAGCGGCGTCAAGCGGGCCCGCCACCTGCTGGCGATCGCGGACCTCGTCGACGAGCACGCCGAGCGGTTGTCCCGGCTGGAGACCTCCGACAACGGCAAGGTGATCCGCGAGACCTCGGTCCAGATGGGCTTCGTGGCGCGGACCTTCCGGTACTACGCGGGCTGGGCGGACAAGCTGCACGGCTCCACCGTCCCGCTGGACAACTCGGCGCTTTTCGACTTCACCTTGCGCCAGCCCTACGGCGTGATCGCGGTCATCACCGCCTGGAACTCGCCCCTGGTGCTGCTGGCCAACAAGGTGCCCGCCGCGCTCGCCGCCGGGAACACCGTCGTCGTGAAGCCGTCCGAGCACGCCTCGACCACCACCCTGGAGCTGGCGAAGCTGATCGACCAAGCCGGGCTGCCGGCCGGCGTGTTCAACGTCGTCAGCGGTGGCCCGGAGGCCGGCGCTGAGCTCGTCGGCTCCGCCGTCGTCGACAAGGTCTCGTTCACCGGCGGACCAGCCGCCGGCAGCCGCATCGCCCAGTCGGCGGCGGCCCGGTGCGTCCCGGTGACGCTCGAGCTCGGCGGCAAGTCCGCCAACATCGTGTTCGCCGACGCCGACCTCGACCGCGCCATCGTGGGCGCCGTCGCCGGCATCTATGCCGCAGCGGGGCAGACCTGCATCGCCGGGTCCCGGTTGCTGGTCCACGAGTCGATCCACGACGCCGTCGTCGACGAGGTGGTCCGGCGGGCGGAGGCGATCCGGCTCGGCGACCCGCTCGACCCGGAGACCGAGATGGGCCCGGTCGCCAACCGACCACAGTACGAGCGCATTTTGTCCAGCATCGCCGCGGCCGAGGCCGACGGCGCCGTGCGACGCACCACCGCACCCGTCGACGACGTCCCGGGCGGCGGGGCGCTGTTCATCCGCCCCACCGTGTTCACCGGCGTCGAACCGGACATGGCCATCGCCCGGGACGAGGTCTTCGGGCCCGTCCTGTGCGTCATCCCGTTCAGCACCGACCACGAGGCCGTCGAGATCGCGAACGGGACCGAGTACGGGCTGGCGTCGGGTGTGTGGACGGAGAACCTCACCCGCGCCGTCCGCATGAGCCGCGCCCTGCGCGCGGGCGTGACCTGGGTCAACACCTACCGGACGAACGCGGTCCAGGCGCCCTTCGGTGGCATCAAACGCTCCGGGTACGGCCGTGAGCGCGGCGAGGACGGCATCCGCGAGTTCACCTACACGAAGAACGTCATGATCGACGTCAGCGGTGGTGCTCGCGATCCGTTCTCGCTGCAGGTTTGACCCCGGCCGCCACGGCAGCGACGACATCCAACCACCAGGAGCGAGGAGAACCACGTGGGCGAGACAGTGGGAATGATCGGGCTCGGCAACCTCGGCCGGGCGGTGGCCGCCAGGCTCGTCGGCCAGGGCGTCCCGGTGATGGGACACGACCCGTCCGCCGCCGCGTCGGCCGCGGCCGAGGCCGACGGCGTCCCGGTGGCCGGCAGTCTGGCCGAGGTGGCCCGCCGCGCCCGGGTCGTCTTCACCTGCGTGCCGAACTCGGAGGTGGTCGAACAGGTGTGGCTGGGCGACGACGGCCTGCTCGCCCAGTGCGAAGAGCCCACCACGCTGGTGGAGCTCAGCACCATCGACCCGGCCACCATGGTCGCCGCCGGCGCGGCGGCCGCCGCCCGCGGCCACACCCCCGTCGACGTCGGGGTCAGCCGCGGGCCGGACGAGGTACGCCGCGGCGCGCTGTCCCTTCTCGTCGGCGGCGCGGCCGACGACGACGCCGTCACCGGCCTGCTCGCCCACCTCGGTCAGGTGCACCACGTCGGGCCGGTGGGCGCCGGCAAGACCGTCAAGCTGGTCAACAACCTCATCTCCATCAGCAACATGGCGATCCTGGCCGAGGGCTTCACCATGGGGCTGCGGGCCGGCGTTCCGGCGCAGACGCTGTATGACGTGCTCAACGTCAGCGGCGCCAGTTCGCAACAGCTGGACCGCCGGGTCCCTCGCTGGATCGCCGGCGACGACGCCAGCCGCTTCTCCATCGCCCTGGCCGACAAGGACCTGTGCCTGGGCCTCGACCTCGCCCGCGACCTGGGTGTGCCGACGCCCATGGCGAGTGCGGCACGCTCGCTCTACTCGATCATGCGCGGTGAGGGCATGGCCGACGCGGACATCGTCGCCGCGCTGGACCTGTACGGGCGGTGGGCCGGGTGAGCGGTGCCGCCGCGGCGCGGGTCATCGGTGAGTTCGCCGAGGAGCTCGACGTCGCCGCCCTGCCCGAACCCGTCGTCCACGCGGCTCAGTCGCTGATCCTCGACGCCGTCGGGACCGCGGTGGCGGCGAGCCGAGAGGACTTCGCGGTCCGCGCGGAGCGCGCCCTCACCGCCCTCGCCGGCGACGCTCCAGGTGACGCGACCGTCGTCGGCCGGAGCACCCGGCTGCCGCTGCGCGACGCCGTCACCCTGAACGGCGTGCTGGTCCATGGTCTCGACTTCGACGACACCCACCCGCCCGCGGTCCTGCATCCCACCGCGAGCGCGCTGCCCGCGGTCCTTGGCCTGGCCGAGCGCCATGGGCTGACCGGCGGCGACATCCTGCTTGGGTACGTCCTGGCCGTCGAGGTCACGACCCGGCTGGGTGCGGCGGCGAGCGGCGCGTTCCACCTGCGCGGCTTCCACCCCACCGGCGTCCTGGGCGTCTTCGGCGCCGCCGTGGCGGCGGCCAGACTCACCGGGTTGTCCGCGCAGGGCATCGCCACCGCTCAGGGTGTCGCCGGCTCGCTGGCGTCGGGCCTGCTGGAGTTCATCGGCGACGGCGCATGGACGAAGCGCCTGCACCCCGGCTGGGCCGCCGCGTCGGGGATCACCGCCGCCGCCCTGGCCGCCGAGGACTTCGTCGCCCCGGACGAGATCTACGAGGGCCGCTACGGCCTGTACGCCAGCTTCCTCGGGACCGATCACGGCGCGGCGCTGAAGGCTCGCCTCGACACGCTGGGCACCGTGTGGGAGACCCGGGCCGTGGCGGTGAAGCCGTATCCCGCGTGCCATTTCGTGCACGCCTTCGTCGACGCCGCGATTGCCCTGGCCGAGCGGCACGACCTGGACCCCGAGCGGATCGAACAGATCCACTGCCTGATCGCCGAAGAGGAGATCCCGAGCGTGTTCGAGCCGCTGCCGGTCAAGCGCCGGCCGCGGTCGGCCTACGAGGCCCAGTTCAGCGTCCCACACGCGGTCGCCAGCGCCCTCACCCGGCGGCGATTCACCCGCGACGAGCTCACCCCCGCAGTGCGCGGCGACCCCGTCGTCCGCGAACTGGCCCGCCGCACCACCTACGGCCCGGACCCGGACAGCCTGTTTCCCCGCGCCTTCAGCGGTGAGGTGCGGATCCGGCTCGACGACGGCTCCCTGGTCACGCACCGCGAGCAGGTCAACCGCGGCGCCCTGGAACGGCCGCTGAGCCCCGCCGAGATCCGGGCGAAGTTCGACGCCAACATCGCCGGCGTGCTGTCACCGGACGGCGCCGACGAGCTGGCCCGGCTGGTGGCGGCGCTGCCGGAGCTGGACGACCCGGCCCCTCTCTTCGCGGCGCTGGCGCCATGACCGCGCCGCGCGAGTCCGAGACGATCCCGGCCGTGATCATGCGCGGCGGGACCAGCCGTGGCGTCTTCGTCCACCGCCGCGACGTCCCCGCACCGGGCCCGCGGCGCGACCGTCTCATGCTCGACCTGCTCGGCACGGCCGACCCCACCCGCATCGACGGCCTGGGCAGCACGTTGTCCTCGACGAACAAGGTGATGATCGTCGGCCCCAGCGACCGGCCGGGGCTGGACGTGGACTACCTGTTCGTCCAGGGCCTGATCGACCGCGACGGCGTGGACTACGCCGGGAACTGCGGCAACCTGACCGCCGCTGTCGGGGCGTTCGCCGTGGACGAAGGGCTGGTCGAGGCGGCCGAGCCGGTGACGCCGGTGCGCCTGTGGAACGAGAACACCGGCCGCCGCATCGTCGCCCACGTGCCGGTCCGCGACGGACGCGCCGCGGGCGACGGCGACTTCACCATCGCCGGGGTGAGCCGGCCGGGCGCCCGGATCCGCAACGAGTACCTCGATCCGGCCGGCTCGACGCTCGGCGCGCTGCTGCCGACCGGTGCGCCGCTCGACCTGCTCGACGTGCCCGGGCTGGGAGCCGTGGAGGTCTCGATCGTCGATGTCACGAACCCGTTCGTCTTCGTCCGGGCCGAGGACGTCGGCCTGGCCGTCCGGGCCGACGACGCCGGACTGGTTGGAGGACTGACGGCGCCGGCCGCCGAGCTCAACGCCGACCCGGCGCTGCTGGAACGGCTGGAGGCGGTCCGGGCCCAGGCGGCGGTCCGGGTGGGACTGGCCGGCACCGCCGCGGCCGCCCGGGTCACGAGCGCGAACCTGCCCAAGATCGCGGTGGTGGCAGCGCCGGCGGACTACCGGGCGGCATCCGGCTCGCTCGTCGCGGCCCGCGACATCGATCTGGTCGCGCGGATGGTGTCGATGGGTGCCGTGCACCACGCCTTCGCGATGACGGGGGTGATGTGCCTGGCGGTCGCGGCCCGGCTGCCGGGCACAGTGCCGCGGCGGGTGGCCGTCGGCCGTGGCCTCGACGACGTCGCCGTCGGCCACCAACGCGGCGTGACCACTGCGGAGCCGGCGTTCGACGCTGACGGCGCGGTCCGGTCGGTGACGGTGGACCGCACCGCCCGCCGGCTCATGTCCGGTCTCGCCCATCTGCCCGTGCCGGCTGGGACGGCTGGCCGAACGGGCCGCGCAGCCGCTCGGTGACGTCCCACAGCCGGCGAGCGGGTCGGAGTCGCAGGAGGCGGCCGACGAGGTGCGCCCGGCGGCAGCACCTTCGCAGTCACGCGGGCCGCTCAGGGCTGCGGCCGATGAGCACCAGCCGATGGCCGGCCGCCGCCCAGATCCTCCGCGGCCCTCCCGGACCAGCCTGACGTGGCGCCGGCCACGACGATGGTGCGGGTCACGCCGATGCCTTGATGCCGGAGAGACCGAAGACCCGGGAGATCATCGCCTCCTGGACTCGCACCGGCAGCCGCGACACGAACCGCATGAGCCGGACCTCGGACGAGGCGGCGTACCAGCGCCTGGGCCGTCGCGCTTCGAACGCTCTGACCACGGCCTTCGCCACGGTCTCCGGCGGGCTGGGGCGCTGGTTCGCCGCCGCCTTCTCGACGGCGGCGAGGTGCTGCTGGTAGAGCTTCACCTGGGCGGGATCGGCGTCCTGCAGAGCATTGCGGGCGGCAGCCTCGGCCTTGGCGAACAGGAGTGTCTTGGTCGTCCCGGGCTGGACCATCACCACCGGGATCCTCCAGACGGCCAGCTCGGTGCGCAGCGCCGCCGACAGCGACTCCAGCGCGGCCTTGCTGGCGCCGATCGGGCCGAGGAACGGCACCGGCACCCACGCCGTCGGCGCGCTGACATTGATGATCCGGCCCTTGCCGGCGCGGATCAGCGGCAGGAAGGCCTGGGAGACGTATGCCGGGCCGAGGGTGTTGACCTCGAACTGCCGGCGCAGGTCCGCCGGCGGGATCAGCTCCTGCGGGCCCTGGATGATGATGCCGGCGTTGTTGACGACGGCGGCCAGCCCGGCACCCGCGACGTCGTGCCCGACCTTCTTCGCCGCCAGCGCCACGCTCGCCGGGTCGGTGACGTCCATCTCGACGAGCCGGACGCCCTTGATGCCGGCCAGTGCGCCGGGGTCACTACGGATGGTGGCGAAGACGGTCGCGCCGCGCTCGGTCAGCGCCCGGACGGTCGCCGTCCCGATGCCGCCGTTCGCGCCGGTCACCAGGACGGCGCCGCGCTTGTGGTTGTCGGCCATGATTCCACTCCATATGTTCGAGAGGACATGTACTTTAGGACATGTCCGAGTGTGAATGTGGCCCAACGGACATGTCAAGATGGACTCGTCACCGTCGAGAAAGGAGCTCCGATGTCGTTGCGCCACGGCTTGCTCGGCCTACTCGCCGAGGGTCCTGCCAGCGGCTACGACCTCGCCGGGAGGTTCCAGGAGGTCCTCGGCACGGTGTGGCCAGCCCAGCACCCGAAGATCTACGCCGAGCTCGGACGGCTCGCCGACGACGGCCTGATCGAGGTCGACAGCGTCGGGCCGCGCGGACGAAAGGCCTACCGGATCACCTCCGAGGGCCTGGCCGAGGTGCGCCGCTGGCTCACCGACACCGAGGTCGACCACACCATGCGGCTTCAAGCGCTGCTGCGGTCGGTCTTCTTCTGGCTCATGCCGCCCGACGACCTGCGCCGGCACCTCGCCGCCGAGGCGTCGTACTACCGCCAGACGGCCGACTACTACCGCAACATCGCCGCCGCCAAGGACCGCGGCGACTTCGGCGACAGCCCGCCCACCCAGGCCCTGCGCATCGCCGCCGAGGCCGGCATCCGGCTGCACCAGGCGCTCGCCGAATGGGCCGAATGGGCCCAGACCGCCAAGCTCACCACCGAGGACTCCCCGCCGTCGTCCCCGCCCACGGCCCCGGAATGATCACGTTCAGCACGAGATCTCGTGTCGCACAATGCTTGCAATCATGGTGCGACACGAGATTTCGTGCTGAACGTGATCATTTGGAACGACGGCGAGCCGGCGCGCCGAACCTGGTGGCGGGACCCAGACGAGCCCATCCGTCGGTGACCCCCGGCCCCCGGAGCCCTCGATGCCGGCGTCCTCGACGCATACTCGATTTTCGACGAATGCGGCCCGGGACCAGCGCCTGTTCGTCGGAAAGCCCAGCATGCGCTGCTGACGGGAGCACGGGCCGACGGTGAGCTCACCCACCGATCCGGCCGGAAGTCCTCATGTCGAGAGGCGCCGAACCTGACGGCGAGACGGCGTCAGTCCTCGCCGCTCCACTCGCGGTCGATAGCGTCCTGCTGCTCAGTGCGCGCCCGGGCCCGGGCGATCGCGTCCTGGGCCTCCTCGCGGGTTTCGTACGGGCCGAGCCTGCGGTCGTTGGGGCAGCCGTCCACGGGCTCCACCGCCTCGTGGTCCAAGCACCAGTACCAAGGTCCGTCCGCCATGGTCGCTCCCTCCCTCGCCGCCCCACCAGCCCGCGCCGCACGCCGTCGTCGACCCAATCCAGGCTTCGCCTGAGAAGCGTGCCTCAGCTGAACACCCAGGCTTCGCCTGAGAAGCGTGCCTCAGCTGAACACCCAGGCTTCGCCTGAGAAGCGTGCCTCAGCTGAACACCCAGGCTTCGCCTGAGAAGCGTGCCTCAGCCTAGACTTTCACACCATGTCCCCCGTCGTCCCCGGCATCGTCTCGCCTGAGCGCCCAGTACCGTCGTCCATCGCCCGGCCCGAGTACGTGGGCAAGGCCCGGCCCACGCCGTTCTCGGGCTCGGAGATCAAGGACGCCGACACCATCGAGCGCATCCGCGTCGCCGCCCAACTCGCCGCTCGAGCGCTGGCCGAGGTCGGCAAGCACGTCGAGCCGGGTGTCACCACCGACGAGCTCGACGCCGTCGGCCACGAGTTCCTCTGCGACCACGGCGCCTACCCGTCCACGCTCGGCTACCGCGGCTTCCCGAAGTCGCTGTGCACCAGCGTCAACGAGGTCATCTGCCACGGCATCCCCGACTCCACCGTCATCGCCGACGGCGACATCGTCAACATCGACGTCACCGCCTACATCGGCGGCGTGCACGGCGACAACAACGCCACTTTCCTCGCCGGCGACGTCGACGAGGAGACCCGCCTGCTGGTCCAGCGCACCCAGGAAGCCCTCAACCGGGCGATCAAGGCCGTCAAGCCGGGCCGCGCCATCAACGTCATCGGCCGAGTCATCGAGTCGTACGCGAAGCGGTTCGGCTACGGCGTCGTCCGCGAGTTCACCGGCCACGGCGTCGGCGAGTCGTTCCACTCCGGCCTGGTGATCCCGCACTACGACGATCCCGGGTCGACGACGGTCATCGAGCCGGGCATGGTCTTCACCATCGAGCCCATGCTCAACCTCGGCACGCACGAGTGGACGATGTGGGACGACGGCTGGACGGTCGTCACCGGCGACGGGCGCCGATCGGCCCAGTTCGAGCACACGCTGCTGGTCACCGAGAACGGAGCGGAGATCCTCACGCTGCCCTGACACACGTTTGAGACGTTCACTTGGTCGCCACCGCGCACATGAGCGAAGCTTGAAGGCGTGACCTCGACGACGCAGGGCTTCGGCATCGACATCGGCGGCAGCGGCATCAAAGGGGCACCGGTCGATCTCGCCAAAGGTGAGTTTGCCGCCGAACGCGTCCGCATCGACACCCCCGACGAGTCCACCCCCGACAACGTCATCGCGGTGGTGCTGCAGGTTCTGCAACAGATCGGCTGGTCCGGCCCGTTCGGCTGCACGTTCCCCGGCATCGTCAGGCGCGGCGTGGTCGGGTCGGCGGCCAACGTCGACAAGTCCTGGGTCGGCGTCGACCTCGAACAGGTGCTCAGCGAGCGCAGCGGCCAGCGGGTCACCGTCCTCAACGACGCCGACGCGGCCGGGGTCGCCGAGGACCGCTTCGGCGCGGCCGCCGACGTCGACGGCGTCGTCATCGTCACCACGCTCGGCACCGGCATCGGCAGCGCCGTCCTGCACGACGGGGTCCTCCTGCCCAACACAGAGTTCGGCCACCTGTACCTGAACCACCACCACCACGAGGCGGAGAAGTACGCGGCCGCGTCGGTGCGCGAGGAGAAGGGCCTGTCCTGGGAGGAGTGGGCGGAACGGCTGCAGGCCTTCTACTCCCACCTCGAGTTCATCTTCTCCCCCGACCTGTTCGTCGTCGGCGGCGGCGTGAGCAAGAAGGCCGACAAGTTCCTGCACCTGCTCGACCTCCGGACGCCCATAGTCCCGGCCGGGCTGCGCAACGACGGCGGCATCATCGGCGCCGCGCTGACCGCCGCCGAACGTTCCGTGTGAGCAGCGCAGATACGGTAGTCTTGGTAGCGAGGACGAGTCGGCCGGGCGGCCGCGTCGGAGCCTTTCAGGCTTCGCCGAGGAAGGTCCGGACTCCACAGGGCAGGGTGGTGGGTAACGCCCACCCGGGGTGACCCGCGGGATAGTGCCACAGAAAGCAAACCGCCGCCCGTCACGGGCGGTAAGGGTGAAACGGTGGTGTAAGAGACCACCAGCGCCCCAGGTGACTGGGGCGGCTCGGTAAACCCCACCTGGAGCAAGGTCAGACAGGGAACGTTCGAGGGCGGCCCGCCCGAGTTCCCGGGTAGACCGCTGGAGGCCGCCGGCAACGGCGGTCGTAGATGGATGGTCGCCGGTCCCGGTCCGCCGGGAACCACAGAATCCGGCCTACAGGCCGGCTCGTCCCCTCAACTGCCGCTTCGATAGCCTCACCTGATGACGGGCGACGATCGCCGAGGGCACCGCGACGTCTTCCGGTATCCCGGCTACCCGGCGTTCTGGGCGGCCGAGACGGTGTCGGAGTTCGGCACCTACGTCACCACCATGGCGCTGCAGGTCCTCATCGTCGTCACGCTGCACGGCACCGCCACCGACGTCGGGCTGATGAATGCCGCGCGCTGGGCGCCGTACCTCGTCCTCGGCCTGGTCGTGGGCGCGCTGGTCGACCGGTGGCGGCGCCGGCCGGTGCTCGTCGCCACCGACGTCGCTCGCGGGCTCCTGCTGTGCCTCATCCCGCTGTGCTGGCACCTGGACCGGCTCACGCTCCCGGTGCTCATCGGGTTCGTGACGGTGTTCGGCGTCATGTCGCTGCTGAACGACGCCGCCACGCAGTCGTTCCTGCCCCGCCTGGTGCCGCCGTCAGCGCTACTGGCGGCGAACGCCCGTCTCGACCAGAGCGGCGCCGTCGCGCAGACGTCCGGCCCGGTCGTCGCCGGAGGTCTGGTGAGCTGGCTGGGTGCGCCGCTCGCCGTCGTCGTCGACGCGGTCTCGTATCTGTTCTCGGCCGCGGCGGTCGCCTGCATCCGGGTGGCCGAGCCGCGGGCCGGTACCGGCGGCCGGCCGCTGAACCTGCGCCGCGAGATCGGCGCGGGCCTGCGGTGGGTCTACCGGCACCGGATGCTCGCACCGCTCGCCGTGACCACCCACGGCTGGTTCCTGTTCAACAGCATGCTGCTGACGGTGTTTGCGCCGTTCGCGCTGCTGCGGCTGGGGCTGACGCCGTTCGAGCTCGGCGTGGCGCTCTCGTTCGCCGGCGGTGGCGGACTCGTCGGCAGCCTGCTCTCGACCCGTCTCGGCCTGCGATGGGGCGCGGGGCGCACCGTGATCGCCTGCCGTGCGGGCACGGCGGTCGCCTGGGCGGTGATCGCGCTGGCTCCGGGCGACGGCGAAGCTGCCGCGCTCGCCGTCGTCGCTGCCGGGCAGTTCCTGTACGGCCTGACCATCGGCGCGGAGAACGCCAACGAGATGGGGTATCGCCAGGCGGTCACCCCCGACGAGCTGCAGGGCCGCATGAACACCACCATGCGGTCGATCAACCGGGCCGTGATCGTGGCCGGCGCGCCGCTCGGCGGCCTGCTCGCCGACGGCATCGGCGACCGGGTGACGTTGTGGATCGGCGTCGCGGGCTTCGTGCTGGTGTCGGTGGCGCTGGCGGTGTCACCGTTCCGGTCCGCCCGGCACGACGACGCGGACCCCGACGACATGGAGCGCGAGGACGGTGGTCCGGTGACGCCGTAGACGCCACCGGACCACCACCGCCACTACCGGACAGTGTTCGCGCGGCGCCGCATCAGCAGTGCGCCGCTGGCGACGAACGCGATGGCCGCGAACCAGAGCAGCCCGAGGCTCGGGCTTCCGGTGTTGGGGAGCTGTTCCCCACCGGTCGCGCCGCCGTCGTCGCTGCCGCCGTCGCCGCCTCCGTCGTCGCCGGCCGAACCGCCGTCGTCGTCCTCGCCGATCTCGCAGCCGAGCGCGTCGACGTCACGGTCCAGGTGGAACGGGTCCTTCTCGGCGTCGAACAGCTCGATCGGCTTGTGGGCGTCGTCGATGTCCGGGCAGTCGTAATCCTCGACACCGTCTACGCACCACGCCGCGGAGTCCGCGTAGTGAGCGCAGTCGCCAACCGCCTCATCGGGCTCATCCGGCGTACCGCCCTCGTCACCGCCCCCGCCGGCGTCACCGCCGGACGACACCTCGCACCCCTCGCCGTCGTTGTCGTCGTCCAGCAGGAACGGATCGTTCGACGGGTCCACGACGTGGACCGGTTTGTGGGCTTCGTCGATCTGATCACAGTCGTAGTCGTCGACGTCCGGTTCGCACCAGGCGTCCGCGTTCGCGTACGCGGCACAGTCGGCCGCGTCCTTGGTCTCCGCAGCCGGCGACTCCTCGGCCGGCGCGTCCTCGGTGGCCTCCGGCTGAGTCTCGTTCGCCTCGGTGCCGAGCACCTCGTCGCTCAGGTCTGCCTGAGCTGGCGCCGCGCCGGCCAGTGCCAACGCGAGCGCGGCGAAAACCGCAATGGTGACCTTCTTCAAGGCCGCCCCCCTTTGAATTGTCGACAGGCGGTGGATCTTCCCCTCCGCCAAAGCCCGGGACATTAGCGCCTTTCGCGGCTTCCGTACAGATCTTGTGGCGGTTATTCGGAGGATTCTCATCGAACGACGGCGTACGGTTGCGCGTCGTGACCACGGACGACCCGAAGGCAACCGTGCGCCGGGGCTACGACGCCGTTTCCCGCGCCTACCGCGCCGACGACGCCCAGAGTGGCAGGTACGGCACCTGGGCAGACGAGCTGAGCACGCAGCTGCCGGGCCGCGGCCGGGTCCTCGACCTGGGCTGCGGCAACGGGGTGCCAATGGCCCGCGACCTCACTGCCAAAGGCTTCCATGTCACCGGCGTCGACTTCAGTGCGGTGCAGGTCGAGCGGGCCCGCCGGCTGGTCCCGTCGGCGACGTTCGTGCAGGCCGACGCCACCGAGGTCGAGTTCCCGGCGGCTTCCTTCGACGCCGTCGTCTGTCTCTACGCGATCATCCACGTGCCGCTCGACGAGCAGTCCTCACTGCTGGCCCGGATCGCCGGATGGCTGCGTCCCGGCGGCTGGTTCCTCGCCACCACCGGCGACGCCGCGTGGACCGGCACCGAGGACGACTGGCTCGGCGGCGGCGCCACGATGTGGTGGAGCCACACCGACGCCGCCACCTACCGCGCCTGGATCGCCACCGCCGGTCTCGACGTCGAGCACCAGGGCTTCGTCCCCGAAGGCGTCGGCGGGCACGCGCTGTTCTGGGCCCGCAAGCCCGGCTAGCTCCCGCTGCCGCCCACTACCTCGGCCAGCTGCGGCACCAGCTGCTCCAGCGCGTACGGCAGGCTGAGCACCGTCGACCACGTGAGCGCCCCGGACACCAGCAGATCCTCGATGAACAGCACGCGACCGTCCTGCACCACCTGCAGCTGGTCGTACAGCGGCTTCGCCTCGATCTGCTCGCGCAGGTCGGGCTCGGACCCGACGTTCGAGATCAGCAGGTCGCGGTCCAGCTGTGCCATGAGCTCGTCGCTGATCGGGGCGCCGTCGAGGTCGCCGGCCAGCTCGGCGATGTCGTCGGGCAGCACGAAGCCCAGCGACGTCATGAACACCGTGCGCGGGTCGGTGGCGCTGCGGGCGAACGACGAACCGGGTTCGAACTGTTCCGCGACCACCATCTCCACGCCCGCGAACTCGGGGTGGGCGGCGGCAGCGTCGGCGGCGAACAACCCGTCGACCTCGGTGATCAGCCCCTCCGCCCGGTCGGCCTGGCCGAGAATCTGACCGACCATCCTGGTGGTCTCCTGCCAGGGCATGCCGTACTCGGGATAGTCCGGCGACGAGGCCACGGTCGGCGCGATGACCGACAGCGTGTCGTACTCCTCCTGGGTCATACCGGTGTAGAGGCCGATGATCAGGTCCGGGTCGAGCTCGGCGATGACCTCGTAGTCAAAGTTCTGCACGCCGGTGAAGGCGCCCTCGTTGAGCACCATCGGCTTGGCGTCGCCGAGCTCGTCCTGGGCCCACGGCCAAGTGGCATGCGGGTGCTCGCCGTACCAGTCGGTGACGGCGACCGGTGCGATGCCGAAGGCCAGCACGGCGTCCTGGTCGCTGAACCCGAGGGTGACGATGCGCTCGGGAGCCTCGGTGAGCTCGGTCGTACCGTAGCGGTGCTCGACAGAGGCGGGGAACTCCCCATCCGCCGGCGACGGTGTCACCGGTCGGCGGTACGGTCCCCCGCATGGCCGGTCTCGTCGAGGTGACCCGCGGCGTCCTCGTCGCCACGCACGACTTCTGCACGAGCACCACCACGGTGGTCGCCGCCGACGACGGCAGCTGCCTGCTGATCGATCCGGGCATCACCCCGGCCGAGCTGGACCTGCTGGCCGCCGAGCTCGCGCATCGCGGCCTGCATGTCGCCGCCGGGTTCGCCACCCACCCGCACTGGGACCACGTGTTGTGGGCCCGCGCGTTCGGCGACGTGCCGCGGTTCGCGACGGCGAGGGCCGTCGTCGCGGCGGCCACGGACCGCGAGCGGGGCCTCGCCCTCGCCGCCGAACTCGCCCACGGCACCGACGACGACCTCTTCGGCCGGCTCGTCCCGCTGCCCGACGCCAGCCCCAGCGTTCCCTGGCGCGGCCCGCGCGTCAACGTCATCGAGCACCAGGCGCACGCTCCTGGGCATGCCGCGCTGCACATCGTCGACGCGCACGTGCTGGTCACCGGCGACATGTGCTCCGACATCGAGATACCGCTGCTCGACCTCGACGCCGCCGACCCGCTGGACGACTACCACCACGCGCTGGACCTGTTCGACACGCTGGCCGCCTCCATCGCCCACGTCGTACCGGGCCATGGGCATGTCGGCAACGGCGCCGCACTACGCAACCGCCTCGCCGCCGACCGCCGCTACCTCGCCGAGATCACCGCCGGCCGCGGCGACGACGATCCGCGGCTCACCGAGGACTGGCTGATCCGCGATCACCGAGCCCAGCGCGCCCGAGTCTCGGCCACACCGGCGCTCAGCCGAGGGCGGTGTCGAGGGCGGCCCAGTCGACCGAGCGAGGGCTGTGGGCGCTGATCGTCGCCAGCAGGCCCAGCCGTGCCGCCCGCACCGCGGGGTCGTCGGCCATCACCAGGATGTCGTCGAAGAACGCGTTCACCGGCTCGACCAGTGCGCCTGCGGCCTCGGCGAACTCGTCGACCGGGCGGCCGGACCAGTCGCCCAGCGCCGACACCGCGGCCACCAGGCGCTGCTCGGCCGGCTCGGTGAGCAGTGCGGCGTCGAAGGAGGCCGCGGTGTCCGCCGGGACGATGCGCGCGATCCGCTGCAGGGCGGCGACCAGCGACCGGAAGCCGTCGTCGCCGGACCGCGAGCGCAGCGCCGACAGGGTGGCCACGGCCTGGCCGGGCGCGTCGGCACCGGGCAGGACGGCCGAGACGAAGTCGGCCGGGACTTCCTCGTCACGCAGCTGCTGGGCCAGCCGGGCCACCACGAACTCGCGCGCCGCCGCCACCGCGTCGTCGCCGACCTCGATGCCCTGGGCGCGCAGCCGGTCCGCCGCGACCGCGAGGCCGCCGTCGACCGTGACCGACGACAGTGCCGGCGCGTCGCGCAGGATGCGCACCACGCCGAGGGCCGCGCGCCGCAGCCCGAACGGATCCGAGCTGCCGGTCGGCTTGGCACCGAGCGCGAACATGGCCATGAGCAGGTCGAACCGGTCGGCCAGCGCCAGCACCGCACCGGCCAGCGACGACGGCAGGGCGTCGCTGGTGTGCCGAGGCAGCTCCATGTCGAACAGCGCCTGCCCGACCTCCGGCGACTCCCCCGCTCGCACGGCATACTCGCGCGCCATGACGCCTGCCAGGCTGGACAGCTCGACCACCATCTGCGACGCGAGGTCGAACTTCGCCAGCGCCGCGGCCCGCTCCAGCGCGGAGAAGTCCGCCGACGACAGCTCGACCCCCTTGGCCAAGTCGGCGGCGATGGTCTCGATGCGTGCCGCCCGCTCGGCCATCGAGCCGAGCTTCTCCTCGAACGTCAGCTTGGACAGGCCGGCCTTGAACTGCTCCAGCGGCACCTGCAGGTCGGCACGCCAGAAGAACGCGGCGTCCTCGTACCGGGCCCGCAGCACCGCCTCGTTGCCGGCGCGGACCACGTCGGCCTCGCACGCGCCGTTGGCGACGGCGACGAAGTAGGGCAGCAGGGTGCCGTCGGCCGCGCGCACCGGCAGGTAGCGCTGGTGCTTTCGCATGACCGTGGTCAGGATCTGCTCCGGCAGCTCGAGGTAGCCGGTATCGAACGCGCCGAGCAGGGCGTTGGGCTCCTCGACCAGGTTGGTGATCTCGTCGACGAGGCCGGCCTCGCCCTCGGTGTCGACCTGCCCGTCGACGCCGGCGGCCAGCGACGACGCCGCCGCGACCACCGCGGCGCGGCGCCGGGCACCGTCGGCGACGATGCCGTGGCCGGCCAGGAACTCCAGGTAGCCCGCCGCCGTGGGCACCGTCACCACCGGCTCGGCCGCGGTCCGGTGCACCCGGGTGCTGCGGCCGCTGGCCAGCGAGGACACCCGCACCGGCACGACTGTCTCGCCCAGCAGCGCGGTGAGCCAGCGGATCGGCCGGGTGAACGACAGCGCAGGGTCGCCCCAGCGCATGTTCTTCTCCGAGCGCAGCTCCGACACGACCTCGGCCAGCAGGATCGACAGCACGTGGACCGCGCCGCGGCCGGGGTCGACGACGTTGACGACAACGTGCTCGTTGCCGCCGAAGTCGCCCGTGGACAGCTCGGAGACGTCGACGTTTTGACCGCGGGCGAACCCGAGCAGCGCCTTGGTCGGCGCGCCGTCGGCGTCGTAGGCGGCGCTCACCCGGGGCCCGCGGACGGTGCGGTCGGCGTCGGGCTCGCGCGGCTCGACGGCGTCGACCTGCACGACGACGCGGCGGGGCGTGCCGACGGCCGTGATCTCGCCGTGTCCGAGCCTGGTGGCACCGAGCTTCCGTTCGACCGCCGAGCGCACGGCCGCGACGGTGTTGGTGACCTCGTGCGGCGGCAACTCCTCGGTGCCGATCTCGAACAGCAGCGGCGCCGACCCGGGCAGCTCGGCCATCGGAGCGTCGGGCAGCAGCGGCTCGGCGTCGTCGCCGTCCAGACCCGGCCGGGCCACCACGCCCAGCGGGTAGCCGAGCTCCTCGCGGCGCTCGGTCCACAGCGCCGACACCTCACGCGCCAGCCCGCGCATCCGGGCGAACGCCTTGGCCCGCTCGGTGGTGCTGATGGCGCCACGGGAGTCGAGCACGTTGAACGTGTGGGAGCACTTGAGCACGTAGGTGTGCGCCGGCACCGGCAGCCGCTCGGCGATCATGCGCTCGGCCTCGGCGGCGTAGGTGTCGAACAGCCGCCGGTTGGCCTCGATGTCGGCGTCGTCGAGGTAGTAGCGCGACATCTCGTACTCGGCCTGGCCGAACGCCTCGCCGTAGGAGATGCCCGGCGCGTAGGCGATGTCCTTGAAGTGGCTCACGCCCTGCAGCGCCATGATGATGCGCTCGATGCCATAGGTGATCTCGACCGAGACCGGGTCGAGCGTCTGTCCGCCGGCCTGCTGGAAGTACGTGAACTGGGTGATCTCGAGGCCGTCGAGCCAGACCTCCCAGCCCAGCCCCCACGCGCCCAGGGCCGGCGAGGCCCAGTTGTCCTCGACGAACCGGATGTCGTGGGCGTGGATGTCGATGCCCAGCGCCTCGAGGCTGGCCAGGTAGATCTCCTGCGGGTCACCCGGGTCGGGCTTGAGGATGACCTGGAACTGGGTGTGCGTCTGCAGCCGGTTGGGGTTCTCACCGTACCGGGCGTCGTCGGGACGGACGCTGGGCTCGACGTAGGCGACGTGCCAGGGCTCGGGACCCAGCACCCGCAAGATGGTCGCCGGGTTCATGGTTCCGGCGCCCACCTCGGTGTTGAACGGCTGCACCATCAGGCAGCCCCTGTCGGTCCAGTACTTCGTCAGCGCCAGCAGCGCGTCCTGCATCGTGAGCACAGAGGAACCCTAGTGGTGGAGGGCCGTCGGAACGAACTCGAACTCGGTGACACGAACCACGATCTCACCGTGCGGCACGACGAACCAGCCGTCGTCGTGGGCCGCCCAGGTCCGCCACGCCGCGGCCAACCGATCGAGGTCCGCGGTCGTGGCCAGGCCGCGGTCGACCGCCTGGCCGGCGAAGGCCGAGCCCACAACGCGGTCGGCCCACATGTCGCCCCACCACTGCCGTGCCCGCGGATCGGCGAAGCACCAGACGCTCGCGGTGGCGGTGACCTCACCCTGCCCGGCCGCGCGGGCCCAGGACAGCAGCCGCCGCCCCGCATCCGGCTCGCCGCCGTTCTGCCTGGCCAGCGTCCGGTACAGGTCGAGCCACTCCGACAGCCCCGGCAGCAGCGGGTACCACGTCATGCCGCTGTAGTCGGAGTCGCGGGCAGCGACCACCCCGCCGGGCCGGCAGACGCGGCCCATCTCGCGCAGCACGGCGAGCGGGTCGGGCACGTGCTGGAGCACCTGGTGCGCGTGGACGACGTCGAAAGACGCGTCGGCGAAGGCCAGCGACGTCGCGTCGCCGGCGACGAAGTCGAGGTTCCCGGCGGCGACGGGGCCCGGCCCGCCGCCGGTCGCGGTAACGGCCGGCCCGGCAGCGGCCGTGAGCTGGGGCCGGGCCGCGTCGATCACCTCCGCCGAGCTGTCCACCCCGACCACGCGCCCCGGCGCCACCAGCGTCGCCATCTCGGCGGTGATAGTGCCGGGACCGCACCCGACGTCGAGCACCTGCGCACCGGGCACGAGGTGGTCGCGCAGATAGGCAGCGGAGTTCTCGACGGTGCGCCAGCGGTGCGAGCGCAGCACGCTGTCGTGGTGACCGTGGGTGTACGTCGCCATGCCTCCCACAGTATCCCCCATGATCATCAACGGTTGGCGACGCCATGGCGTCGCCAACCGTTGATGATCATGGGAGGAAGATAGGCTGGCGGGCGTGCTGATCCTGCTCCCGCCGTCCGAAGGGAAGGCGGCGCCGGCGAGCGGGCCGCCCGTCGACCTCGACGCGCTGTCGTTCCCGGAGCTGACCGGCGAGCGGGTCGACCTGCTGGGCGCGCTGGTCCGGCTGTGCGGCACCGATCCCACGACGGCGGCCACCGTGCTGGGGCTGGGCCCGAAACAGGTCGACGACATCGCACACAACGCCGTCCTGCCCCAGGTGCCGGCCGCACCGGCCCGCGAGATCTACGCCGGCATCCTGTACGACGCGCTCGGCCTGCGGTCGCTGCGCGGCGCACCGGCCCGCCGCGCCGAGGCGTCGTTGCTGGTCACGAGTGGCCTGTGGGGGTTGCTGCGCCCCTCGGACGTCATACCTGCGTACCGACTGGGCGGCGGAGTCAGCCTGCCCGGCGTCGGGCCGCTGGCGGCGTACTGGCGCCGTCCGCTGGCGAAGAGCGTGCCCGCGGCGGCCGGTGACGGGCTCGTCGTCGACCTCCGCTCCAGCACGTACGCGGCGTTCTGGCGGCCCTCCGGCGAGGTCGCCGACCGCACCGTCGTCGTCCGGATCCTGCACGAGCATGCCGGCCGGCGCACCGTCGTCAGCCACCACAACAAGGCCACGAAGGGCCGGCTCGTGCGGCGGTTGCTCGACGACGGGCGGGCCACGGGCGCGCGCGGCCCGCGCAATCCGGACGCGCTCGCGCACACGCTGGCCCGCCACGGCTGGACGGTCGAGCTGGCCGCGCCGTCCCGCCCCGGGCGGCCGGGCACCCTGGACGTCGTCGTGACCGAGGTGGCGACCTCGTAGATTTGCTGTGACCGACATCACCGTGGATAGCTCGCCGGACGGGATAATGGCCAGGCAGGTCGCGGGGAGGCCACATGGGCGAGGACGTCGACAGGCGCGAGTTCAGCCGTGCTGACCGCACGCGCTACCGGGTGAAGGTACGCCGCGGCCTGGACGCGTTCGAGCGGATGCTGCGGGAGGCGCACTTCGAGTTCGAGCGGCCGATGACAGGTCTGGAGATCGAGCTCAACCTGGTCGACGAACGGTTCGAACCGGCCATGCGCAACGCCGAGGCCCTGGCCGCCATCGCCGACCCGGCGTTCCAGACCGAGCTGGGCCAGTGGAACCTCGAGATCAACCTCGCGCCGCGCCAGCTCAGCGGGCACGGCGCCAGCACGTTCGAGAGCGACGTACGGGCCAGCCTCAACGCCGCGGAGGAGAAGGCACGCGCCGTCGGCACCCGGCAGGTCATGATCGGCATCCTGCCCACGCTGCGCCAGGAGCACATGTCCGGGCGGGCGCTGTCGGGCAACCCGCGCTACGCCCTGCTGAACGAGCAGATCCTGGCCGCCCGCGGCGAGGACCTGCACCTCGCCATCGACGGACGCGAACGGCTGCGGGCCACGTCCGACACCATTGTCCCCGAGGCCGCCTGCACCAGCACGCAGTTCCACCTGCAGGTGAGCCCGGAGCAGTTCCCGGCCATGTGGAACGCCGCGCAGGCGGTCGCGGGCGTCCAGATCGCCGTCGGCGCCAACTCTCCGTTCCTGTTCGGCAAGGAACTGTGGGCCGAGACTCGCGTCGCACTGTTCGAGCAGGCCACCGACACCCGCAGCGAGGAGCTCAAGGCACAGGGCGTACGCCCGCGGGTGTGGTTCGGCGAGCGGTGGATCACCTCCATCTTCGACCTGTTCGAGGAGAACGTCCGCTACTTCCCGTCGCTGCTGCCCATTTGCTCCACCGAGGACCCCGTCGACGTGCTCGACCGCGGCGACACCCCGGCGCTGGCCGAGCTGACCCTGCACAACGGCACCATCTACCGCTGGAACCGGCCGGTCTACGCGGTGGTGCGCGGCCGGGCGCACCTGCGAGTCGAGAACCGCGTGCTACCTGCCGGGCCCACCGTCGTCGACATCCTCGCCAACGGCGCGTTCTTCTACGGGCTGGTCCGGGCGCTGTCCGACGAGGACCGGCCCGTCTGGACGCAGATGTCGTTCAGCGCCGCCGAGGAGAACTTCCACGCCTGCGCCCGCGACGGCATCGCCGCCCACGTGTACTGGCCCGGCCTCGGCCAGGTGCCGGTGGCCGAGCTCGTGCTGCGCCGGCTGCTCCCGCTCGCGCACGAGGGCCTGCGGCGCTGGGATGTCGACACCGAGGAACGCGAGCGGCTGCTCGGGATCATCGAGCAGCGCTGCGCTACCGGCATCACCGGCGCCGGTTGGCAGGTGCGCGCGTTCCACGACCTCTTCGACACCTCGTCGGTCAGCCGCGACGAGGCCCTGCGCCGCATGCTCGGCCAGTACTGCGACCACATGCATGCCAACCAGCCCGTCCACACCTGGCCCAGCGCGGTCGGCTGAGGCCCTCCCGCGACCCGATCCGCGGGGTCTACGGGCGCTGGCCGAAGCGCGGCAGGGCGATCGTGCCGTCGGCGTAGTGCTGGATCTCGGTGACCGAGCCGGGCGCCGGGAGCAGCCTGAACAGCGTCGCCGGCGGCGCGCCGAGCGCGATCCGGGTCAGCACGCGCATGGGCATCGAGTGCGTCACCACGACGACGGTCTGCCCCGGGTACCTGGCCAGCAGCTTGTCGCGGGCGACCGACACCCGCCGGGCGACGTCGTCCAGCGACTCGCCACCGGGCGGCGCGGTCGCTGTCGAGCCGTACCAACTCGCCACCCCCTCGGGGTACCGCTCGGTGATCTCGGCGAGCGTGCGGCCCTCCCAGTCGCCGAAGTGGCACTCGCGCCAGTCGTCGTCGACGCGCACGGACACGCCGAGCCGAGCGGCGACGGCCTCGGCCGTCTGCCGCGTACGCACCATGGGCGAGGCAACGACGGCGATCGCCCCCGACGCCGCGAGCAGCTCGGCCGCCCGGGCCGCCTGCCCGCGCCCGACCTCGTCCAGCTCCGGGCCGTCCACGCCGCCGCCGCTGAACCGGCGGGCGGCGGTCAACGCGGTCTGGCCGTGCCGCACGATCAGCAGCGTCGTCGGCGTGCCGAGCTCCGGGCTCCAGGCCGCGAGCCGGTTGGCCGGGCTCGTGGGCTCGGCCGGCTCGACCTCGCCGGCGTGGTCGTCCACGGCCGCGCCCTCCTCCACGGACGTGGGAGCCGGCGGCACCACGGACGCGACCCCGATGGGCTTGCCGTCCAGCGCCTGGTTGACCAGCGTGTCGGCGTGGGCGTTCTGTGCCCTGGGCACCCAGGTGTAGGTGACCCGTCCGGGTGGGAAGACCCGGCGGACCTCCAGGGCCAGCGGCTGCAGGTCCTGGTTCTTGATCTTCCACCGGCCGGACATCTGCTCGACCACGAGCTTGGAGTCCAGCCGCGCCTCGACGACGGCGTCCGGGTCGATCTGGCGGGCGGCACGCAGACCCGCGAGCACGCCGCGATACTCGGCGACGTTGTTCGTCGTGACGCCGATGGCCTCGGCCACCTCGGCCAGCACCTCGCCGGTGTCGGCGGCGCGTACGACTGCGCCGTACGCCGCCGCGCCGGGATTGCCGCGCGAACCCCCGTCCGCCTCGACGATCAGCCGGCGTCCGCTCACAGGCCGGACTCGGGCGTGCGGACCAGGATGCGGCGGCACTCGTCGTGGCGAACGACGACGTCCGGTGCCAGGCCGCGGATGCGATTGCGCTCGGCGGCGTCGAGCTGCAGCCGGCAGCCCTCGCACCGGCCCTGCCGCAGCGCCGCCGCACCGATGCCGCCGCGCTCGGCACGGATCTTCTCGTAGAGCGCCAGCAGGTCGGCCGGCATCTCTGCGGCCAGGGTCGACCGCTCGCCGCGCGCCGCGGCGGCATCTTCGTCGATCTTCGCCCAGGCGGCGTCGCGCGCGCTCTGGACCTCCTGCGCCCGCTTGCCGACGCCCTCGCGCTCGGCGGCCAGCGCCGCGGCCTCATGCTGCGCCTCCTCCAGGCGCTCCATGATCTCGATCTCGGCGTCCTCGAGCACGCTCTGCCGGCGGTTGAGCGAGGCGATCTCGCTCTGCAGGCTCTCCAGCTCCTTCGCCGAGGAGACCTGGCCGGCGTCGAGGCGCTGCTGGTCGCGGTCCTTGCGGGCGCGGACCTGCTCGACCTCGGAGTCGGCGCGCTTCTGCTCGCGCTCGAGGTCGGCGACGGCCGTGGCGGCGACCACCTCGGCGTCGCGCAGCCGGCTGTGCTCGGCGGCCAACGTCTCCAGCTCCGCCGCCTCCGGCAGCGCCGTGCGGCGGTGGGCGAGCTGGTCCAGCGTCTGGTCGACCGTCTGGAGATCGAGCAGTCGCAACTGCACGGCGGGGTCAGCGTTCAGGGGAGCCTCCTTCGTCGGCCCGGGCGACCGGGGCTCTCAGGACGATTCATGCATGGTCCACGGGTCGGTGGGTGTGCTCGAGACGCGAGTCTCCACCGTACTGCCCCGAGACGACAACTCCGCCGCCAGGCGGGCGGCCGCGTCGGCCAGCCATGGCCACTCACTCGCCCAGTGTGCGACGTCGACCAGGGCTGGCCCACCGGACTCCCCGGCCTCCGACGACGGGTGATGGCGCAGGTCCGCCGTGACATAGGCGTCCACGCCGGCGGCTTTGACGGTGTCGAGCAGGGAGTCGCCGGCGCCGCCGCAGACCGCCACGGTCCCGACGACGGTGTCAGGGTCGCCCATGGCGCGCACGCCGGCCGCCGTCGGCGGCAGCCCGCGGACCACCCGCTTGACGAACTCGGCCAGCGGCTCCGGCGTGGCCAGCGCACCGACGCGCCCCAGCCCGACGGCGGGGTCGGCGGCGTCGGCCGGAACCAGCGGCTGGGTGCGCTCGAGGCCCAGCGCGGCGGCCAACGCGTCGTTGACGCCGGGTGCTGCGCGGTCGGCGTTCGTGTGTGCCACATAAAGGCCACACCCTCCGGTGATCAACCGGTGCACGAGCCGGCCCTTGGGCGTCGTGGCCGGCACGCCGTGAACCGGCCGCAGGAACAGCGGGTGGTGGGTGAGGACGAGGCCGGCGCCCCAGGCCAGCGCCTCGTCGACCACCGTCACCACCGGGTCGACGGCGAACAGCACCCGGCCGACGTCGGCGTCGGGGTCGCCGCACACGAGGCCGACGGCGTCCCACGACTCCGCCAGGGCAGGTGGATAGAGCCGCTCGAGGGCGGCGACGACGTCGTCGAGGCTGGCCACGCGACCGACCTTACCGAGCCGCGCCGACGACGTTCCGGGTGCGCCGCGCCCTTCTATAAAGACCCGCGTTGACGTCGGCCCACACCCCGGCAACTCTGTGCCCGTGCACGGCTCCCGCAGCCGGTGGGACGCCCGTGCGCCGCCGACGGCGAAGGTTGCGTCCCGCGCCGCCCGGCGCCGTCAGCAGTCCCGACCAGACCCGGGCCATCCCCATCCGACCAGTCCCCTACGACGGCGAACGGAGGCCGCCTCATCGCCACCCACGACGAATCCTCGGGCTTCCCGTGGTGCGTCGAGCACGACCCCAGCGGCACGTGTCTCGGCGACGTCCGACGCCTGCCCGGCGGCGGCGCGGCTTGGCTCGAGGGCACCACCGCCCCCACCCTGCGGATCGCCCTCGGCCGGCCGCGGCGCGGCAACCTGTCGCTGCTGACCGCCACCGAGACCCGGGCGCTCATCACGACCCTCGAGGAGCTTGCCAGGGATATGTCCAGGACAGAAAGGTGAATCGAACGCCTGTTTGACACCCGAACTACACCACTGTCATGATGGCCACACCACCACCTCCCAGCCTCTCGGCACCGGGAGGGGTCACGATCACGAGGCACGGGCAGGTCCCGCCAGGCGCCTCGTCCAGCCGCTCACCGTGGGACGGCTGGCGACGACGCGACGCATCATGCCCGCCGCATCGCGGCGAGGCTCCTGGCGAGGCCGACCCGGCGCACACCCGCCGGGTCGGCCTCTGGACCCCATCCAGTAGTCCCTGGAGGAGACCCGTGGTCACCGTACCCAACTCCGAACACCGCGACGTCATCGTCCGCGCGCCGTTCCTCGGCGACGAGGTCGGCCACATGGTCGCCCGGCACGACGCCGAGGGCCCGACCATCGACGTCAGGCTGGCACCGCAGGACACCGAGCAGCACGTCGAGTTCTCCATCTCCCCGGCCGAGGCCCGCGAGCTGGCCGAGCAGCTGGTCCGCATCGCCGACGCCGCCCAGCGCGCCGGCTGGACCCCGGACGTGCTGGCCCAGGTGCGCGAACGGTTCCTGCCCGGCCACACCGATCAGCAGATCATCGAGCGGCTGGACCGGCTCGCCGAACGGCTGGGCGGATTCGTTCTGGGCCACCACGGCCGGGTCAGTTGGCGGGCCGGACGCATCCTGACCGCCGAGCTCGGCGCCGAGGCCGTCGGCCGGGCGGCCCTCGCACTGGAGGCGGCGGTCGAGCAGCTGTCCGCGGTCGGCGCGGCGGTGGGCCCGCTCACCGAGCTCCGGGCCGCGCTCACCCAGCTCGACGTGTTCTACCGGGCCGAGAGCGAGCACCGGCCGTGACCACCGAACCCGAAGAATGCGCGGTGAAGTGGTGCAACGAGACCGGCGAGCACTCGGTGCACCGGCTCTACCTCACGTCCCTGTGCGCCTGGCGCGGTTCCTGGCTGCTCGGCGTCAACACCGTTCAGGCCAACCACGACACGCCGCACGTCGAGCTCACCGCCAGCACCAAACAGGGCCGCCCCGCCATCGTCCCGCTCGATCCCGCCGAGGCCAAGACCGTCGGGCGCGCGCTCATCGAGGCGGCGTCCCGGGCCACCCGATGACCCGTCGTCGCCAGCAGCGAGGAAGCACCATGCCCCAGCACCGCATCTCCCCCGCCCACGAGTACCCCGGCCCCGAGGCCCGCATCCCGCTCATCATCGAGGTCATGGACTCCCGGCCCCTCGGCCGCGCGGTCGGCACCCTCGTGCCGCCCGCCACGGACGGCCACCGGTGCGCCCTGTGGACCGGCGTCGGACTAGTCGGCCACGAGATCGTCGTCGACCTCGACTGGCCCACCCTCGCCACCTGGGTCCGCGCCGTCGTCGCGGCCCGCGCTGGGCCCGGCTAACACGACGGCTGGGCGAGGGCTCAGGCGGCCGCCCACAGTTCGCGTAAAACGTCCCCGAATGTCGCCGTTCCGTCACCTGGCGGAGAGATCTTGCGGGAGCACCTGTCCGTCCTCCGCGCGCGAAAGGCAGTCCCATGTGCCACACCCCAGGCCACGACGAGCCGCACGACCACCACCACGGCCACGGCGGTCACCACGGTCACAGCCACGGCGCGGACGAGTTCGACCCGGACACCGCCGCCGCGCTCGACGCGTCCATCGCCGACGGTGAGCTCTCGCCCACGCAGCTCTCGCGCCGCTCCTTGTTCCGGTCGGCCGGCATCGTGGGCGGCGCGACGGCGCTGGGCATGGCCGGCGTCACCCCGGCCATGGCCGAGGGGCGCGGCCGACCCGCCGCCACCCCGGTCGGCAACGACGGCATCAAGCACTGGCTCGCCGGCGACCACCACATCCACACCCAGTTCAGCTCCGACGCCATGTACCGGGTCATCGACCAGGTGCAGCACGGTGCCGCGTACGGCCTGGACTGGATGGTCATCACCGACCACGGCGGCGCCACCCACTCACGCATCGGCGTCGAGCTGGTCAACCCCGACATCCGTGCCGCCCGTGAGCTGCTGCCCGACACCCTGGTCTTCCAGGGTCTGGAGTGGAACATCCCGGCGGCCGAGCACGGCACGGTGTTCGTCGCGCCCGGCCCGAACGAGGTCTCCGTCCTCAAACAGTTCGAGACCGACTACGACGGCGGCGTCAACGGCTGGGGTGCCAGCACCCCCGCCAACGAAGCCCAGGCGGTTGCCGGCATCACCTGGCTCGGCGCGCAGGTCGACGGGCGGCGCATCGACGACGCGCTGTTCCTGGCCAACCACCCGGCCCGGCAGGGCATCGACAGCCCGCACGAGATCCGCGCCTGGCGCGATGCCGATCCGCGGGTCGCGGTGGGCTTCGAGGGCGCGCCGGGGCACCAGGCCGCCGGGCTGCCCGCCGGCATCGGTGCCGGCTCCGCACGCGGGTTCTACGCCGGAGGCCCCAACGCCAACTCCTTCCCCGGCTATCCGCTGGAGAGCTACCGCACCTGGGGCGGCTTCGACTGGATGACGGCCACGGTCGGCGGGCTGTGGGACAGCCTGCTCGCCGAGGGCAAGCCGTGGTCCATCAGCGCCAACTCCGACTCTCACGTCAACTGGGGCGACACCAGCCGTCGGCCGGACGGTTCCTCGTCCGAGCAGTTCAACCGCGACGGCCGCTACGGAGCACCGGTCCACGGCGGCACGGTCAACCTCACCGCCGGCGACTTCTGGCCCGGCTTCTACTCGCGCACCCACGTCGGTGCTGCGGCCCGCGACTACCTCTCGGTCATGAAAGGCCTGCGCGACGGCCGGGTCTGGGTCGACCACGGCCGGCTGGTGAAGAACGTCGACGTCACGGTGCGGATGCACGGCAGCCGCGAGCCCGGCGTCCCGCTCGGGTCCACGTTGCAGGTCCGCTACGGCGCCCGGCTCGACCTCGTCATCCGCATCACCGCGCAGGACCAACCCAACTGGGCGCAGTTCGTCCCGCAGCTCAACCGGGTGGACCTCATCCAGGGCATGGTCGACCCCACCGGCGCCGCCGCCGACCGCGACACCTTCGCCGCTCCGGACACCAAGGTCGTCGAGCAGTGGGACACCTCGGGCCGCACCGGCACCTTCGAGATCGTCCACCGCCTCCCGGCCGCCTACGACCCGTTCTACGTCCGGCTGCGCGGCACCGACGGCAACCGCTCGCAGCCGGGCTACCTGGGCACCTCGATCGACCCCGAGGGTCCCGCCCTCGACGTCGTCGGCGACGCCGACCCGTGGGTCGACCTGTGGTTCTACACCAACCCCATCTGGGTGGTCCCCACCCGCTGATACAGGGGGTCCATACCGGCAGGGTCCCGGCGCCGGAGCCGCCTCGTCCGGCGCCGGAGCCGCCTCGTCCGGCTCCGGACCACGGCCGTGCGGCGCCGTCGGGTCGGCTGCCAGATGGTCAGCCGGGTGGGTGCCGCCAGCGCAGGAGGTAGCGGTAGTGCAGCCCGCGGCGGATCCACGGGTGATAGGCCGAATTCTGATTCCACATTTGGGCACCATGACTCACGGCGGGCGGCCTCCCGAACGCCGACGGCGGTCCGGTCAGGATCGGTGTCGGCGATTCCCCTGAGCACCTGGCCGCGGTCGCCCGGGCGTGGCACGCTGGCAGCCCGCGTACCGTTGTCCACGACAGGCAGGCACGCCCATGGCAGCCGAAATCCCGACGATCCGGACGCTCGACGAGCTGACCCGGGCGGTGCGGAGCCACACAGACGTCTTCCTGCGGTACTCACACGGTCCCGATGAGGACCGCGAGGCCGGCGCCAGTATCGACTACGAGTCCGGTGCACGGATGCCCGGTCTCTCCGTGACCACCGTGCAGCCGGAGCCGTGGTGGCCGCGGGCGGCGACGGACTGGGTCGCCCGCCGGGTGTGCAAGTACGCCGAGCTCGGCGCCGAGGAGGGACGCCGCCCGTGGCTGCTCACCGGCCGGGTCGTCGGCCACGGGCCCGACCACGAGCCGCTCGTCGTCGACGTCGAGCCGCTGGCGTTCCTCGCCGACAGCGTGGTGCGCGAGTCCGAGGAGCACTACCGCCGGCATTTCGACGTAGCCCGCGACTCGACGGACTGACGGCGGCGGGACCCGTGTGCGACGGGTCGTCGCTGGGTACGGGGCCGCACGACGACCTGATACCGAGGAGGCACCCCCATGGCGACCGAACCGAGCAGCCCGCTCCCGGACAAGGACTACAACCTGGTGAGCGTGGTCCAGGCGTCGCTCAACTACGCGTGGCAGATGGAGACCTACATCGCCGACGCCAAGAAGGCCGGCGACGCCGAGCTGGCCGAATGGTTCAGCAAGATCCAGCACAACAACCAGAAGGCCGGCGAGCAGGGCAAGAAGATGCTCGCCGCCCGGCTGTCGCAGGAGATGTCCGGCTGATCCGGCTCGGCCTCAGGACGCCGACCGTGACGCGGCCAAGCTCACCGCCCGAGCGGCGTCGACGAGCGCCCGCGTGTACTCGGCGGCGGGGTTATGCATCACCGCGGCGGTAGGCCCGGCCTCGACGATCGCACCGCCGCGCATGACGACGATCTGCTCGCAGACCCGGCTGACTACGGCGAGGTCGTGCGAGACCATGACGAGAGTGAGCCCGAGCCGGGCTCGTAAGTCCATGAGTAGGTTGAGCACCTGTGCCTGCACCGACACGTCCAACGCGCTGGTCGGCTCGTCGGCGTAGAGGACTCCGGGGTTGACCGACAGCGACCGGGCGATCGCGACCCGCTGGAGCTGGCCGCCGGAGAGCTGGTGCGGGTAACGGTCCAGGACGGACGGATCCAAACCGACCAGCGTGAGCCATGACGCCAGCTCGTCGTCGGCCACCCGGCGCCGCTCCAGCGCCCGGACCGGTTCGGCGACGGACCGACGCACGCGCATCCGTGGGTCCAGTGACGACGCCGGGCTCTGGAAGACCAGCTGGTTGTCCCGGCGGAACTGCCGCGGGTGCCGAGCCAGCCAGTCGCCGATGTCGCGTCCGGCGTAGGTGACGGCGCCGGCAGTGGCCGTCAGCAGCCCGCAGAGCACCCGGATCAGGGTCGACTTGCCCGACCCGGACTCCCCTACGATCCCGACGGCCGCGCCGCGAGGGACAGAGAGACTGACCGAGCGCAGCACCCACGGCTGGTGGGTGCCGTAACGGAAGGACAGGTCGCCGACGTCAACGAGCGGCGCCATCGCGCTCACCTCCAGAGCCTCCGCCGGTTCCAACCGCCGCCGTGGCCGGGTTCCAGCAGGCATAGCGGTGCTGGTCGGACTGGCGGGTGACCGGCGGTTCGTCCGCGCACTCGTCGAGGTGGTGCGGGCACCGGTCGCGGAACCGACAGCCGCTGGGGAAGTTCCCCAGCGCCGGCACCGCGCCGGGGATCGTCGTGAGCGGCTGCCCGATCACGGCCTCGGCCTGCTCCGGGTCGGCGTGGTCGGGGTTCGCCTCGATCAGCGCCTCGGTGTACCGGTGGCGCGGCCGGTCGACGATCGCGGCGCCCGGTCCCATCTCGACCAGCCGGCCGCCGTAGAGCACCGCGACGTCGTCGCTGATCTTGCGGACGACGCCGAGGCTGTGACTGACGAAGATCACCGACATGTCGTTCTCGGTGCTGACCTCGTCGATGAGCTCGAGGATGCCCTTCTGGACGGTAACGTCCAGGGCCGTCGTGGGCTCGTCGGCGACCAGCAGCCGCGGGCGGGAGGCGATGGCCATCGCGATGAGGACGCGCTGGCGCTGGCCACCGGACAGCTGGTGTGGGTACCGGCGGGCCAGCCGTTCCGGTTCGGGCAGCTGGACCTGTGCCATCAAGTCGTGGACCCGCGCCTTCACTTCCGCGCGGGACAGGTCGCCGGTGAGCCGCACCGCCTCGCCGATCTGCTTGCCCACCCGCATGGTCGGGTTCAGGGCACGCAGCGGATCCTGGAACACCACGCCCATGTCGGCGCCGCGGACGTCGGCGAACTGCCGGTCCGTCAGGCCCACCAGTTCACGTCCGTCGAAGACGATCGACCCAGTCACGGTGGCCTCACGCGGCTGCAGGCCGACGATGCTCATCGCGGTCATCGTCTTCCCCGACCCGGACTCTCCGACCAGGCCCAGCCGGCGGCCGGGAGCGAGGTCGAGCTCGTCGATCGACACGATCTCGTGCGTCCCGATGCGCACGGTGAGGTCTCGGATGGTCAGCAGGCTCGGCTGCATCAGGTCACCGCCTTGGTCGTCTGCCGGGGGTCGAGCACCGCACGCAGCCCGTCGCCGAGCAGGTTGAAGCCCAGCACGGTCACGACCATGATCACGCCGGGGATCAGCACCAGACTCGGCGCCTCGCCCACGACCGCCTGCGCCTCGTTGAACACCATCCCCCACGACGTCGTGGGGCGCTGCGCTCCCACGCCGAGGTAGGACAGCGCAGCCTCGATGAGGATGGCCGACGCGAACAGCAGCGACGTCTGGACGATGATCACCGGGCCGATGTTCGGCAGCACGTGGCGCATCAGGATGAACCAGGTGCCGCGGCCACCGGCACGGGCGGCCTCGACGAACTCGCGGGCGAGGATCTGCCGAGCCGGTCCGATGGTCACCCGGGCCATGACAGGCACGAACCACGCGGTGATAGCGATCATCGTGGTGGCGTTGCCGGGGCCCAGCGCCGTGGCCAGCACCAGCGCGATCAGGATGCCCGGCAGCGCGAGGGCGACGTCGGTGGCGCGGCTGAGGGTCTCGCGCACCGCCCGTCCCGACGCCGCCGTCATCAGCCCGACCAGCACGCCCGGGACGAGCGCCGCCGTCGTGCTGACGACGGCCACCAGGAGCGAGTTGCGGGCACCCACCATGATCTGGGTCAGCACGTCCCGGCCGAGCCGGTCGGTGCCGAGGAGGTGGCCGTCCGTGCCCGGCGGCGCCAGGCGGGCGGCCACATCGAGTGACTCGACGTCGTAGGGCGTCCACACCAGCGAGACCAGCCCCAAGGCGACGAACACGCCGACCAGAGCCGCCCCGACCGTCAGCTGCACAGGCCACCGGCGACGTGCGCGGCTATGCACGGGCCGCTCCTTCCGCGTCGGTGATCCTCGGGTCGAGCAGCCCGTAGGCGATGTCGAGCAGGAAGTTCAGCACCAGGATCACGAGGATGATCACGAAGGCGAGCGACTGGACCACGATGGCCTCGCGCCCGGTGACCGCCGACATCAGCATGCGGCCGAGGCCCGGCAGGGTGAACACACTCTCGATGACGACGGTCCCGGCCAGCAGGCCGCCGAGTTGGAGGGTGCCGACCGTGACCAGCGGGATCGCAGCATTGCGGACACCGTGCCGGATGGCGGCGCCGCGCCAGGTACGGCCCTTGGCCATGGCCGTGCGGATGTAGTCCTCGCCGAGCACGTCGAGCATGCTGGACCGGACGAACCGGGTGAACACCCCGGTCAACGCGATCGACAGCGCTACCAGCGGAAGTGCGAGGGTGCGCAGCGCGCCCACCACGCTCTCCGACCACGGGATGTAGCCGCCCGACGGTAGCCACCCGAGTTGGACGGCCACGAAGCTGATGAGCAGCAGCCCGACCCAGAACGGCGGGATGGCGATGCCCAGCTGCGCGACGACGTCGACGAAACCGCCCCGCACGTCGCGGGAATGCAGAGCGGAGTAGGTGCCGGCGATCACCCCGAGCAGCAAGGACACCGCCAGCGAGATCAGCGCCAGGCTCAGCGTCAGGCCGAGCCGGGCCACGATCTCGTCGAAGATGTCGTAGCCGGCGGCGTACGACTGCCCGAGGTCACCTCGGAACAGCCCGCCGATCCAGCTGGCGTACTGCTCGGGCCAGGAGCGATCCAGCCCGAGCTCCGCCCGCAGCGCGTCGCGCGCCTCGGGCGTGCTGCCCTGTCCCAGGATGACTGTGGCGACGTCCCCACCGAGCAGCCTCATCAGGACGAACACGACGATCGAACCGGCCAGTGCCGACGCCAGCAGCACCGCGGTCTTGCGGACGACCAGTCGGATCACGTGACCTCCTCCCCGATCCGGACGAGGGTGGACCGCGCGGGCGGCGGTGGCCGCGGCGGCGACTCGTCACCCAGCGGTACGACGAACCCGGGTCTCCGCGGCGAGCGCCGAATCCAGTCGGTCCACGACGGCGTTGAGCTCACGCTCGCCGTGAGCGGCCGAAACGTACCAGATCCCCCGTGGTGCCACCCAGATGCCGTGGCCCACGAGCACCTCGACGAACTTTGCGTAGCCAGCGGTGTCGATGGCCTCGAGCTCCGCGTGGTGGTGGATGGTGCGCGGGTCGCCGAACGATGCGTGGAACGCCACCGGTAGCCCTTGGACGCGGAGCGGGACGCCGTGGGCAGCCCCGAGCTCGCCGATCTTTCGCATCAGCGTGCCGCCGTGCGCCTCGATGCGCTCGTAGGGCGGGGCCTGCCGCAGCTCGGTCAGGGTGGCGATCACGGCCGCGCAGGCCGGGACCGAGGAGTTGAACGTCCCCGAGTGGACGACCCCGGCCGTCAACTGGTCCATCAGCGCGGCCGACCCCGCCAGCGCGGAGACCGGCCAGCCGCCGGCCATCGCCTTGCCGTAGACGGCCAGGTCGGGGGTGACGCCGTATTTCTCGGCCGCGCCGCCGAGGGCCACCCGGAAGCCGGTGATGACCTCGTCGAAGATCAGGACCGAGCCGTGCCGGTCGCACAGCCGGCGCACCTCGTCCAGGAACCCGTCGCGCGGTTGGATGGCGGCGCTGTTGCACATCACCGGCTCGACGATCACGGCGGCGATGTCGTCGTGGTTGGCGAACGCCTTCTCCAGCGCGGCGACGTCGTTGTACGGGAGGAAGTACGTCTCGTCGAGGTGATGCGCGAGCTGCCCCGCGCTGGCCGGCCGGATGCGCCCGTCGACGCTGGTGACGAGCACGTTGTCGAGCCAGCCGTGGTAGGTGCCTTCGAACCTGACGAACTTCGTGCGCCCCGTGGCCGCGCGGGCCAGGCGCAGCGCGGCCTGGTCCGCCTCGGTACCGGTCAGTCCGAATCGGACCCGCTCGGCCCAGCCGACGGTGTCGAGGAAGAGCTCGCCGGCCTCGTTCTCCAGCACGTGCTGCGAGCCGAACACCGAGCCGCGTCGGGCCTCCCGCGCGACGACGGCATTGACGGCGGGTGCCGCGTGGCCGAGCAGGCTGGGGCCCTGGCCGAGCAGGTAGTCGACGTAGTCGTTGCCGTCGATGTCGTAGAGCCAGGCGCCCTCGCCCCGGTCGAAGCACACCCGCGGCCCACCGAGGCGGACGTTCGAGTGGACCCCGCCGGGCGTGAGGTCTCGTGCTCGCAGGTCGAACCGCGCGGATCGCGTGTGAGTCGTGGACGTCATCAGCCTCTTCCCTGTTCGACCGAGTTCCATCAGATGAGTCGCCTTTTCCGCCAGGCGAAGCGTATGCTACGTCAAACGGCACGTGTCGGTAAAGGTCCGATTGCCGCCAAGGTGCCACACACTGAATCAGACGTCCCATCTGTTGACACTTCTATCAGGCGCAGCTAGGTTCTCTCAACAGTCAGCGGCCGGGGGCTGTGTGCACCGGCCGGCCGCACCCGCGAAGGCCTTCGAACGAACATGAGGGCGCCGGTCCGGCGCCCGTCGAACCGACGAGCGGAGAGCAGCGAAGCGCATGCAGGAGCCTCAGGTCCACCACCGGTCGCTGGCCGGCGGCGTCGTGCTCACGACCGTGACCGGCACGCCCGGCGGACCGACGCTGGCACTGCTCGGCGGCGTACACGGCGACGAGGACGAGGGGGTCCTGGCCGTCCGGCTGGTGCTGCGCGAGCTGCGCGAGCTGCGCGGTCTCCCGCTGCGCGGCACGGTCCGCGCGGTCGCCGTGGCCAACCCGCCGGCGTGGTCCGCGCAAAGCCGCACCAGCCCGCTCGACGGCGCCAACCTCGCCCGCAGCTTCCCCGGCTCGCCGCACGACGGCCCGACAGCGGCCATCGCGACCGCCATCGCCGACGACGTCATCCGCGGCAGCGACGCGCTGATCGACCTGCACTCGGCCGGACTTCGCTACCGCATGCCGCTGATGGCCGGCTACTGCGCCGACACCCCGGCGGGCGCGGCGTCCGAGCGGCTGGCGCTCGCGTTCGGCGCGCCGGTGCTCTGGCGGCATCCGCGGTCCGCGCCGGGACGGTCGCTCTCGGTCGCCGCCGAAGCCGGCATCCCGGCCGTCTACGCCGAGTGCTCCGGCGGCGGCAGCATCCGGGCACTCGAGCTCGACACCTACGTCGCGGGCGTCCTCGGCGTCCTGCGCCAGCTGGAGATGCTGCCACCGGCCGACCGGACACCGCCCGCGCCGCGGTACGTCTACGGCAACGGCGACCTCGACACCGGCGCCGCCGCCCGCGGGCACGGGTTCTTCGTCTCCTCGGTCCGCGCCGGCGACGTCGTCGCCGCGGGCGACGAGATCGGGCGGTTCTACGACCACGACGGTGAGCTGGTGCACATCGTCGACGCCCCGGACACCGGCATGGTCATGTTCCTGCGCCGGCAGGCCCGTACCGCGACGGACGACGTCCTGTTCGTCCTCGCCCACCTGGACGACCGAGAGGAGACGGGAGCGTGAGTACGACGGCGTACCCGCACGGGCTGGCCCGCTGGGCCGGCGACCTGCCGGCGGTCGACGAGTTCGTCACGCTCGGCGAGGGCGGTACCCCGGTCGTCGGACTGGACCGGCTCGCCGCGCGGCTGGGGCTCGGCCAGCTGACGGCCAAGCTGGAGACCGCCAACCCGACCGGTTCCTACAAGGACCGCGTCGCCGCCATGACGGTGTCGCTGGCCCGCCACGACGGCTACCGCGGCTGGGTGGCCACGTCCTCAGGCAACGCCGGGATAGCGATGGCGGCCTTCGGCGCCCGGGCCGGCCTGCCCGGCTTCCTCTGCGTCGTCTCCACCGCGCCACAGGAGAAGCGGCTGCCGTTGATGCCCTACGGCATCGGTGTCCTGGCCGTGGAAGGCGTCGGCGACGGCGCGTCCGCGTCGGCCGGGACCGGGCTGCTCGCCAACGTCGCCGCGGCCGCCGAGGAGCATCAGCTGTTCCTGGCCATCACCGCGAACGCCTACAACCCGCAGGGCATGCGCGGCATCGACACACTCGGCTACGAGCTGGCCGAGCAGGTGCCGGACATGACCCACGCCTACACGCCGGCCGGTGGCGGCGGGCTGGTGGCGTCACTCGCCCGTGGCCTGGCCGCACGGTCGATGCCCGCCGCCGTCATCGCCTGCCAGCCGCGCGGTTGCGCGCCGATCGCCCGGCACCTGGCCGGCGAGATCGACCGGCCGCTCGTCGAGCGGTGCGACACCCTGGTCTCCGGGCTGCAGCTGCCCGCCCCGCCGGACGGCCAGCTCGCGGTCGACGCCGTCCGGGCCTGCGGCGGCTGGGGCAGCGCGGTCGACGACGACGCCATCGTGCAGGCGCAGCAGCTGCTCGCCGCCACTGAGGGCATCTTCGTCGAGCCGGCGGCGGCGACCAGCGTGGCCGCCCTGCTCGACGACCACAAGAACGGTCGGCTCAGCTCCGACGACCATCCGGTCCTGATCCTCACCGGCGCGGGCTGGAAGGACCAGAGCCGGTACGCCACCCAGGCCGCCCGCATCCCCACCGCCCAGGTCGACGACGTCCCCCGGGTCATCGCCGACTGGGCCCGCGACGTCTGACCCGTCGGCGCGGTACCGCCGGCCACGAGAGGAGACCAGAGTCCATGCTCCGCATCGCCCTGCTCGGACTGTCGCACGAGGCCAACACGTTCTCGTCGCATCCGGTCGACACCGCCGCGACCGAGGCGGCCACGCTGCGTGGCGAAGAGATCCTGGAGCGACACGCGGGCGGCACCAGCACCATGGCCGGCTACCTCACCGCCTGCGAGGCGCACGGCGTCGAGGCCGTGCCGCTGGTGCTGACCAACCTCGTGCCCGCCGGCCCGATCACCGCCGACGCGCTGGCGGTGCGGACCGAGGAGCTACTGACCGCCCTGCGGCGGAGCGGGCCGTTCGACGGCGTCCTCGTCGACCTGCACGGTGCGGCCGTCGGCGAAGACATCGACGACGTCGACGGGCACCTGCTGCGGGCGATCCGCGAGACCGTCGGACCGGACGTGCTCGTCGGTACCTCCCTGGACCTGCATGCCAACGTCAGTACCGCCATGTGCGAGCACGCCGATGTCCTCAACACCTACCGCACCAACCCGCACGTGGACGCGAGGGAGGTTGCCGAAGAGGTGGGCGACCTCATCATCAGGGCGGTGCGCGGGGAGATCCGGCCCACCGTTGCCCACGTCGCGCTGCCGGCGGCCGTCAACATCCTGTGCCAGAACACCGACGAGCCGCCCATGCGGGACCTCATCGATCGCGCCCGTTCGCTGATGGACGAGCCCGGCGTCCTGTCGGCTTCCGTCGCCGAGGGCTACCCGTACGCCGACGTCCCAGAGATGGGCATGAGCGTGGTCGTGATCACCGACGCCGATGGCGGGGCCGCGGCATCCCACGCCCGCAAGCTCGCTGACGAGGTCTGGAGCCGCCGGGCCCGGTTCGACGTGCCGGGCGTCTCGGCGGCGGCGGCCGTCGCCGCCGCGCAGCGGGCCGCGCGCACCCCCGTCCTCCTGCTCGACGTCGGCGACAACATCGGAGCCGGCTCTCCTGGCGACTCGGTGGTGCTGCTCAACGCGGCCCGGGAGGCCGGTTTCGAGAGCCTGCTGACGATCGTGGCCGACCCCGCCAGCGCGGCGGCGTGCACCTCGGCCGGGGTCGGCGCCCAGGTGGACCTGATCCTCGGCGCTCGGACCGACCCCGCGACCGGCCCGCCGGTGCGGGCCACGGCCACCGTCCTGGCGCTGCACGACGGCACGTTCGAGGCGACCGGCCCGGTGCACGCCGGCTGGAGCCACTTCGAGGCCGGGCCCAGCGCCGCCGTCCGGCTCGACACCGGGCAGACGGTGATCGTCACCACCGAGGTGGTGCTGCCGTTCAGCGTCGTCCAGCTCACCACCCTCGGGCTCGCACCCGCGGACTTCGCCGCCATCGTGGCCAAGGGCGTTCACTCGCCGCTCGCCGGCTACGGGCCGCACGTTGCCGAGATCGTGCGCGTGGACACCCCGGGCGTCACCGCGGCGAACCTGCATCGGTTCACCTACGTGAACCGGCGCCGGCCGATGTATCCGTACGAGATCCACACGACGTTCGACGGAGGTGCCGCATGAAGGTTCTCGTCACTGGCGCAGCCGGCCGGGTCGGCGCGAACATGGTCCGGCGGCTTCGCGCGGCCGGCGCCGACGTTCGCGCGATGGTCATGCCGGGCGACCCGCAGCGCGCGAAGCTGGACACCCTCGACGGCGTCGAGATCGTCGAGGCCGACCTCGGCGACCAGCACGCCATCGACGCCGCCAGCCGCGGTGTCACACACGTCGTCCACCTGGCCGCTCAGCTGGTGCGCGGCGACACCCCGGTGGACCGGTTCTACGACGTCAACGCGTTCGGCACCTTGCGGCTGCTGGAAGGCGTGGTCAAGAACGGTGGCGTGGAGCGGTTCCTGCTCGCGAGCACAGACGGGACGTACCGGCCAGGTGATCCGCCGCTGGTCCCGTTGCCCGAGGACACCCCGCAGGAGCCGGCCGACTACTACGGTACGGCCAAGCTGCTGGGCGAGGTGATCCTGCGCAACCACGCCGCCCAGTACGACATCCCCTTCGCCATCACCCGGTTCGCGACCGTTCTCGACCCGGTCGAGGCGCGGCAGCACTTCCGCGTCGGTTCGGTCCGTGCCCTGCTCCGGCGCGTGGAGCTCGGCCGCGACTGCAACATCTGGCCACTGTTCCGCGAGCACCCCGAGATGGTCGGGCTGTTCGACGAGGCCGTGGGGGAAGCTCCGGACGACACCGCCGTCGCCCTGTCCGGGCCGAACGGTTCGTGGAGCATCCACCTGCTCGACGTGCGTGACGCCGTCGAAGGCGTGTACCTGGCGCTGACGGTGCCGGCGGCGGCCGGCCGCGCGTTCAACATCACGGCGGCCGAGCCCACGACCTTCGAGCACGGCGCGGACGTCGTCGCCGAGCTGGACGGCGTGCCGCGGCTCGACGTCCGGCTGCCGCTCACGTGGCGGCTGGAGATGACCGTCGACGCCGCCCGCGACGTACTCGGCTACCGGCCCCGACACGACTTCCGCGGCATGGTCGAGTCGGCCATCGCCGCGGACCGTGGCGCCGCCGACAGCTTCATCCCAGCGCGGATCTGACATGAGTGCCACCACGGACCCGACCGGTGCCGCCGGGCTGGCCGTCGTCACCGGCGGCGGCACCGGCATCGGCCGCGCGATCACCATCCGGCTGGCCCGCGCCGGCTACCGGTGCCTGATCGCCGGGCGCCGGCCGGAGAAGCTCGACGAGACGGCGAAGCTCATCGAGGACGGCGACGTGGTCACCGTCGTCGCCGACGTGACGACGGAGGACGGGCGCTCGGCCATCATGGCCGCCGCCGACGAGCGGCCGGAGCGGCTCACCGCACTGGTCAACAATGCCGGCGACACCTACATCGCTCCGCTGTTCGCCCAGGACCTGGAGAAGTGGCGGGCGAACCTGGCGCTGAACGTCGAGGCGACGGCCTTCCTCTCGTTCGAGGCGATCGAACGGATGGCCCGCACCGACGGCGGCGCGATCGTCAACATCGCCTCCGTCTACGGCAAGGTCGCCCTCAACCCCGTCTTCTACCCCGAGCGGATCGCGCCCGAGACCCCCGACGGTCCGGAGCGTGGGGTCGCGTATGCCGCGTCGAAGGGCGCGGTCCGGCAGCTGGCGCGGGAGCTCGCCGTGGCCGCGGCCAAGCGCGGCGTGCGGGTGAACACCGTGTCCCCCGGGATGATCGGCCTGGAGCACCACGACCTGAGCGCGACCGACCTGGAGCGCTTCGCCGCCGCCACGCCGCTGGGCCGGCTCGGCAGACCCGACGAGATCGCGGGCGCGGTCGCCTTCCTGCTCTCCGATGAGGCGTCCTTCATCACCGGAGCGGAGATCGTCGCCGATGGCGGCTGGACCTTGTGGTGATCACAGCATGAGCGTCTTCGGCGTGGGCGACCGGGTGCGGTCGTGGCCACTTTCGGCGCGCCACCCCTGATGTCAGGAGGTTCACACATGACACGGTTCACGAACGACGACGGCTTCGCGGCACTGTGGTCCGACGCGCTCAGCCGGCGGCAGCTCCTACGCGCGGCCGGCGTGGGCCTGGCCGTCGTCGGCCTCGGCGGGACGGTCGGCGCCTGCACCGCGGAGGCACCGGCCGGCGACAACGCCGGCGAGGGCGGCAACTCCCCCGGATCCACCAGTGCCCAGCTGCGCACGGCGATGGCGAACACCTTCAGCGACCTGGACCCGACGACGGCGTCCGCGGTCGGCACCATCGCGATCAACCGGTTCGTCTACGAGTCGCTGTACCGCCTCGACCCGTTCCCGCCCCGGGCCGAGCTCAGCCCGGAGCTGGCCACCGAGCTGCCGCGCGAGGTCGACCCCACCACGTACCGCATCCCGCTGCGCACCGACGCGGTGTTCCACGACGGCACGGCGCTCACCGCCGATGACATCGTCTTCACCATCGAACGCATCAAGGACCCGGCCGCGGGGTCGCTGTTCGCGCGGTTCTTCGAGATCGTCCAGTCCGTCCAGGCCGTGGGCGAGCACGAGGTCGAGATCATCCTCACCCAGCCCACCACGCTGCTGGCCCAGCGCCTGGTGCTGGTCAAGGGCATGTCGCGGCGGGCGATCGAGAGCTCGCCGGAGGCGCTGACGGTGACCCCGGTCGGCACCGGGCCGTACCGGGTCGCGTCCGTCGTGTCCGGCCAGGAGGTCTCGATGACGCTGTTCGAGGACTACACCGGCCCGGCGAGCGTCTCCTTCCACGAGCTCACCGTGAACGTCACCGTCGACGGCAACGCCCGCGTCTCCGGGCTGCGCAGCGGGCAGACCCGCGTCATCGAGGACGTGCCGAGCAGCTCGTTCGAGAGCCTGGCCGCCACCGACGGCATCGAGGTCGAGGGCGCGACGGGCGACCACCAGACCGGCCTGCTGTTCCACTGCGGCAAGCCACCGTTCGACGACGTCCGGGTCCGCCAGGCCGTGCTGTTCGCGATCGACCGCGACACCATCACCCAAACCAGCTTCTTCGGCCACGCGACGCCGGCCTGGGACGGCGTCATCACGCCGGACAACCCCGAGTACGCCGCACCGGACCTGGTCTACCGGTACGACCCCGAGCACGCACGCACCTTGCTCGCCGAGGCCGGGTACGCCGCCGGCGGCGTCCCCATCGACTTCCTGGCCGGCAACCTGGAGTTCCTCGCCTCGCAGACGCCCATCATCGAGGAGAACCTGCGTGCGGTCGGGTTCGAGCCGAACGTGATCCCCGGCGAGCTGGAGTCGCTGTACTCGCGGGTCACCGAGGGCACCTACAACCTGTTCCTCATCAAGAGCGACACCGCGGCACTTGGCGCGACCGACGCGGAGTTCCTGTTGCGCTGGTCGTTCTACGGGAGCCTCCCGCGCGAGTTCCTGTACTGGAACACTCCCGAGCGCGACCGTGTCGAGCAGTTGCTGGATCTGGCGCTGACCACGGCCGACGCCGCCGAGCGGTCAACGGCACTGGCGGAGGCGCAGAACATCCTGCAGACGCAGGCGCCACTGGGCCGGCTGCACCGCGCCGACTACCTCACCGGCTGGTCCAGCACGCTGCAGGGCTTCCGGCCCCTGCCGACCTCCGGCGTCGAGCTGGACGGGGTCACCGGATGACCCGCAACCACCAGGTGAGGGAGCGCATCGAGCAAGGACCGGTCCGCGATGGTCACTAGCACCGCGACCGATCTCGGACTGCCCGCGCCCTCGAGCCCTCGGTCCCGGCCAGGCGGGCGCCGCCGCTACGCCCGCCTGGTGGGCCGTCGCCTGCTCCTGGCACCGCTCATCCTGCTCGGGGTCTCTTTCACGGTCTTCGTGGTCATCGACCTGTCGCCGAACGACCCGGCCCGCGCCGCGCTGGGCGTGTTCGCCGACGCCGAGCAGCGTGAGCGGTTCGCCGCGGAGAACGGCCTGGACGACCCACTGCCGGTCCGGTACGCGCGGTTCCTCGCCGACCTGGTCCAGCTGCGGCTCGGCGAGTCCGTCATCCGTCCGGAGTCGGTGAACGACCTGATCGGCATGGCGCTGCCGATCACGGTGCAGCTGATGGTGATGGCCACCGTCATCGCCGTGGCGAGCTCGCTGGTCCTCGGGATCGTGGCAGCCTGGTTCGAAGGCCGCCCGGTGGACCGCGTCGTCAGCGTGGTCGCGGCGTTCTTCCAGGCCGCACCGCAGTTCTGGATCGGGCTGATGTTCGTGCAGCTGTTCGCCGTCGGTCTCGGCGTCCTGCCCGCCGGCGGGTACTCCCCGCTGTCGACCGGGTTCAGCTACTGGTTCTCCTCGCTCATCGGGCCGGCGATCGTGCTGGCGCTGCCGTTCGCCGCCGCGATGACCCGCGTCATCCGCGCGTCCGTCGCCGACGAGCTGGCCAAGGACTACGTGCGCACCGCCATCGGCGCCGGGCTGTCCACAGGCACCGTGCTCGTCGGCAGCGTGCTGCGCAACGCCCTGATCACGCCGATCACCGTCGTCGGCGTCTACATCGGGGCGATGATGTCCGGCGCCATCCTGGTCGAAACCGTGTTCAACATCCCCGGCATGGGGACGCTGCTGGTCACCGGCGTGCGCCAGGGCGACCTGGGCATCGTGCGCGGGGTGGCCATCGTCGGCGCGGTCTCGTTCGTCGTCGTGAACGTGATCGTCGACCTGCTCTACCTGGTGCTCAACCCGCGTGGGGCGGAGGTGACGCGGTCATGAGCCGGTACACGACGTCGCTGCGCACCGATTCGCTGACCCGGTGGCTGACCGGAACGGGCGTCGTCCTCGTGGTCGTTCTCGTCGTACTACCGCTGGTCGTCACCGCCTCGCCGACCGGCATCGACGCGTCCAGGGCGCTGGAGGGTCCCTCCGCCGACCACCTGTTCGGAACCGATCAGCTCGGCCGTGACGTGCTGAGCCGCGTGGTGCACGGCGCCCGGCTGAGTGTGCTGGTCGCCGTCTGCGCCGCGGGGGCCGCACTCGTCGGTGGCGGCATCCTCGGCGCGGTCGCCGCCAGCAGCCGCGGCTGGGTCGGCGAGCTCATCATGCGGGTCATGGACGTCGGGCTGGCCTTCCCCGGCATCCTGCTGGCCATCGTGCTGGCCGCCGCCATCGGCCCGAGCCTGTGGACCACCGTCATCGTGCTGGGCATCGTGTACACGCCGCCGATGGCCCGAGTGGTCCGGGCGGCCGTGTTCGCCGAGAACGGCGAGGACTACGTCACCGCCGCCACCCTGTTCGGCACCCGCAAGATCCGGCTGGTCGGTTACCACATCGGGCTCAACGCCGCGCTGCCGGTCATGGTCTACACGACCCTGGTGATGGCCGATGCCGTGGTCACCGAGGCCGCCCTCTCCTTCCTCGGCGCCGGCATCAAGCCGCCCGCGCCGTCGTGGGGCAACATCATCAGCGACGGCCAGGTCGTCATCGGCGCCGGCGCCTGGTGGGTCTCGCTCTTCCCCGGCCTGGCCATCGTGGTCGCCGTCCTCGCGCTGAACCGGTTCGCCGAAGCCCTCGGAACACGATTGAGGTCCCGATGACGCCGACGACGACAACGACCGTACCCGCCGGCTCGCCAGGGCCCGGCGCCGCGGAGGCACCGCTCCTGGAGGTCCGCGACCTGCGGGTGGGTTTCCCCAAGCGCTACGGCGACGTGGCCGTGCTCGACGGCGTCGACCTCACCATCGGCGTCGGCGAGGCCGTCGCCGTCGTCGGGGAGTCCGGCTGTGGGAAGTCGCTGCTCGGCATGGCCGCGGCCCACCTGCTGCCGCCGACGGCGCACGTGTCCGGCACCGTCGCCTTTCGCGGCCGCGACGTGCGCGCCATGTCCCGCCGCGAGCTGCGCCGAATCCGCGGCGCCGGCATCGCCGTCATCTTCCAGGACGCTATGACCAGCCTGAACCCGGGAATGACCGTCGGCGCCCAGCTGCGGCAGGTCTGCCGCCTCGGCTCCTCGACGTCGCCGGAGGAGCTGCTGGCAGCGGTGGGCCTGGAGCAGTCCGAGCGGATCCTGCGGGCCAAGCCGTACCAGCTCTCCGGTGGCCAGCGGCAGCGCGTGCTGATCTCGATCGCGCTGGCCCGCGACCCCGCCCTGGTGATCGCGGACGAGCCCACGACGGCGTTGGACGTCACCGTCCAGCGCCAAGTGGTGGAGCTGCTCCAGGGCCTGCAGGCCAGCCGCGGCTTCGCGCTGATGTTCGTCAGTCACGACCTGGGGCTGGTCTCGGAGGTCGCGTCCCACACCACCGTGATGTATGCCGGCCAGGTCGTCGAGTCCGGACCCACCGCTGAGATCCTGGGCCGGCCCCGCCATCCCTACACCGCCGGGCTGCTGAACGCCAGCCTCAGCCTCGAGGAGCGATGGCCGCTGCTGGCGCCCATCTCCGGGCACGTGCGCCCGCCGACGGGGTTCGTCTCCGGCTGCCGGTTCCGCGACCGGTGCGCCCGGGCCGACGACACGTGCGCCACCCGTCCGGACCTGGTGCATGCCGACGGGCGGCGGCTGGCCTGCTTCCACCCGTTGGCGGCGACGGACGCCCTGGCGACGCGGCCGGTGGTCGTCGCCGAGCCCGATCCGCCGAGCGCCGGTGTGCAGGTCGACGACGCCGGGCGCAACGTCGTCGTCGAGGCCCGCGACGTCGTCGTCGACTACCACGGCCACGGGACCACCACACGAGCGCTGGCCGGGGTGACGCTGGCCGTCCATGCCGGTGAGTCCGTCGGTCTGATCGGCGAGTCCGGGTCCGGTAAGACGACGCTGGCCCGGTCGCTGCTCGGCCTGGTGGAGCCGAGCTCGGGCGAGGTCCGCCACCGCGACACCGACATCTACCGGCTCCCCCGGATGGCCCGGTTCCGCACCCTTGCCCGCGACGCCGCCATGGTGTTCCAGGACCCGCGCAGCTCGCTCAACTCCCGGCTGTCGGTCGGCGCCGTCGTCCGCGACCCGCTCGTCGTGCTGGGCATCGGCGACCGCCGCTCCCGCGACGCCACGGTCCGCGAGGTGCTGGAGAGTGTGGGGCTGCCCGCGACCATGGCCGAACGGCCGGTCCGGGCGCTGTCCGGCGGCCAGCTCCAGCGAGTCGCCCTCGCCCGCGCGCTCGCCGTCGAGCCCAGCCTCATCGTCGCCGACGAGCCCACGTCCGCGCTCGACGTGTCGGTGCAGGCGCAGATCCTCAACCTGCTGCAAGGGATCCGCGCGCAGCGGCACCTCGCCCTGCTGGTCGTGTCGCACGACATGCGCGTGATCCGGTTCGCCACGGACCACACCGTGGTGATGCTGAACGGCGAGATCGTCGAGCAGGGACCGACCGAGCGGATCTACGAGGACCCCCAGCACCCGTACACCCAGGCTCTGCTGGCCGCCGCGCCGTCGCTGCACGCGGCCGGCGATGACCAATGACCGCTGTGCCAGAGAGGGGAACCACCATGCGCCACCTCGACCCCGACCGGCCGTTCAGTGCGGTCTGGTCCGATCCGCTGTCCCGGCGCGAGCTCCTGCGCACGGCCGGTGCCGGCGTCGGCCTGCTCGCGATCGCCGGCGTCGCGGGAGCGTGCACCTCCTCCGCTCCACCGTCGGAGTCGGGGGACGGCTCGTCCCAGGGCGGCGCGGGCGGCGGCGAGTTCGCCGGCGCGCTGAGCCACGTGTTCGGCGCCCTGGACCCGATCACCCAGACCTGGTTCGGAACCGTCGTCGTGACCGACTTCATCCATGAGGTCCTGTACCGGATCGATCCCTTCCCGCCGCGCGAGAACGTCACCCCGGAGCTGGCCACCGAACTGCCCAGGCAGCTGGACGAGACGACGTACCGGGTTCCGCTGCGCCAAGGCGTCACCTTCCACGACGGCACGCCGCTCACCGCGGACGATGTCGTCTTCACGATCGGGCGGATCAAGGACCCCGCGACGGCCTCGTTGTTCATGGGCTTCTTCGAGATCGTCGCGGAGGCGCGCTCGGTCGGGGACCATGAGGTCGAGCTCAGCCTCACGTCGCCGACGACGCTGCTCGCGCCCCTCCTGTCCCTGGCGAAGATCCAGTCCCGCTCCGCTGTCGAGGCGTCCGCCGAAGCGTTGGAGCTCAAGCCCATCGGGACCGGCCCCTACCGGGTCGACACGGCGGTCTCGGGCAACGCGGTGACACTTCGCCGGTTCGACCAGTACTCCGGCCCGCGCTCATTCGCCTTCGACGAGGTCGCGTTGGACGTCGTCGCCGATGCCAACGCACGCACCGCCGGCTTGCGCAGCAGCCAGTGGCAGGCCATCGAGCAGGTGCAGGCGGGCTCGTTGGACAGTCTCGCCGGCACCGACGGCCTGGAAGCCGAGAGCGTCACCAGCTATCACCAGGTGGACCTGCTGTTCAACTGCGGGAAGCCGCCGTTCGACGACCCACGGGTACGGCGAGCCGCGCTGTACGCGATCGACCGTGACACGATCACGGCGACGAGCTACTTCGGGCAGGCAACGCCGGCTTGGGGCGGGCACCTCTCCCCGGACCATCCCAGCTATACCGAACCGCGGACGGTCTACCGCTTCGATTCGGCCTACGCCCGTTCCCTGCTGGCCGAGGCGGGCTACGGAAACGAGCCCCTCGACATCGTCATGCTCGCTGCCACGAATATCGAGGAGATCAACTCACAGACGCCGCTCGTGGAGCAGAACCTCATCGACGCCGGCTTCCGGCCGGACATCGTCTCCGGCGAGCAGGAGTCGTTGTACTCACGTGTCAGCGAAGGGAGCTTCGATGTCTACCTGGCCTCGCGCGACGCGTCCGCCTTGGGCGTCACCGACGCCGTGCTGCTGCTGCGGCTGATGTACACCGGTTCGTTCCCGCGGACGCTGTTGTTCTGGGACGGCGAGCCGCTGCAGCGGTTGGAGGAGCTGAGCGGGCGGGCGTTGGCGGCGCCGGACCCCGCCAGCCGCGACTCGCTCGTCGCCGAGATGACCGACCTGCTGGCCGAGGAGGTGCCGTTGGCTCCGTTGCACTTCAAGAAGCAGATCACCGCGTGGTCATCCCAACTGAGCGACTTCCGGCCACTGCCGACGGTCGGTCTGGCACTCGACGGGGTGAATGCCTGACATGACCAGCGACTCCGGCGCCGAGCTGCGGATCGGGATCATCGGCACCGACAACACCCACGCCTATCCGTTCACGGCCTTCCTCAACGGATGGGCGCTCGATGCGCCGATCCCTGCCGTGCTCCCTGACGGCACGCCCGTGGCGGACATGTACCTGTGGGGCACCTATCTGCGGCAGCAGACCGAGGCCGGTGCCACGGACGTGCCCATCAGCGGCGCCCGGGTGACCTCGTTGTGGAGTGCGGACCCGCGCGAGGCGGCCCTGCTCGGCCGCGCCTGCGGGATCGAGAACCTGTGTGAGACGGCGGAGTCGGTCTGCGCCGCCGTCGACGCGGTCATGGTCCTCAGCGAACGGCCCGAGACGCACGCTGCTTACGCGGCGATGGCGCTGGAGCGTGGATTGCCGACGTTCGTGGACAAGCCGCTGGCCGACTCGCTCGACGCCGGCCGGGAGATCTTCGAGCTGGCCGAACGCCATGGGGTGCCCTGTTACACCGGGTCCGCGCTGCGGTGGGCGCCCGACCTGATCGCGGCTCGCGAGTACGTGCGGACCCGGCTGGGGGCGGTGCGCGCCGTTCACGTGCCCTGCCCCCTGGAGCTGGAGCTGTACGGCATCCACGCCGTAGAGATGGTGAATCTCTTCATGGGCTGCGACGTGGCGACGGTGCGTGCCATCGGCGGGACCGAACGGCAGGTGGTCCTCCTGGAGTACGCCGATGGGCGCACCGCCGTCTTCGAGCATCTCGGTTTCGTCACCTGGCCGGCCTACAGCGCCTGCGTGTACGGCGACCGCTGGGAGCACCGCGTCGTCCTCGACGGCGTCGGCCCGGCGATGGCGGCCACCGTGCGCGCGTTCGTCGAAGTCGCCCGCGGGGCGACGGTACCGGTCTGCCCCCCGGAGTCGCTGCGGCTCAACGAGATCGTGTTCGCTGCACGGGAGTCCCTGCGGTCCGGGAAGGTCGTGTCCCTTGCCTGAACGCACCGCCATCGTCACCGGCGCCGGCACCGGCCTGGGCCGGGCGATCGCCGCGCGGCTCCTACGCGACGGCTTCCGGGTCACGCTGACCGGCCCGGACGGCGTCCAGCTGACGGAGACGGCTCGTCTCGCGCCCGACCACGGAGAGCTCGCCACCATCGTCGTCGGCGACCTCCGGCAGCCCGACGTCCGCCGGGAAGTGATCGCTCGCGCCACGGCCGGACCAGGCATTCTCTTCGGGCTGGTCAACAACGCCGGTCTCAGCGCGGTGGAACCGCTGCTGGACGAGTCGGTGGCGACCTGGCGCGCGATCTTCGAGGTCAACCTCGACGCGGCGTTCTTCCTCAGCCAGGCGGCGATCGAGCACATGCGCCCGCACGGCACCGGCCGCATCGTCAACATCGGCTCCATCTACGGCGTGGTCGGCTTCAACAACCACGGCTACGGCGCCCGCGCACCGATGAGCACGCCAGGTGATCGCGGCCCGGTGCGACAGTCGGCGTACGACGCGAGCAAAGGCGCCCTGATCCAGCTCACCAGAACTCTCGCCACGGCCGTCGGGCCGTGGGGCATCACCGTCAACACGGTGAGCCCCGGCCACATCCCGTGGGCCAACGAAGCAGCCGGCACCACGCCCGTCGCGTCCGCCGCGTCCGGCGGCGCGAAACCCGCCGCCCTCGGTCAGCGGGTCGATCCAGCGATCCTCACCGCGCTCGCCGAGCAGGTCCCGCTGCGGCGGACCGGCCGGGCCGCCGAGGTGGCCGGACCGGTCAGCTTCCTGCTCTCCGAGGACGCCGCGTACATCACTGGACAGAACATCATCGTCGACGGCGGAGCCACGGTCTGGTGAGCGCCGCGAATCCCATGGAGGAGGCAGCCATGCCCGCCAGCCTGGCCGGCGAACATGTGATCGTCGTCGGGCTGGGCGGCATGGGCCTGCCGCTGGCGCGGTCGCTCGTGGCCGAGGGCGCGGTCGTGTCGGTCTGCGACCTGGACAGCGGGCGCATCGAGGCCTCCGGCCTGACCGGCGCCGTCCTCGATGTCACCGACGAGGACGCGGCCGAGCGAGTGATCGGAGCGCTGGTGGAGGCCTCCGGGCCGCCGTGGGCGCTCTGCGTCACCGCGGCGCTGGTCGGCCGGCCCGCCGACGCGCTGACCACCAGCAGCGCCGACCTGCGTGTGCTGATGGAGGTGAACTACCTCGGCACGGTCAACGTCGACCGCGCCGCGGCCCGCCACATGGTCGCTGCCGGCCGCGGCGGCCGGATCGTCAACTGGTCCTCGGTGAACGCCGTCGGCGGTACCCGTGGCGGTTGCGCCTACGCACCCAGCAAGGCAGCGGTCGAGAGCTTCAGCCAGTGCCTGGCTCTGGAGCTCGCCGAGTACGCCGTCACGGTCAACGTCGTCCGTCCTGGCAGTGTCGACACCCCGATGATCAATGATCTGCCGGAGGAGGCGAAGGCGCGCGACCGCGCCCGAATCCCGCTGGGCCGATGGGGACGCGGACCCGAGATCGCGCACGTGGTCCGGATGCTGCTCGACCCGGCCGCGGCCTGGGTCACCGGCTCGATCGTCACCGTGGACGGGGGGATGCTCGCGGCGGCCGGCCGGCCGTCAGGGACCTCCGCGCGAGACCTTCCGAACCTGCCGACCGAGCCACGCTCGGTCTCGACGAGGGGAGAACGTTCGTGAACAGCACACGGAAGTCAGCGCTGCGAGACCGGCTCGCGTGGCGCGGCCGCCGTGCCCGGCACGGCGCGGGGGCCGTCGCGCTCACGACGGCGCTGGTGTTGGCCGGCTGCGGCGACGACGGCGGCCAGCTGGCCGGCTCCGGCGGAGGCGATGGCGGCGGCGGATCGGGCGAGCAGTCCACGTCGCTGCGCGTGGCGTTCCCTCAGGAGCCGCCGGACTGGAACTACCTGCAGAACGCCGCGACGGCCATCAAGGCGCTCGTCGTGCACAACGTCGTCGAGCCGCTGCTCGAGAAGACCGAGGACGGGAGCTTCGAGCCACTACTGGCGGAGTCCTACGAGGTCAGCCCGGACGGGCTCCAGTACACGTTCACCATCCGCGAGGCCACGTTCCACGACGGAAGCGAGCTGACCGCCGACGACGTCGTGTACTCCCTCACGACGAGCCAGGCCTCGCCGCAGGGCGAGATCTCCGGCCCGTTCGCGGCGGTGTCGGCCATCGACAAGACCGCCGAGAACGTCGTCACCGTCAGCCTCGACCGGCCCAGCCAGAACTTCCTGCAGGGCATGTCCGGCATAGCGGGCCTGATCATCCCCGAGGGCTCCGCTGAAGGGCTCGCCCAGCAGCCGCTCGGCACCGGGCCGTACAGCTTCGAGGAGTGGCGGAACGGCGTGTCGGTGTCGCTGGCGCGGTTCGACGACTACTGGACGGACCTGCCGTTCTTCGAGGACGTCACGTGGCAGTTCTTCGCCGACGAGACCGCCTCGCTCAATGCGCTGCTGGCTGGCGACGTCGATCTGGTCAGTAACCTGATCGGCGAGGGCCTGGAGCGGTTCGACAGCATCAACGAGACCGACGGCTTCACGGGCGTCACCACCGCTGGCTCGGAGTTCATCTACCTGGTCCTCCACGCCACCGACCCTGCCTTCCAGGACGAGCGCGTCCGTCAGGCGATCGCACACGCCGTCGACCGGCAGCCCATCATCGACGGCGCCAGCGGTGGTTTGGGCCAGCCTTCGTGCGTGTTCGTCAACCCCCCGAACGTGGCGTGGAACAGTGACTACTGCCCGTATCCGTACGACCCCGACCGCGCCGAGTCGCTGCTGGCCGAGGCGGGCGTGCCAGACCTCGCCATCGACTTCACCTACATCACCAGCGGCTTCTTCCCCGCGACGATGGAGGTGGTGCGTTCCCAGCTGACCGAAGTCGGTATCTCCGTCGAGCCGGTCGGGCTGGACCTCACCACCTACCTGGAGCAGATCCTCGGCGAGAGCCCTGACTACCAGATGACGGTGCTCAGCGGTCCGCAGCAGGCCGACTCGTGGCAGTGCCCGGGCTGGTTCGCCGGCGACTGCTCCGAGGAGTTCGGGCAGCTGCTGGCCGCCGCCGACCAGGCCATAGACACCGCGGAGTGGGCGGACCTGCGCCGCCAGGCGGTCGAGCATTTCGCCGACCGAGCCTTCGTCATCCCGATCGCCAACCAGGACGAGGTGTCGGCGATGCGCGACGACCTCGTCGGGATGAAGCCATACCGCTCGGCGAGCGAGCTGGACCTGCGACCGCTCGCCTGGGGCTGAGGCGATGGCGCCGCACCCCGTCCTGATCCCCCAGCCGCGCCGCCTGGAGTGGGGCGACTCCCCACTCCAGGTCGGCCGGCTGGTACTCGCCGACGTGCCCGACGCCCTCGCGGCGTTCCGGACCCACCTCGAACGGCTGCTCGAGCAGGTGGGCACAGGCGGCGAGCCCGAGGTGCCTGTCACGCTGCACCGGACCACCACCGAGCCCGAGGGCTACGAGCTGGACGTGGACGCCGACGGTGTGCACGTGCGCGCCGGAGACCCGCACGGCGCGCTGCACGCCGCCCGCACGCTGGTCGACCTCTGGGACGGGGGCGGCACCGACGGCCTGCCGCGGGTGCGGATCGCCGACCATCCCACGTACCGGCGACGGGGACTGTTCGCCGAGTCGTTCGCCGGCACCGACCTGATGGACGCGGCGGACTGGCGGGCGTTCATCGACCGGGCCGGCCAGCTCAAGCTCAACACCGTCGGCATCTCGGTTTACGGCTGCTGGGACATCCGGCACGACGACACCCGCAGCGAATACCTGTTCGTGCCCCTGGACGACTTTCCGCGGCTGAGGACGCCGCAGCGGGTGGTGACGTGGAACCCGGCGACCGGCGGTGAGGTCGCGCTCGACTACCTGCCCACGTTCTTCGCCGACGACCTGCTGGCCGAGGTGGTGCGGTACGCGGCGGGCCAGGGCATCGACGTGATCCCGCATCTCGGCGGCCCGGGCCACTCGACGCTGCTGCCCCGGCTGGTGCCCGAGCTGTCCGCGCTGGACGACGACGGCGAGCCGACCGGGTACGGGTACTGCGTCAGCCGGCCGGCGGCGCGCTCGGCACTGCTCGCCGTCATCGAGAACCTCGTTCGCCAGCACCTCGAGCCGGCCGGCGTGCGGCTGCTGCACGTCGCCGGCGACGAGTACTACCCGATCCGCAACGTCGACCCGGCCGACCGCCTGCGCACCGTCAGCCCGTACTGCCGCTGTGCGGGCTGCCGCGAGCTGACTCCAGGCGAGCAGCTGGTCGAGTACCTCGTCGCGGTCGGCACGCTGCTGGCCGAGCACGGCATCGGCATGGTCCACTGGCACGACACCCTGGTGCGCGAGAGGGTCCTCGACGCCTATCTGGACCGGGCGGCCGCGGCCGGGTTGCCCACGCCGGTCATCGCCTGGTGGAAGTACAACGACCCGGTGCCGGTGCCCGACGCCGGCCGGGCACCGACCTGGGTGACGCCCACCACCGGCCTGTTCGCGACACTGTTCGCCCAGGACTTCGGCCCCAACATCGAGACTGTGCTGCGGCGCGGGCACAGTGCGGGAGCCGTCGGCGCGTTCGCGTACACGATGCCCAACCCGGCCGACCACGCCAACGTCGCGTGCCTGGCCGATCTGGCGTGGAACCTCGAGGAATCGGGCGGCTCGACCGGCTTCCGCGCACGGTGGGCGCGGTGGCTGTGCCCGGACGACGCCGCTGCGGCCACCCACGCGCTCTCCCTCGCCAGCACCGTGACCGCCAGCTATCCGCTGATGATGTACGTGCTCCATCACGTCCTGCCGTACTTCTCGACGTCCGCGGCAGGCGTCACCACCTATCCCGACGACATCGTGGCGGCGACGGCCATCACTCAGCCGCCCTTGGCCGATGTCTACCGCCAGGCGCGCGAGACCCTGCTGGACGCCGTCGAGCTCATGCCGGCCGGCCGGCCGGTCCGGTTCTGGGGCGACCCGGCCGAGTCCTGGGCCCGGCAGGCGGTCCGGACGGCCGACTCGTTGGCGCTGCTGCTCGACCTGCTGAGTGCCGCCCGCTCCCCCGCCACCACCGGTGACGACGCCGCGGCCGAGCTCACCCGCCGTGGAGTCGAGCTGATGCGTGCCACAGCCCGCATCACGCCCGCCTACCTGCGTCCGGCCACGCTCCGTGAGCACTGGGGCTTCGTCCGCGAGATCGGTACCGCGCTCGAGCGCCTCCGCGCCTCCAGGGCGGTGTCCGCCGAGGAGAACTGGCATGCCTGGATCATCTGAGCCGCCCAGCCGCGGGCAGGCGGCCCGCCCGGTACATCCACACCGACCCTGGAACTGGAGCGACATGACCGACCGAGCATCGACGAACACCGACGGCAATACGGCCAACTTCTCCCCCGCTGTCGTAGCCGGCGGGCTGGTCTTCGTCTCCGGGCAGGCATCGGTGGACGAGTCCGGGGCGATCGTGCCGGGCACGTTCGCCGAGGAGATGGACCGGTCGATCCGGAACGTCGAACGCGTCCTCGCCGGCTTCGGCCTGGACCTCGGCGACGTCGTCAAGGTGGGTGCCTACGTGCACGACCCGGCCGATCTGCCCGAGTTCAACGCCCGGTACCGCGACTACTTCAGCCCGCCGTTGCCGGCGCGCACGACGATCGCCAACTGCCTCACCGAACGGATCAAGTTCGAGATCGACGTGGTCGCGGCGGTGCGTGCGTGAAGGGTGCGCTTCGGATGGGTGGGTCGCGCTCAGCCGACCGACGCCGACAGTTCCGCGGCGACCTCGGCCAGAGCCTCGGCGACCTTGGGGATGTCGTCGAGTTGCAGCCTCGAGGCGGGCGCGGAGACGCTGATGGAGGCTGGCAAGTTCAGGCCGGAGAGCGGGACCGCCACGCACCGTCCGTCGCGCTCGTTCTCGGCGTCGTCGACGGCATACCCTCGGGCGCGGGTGAGCTCCAGCTCGTCGACGTAGGCGTCGAGGCTGGTGATGGTCGAATCCGTGTGCCGGGGCATGCCCTCGGCGGCGAGGATGGCCTTGACACGGTCGAGGTCCAGAGTGGAGGCGATGGCCTTGCCCAGCGCCGTGCAGTGGAGCTGGTCGCGGTCGCCGGGGCGGGCCGCCAGCCGGACGGAGTACGGGCTCTCGACGATCTCGACGTAGGAGACCCGGTAGCCGTCCAGGATCCCGAGGTTGGCCGTCTCGTCGAACCCGTCGCGCAGCCGGACGAGGTACGGCCGGACGCGGTCGCCCAGCAGAGCGAGCTGCTGCGACTGCAACGGCAGGAATGCCGCCCCCATCCGGAACAGGCCACTGGCGGGGTCCCGCATGACGTAGCGGCGCTCCTCGAGGGTGATGAGATAGCGGTAGGCCGAGCTCTTGGGCAGCTGCGTGACGGCGGCGACCTGGTTGAGGGAGAAGCCCTTCGGGTGGGCCTGGACCAGGTCGAGGACGTCGCACACCCGGTTCACGGCGCGAATGCCGGATCGGTTCTCGGCCGGCTCTGCCTCGCCCATCGTGAACTCCCTGCCTTCGACGGTTGCACGATCATAATGATCCGGCACGGTCGGGGCATCCGTCCGTCCGCGCGGTCTCACCCGCGCCCCGAATCCTACCAGGCGAATCAGCTGTTGCAACCAGTGAAACTCCGGGATCGACCGTGAACGGCACCAGACTGGCCGGGCGGGTCGCCGTCGTCACCGGCGCCTCCCGCGGCATCGGCGCGGCGGTCGCCCGGGCGTACGCCGTGGAGGGAGCCGCCGTCGCCGTGGGCCACGAGCCGACGCTCGAGGCGGCCGAGGACGCCGAGAAGCTCGTCGCGGAGATCGTCACGGCCGGCGGACGCGCGGTCGCCGTCGGCGCCGACCTGGCCCGGCCGGCCGACATCGAGCGCCTCGTGGCCGCGACACGAGACGCGCTCGGCCCCATCGACGTCGTCGTCAACAACGCCGCGGCCTCGGCTCGGGCGGGGTGGCTGGACCTGACCGTCGAGCAGTGGGACCACGTCCAGCAGGTCAACGTCCGCGCGTCGTGGCTGCTCACCAGGGCCGCCTACCCGGACCTGCGCGCCCACGGGCGAGGCTGCGTCATCAACGTCACGAGCATCATGGTCCGCACCGGCCAACCCGGTGCCCTGCACTACACCGCCAGCAAGGCCGCGATCATCGGGCTGACCAGGGCGCTGGCGCGCGAGACGGGCGCGGACGGCGTGCGGGTCAACGCCGTGATGCCCGGCGCCATCCGGACCGAGCACGAGGTCGCGACGTTCCCCGACGGCGACGCCGTCTTCGACGAGGTCACCCGCCACCAGGCGCTGCGGCGGCGCGGGTTCGCCGACGACCTCACGGGCGCCTTCGTCTTCCTGGCCAGCGACGACAGTTCGTTCGTCACGGGTCAGGTGGTCACCGTCGACGGCGGGTGGGTGCACTCCTGAGCCACGAGAAGGCCGCACGGACGATGGGAGGCCGGATGGATCGTCTGGTGATCCGCGGCGCGGCCGTGCTGGACGGTACCGGCACGCCCGCGGTACGCGGGGACGTGTTGGTCGACGACGGTCGCATCGAGGCCCTGCTCCCGCCTGGGGCGCCAGTCGCCGCGGCACGCGTCGTCGACGCCGGCGGCCTGGTCGTGGCTCCGGGATTCATCGACATCCACACCCATTCCGACGTGAGCGTGCTGCTCGATGGCCGAGCGCAGAGCAAGGTCCATCAGGGTGTCACCACCGAGGTCGTCGGCAACTGCGGTTTCTCGGCCTTCCCGCTGGTGTCGCGGCACCTTGGCGACCACGTGGAGCTGCTGGCGGGCATCGGCGACGACCCGGTGTCGCCGGACTGGCGGGATTTCGCGGGCTACGCGGCCGCCCTGGAAGGAGGCGGCACGGCCGTCAACGTGGCCGCACTGGTCGGCCACGGCCAACTACGCATTGCCGCGAACGGCATGGACGCGCGGTTGCCACCGCAGCGGCTCGCCGCCATGTGCGCACTGTTGTCCGAGCAACTGGAGCAGGGCGCGTTCGGGCTGTCCACGGGGCTGACCTACGTCCCGTCCCGCTACGCCGACACCGCGGAGCTCACGGCTCTGTGCCGGATGCTCGCCCGGCACGACCGGCTGTACGCCACGCATGCCCGCGGCAGCAGCGTCGACGCGATCGACGAGGCCGGTCGCCTGGGTCGTGACACCGGGGCGAGGATCCAGTTCTCCCATCTGGCCATCAACGAGCCGGACCGGTGGGGCCGGGCCGGCGAGCTGCTGACGGTGATCGACCGCCACCGCGACGACGGTGTGGACCTCGCGGCAGACGTCTACCCGTACGACGCGTCGGCCTCCGCGCTCACCCAGTACCTTCCGGCCTGGGTGCACGAGGGCGGCGTCGATGCGATGCGCACGCGGCTGGCCGACCCGTCCGTCCTGCGCCGCGCCGAGGCCGAGCTGGCCGCGGGCTGGGGCGATGGCGGGCGCATTCCCTGGTTCTGGGACCGCGTGATCCTGGCGCGGACCGACGGGGTCCTCGACGCCCCGGAAGGGGCAACGGTGCTGCGGGCCGCCGAAGCCGCGGGGGTGTCGGAGGCCAGGTACGTGCTGGAGCTGTGCCGTGCCGGCGGCAACCGGGTACAGGTCGTGCTCTTCTACCGGACCGAGGACGACATGCGCGAGTTCCTGCGCCACCCACAGACGCTGGTTGGCTCCGACGGCTCGGCACTGCCATACGAGCAGGACGGCCGCCGACCGCATCCCCGGGCGTTCGGGGCCCACGCCCGCGTGCTCGGCCGGTACGTCCGCGAGCTGGGCGACCTCGAGCTCGCCACCGCCATCCACTCGATGACCAGCGCCGTCGCCGACCGGCTGCGCATCACCGACCGTGGCGTCCTCCGGCCGGGCCTGGCCGCTGACGCCGTCGTCTTCGACCCCGCCACCATCGCCGACCGGGCGACCTACCTCGACCCGGGCCGGCCACCGATCGGCGTCACGCACGTCCTCGTCAACGGCCGGCTGGTGATCGACGACGGCGCCCAGACCGCCGAGCGGCCCGGACGGGTACTGCGCGCCCGACGGTGAGGTTCTCGTCAGTAGTAGCCCTTCTCTCCGTCGGTCAGCTCGCGGCCCGTCGCGCGCCACTTCCCGCCGACCCGGAGGGGCCGCCCGCGGGGTCAGCCGTCAGCTGCCGGGCGCGCCTCGGCCTCGGTCAGGTCGGCACCGCCGCGCCGGCGCCGCCAGCGCTCGACCTGCCGGACCCGCTCGACGGCCGCCACGGACGACCGTGCGCGCTGCGTCGCCGCGCACAGGGGCCCGATCAGGCCCGCGGAGACTTGGTCGGCCCACAGCATCAACGTGACGTCGGCCGAGCCCGGGCGGTCGCCTGGTTCCAAGGACTCCTCGAACCACCGGGCGACGACCGGCATCAGCCCCCGCAGCATCGCGCGACGCCCAGCTGGACTGGTCGTCCGCAGCGTCTGCTCCATCTGGACGACGAAGTCGGTCATGATCTCCCCGTTCCGGTGCTCCGTCCGGACCCGCAGGCCCGGGTGCCACCTCTGGAGACGCTACCCCGAAAGGGGCATTTCAGACATATGTGAGCCCGTTTCAGGACGGACGATCGCGCACATCACCAGGATTCCTTGCGCCTCACCACGATTGCAGGCGTGGTAGAGCACGAGAAACCCTTGTGACGACCGCCAGCGAAAATCTCGCGTATCGGTGTCGCGGCCTCCCGAGGCCCACCGGCCGCACCGGCGGCGCGGTCACGTCCGAGCAGTCCGCACCGTGGCGACCCGCCCCAGAAGGCGCCGTTCCTCGTCGCCGGTGAGCGGCACCTCGAGGACCCGCAGCCACTCGGTGAGCTCGCCCTCCCCCAACGGCCGGTGCTCGGTGGGTGCGTCGGCACGCCGCACCGTGACCGTCTCGTGGGTGACGGTGACGTGCCGGCCGGGCAGGTGGCGGGCGATCACCAGCGTGCGGGTGAAGTGCGACGCCGGATGGGTGCTCGTGTAGTGGTGCCCGATCGCGACATCGACCGGCAGCACGGTCAGCTCGTCGGTGGTGTGCATCATCAGCCAGCCCTCGTCGCGCCAGCGGCGCATCTCCCACGTCCCACTGTTGCGGTCGATGCGGTAGCGCCAGCCGCGGTGGTCGTCCTCCGCGCCGTCGGCCAGCGGGATCGGCCGCAGCACGCTCATCCCGAACCCGGTGTCGCACAGCAGCCGCTGCCCGTCCAGCACCACCTCGACGACCATGTGGGTCCGCCCCTGCTGGCTGCCGTCGGCCGGGTCACCGACGCGCCCGAGATGGCGGCGTACGTCGTAACCCAGCCGCTCCAGCGCCGCGGCGAAGATGGTCGCGTGCTCGAAGCAGTAGCCGCCCCTGCCCCGGCCCACGAACTTGCCCTGGATCGCGTCGAGACCGGCTCCCGGGTGCTGCTGGAGCAGCACGTCGATGTTGTCGAAGGTGAAGGTCCGGACGTGCGCCTCGTGGAGCTCGTCGAGAGCGGCGCGGCTCGGCTCTCGGACGGCGGCGCCGACCCGCTTCAGGTAGCCGGCGAGGTCCAGTCGGTCGACGTACCACTGGTCAGCGCTCATGGGCCAAGTAAACCCGGTCGCCGGATCGTGCCCGACTCCGGCGGTGCGGGCGCGTTCAAGCGTCCGAATCGTGCGGGAGCAGCGGTCTCATGAAGCTCCGCTCGTAGCGCACGACGCACCCGGTCTCGTCGCGGAGCTTGTCGGCCGCGACGAAGTCAGGGTGCTGCCCGAAGAGCCGCCGATACTGCTCATAGGCGGCGAGGCTGGGGAAGCTGAACAGCGCGAGGGCCTTGTCGCTGGCCCCCTCCGCGGGCAGGAAATAGCCGTGATGCGTTCCGCCGTGCTCGTTGACCAGTTCGAGCCAGCGACGGGCGAACCGCTCGAACTCGACGATCTTCGTTGCGTCGATCGTGTAGTCGACCACGCAGGTGATCATCACGATCCTCCCTTGGTGTGTTGGCGCGTGCTGGGGTCTTCGACCGGTTCCGCAGTCTGCACCCGGCCTACGGCGAGCAGACCCATCACCACGCGGTTCAATACCTGGTCCCGGACGCTCAGTGCTGCGTGGTCGGGGTGGTGTCGCTGGCCGGCCTCGTCCTGGATGGTGCTTCACCGAGGCTGCTCTCGCGGGCCACGAGTTCGGGCTGGAACAGGATGTGGCGGCGGTTCTCGTCGGGCGCCTCGGCCTCGCGGGCCAGCAGTTCCACTGCGGTGCGTCCGATCAGGGCGGCGGGTTGCCGGATGGAGGACAGCGGCACCACCGCGGCCTGGGCGAAGTCGATGTCGTCGTAGCCGATCATGGCCACGTCGCCGGGCACGTCGACGTGCCGGATGAGCAGGAACGCCTGCAATGCACCGGTGGCGAGTAGGTCGTTGGCGAAGAAGATGCCGTCGGGCAGCGGCCGGTCGGTGCGGTCGAGGAGTGCCAGGGCGGCGGCGCGGCCGGCGGCGACGCCGAGGTCGGTGGTCTCGAGCACCTCGAGGGTCGCGTCGGGCTGCTCGGCCACGGCCCGCAGGGCGCCGGCCAGCCGGTCGCCGATGCCGGGCGTCGACGCCGGTCCGCCGATGAACGCCAGCCGTCGCCGGCCGACCTCGAGCAGGTGCCGGGTCGCGAGGTAGCCACCGGCGACGTTGTCGATCGAGACCGAGCTGGACTCAGGTTGCGCTGTCCGACCGATGACGACAGCTGGCAGGCCGCGTCTACGCAGGGCCTCGACCCGTTGGTCTGGGTCGCCGACCGGCGCGATCAGGACCCCTTGGACGCGTTGCTCCTCGAACAGCGCGATGTAGTGAGCCTCGCGCTCAGGGCTGTGATTGCTGTTGCCGACCAGCACCGCCCCGCCGTACTCGACGGCGGCGTCCTCGGCGCCGCGCGCGATGGCGGAGTAGAACGGATTGGCGCCGTCGGGGACGATCAGCCCGATGGTGCGGCTGCGCCCAGCGCGCAGCTGCCACGCGGCGGCGTTGCGGACATAACCGAGTTGATCGATGGCGGCGAGTACGCGCTCACGGGTGTCTGACGACACTCGGTCGCGCGAGTTGAGCACGTTGGACACTGTGGTGACGGACACGCCGGCGCGTTTGGCCACGTCCTTGATGCTCACCGAGCGCTGTGCTGCCGGAAAGCCCGGCGGGTCCGCCGTCATGCTGTCCTTCAAGGGTCGCCGGGTGCGGTCAGGCATGGAGGTGGTACCTGTCCCGGGTCACTTCATACCGGAGCGGCTCACCGCGCGCCAGCCTTCCGACTTCGTCGACCACTCGCTCGCCGATGCGCCGCAGCTCCAGGCCGCGCGAGCCCGCGACGTGCGGGGTGAGGACGAGGTTGGGCAGGTCCCACAGCGGCGACCCAGGTCCCGGGATCTCCGGCTCGGTGACGTCGACGACGGCGCGCAGCCGGCCGGTGCACAGTTCGGCGATCAGTGCGTCCTGGTCGACCAGTCCGCCACGGGCGGTGTTGACCAGCGTGGCGCCGTCACGCAGCGCGGCCAGTTCGGCGGCGCCGATCATGCCGCGGGTCGCGGGCAGCAGCGGCGCGTGCAGCGACACCAGGTCGCACGTGCTCAGCAGGGTGCCCAGGTCGACGACGTCGACGCTGAGCGCGGCCGCGTCGTCCGCGGTCAGGTACGGGTCGTGCACCGAAACGTGCAAGTCGAACGGGCGAAGCAGCTCGATGACCCGCCGGCCGATATGCGAGGCGCTGACGATGCCGATTCGGCGCCGGAACGCCCCATTGCCGGCCAAGATCGCGTCGACGTCGATCTCGGCCCGGGCGGTGCGGTAGGTGCGCTCGATGGCCCGCACGCCCTTCAGTTCGAGCAGGATCATCGCGACGGTGTACTCGGCGACCGGCAGCGCGTTGGCGGCCGCCTGCGAGGACACCGCGATGCCGCGGTCGTACACCTCGTCGGTGACGACGGGGCGCACCGACCCCGCGGCGTGCAGGACGGCACGCAGTCGGGTCGCACGGTCCAGCACGACGATGTCCAACAGCGCCGTTCCGGTGCCGGTGAGGACGACGTCTGCCTCGGTCAACAGGCCCAGCGCGGGCGGGGCGTGGTGGTCGGCGGGAGACGGAGAGAAACGGACCCGGCCGTGCGTCGCGAGCCGTTCCCGGGCCGCGGCGTCGAGCGTCCGCTCGGCGTGCTCCGGCGTCATCGCCACGACGATCTCGAGCCCGCTCATCGTTCTCCCTGCGCCGTCGTCATGGGTTCCGGCCGGTGCACGCCGCGCGGCCGGTATCCCAGCGCGTCCGCAATGCCCAGGTGGTCGGCCACAAACCAGATGATGGCCAGCCACATCTCGGTGCCGAGCAGGCCGGGGGTACGCTGCCAGCCGCTGCCGGGCTCCAGCGCGAATGCGAAGCCGGCACCATCGCGCCACGAGTTCAGCACACGCTCCAGTTGCCTGCGCGCCCAGGCCTCGCCGTCGGCCCGCCGATGCGCGCTCTGCCGGGCGGCGAGCCAGAGCGGGTGTACGACGTCGAGCACATTGCATGCGGTGCCTCGGTGCGGGCCGAACCAGGTTGCGTCTCCGGCGTGCGCCAAAACGGTGTCGACGGTCCGCTCCGGGTACGGCAGCGGGACGCCATACTGCGCGAACGTGCCGCGGATCAGCCGGTAGCTGCCATTCACCGGCTCGAGCCAGCCGCTGTCCGGAGCCGGCCGGCCCCACAGTCCGCTGGCCGGGTCGCACCGGGTGACCAGCCAGCCGATCAGCGCCTCCAGCTCGGTGTCGAGGCCGAAGTCGGCGCGGTTCCACAGCATGGCTGTGCCAACGGTGTCGATCCACGCACCTGATCGCCAGGCGTCGCGGCGCCACGGCAGCGTGTCGAGCCGGTGCCGCAGCTCGTTCGACGTGAGCGCGGCCACACTCGCGACCGGATGTTCGAACCCGGACCCGAGCAGCCGCAGCGCATTCCCCGCGGCCAGCACGTGGTAGTTCGCCGGCGCGTGCCCGTCCGCCGTCGGCTCGGCGTCGTCGGAGCCGAGCTCGGCGGCCAGTCCAGTGGCAGCGCTCTGCCGCGAGCGCAGCAGCTCAACGACCCGCTCGGCCGGCACATGCGGCGGCGGTCCGCCGAGCAGCAGGTCGGACAACTCGACGGCGTCGCACCACGCCCGCAACGTCGGCGCGACACCGGGGCGGTCGACATACCCGTCGACGGTCCAGCACCGGTCCAGCAGGTCGCGAGCTTGCTCCCGAGCGGTGTCGGCGAGCCTGACCAGGCGGTCGCCCAGGTCGGCGCCGGACCGGCGCGTGCTCGACGGCACCGAGTTCCGGTCGCGCACCACCCGCGCCGGATTGCCCACGACCACCGACCACGCCGGCACGTCCTTGGTGACGACTGCGCCCGCGCCGACGATGCAATGGTCACCGACCGTGACGCCGTCGAGCACGACCGCATGCGAACCGATCCAGACGTCGGCGCCGATGGCGATGCCCTGCCGGGTGAGCGGCTGCCGGTGGATCGACTCGTCCGGCGAGGTGCCGTGGTTGAAGCCGAGGATCGACGCGTGCGCGCCGACCCGGACACCGTCGCCGAGCCGGACCAGCCCGCGCGCCTCGGCGTACGGGTTCACCGTGCAGTCCTCTCCCATCTCGACGTCGCCGTAGAGGACGGCGTAGCCGCAGACGTAGGAGCGGGCGCCGACACGCAGCCGGTCGGTGTAGACGGCGGCCAGGCGCGAGATGAAAACGTCGTCGGCCAGCTCGGTGTCGCCGGCGGCCGTCAGGGCGCGCAGCCACTCTCGCTGGGCCCGCCGCTCCTTCGGCGCGGCCTGCGCCCAGAACGGCGTGATGCCCAGGTCGTGCCTGGCCAACGCGCCGGGTGCCGGGTTGGTCACGCATCCACTCCTCACCTGCTGAAACGATAAACTACCTTCTATCACGTAATTGACACACCTCGAACGCGGTTGTATCGTTCCGGCAACCTGAAACGATACACCAGCGTCGACCAGCCGAGGAGCAGCGTGGCGCACCGGATCGCGGCCTTCAGTGACGACCTCCACAGCGAGTTCGCGCCCGCGGCGAAACTCGCTGCCGAGGCCGGGCTGGACGGGCTGGCGGTGCGACATGTCGGCGGTCACAACGTCCAGGCCCTCGACGAAGCGGACGTGCGGGCAGTGCGCCGGACGGCCGACGAGCACGGCCTGGCGATCTCGGCGGTGGGTTCGCCGTACGGGCGCGACTTCCACCTCGGTGACGACGCCGCACAACGGCGCGCCGAGACGCTGCTGGCCCAGATGGTTCGGTTCGCCGACCTCCTCGGAACTCCGCTGATCCGGATCTTCGCGCTGTGGATCGAGGGCAAGGACCCGCTGCCGCTATGGGCCGACCGGCCCGGCACCGACCTGGCCCGAGTCGTCGAGGCGCTGGCGCCGTCGGTCGCGCTGGCCGAACGCGCCGGCGTGCGGCTGATGCTCGAACTGGAGGGCGCCAGCCACGCCGGCACGGCCGCCGAGGCGGCCGAGCTGATCCGGCTCGTCGACTCCCCCGCTCTGGTCCTGTGCTGGGACATCTGCAACGGCTGGTGGTCCGGTGAAGCGCCCCTGCCGCACGGCCTTGACGCCGTCCGCGTCCTCCCCGTCGTCGACGTCCAGACCAAGGACGTGAAAGCCGACCCGGCCGACCCGCGTCGGCCGCTGTTCGACCAGGTGATCCTGGGCGACGGCGACCTCCCCTACGACCGGCTGCTCCCGGAGCTGGTGGCCAGCGGCTACGACGGGTGGTTCACCGTTGAGCGCGTCTACCACCCCCGCAAGCCGGAAGAACACCCGCGGCTGCAGCGCGACGCGCTGGCCGACGTCGAACGACTCCGATCCCTCGTGTCCTTGCCTTGAAGGAGCGTGCACTATGAACGGTAGAAGCGCACTCGGTCCGACGATGTCCCGGCGGCGCTTCCTCGAGGTGGGCGGGCTGGGCCTGGCCACCGTCGCGGGCGGATCGCTGCTCAGCGGCTGCGGCGGCGATTCCGGCAGCGCCTCGGGTGACAAGACGCTGACGGTCATCGTGTCGCAGAGCCCCACGGCGCCGGAGGGCCAACAACGCATCCTCGACCTCATCACGCAGAAGTTCGAGGACGCCAACCCCGGCGCGACCGTCCGGTTCGACGTCGTTCAGCTCGGCTCCGCGGTGGCCACGGCCATCATGACCACAGCCGCCAGCCACGACGGGCCGGACATCTTCGAGGTCGGCCCGCAGCACCTGCCAACTGGGCAGGCAGCAGGCGTATTCGAGCCGATCACCGACGCCGAGTGGGACGGCCTGGGCGGCCGCGACCGCTACCTGCCGTCCGTCCTGGCGGCGATGGGTCAGTCCGACGACGCGCAGGTTGCCGTCCCCTACTACGCGTCGACCATGGCGATGTACTACAACACCGCCCACTTCGCCGAGGCCGGCCTCACCGCGCCGCCCACCACGTGGTCAGACTTCATCGCCGTCGCCCAGCAGCTCTCCGACCCCGCCGCCGAAAAGTACGCCGTCGGCGAGGCGGCCGCGGAACCCACCCACCCCTGGCACGTCATCTGGCTGCTCACCAAACAGCTCGGTGCCGACCTCATCAGCGCCGACGGCACGACGGCACAGCTGGACGCCGACGAGGTGCTCGAGGCCACCCGGTTCTGGATGGACTGGATCGCCGAGCACCGGATCGTCGCCCGGCGCGGCGCCACCCAGACGTCGGCCGAGCAGGTGCAGCAGTTCGTCAACGCCGAGATCTCGATGTTTCCCTGCGGCTTCACCCAAGCGATCAGCAGCATGCCCGGCACCGCCGTCGCAGACACCTGGGGGCTGGCCGGCAACCCGACCGTCCCGTTCGGCATGTCCGCGCTCCCGGCGGGCCAGCCGGCAGTGCAGACCTATCTGGGCGGCGCCACCTGGGCGATCTCGAAGCACAGCAAGAACCGCGACCTTGCGCTCGAGCTGACCAAGCTCATGGGCGACCCGGACGTCCAGCAGCTCACCTGGCAGGAGGTCGGCGGGCTGCCGGTCACCGAAGAGACGTTCGAGGCGCACCCGGAGACCCGCGAGGACCACTGGCAGGTCATCTACGACGCCGCCGTCGCGGCTGAGGCCACGCCGTGGTCGCCGTCGTTCGGTCAGGTGTCGCCGCTGATCGCGGAAGCCTTGAAGCCGAGCTTCGCGGAGCTGGCCGGCTCCGGCGGCTACGACTCCGACGCGCTGCGCACCCAGCTGCAGACTGCGAACGAGAAGCTGGCCGCCGCGCTGGCGACAGAGGCGCGCCAGTGACCCAGACGGCGGAGCGGGCGCGCACGGCGACACAGCCGCCCCCGCGCCCACGACGCCGGCGGACCGCGCGCCGGGTGCCATACTGGCTGCTCGCGCCGGGCGTCGCGGTCATGGTGGTGGTCAGCTTCGTCCCACTGGCGCTGGCTGGCCTCATCAGCCTGAGCAACCTCAGCCAGTACACCATCGGCGACGTCGGCTCGGCCGGCCTGGTGTGGCTGCGCAACTACATTGACGTCCTCGACCCCGGCAGCCCTCTCGAGGTGCTCGGGCCGCTACGTATCAGCGTGGTCTACAGCCTGCTGTCCACGGCCGTCGCGGTGCCGCTGGGAATCGCCGCGGCGCTGCTGGTCAACCAGCGCTTCGCCGGGCGGACAGTGCTCCGCACGCTGATGCTGCTGCCGTTCATCCTGCCGCATTTCGTAACAGCGCTGATCTGGCGGCTGATGTTCCAGACCGGCACCGGCGCCGTCGACCAGGTGCTCGGCGCGCTCGGCCTCGGCTCCGAGCACCTGTGGCTGATCGGGCCCGAGTCATTCGCCGCCCTGACCATCGCCGCTACCTGGAGCGCGTGGCCGTTCGTCTACATCATGGTCCTGGCGGCGCTGCAGGCGATCCCGCGCGAGCTGTACGACTCCGCCGAGGTCGACGGCGCCGGCCCCTTTCGGTCGTTCCGGTCCATCACACTCCCGTCGATCCGGGCAACTCTGGCCCTAGCCATCTGCCTCTCTCTGATCAATCAGTTCAACAGCTTCACGCTGCCGTTCGTGATGTTCGGGCATCCGCCGCCGGAGCAGGCGAACGTCATCCCGGTTTCCATCTACACGGCAACAGTGACGGCGTCCGACTACGGCCACGGCGCCGCGGTTGCCATCGTCAACCTGGTGATCCTGCTGGTCCCGGTCGTGTACTACCTGAGGAAGGCGCGCGCCGAATGAGCACCCTCGCCGCCACCCGACCGCGGCGACGCGGGGCGCCGCACTGGCTGCTCTACCCGCTGGCCGTCGCGTTCGCCGCGCTGGTGCTGCTGCCGGTCGGCTACCTGGTCCTGGTGTCCCTGCAACCGCGTGACGTCGCTGGCACCACGCTCGCGCCGGACGGCCTCTCGCTCCGGGCCTTCGCCGAGGTCTGGCAGGTGGTCGACCTCGCCGGATTCCTGCGCAACAGCCTCGTCGTGTCGGCGGCGACGGCCGTGGCGTCTTCGGTCATCGGGTTGGCGACGGCGTACGTGCTGGCCCGATTCCGGTTCCGCGGCCGCGAACTGTTCCGCACGTCGCTCCTGGCCGCCTACACCACCCCCGGCATCGTCGTGATGATCCCGCTGTACGTGGTCTACGTCCAGATCCAGAACCTGTTCTCGGTGCAGATCATCGGCTCATTGCCTCTCCTGGTCGTCACCTACCTGTCGTTCAGCCTGCCCTACTCGATCTGGATGCTCACCGGCTACCTAGCGGCCCTGCCCGAGAGCATCGAGGAGGCCGCCATCATCGACGGCGCCGGCCGGATCCGGATGCTCGCCTCAGTGGTACTGCCGCTCGCACTGCCCGCCGTCGTCGTCACCGCCGTGTTCTCGTTCGTGCTGGCCTGGAACGACGTGCTGTTCGCCAGCGTCCTGACGTCCAACGACACCCGCACCGTCGGCGTCGGCATGCAGATCTTCGTCACGACGGCCGCCGAGGGCGGACTGCCACAGTGGAACAACCTCATGGCCGCCGGCCTCGTCACGGCCCTTCCCGCCGTCGTGCTGTTCATCGTCATCCAGCGCTACCTGATCAGTGGCCTGACCGCCGGCTCCGTCAAGGGCTGACCCCGCTGTCCCCGACCCAGGAGAATCCATGCCCGACCGCCCCACCGTCACCCGGTACCGCGACCGCGTCCTGGCCTGCTGGCTCGGCAAGGCCATCGGCGGCGCGCTGGGGCAGTCGTTCGAGGGCCTCCACGGCCCCATCGAGGTCGACTACTACTACCCCAAACCCGACGGCATGGTTCCGAACGACGACCTCGACGTCCAGGTCGCCTACGCCGCGGCGCTCAGCGCACAGGACGTCCCGCGACTGGACCGGCACCTCGTCGCCGAGGTGTGGCGCCGGCACCTGCGCTTTCCATGGAACGAGTACGGCATCGCCAAACGCAACCTCGCCGAAGGCCTCGCGCCGCCATACACCGGCTCGGTCGACAACTTCTTCTCCTGCGGCGAAGGGGCCGTCATCCGCACCGAACTGTGGGCCTGCATCGCGCCCGGCGAACCGGAGCGGGCGGCCGCCTACGCCTACGAGGACGCCTGCTTCGACCACGCCGGCGACGGCATCTGGGCGGCGGTGTTCATGGCAGCGCTACAGTCCCAGGCGTTCGTCGACGCCGACCCGGACCGGCTGCTCGAGAAGGCGTGTTCACTGCTGCCGGTGAGCAGCCGGATCCGCCAGGTCGTGCACGACACCCGGGTCTGGGTGGCCGAGGGACACGACTGGCGGCATGTGATGCGCCTCATCATCGACAAGTACGACACCGGCGACTTCACCGACACCCGCATGAACACCGGCTTCGTCGTCCTCGGCTGGCTCGCGTCGGATGGCGACTTCGAGAAGGCCATCCTGGTGACCAACGGCTGCGGCGCCGACACCGACAGCACGACCGCGTCCCTGGGCGCGCTGATGGCCATCGCCGACCCGGACACACTGCCCGAGCGCTGGCTGGCACCGATAGGGCGCGACCTGATCCTGCACGCCGACGTCGTCGGCCTCGAGCCTCCGGACACCATCGACGCGTTCACCGACCAGGTCACCGAGCTGCGGTCCACGCTCGACGGTGTATGGCCCGAGGCCCGCGAGGCCCCTGCTCCGAATCCTGCCCGATATGCGATCCCGGTCACGGTCGGCTGGACCTCGCCGTACGGCACGGTGTGGGGACAGCGAGATCTCTCGGGGCTGCGGCCCGAGGGCTCCGACGAACCATCGATGCCGGCCGGTTCCCGCAACCTCACCGTGCCAGGCACCTGGGTGCGCTGGCCCCGCGACGAGTTCGACGACCTCATCATGGTAATCCGGTACACGCTGCACCTCGACCGGCCGGTCGACGGCAAGCTCATGATCAACTGTTCCGAGCACCTGCGTGTCTGGCTCGACGGCGACTACGCGTTCGGCAGCCAGCCATCGCAGGTGATGCCCACCCAGCACCGCCCGCCCGCCGGCCAGAGCATCGACGTGTCGCTCACCGCCGGTGTCCACACCCTCCTCGCAACGATCGGCAAACCACCGCCCAACCGCGCGCAGGCCGAATGGATCGTGGCACTTGCCGAGGCACCCGGCTACGAATGGATACCGCATGCTTTCCGACCCGTACCCACTCCGTGAACAGCGGCCTGCGGGTCAGGTCCCGTCCCCGCACCTGGGCAATCGCGTCCGAGACGTCTGAGGCTCGTAGGCTGCGACAGTCACGGGGGTGAGTGATGGTACGCACCTCTGCCACGTCACGAGGCCGAGCATGGCTGCCGCGGCAGCCGCGGTAGGACCGGCGCGGTCCACCCGGAGCGTGGTGGGCGCTCGCGCGCCGGTGTCGTCACGACAGCTCGCCCGTGGCCGTGCTGTCGCCGCGGCGACGCCGCAGGCGCAGCAGCCGGTAGATCAGCCCGGCGGCGAACACCCCGATCCCGGTGAGTACGGCCTCGACGGGCAGCGTAGCAATGAGGGTGAGGCACCCGATGGCACCGACGATCTGGAGTCCGCGGGGAAATCGCCGCTGGCCAGGCGGTTGGGTGAACGCGGACAGGTTCGCGATGAGGTAGTAGATCAGCACGCCGAACGAGGAGAACCCGATCGCGCCGCGCAGGTCAACGGCCAGCACCAGGACGCAGACCGCGAGGGCGAGGGCGATCTCGGCGTGATGCGGTACCTGGAACCGCGGATGCACCCTGGCCAGCCAGCCGGGCAGATCGCGCTCCCGAGCCATCGCCAGACTCGTCCGGCCCACCCCGGCGATCAACGCCAGCAACGCACCGAGCGCCGCCGCGGCCGCGCCGACCCGTACCAGCGGTCCCGCCCAGTCCCATCCGTCCGCGCGCACGGCCTCGGCCAGCGGCGCGATGGTGCCGGCCAGTCCATCCGGCCCGAGAACCAGGAGCGTGCTGCCGCCGACCAGGGCGTACACGAGGACCGTGATGGTCAGCGCGGTGACGATGGCTCGCGGGATGGTCCGCTGCGGATCGCGGACCTCCTCGCCCATGGTGGCGATGCGGGCGTACCCGGCGAAGGCGAAGAACAGCAGCCCCGCCGACTGCAGGATGCCGTACCAGCCCCCCTCCCGGTCGACCCAGCCGTCCAGGTTGCCGGCCTGGGCCGACCCGCCCGTGAGGTTGGCGGCCACGACGACGGCCAGCGCGGCCAGAACGATGACGATGAGGATGCGAGCCAGCCGCGCGGTGCGCGTGACACCGCGGTAGTTCACCGCGGCCAGTCCGGCCACCGCGGCGACCGCGACGGGTTTGCGCCACGCCTCGTCGGGCACGGCATACGCGGCGAACGTGATGGCCATCGCCGCGCACGATGCCGTCTTGCCGACCACGAATCCCCACCCGGCGACGAACCCCGACCACTCCCCGAGACGCTCCCGGCCGTAGACATACGTGCCGCCCGACATCGGATACTGCGCCGCCAGTTGAGCCGACGACGTGGCGTTGCAGTACGCCACGGCGGCTGCCACGGCGAGCCCCACCAACAGGCCGGCCCCGGCCGCCTCCGCCGCCGGCGCGAACGCGGCGAACACGCCGGCACCGATCATCGACCCCAGGCCGATCACGACCGCGTCGAACGTGCCCAGCCGCCGCGCCAGCCGCGACCGATCCGACCCACCGCCACGCGCCTCCGCTGGCTCGAGCACACCCGCCCCGTTCACTCGGCTGCCGATATCGACATCCGATACTATCCGTCGGCCGAGCACATCGCGGCCAGGCGCTGGCGCCGATCCGCGTAGCATCGGTACCCGATATCGGTCTCGTCACTGTTCCCGGCGGGGGGCGGAGGGTGCTTGCGGATGCGGGAGTTCCAGCGGGGCGCGGTGCGTGTGCACATCCTGCATCACGCCGCCGAGCATGAGATCCACGGTGCCTGGATGGCGAAAGAGCTGGAGAGCCACGGCTACAAGATCAGCCCTGGAACCCTGTACCCCACGTTGCACCGGCTGGAGGCCGACGGACTGCTCATCTCCGAGCCTCGCGTCGTGTACGGCAGGGTTCGGCGCGTGTACCGGGCCACCGACGCCGGCCGGGCGGCCCTGGCCGAGGACCGCAAGGCCCTGCTGGAGCTGGCGCAGGAAGTGCTCGGTCACGGAGATGACCGATAGTCACGACACGGCACGGTCGACGTGCTGGTCCGGATGGTTGCAGTGCCCGACCAGGACGACGTCCCACACCCCGTCCTGGATTCGGCGTCGTCTCGTGGTCTCGTCGCTTCGAACGCCACAACCGCACCGTGGTCGCTGCTTCGATCTGCCCGGCTGCACGCGCGGCCGGACCGCCGGCCCGCTCCAAGCTCCGATCACCCGGCTGGCGCGGCCCGCGCCCACCAGGCCCCATCCCGCTGCTGCGGGTCATCGCCCGCCGCCCGGTGGCAGGATCGTGACATGGCGACCCGTCCGCTTGTCATCGCATTCGACGTCATCGAGACACTGTTCCCGCTCGAGCCGATCCGCCAACGACTGATCGACGCCGGACAGCCCGGCCACGTCCTCGACCTGTGGTTCGCCCGCCTGCTGCGCGACGGATTCGCCCTCACTGCGACGGGCAGCTACCGCCCGTTCGGCGACATCGCCGCCAGCGCGCTGCGCTCGACCACCGGCTCCGCGCTGGACGACGACGCGATCCGGAACGTCATCGCCGGATTCGCCCAGCTGGACCCGCACCCCGACGTGCGCCCCGCCGTCCGGCTCGCCCGCGACGAAGGCCTCCGCCTGGTGACCCTCACCAACGGGTCGGCACAGAACACTGCGGGACTGCTCCAGCGCGCGGGCATCGGCGCCGATATCGAGCAGGTGCTCTCCGTCGACGACGTGCGCCGATGGAAGCCCGCCGAACCGGTCTACCGCCACGCCGCCGACCGCACCCAGGTGCCACCCCAGCGGGTGTCCCTGGTGGCCGCGCACGCCTGGGACACCCACGGCGCCCACCACGCCGGACTCACCACCGGATGGGTCGCACGCCTGGAGGACCAGGTCCCGGACATCTTCGCCGCCCCGGATGTCACCGGCCGCGACCTCGTCGAAGTCGTCCAGGGACTGCTTGCCCTCCCGGCGACCTGGCACGACGGGTGAGCTCAGGCGAGCACCGCGCAGCCGATCGTCCAGGCTCTGCCGGTGCGGGCACCCGGACCACGTCAGATCTTGATCACCTCGAGATCGGGCATGGCGTCGTAGTCGGAGTCCTGCGTGACCACCGGGACGCCGCGGGCGATGGCAGTGGCGGCGATCCAGGTGTCATTGATCGGCGCCTTCCGACCTGCGGCACGCAGCCGCGAGACGAGCAAGGCCCACGCCTCGGAGGTGGCCTCGTCCACCGGCAGTGGCTCGAAGCGCTGGACGAGCTGATAGGTCGACAGCCGACGTGCGACAGCTTCCGGGTCGCGGGCCTGAAGAACGCCGAGGCGGAGTTCCCCGACCGTCACGGCGGAGACCGCCCACTCGTGATCGTCGAACCGGCTCACGTCGAATCGGGTTGTTTCGACCCCGATGAACACCGAAGTGTCGGCCAGCGCGCGGCGGCGCGTTCTCACCATGGCAGGTCGTCCGTGGTGTCGGTCAGGCTTTCACGGAGCTCGTCCGCCAACCCGGTGGTGTCTGGCCCGAGCCGGACAAGATCGGATGCGAGCTCGGCGACTGGCAGCCACTCGTGCCGCCGTCGCATCGGGATGATCCGAGCCACGGGGCGGTTGTCCTTGAGCACGTCGATCTCTTCGCCGGCCTCGACCCGGCGAAGAACCTCAGCGGTGTGGTTGCGCAGCTCACGCGCCGGAATGGTGCCCATGGCTACAACCGTAGTCTCGATACTACGCATGTAGCAAGCGTCGGCCTCCACCGATGGCCACGCCGAATGCGGGCAGCGCGGTTCAGGCGCACAACTCGACTTCGGCCTGCGAAGGAAAGACGGGCCGCTCCCCCTCGGACACGCCCACGTAGCCTCACCCCTGGCACCAGCTCCGCTCGGAGCTGGTGCCAGGGGCGTAGGTGAGGTACAGGCTCGGCACCTGCGTTGGCCCACCCCGATGAGACACCAGACCGCGGGTCGACGTGGTGTACCCGCGGTCTGCGTACCAGACCTTCTGGTCTTACGGGTGCGCCTGGGTGAGGGTGCGCTCGCCCGGCGGCGGCCCTGTCTCGTCCACGGCCTCGGCTTTCGCAAGCTGGCTCGGCCACCACATGTGCCGGCCGATGTCGAGGTTGAGTGCCGTGACCAGCACCGCCCGCACGATCAGCGTATCGAGCAGGACGCCGAACGCGACCACGAACCCGATCTCTGCCAGGAACACCAAAGGCATCGCCAGGAACACCGCGAACGTCCCGGCCAATACCGCTCCCGCTGACGTGATCACGCCACCGGTCGCGGCCAGGCCGATCAGAGCGCCGCGGCGGGTGCCGACCTTGATGGCCTCCTCACGCACCCGGGTCATCAGGAAGATGTTGTAGTCGATGCCCAACGCGACGAGGAACACGAACGCGAACAGCGGGAACGACGAGTCGGCACCCGCGAAGTCGAACACGTTCTTGAACATGAATCCGCTCACCCCGAGCGCGGCGGCGAACGACAGGATCACCGTGCCGATCAGCACCAGCGGCGCGGTCAGCGAGCGGAGCAGGAGAACCAGGATCAGCAGCACCACCGCGAGCACCAACGGGATGACGACAAGGTTGTCGCGGGCCGACGCATCCTGCATGTCGACATTGATGGCGGCCGAACCACCGACGATCGCGTCGCCGCCCTCGATGCCGTGCACCGCGGAACGGATGTCCCCGATAGCGTCACCCGCCTCGTCACTGTAGGGCTGAAGCGAGAGTGTTCCCTCGACATATGCCCGGTCATCGACGACGACGGGCTCGCTGACGGCCCCAATGGCTGGATGGTCGTCGAGGACGGTTGAGACGACATCGATCTGGTCCGCGTTCGCGATCACGGTCACCGGGTCGCCGGCGCCGACGTCGAAGTGCTCACCGAGAACCTGCTCGGCCTGCGCGAAGTCAGGTTCGTTGGTGAAGCCCTCCTCCAGGCTCAGTCCGTTGGCATTGAGCTGGGTGATGCCCAGCGTCAGCGCACCAAGGATGACAGTGGTGGTCACCCACACCAGCCGAGGCCGCGGCCGGATCCAGTTGCCCACCTTCGACCACAGGCCGCGAGTCGTGGGTTCGTCGCTACCGAACTGCGGTCGCTTGGGCCAGAAGATCCAGCGCCCGAAGATCACCAGGACGGCCGGGAACAGCGTCAGCATCGCAGCCATGCCGACCGCGACACCGGCAGCAAGCACCGGGCCCATGCCGGCCGTCGAGTTCATCTCGGCGACCATCAGGCACAGCATGCCGAGCACGACCGTGCCGGCACTCGCCATCACGGCAGGGCCCGCCCGGTGCAAGGCGAAGTCCATCGCCTCGTGCCGGTCCTCGTGCCGGCGCAGCTCCTCGCGGTAGCGTGCGACCAGCAGCAGCGCGTAGTCGATGCTGGCCGCGAGGACCAGGATCGCCAGGATGCTCGCGCTCTGCGCGTTGACCGTCAGATCGGCGTACCTGGCGAGCAGGTAGACCACGCCCTGCGCGCACGTCACTGCAACTCCGGCACAGAGCAACGGCAAGAGCCACAGGATCGGACTGCGGTAGGTCAGCAGCAAGATCACGATCACCACGGCGACCGCAGCCAGCAGGAGATTGCTGTCCAGATCGCCGAACGACTCGGCCTGGTCGGCCACCATCGCGAGCGGGCCAGCGACCTCCACCTGCAGGCCACCGGCTTCGCCCGTTGCCTGATCGCGCACCGAGTCCAGAAGGTCCGGTGCCGCCTCCCAGTCGTCGCCCATGTCAAGCGGGACGATCAGTTCGAGGGCCTCGCCGTCCTCGGACGGAATCGGGCCCTGGACCTCGCCGTCGAGCTCCTCGAGGTTCCCGAAGGCCGCGGCGTCGGCCGTCGCCTTGGCCATGTCGGCCTCGGTGACTCCGCCGTCACGGACATAGACGATGACCGCGGGGACGGCATCGGTCGAGGCGAAGTCGGCTTGCTCCGTGAACGCGGCGGTCGACTCGGCGCTGCCCGGCAGCCATTCGACGGTGTCGTTCTCCTCGACGTCGGTCAGCTGACCGGCGAGGCTTCCACCGACGGCGGCGAGCACGAGCCAGACGACCAGCACGAGCCACTTGCCACGGCGCCCGGTCAGCCGTCCGGTGAGTGAGCGTGTCATGATCTTCCCCCCTGAAGGTACGAGAGTGTCGGTCGATGAAGTCTGACCGGCGGCACTGCGCAAACTCATCGCGGTGGCCACGCCTTTCGCCAGCGTCTCCTCGGTCGGGCGTCTGACATCGAGCGTGGTTCGTGCGATCGGTAGGACGATATCGCTCGCGACCGACAATCTCCTCCGGGATTTCCCTGAGAGCGTGCCGACGAAGGCCGAGATCGAGTCACTGGTCAACACCTGGCGCATCGAACGCCGGGTGCCCCGATGGATGACGCGCTCGGCCGGTTCTCCGGACGATTCGATGAACCGCCTCGAGGGGCACTGAGACGTGCCGCAGAGAATCTCACCCTCCGCCGGTGCACTCGACCGACGTCTTCACCGCAGGAGGCGGCCGCGGATTGCGGTCGACCGCCGAGTTGCGTATGAGCTGCAGTTATGTGTGGTGGGCGCAGTAGGGTTCGAACCTACGACCCCTGGTTTGTAAGACCAGTGCTCTACCGCTGAGCTATGCGCCCTGAAGCACCTCGCGATGGCTCAGGCTACCGGAGAGACGCTCCGCACCCGGCTCCGCCCGCTCGCGGTCAGGCGGCGCCTTCGGGTGGGACGCGCTCCTGCTCCTGGGTGGTGATGGCCGGTGACTCGGGCCCGTCGGTGTCGATGGGCGTGGTCACCCGGGCCGGCGCACGGCCCAGGACCCGGTCGATGGCGCTGGCGACGTCGGCGGAGAGGTCCCGGCTGTCGGTGCGACGGTGCCGGCCCGGGCCGGGCATCCGGATGGCGAACCCGCGGTCCATGGTGGTCTCGACCGCGAGGAACTCCGCCGTCGCCGACGCCTCGCAGGACCGGCAGACCGTCTGGCCGAGCCGACGCACCAGGGTGGTGGCGTTGCACACCGGGCAGTGGTCGAGATCGTTGGACCAGCCCTTGGTCTGCTGACAGTCAGGGCACACGAGAACCTGCTCGCTGGCGCGCACCCCGCGCACCCACAGGTTGGTCCCCCGGGCAGGGTCGGACTGCCGGGCGCCACAGCGATAGCACGGCACGGGTCGGGCTCCTTCCTGCCGCTCGCGGCGTTATGGGCTCGATGGTCGGACGGGTCAGGTGGTCACGGTCGGCCGCCCAGCTCGGCCAGTACGCGCACGTACTGATCGACGTCCCGGGCGTCGGGTAGGGCGTTGACGACGCTCCAGCGGACGATCCCCTCGGCGTCGACTACGAAGGTACCTCGTATGGCGCAGCCGCGGACGTGATCAAAGACACCGTACGACGACGCCGTCCCGCCATGTGGCCAGAAATCGGACAACAGCGGGAAGTCAAGCCCGGTGGTTTCGGCGAAAACGCGCAGCGCGAACATCGAGTCGCACGAGATCGCCAGGACCGCCGCGGACCCGCCCACCGCCGGGACGACGGAGTCGCGGATCGCGGTCAGCTCACCGGTGCAGACACCGGTGAACGCGAACGGGAAGAACACCACGATGACGGGGCGCCCGCGCAGCCCGGACAGCCGGACCGCCGAACCGTGCTGGTCCGGCAGCTCGAATTCCGGTGCCGGCGCTCCGAGGAGACCCGGTGCGCCGGCACCGAACGAGCTCACTTGCGGGTCGAGCCCTTCGGGGCCACCAGTTTGGTGCCCGACCACTCCTCCGCGACCGACACGGTGGACGTCGTCGACAGGCCCGCGGTGAGCGCGGCGTCGGCGATGTCGCTGGCCTCGACGTGCCCGTCGCGGCCCACCTTCGGCGTGAGCAGCCAGACCACGCCACCGGGAGCGAGATCGGTGGTGGCACCGATGAGAGCGTCGGTGAGGTCTCCGTCGTCGTCGCGCCACCACTGCAGCACCACGTCGGCCACCTCACCGGACTCGCCATCGATCAGCTCGTTGCCGGTGACCTCCTCGATGTCGATACGCAGATCGTCATCGCAGTCCTCGTCCCAGCCCAGCTCCTGGACCACCTGATTGGGACGGAAGCCGAGCCGGGCGGCTGGTCCGTCGTGCTGGTCCGAGTGGCCCGCGATCTGGCCCACCGATCGTCCTCCTCGCAGTCGTCCGGCACGCTACCTGCGTGCCGCATTGCTGTAGTCCACCCAAGGACGCGCGCTTGCGCAAGTGAACCCGCCAGACCAAGCCTGACACGACCCACCTCGCCGAACCTATGGTGCCCTGGCCACGCGGCGCTGCAAAGACATCCTGGGCCCGAATGTGACGTACGGCTCCGGAGCGAGCAGGATAGGGATTGAAAGCCGACAACCCGACGCTCACATCGGCGTCCTCTAGACCACGAAGGGATCGTCGTGGCTGCAGACCGCTCGCCGATCATCATCAACGGCCTCCCGAGTCAGCTCCCCGACATCGACGCGGAGGAGACCAGGGAATGGCTGGAGTCGTTCGACGCGGCCATCGACCAGCGCGGCCGCCACCGGGCGCGATATCTCATGCTGGCGCTGTTGCAGCGCGCCCAGGAGCGACAGGTCGGCGTGCCGAGCCTGCGCAACACCGACTACATCAACACGATCCCGCCCGAGTCCGAGCCGTGGTTCCCCGGTGACGAGTACGTCGAGCGTCGCATCCGCGCCTACATCCGGTGGAACGCCGCGATGATGGTGCAGCGGGCGCAGCGCCCGGGGGTCGGCGTCGGCGGGCACATCTCCACCTACGCCTCGTCGGCCAGTCTCTATGAGGTCGGGTTCAACCACTTCTTCCGCGGCAAGGACCACGCCGGCGGCGGCGACCAGATCTTCTTCCAGGGCCACGCCTCCCCCGGCATGTACGCGCGGGCCTACCTCGAGGGCCGGCTGACCGAGGGGCAGCTCGACGGGTTCCGCCAGGAGCGGTCGCACGCGGGCGTGGGCGGCGGGCTGCCGTCGTACCCGCACCCTCGGTTGATGCCCGACTTCTGGGAGTTCCCGACGGTGTCCATGGGCCTGGGCCCGCTCAACGCCATCTACCAGGCGCGTTTCAACCGCTACCTGCACCACCGCGACATCAAGGACACCAGCCAGCAGCACGTGTGGGCGTTCCTCGGCGACGGTGAGGTGGACGAGCCGGAGACCCTCGGCGCGCTGACCCTCGCCGCCCGCGAGGAGCTCGACAACCTCACGTTCGTCGTCAACTGCAACCTGCAGCGGCTCGACGGCCCGGTACGCGGCAACGGCAAGATCATCCAGGAGATGGAGTCGCTGTTCCGCGGCGCCGGCTGGAACGTCGTCAAGGTCATCTGGGGCCGTGAGTGGGACCCGCTGCTGGCCGCCGACACCGACGGCGCGCTGGTCAACCTCATGAACGTCACACCGGACGGTGACTACCAGACGTACAAGGCCGAGTCCGGCGCGTACGTCCGCGAGCACTTCTTCGGCCGCGACCCGCGCACCCGCAAGATGGTCGAGCACATGACCGACGACGAGATCTGGGGTCTCAAGCGCGGCGGCCACGACTACCGCAAGCTCTTCGCGGCGTACAAGGCCGCCAGCGAGCACACCGGCCAGCCCACCGTCATCCTCGCCAAGACCATCAAGGGCTGGACGCTCGGCTCGCACTTCGAGGCGCGCAACGCCACTCACCAGATGAAGAAGCTGACCGGCGACGACCTCAAGCTCTTCCGCGACCGGCTGTTCATGGAGATCCCCGACTCCGCGCTCGAGGACGTCTACAACCCGCCGTACTTCCACCCGGGCAAGGACTCCGACGAGCACGCCTACATGATGGAGCGCCGGCAGAAGCTCGGCGGCTTCCTGCCCGACCGCCGGGTCACGGCCAAGCCGCTGGTGCTGCCGGGCGACAAGGTGTACGAGGTGGCCAAGCGCGGCTCCGGCAAGCAGCCCGTCGCCACTACCATGGCGCTGGTACGGCTGCTGAAGGACCTTCTCAAGGACCCCGAGATCGGCAAGCGGCTGGTGCCGATCATCCCGGACGAGGCGCGCACCTTCGGCATGGACTCCCTGTTCCCGACGCTGAAGATCTACTCCCCGCACGGCCAGAACTACACCCCGGTCGACCGCGAGCTGTTCCTGTCCTACAAGGAGGCCAAGGACGGGCAGATCCTGCACGAGGGCATCAACGAGGCCGGCTCGGTGGCCTCGTGGACCGCGGCCGCGAGCTCGTACGCCACCCACGGCGAGCCGATGATCCCGCTTTACATCTTCTACTCGATGTTCGGGTTCCAGCGCACCGGCGACGGCTTCTGGGCCGCGGCCGACCAGCTCGGGCGCGGCTTCGTCCTCGGCGCCACCGCCGGTCGCACCACCCTCAACGGCGAGGGGCTGCAGCACCAGGACGGTCACTCCCCGCTGCTGTCGTCGTCCAACCCGGCCGTCGTGCACTACGACCCGGCCTGGGCGTTCGAGATCGGCCACATCGTCCGCGACGGCCTGCGGCGCATGTACGGCGAGGACGCCGAGAACGTCTACTACTACCTGACCATCTACAACGAGCCCTACCCGCAGCCGGCGGAGCCTGCGAACCTCGACGTCGAGGGGCTGCTGAAGGGCATGTACCTCTACCAGCCCATGGAGACCGCGCCGGGCGACAACGTCCCGCACGCGCAGATCCTCGCCTCCGGCGTCGGCGTCAACTGGGCGCTGGAGGCGCAGCGTAGGCTCGCCGACGAGTGGGAGGTCGCCGCCGACGTGTGGTCGGTGACCTCCTGGAACGAGCTGCGGCGCGAAGCCCTTGACGTCGACCAGTGGAACCTCATGCACGCCGACGAGGAAGCCCGCGTCCCGTACGTGACGCAGCGGCTGCGCGAGACTCGCGGCCCGGTGGTCGGGGTCAGCGACTACATGCGCGCCGTCCAGGACCAGATAGCGCCGTACGTTCCGACCGACTGGGCCTCGCTGGGCACCGACGGGTTCGGCCTGTCCGACACCCGGGCAGCACTGCGCCGACACTTCAAGGTCGACGCGCAGTCGATCGTGGTCAACGTGCTGACTTTGCTGGCCCGCCGCGGCGAGATCGGCTGGGAGACGGTCAAGCAGGCGCACGACCGCTACAAGCTCGACGACGTCACCGCCACGACCGCCGAGGAGGCCGGCGGCGAGTCCTGACCACCTCAGCCCGAATCATCATGGGGCGGCGGCGGTGTGCATCTCCCAGACGACGAGCTCGGCGGCGGCCACGGGGCGCACCAGGCGGCCGCCCTCGTCGGTGAGGCGGACGGCGTCGCCATCGTCCAGCCGGCCGGCGGACTCCATCTCGACGCTGCCGCGGGCCACGTAGACGTGCACGAACGGCGCTGCCGGCAGCGTCACCGTCGCCCCCGCCGCCAGCCGCCCGACGTGCATGGCGGCGGCGCGCTGCCCCAGGCTCACCGGCACATCGTTCGCGTGTCGCCGCAGGCCGCTCACGACCGGCACCAACCCGCCACCGGCGAGGCCGGCCGTCACGTCGGCCTGACCGTAGGACGGCTCGCGCCCGGCCGCGTCCGGCGGCACCCACATCTGGACGAACCGCAGCGGACCTTCGGCGGCGACCTCGGAATGTCGCACGCCGCGGCCTGCGCTCATGCGCTGCACGACGCCGGGGACCACCAGGCCGCTGTGTCCGGCGGTGTCGCGATGCGACAGGGCGCCGGACAGCACCCAGGTGACGACCTCGACGTCGCGGTGCGGATGCTCCGGGTACCCGTCGCCGGCGGCCGGCACGACGTCGTCGTTGGCCACGACCAGCAGCCCGAACCCGACGTTGCCCGGGTCGTAGTGCTGGCCGAAGGAGAAGGAGTGCCGCGACACGACGCCGTCGCCATGGGTGACGAAGCGCGAACCCGCCCGCAGCACCTGAACCGTCACACCGCCAACGTACCCATGATCATCAACGGTTTCGGGTGCTATCACACCCGCAACCGTTGATGATCATGGGCGGAGTCCGGTTCGGGCACCCTGGGACTCCAGGTGCGCCAGCCACTGCCGCAGCCGCTGCCCCGACGGTGCCGTCGCCAGCAGGCCGAACACGCTGAGGATCGCGCCGATCACCACCGGCAGCCAGGCGTTGCGTGCCACCGAGTTGACCATGCCGACCAGCGCTGGGAGCTCGGAGAAAACCAGCGACAGGAACGCCGCCGTACGCAGCTGGCCGGCGGCCTTCACCGGGTCCGGTGCCGTCGACGCCGGCCACGGGCGGATGAGCCGGCGCGGCATTAACCACGCCGCGGCCAGGAACACGCCGCTGACGACGAGCGCGGTAGCGGCATCCAGCGCCGTGCCCGGCTCGTCGGTGAGCGCGACCAGCGTCAGCACGGCGATCATGACGACGCCGCCGAGCATGGCGAAGGACACGACAAGCAGCGCGCGGCCCAGTTCGTCGGTCGGCGCGCCGCCCTCGGGCGAGGTCGGTGTGGCCATGGGGCGAAAGCCTAGTGCCCGGCCTGCGCTCGGCGAGCGGGCTGCCCGCCCCGGCCCGCTCGCAGAGCCGCCGATTGTGCGTTCACCACAACAACGCCCGACCTGGTCCCACGCCACGAGGGCCGAGCCGCGTACGCTGCCGAACATGCGGCAATCCTCCGAGGCCGAGCGGCCGGACGCGTTCGACGCGAGCCGTCACGAACGCACGGTGCACCTGCTGGAGCGGGCCACCGGCAAGCTCGCGACCGCGGCGATCGCCCGCATGGAGGAGCAACTGAGCTGGTACCGCGCGATGCCCGCGGAGCAGCGGTCCTGGGTCGGGCTGGTGATCCAGGCCGGCATCGCCGCGTTCGTCGACTGGTACCGCAACGCCGACGAGTCACGGCCCACCCCCACCGCCGACGTGTTCGGCACCGCACCGCGTGACTTGATCCGCTCCATCAGCCTGCAACAAACGGTCGAGATCGTCCGCGTCGCCATCGAGGTGGTCGAGGACGGGGTCGAGGACGTCGTCGGGCCCGACGACGCGCGGGCGGTCCGCGAGGGCGTGCTGCGCTACTCCCGCGAGGTCGCGTTCTCCGCCGCACACGTCTACGCCCGCTACGCCGAGGCCCGCGGCTCGTGGGACGCCCGGCTGGAGGCCACCGTCGTCGACTCCCTGCTGCGCGGCGAGGTCGACGAGGACGTCCGCTCCCGCGCGTCGGCACTGGGCTGGACGGCGGCCAGCGGGGTCGTGGTCATCATCGGCCGCCCGCGGTCCGACGGCGCCTCGGCAGACGAGATCCGGCGAACGGCCAGGCACGCCGGATACGACGTGCTCACCGGCGGTCAGGGCGACCGGCTGGTCGCGGTGCTCGGCCGGGTCGAGGACCCAGTGGTGGCGGCTTCGGCCATCGTCACCCACTTCGGGCCGGGACCGGTCGTCGTCGGACCGCTGGTGCCGGACCTGGTGTCCGCGGCGACGTCTGCCCGCGCCGCCGTGTCCGGGCTGCTCGCGGCCCCCGGGTGGCCGGACGCCCCACGCCCGGTCCCCGCCAGCGCGCTGCTGCCGGAGCGGGCGCTCTCCGGCGAGCAGGAGGCGCTGCACGACCTCGTCGCCGAGCTGTACGTGCCCATCGCCGAGGCGGGGCCGGTGGTCCTGGAGACGCTTGCGGCGTACCTCGAGACCGGCGCCTCGGTGGAGGCGGCCGCCCGGCTGCTGTTCGTCCACCCGAACACCGTGCGGTACCGGCTGCGGCGAGTCACCGACGTCGTCGGTCTGACACCCACCGACCCGCGCGATTCCTACACTTTGCGGCTGGCGCTCTCGCTCGGCCGGATCCACCCGCCCGCGGTGGAGTGATCACGCCCCGGCCGCGGTGCCGAGCCCCGCTCGCCGTGGACCGACCACAGGCCCGGGCGAGCTGATCCCGTCGGCGGCGGAAACCGTCGCCACCAGCCCGTCACCCGCCCTTCACCAGGGATTTGCTCGCGCCACCAGGCATGCGTCGGCGGTGCGGCGACGTTACCCAGTATTGACGTGGTCATTCAGTGGGTAACGCTCGTTGTAGGAAACCCCCAAAGTTAGTGGGACGACCTTGTGACTGGAGCCGACCCCTTCTACGACCTGGTAACGGCCAGGCTTGAAGGGTGCTCGTCATTGTCGCCCCCGGCCAGGGCTCCCAGACGCCCGGCTTCCTCGCCCCGTGGCTCGAGGAGGCGTCCTTCGCCGCCCGCATCGACTGGTTGTCCGCCGTCGCCGGCCTCGATCTGGCGCACTACGGCACCGAGGCCGACGCCGACACGATCCGCGACACCGCGGTGGCGCAGCCGCTGCTGGTCGCCTCCGGCCTGGTCGCCGCGCTCGCCCTGTTCCCACACCCGGCCGACGCGTTCACGACCGTCGGCGCGGTGGCCGGGCACAGCGTCGGCGAGATCACCGCGGCCGCCGGCGCGCGCGCCATCACCGCCGAGCAGGCCATGGTCTTCGTCCGGGAGCGCGGCCGCCGCATGGCCGACGCCGCCGCCAAGGCTCCCACCGGGATGACCGCCGTCCTGGGCGGCGACGCCGACGACGTCCTGGCCACGCTGACCAAGCACGGGCTCACCCCCGCCAACGTCAATGGTGCCGGTCAGGTTGTCGCCGCCGGCACGATCGCCCAGCTGGAGGCGCTCGCCGCCGGCCCGCCGGCCGGCGCCCGGCTGCGCTCGCTGTCGGTGGCAGGCGCATTCCACACGACGCACATGGCGTCGGCCGTGAAGAGGCTGCGCCACCTCGCGCAGTCCATCAGCACGCACGACCCGCGCACACTGCTGCTGTCCAACCGCGACGGCCGCGTGGTGCACGACGGGCGCGACGTGCTCGACCGCATGGTCGACCAGGTGTCCAATCCGGTCCGCTGGGACCTGTGCATGCAGACGATGGCCGACCTGGGCGTCACCGGGGTCCTCGAGGTCCCGCCGGCCGGCACGCTCGTCGGCCTGGCCATGCGTGCGTTGCCGGGGGTGGAGACGTTCGCGCTCAAGACCCCGGACCAGCTCGACGACGCCCGTGCGTTCGTCGAGCGGCACGGCCAGCCCAGCCAGCTCACCACCAGCCCGACCTGGCGGCTCGTCGTCGCGCCCATGAAGGGGACGTTCACCGGCACCGGCGCCAAGGTCGGCGACCAGCTGGCCGCCGGCGACGCCGTCGGCACGGTGACCTCGCTGCGCGACGCGCTGGAGGTCACGGCCGGGCACGGGGGCACGGTCATCGAGTGGCTGGTCGAGGACGGCGACCCGGTCGCCCCGGGCCAGCCCTTGGTCCGGCTGCACCCAGAGGCGGTGGCGTGATCATGAGTGGAATCACCATCCAGCCGGTGGCGGAGCCCCGGGCCAGCCGCATCCTCGGCATCGGCGGGTACCGCCCCAGCCGGGTCATCACCAACGCCGAGGTCATCGAGCAGATCGACTCGTCCGACGAGTGGATTCGCACCCGCTCGGGCATCGAGAGCCGGCGCTGGGCCACCGACGAGGAGACCGTGGTCTCCATGAGCCTGGCCGCCGCGGGCAAGGCGCTGGCCGACGCCGGCGTGCAGCCGGCCCAGCTCGACTGCGTCATCGTCTCGACGGTCACGCACCTGTACCAGACGCCGTCCGCGGCGGCGGAGATCGCCCACAAGCTCGGCACCAACCAGGCCGCCGCGTTCGACATCTCCGCAGCCTGCGCCGGCTTCTGCTACGGCCTGTCGCTGGCCTCGGACATGGTCCGCGCCGGCACCGCCGGGCACGTGCTGGTCATCGGCGTCGAGCGGCTCTCCGACCTGACCGACCAGACCGACCGGTCCACGGCGTTCCTGTTCGCCGACGGCGCCGGCGCGGCCGTGGTGGGCCCGGCGGCCAGTCCCGACGACGGCGGCATCGGCCCGGTCGTCTGGGGCTCCGACGGCGAGCACCTCGACCTCATCCGGCAGCGGGAGGACTGGCGCGACGCGCTGCACAACGAGGCCGGTCCGGCCATGCCGCATTTGGTCATGCAGGGCAACCAGGTCTTCCGGTGGGCGTCCTACGAGATGGCCAAGGCCGCTCAGCAGGCGCTGGACGCCGCCGGGGTCACCGTCGACGACCTCGATGTGTTCGTGCCGCACCAGGCCAACATGCGCATCACCGACGCCATGGCACGCCAGCTGAAGCTGCCCGAGCGGGTCGCCATCGCGCGCGACATCGCCACCCAGGGCAACACCTCGGCCGCCTCCATCCCGCTGGCCATCGAGCGGATGCTCGAGACCGGCGAGGCACAGAGCGGCGACTTCGCGCTGATCATCGGATTCGGGGCCGGGTTGGTGTACGCCGCCCAGGTGATCCGGATCCCGTGATCGTCGCCGCCCGACGACGTGCGGCGACCTACGATCGTCACCGACCACCGAGTCGGTCACGACCTGCACTGCCAACCAGAACCGAGGGGAACCGAAACGACATGGCCAGCACCGAGGAGATCCGCGAGGGTCTTGCCGAGATCGTCAACGAGATCACCGGCGTACCCGCCGAGGACGTCCAGCTCGACAAGTCCTTCACCGACGACCTGGACATCGACTCGCTGTCGATGGTCGAGGTGGTCGTCGCGGCCGAAGAGAAGTTCGGCGTGAAGATCCCCGACGAGGAGGTCAAGAACCTGGCCACCGTCGGCGACGCCGTCACGTTCATCGAGAAGGCAGGTTCGTAGCATCATGTCGCGTTCCCAGGCACGAGTTGTCGTCACCGGGCTCGGCGCCACCACGCCCGTCGGGGGCGATGTTGCGTCGACCTGGGAGTCGTTGCTCGCCGGCCGCTCCGGCGTGCGCAAGCTGACCCAGGAGTGGGTCGCCGACATGCCGGTGCAGATCGGTGCGCCGGCCGCCGTCGACCCCTCCGAGGTCCTACCGCGAGTCGAGGCGCGCCGGCTGGACCGGGCCGCCCAGTTCGCCATCATCTGTGCCCGGCAAGCCTGGGCCGACGCGGGCTACTCCGGCAAAACGTCCGAGGCCGGGCTCGACCCGGAGCGGGTGGGCGTCGTGTGCGCCTCCGGCATCGGTGGCCTCACCACCCTGCTGTCCAACTACGACCAACTGCGTGACTCCGGGCCGCGGCGCGTCTCACCGCTGGCCATCCCGATGCTGATGCCCAACAGCCCGGCCGCCAACGTCTCCATCGAGCTGCAGGCGAGGGCCGGCGCACACACTCCGGTCAGCGCGTGCTCGTCCGGAGCCGAGGCGATCGCGAACGGGCTGGACATGATCCGCGCCGGGCGAGCCGACGTCGTCGTCGCCGGTGGCGCGGAGGCCGTCATCCACCCGCTGCCGATCGCCGCGTTCGCCAACATGATGGCGCTGTCCAAGCGCGACGACGACCCCGCCGTCGTGAGCCGGCCGTTCGACAAGAACCGCGACGGCTTCGTCCTCGGTGAGGGTGGCGCGCTGATGGTGCTGGAGTCCGCCGAGCACGCCGAGGCCCGCGGGGCGAGGGTGTACGCGGAGCTCTCCGGCGCCGGCATGAGCGCCGACGCGCACCACATCGCACAGCCAGAGCCGACGGGCGCCGGCGTCATCGCGGCGATCCGCAAGGCGCTGGCCGACGGCGAGCTGACGCCGGACGAGATCGGCCACGTCAACTGCCACGCCACCTCCACGCCGGTCGGCGACGTGGCTGAGTCGGTGGCGCTCAACGCGGTGTTCGGCGACCGCACTCCGTCCATCCCGGTCACCGCCCCAAAGTCGATGATCGGCCACCTGCTCGGCGGCGCCGGCGCCGTCGAGTCCCTGGCCACGGTGCTCACCCTGCACCACGGCCTCGTACCACCCACGGCGAACGTTGATGACGTGGACGACGACATCAACCTCGACATCGTCCGCAGCACCCCGCGGAAACTCGACGACGGTCCGCTGGCCGCCCTGAACGACTCGTTCGGGTTCGGCGGGCACAACGTCGTTCTCGCCTTCAGGAGGGCCTGATGACCGCTCTGGCCGACCGCCCCAAGGACGTCGCGACAGCACCCGGCAAGCCGGCGAAGCCACCGCGCGAAGAGGACCCGCGCAACCCGAACCACCGGCTCGCCGCTCTGCTCGACCCGGGTTCGCTCGAGCTGATCAGCCCGGACGACCGCAGCGGCATGCTGGCCGCTGTCGGCACCGTGCACGGTGCCCGCGTCGTGGCGTTCAGCTCCGACGCAACGGTCATGGGCGGCGCCATGGGCATCGACGGCTGCCGCGTCGTGGTCGAGGCGTACGAGCGAGCACTAACCGAGGGTGTCCCGATCATCGGCCTGTGGCACTCCGGCGGCGCCCGGCTCGCCGAGGGCGTGCTGTCACTGCACGCCGTCGGGCAGATCTTCGAGGTCATGACCCGTGCGTCCGGCCGCGTCCCGCAGCTGTCCGTGGTGCTCGGCCCGGCCGCCGGCGGCGGCGCGTACGGTCCGGCGCTCACCGACATCGTGATCATGGGACCGGAAGGCCGGGTCTTCGTCACCGGCCCGGAGGTCGTCCGCTCGGTCACCGGCGAGGACGTCGACATGCTGCGGCTGGGCGGCCCGGAGCCGCACGGCCGGCGTTCCGGCGTCGTGCACGTCGTCACGAGCACCGAGCGCGAGGCGCTGGACCAGGCCCGGATCCTGGGGTCGCTGCTGGCGGACCAGGGCGAGCTGGGCCCGGTCGAGGACGTCGACCTCGGCGCGCACCTGCCCGAGTCGCCGAAGCGCGCCTACGACGTGCACCCGATCGTCACCGACCTGCTCGATGCCGGCGACCGCGTCGAGCTGCACCCACGCTGGGCTCCGAACATCACGACGACGCTCGGCCGCTTCGGCGGGCGCACTGTCGGCGTCATCGCGAACAACCCGCTGCGTCTGGGCGGCTGCCTGGACTCCGTGTCGGCGGAGAAGGCCGCGCGCTTCGTGCGCATGTGCGACGCGTTCGGCGTCCCGCTGCTCGTCATCGTCGACGTGCCCGGCTACCTGCCCGGCGTCGGCCAGGAGTGGGACGGCGTCGTCCGCCGCGGCGCGAAGCTGCTGCACGCGTTCGCCGAGGCCACCGTGCCGCGGGTGACCGTCGTGACGCGCAAGGTCTACGGCGGCGCGTACATCGCGATGAACTCGCGCGCGCTCGGCGCCACCCGGGTCTTCGCCTGGCCGACCGCCGAGGTCGCGGTCATGGGCGCGGTGGCCGCCGTGCGCATCCTGCACCGGCGCAAGCTCGCCGAGGTCTCCCCCGACCTGCGGCCGCAGGTCGAGGCGGAACTGGCCGAGGAACACCAGCGCATCACCGGCAGCCTCGACCGCGCCATCGAGATCGGCGTCGTCGACGAGATCATCTCGCCGGCGCGGACCCGCTCGGCGCTGGCCCGGGCGATCGCGGAGGCGCCCGCACGCCGCGGCTCGCACGGCAACATCCCGCTGTAGACACGGGTTCAACCCCGTCCGCCGAACCATCACGCGCCGCCGCCGCGGGTGGGTCGGTGCGCTTCGCACTGGCCGCATATGCGCACCACCCAGCCCGCCGGCACCAGAGCCCGGCCGCCCGTCGCGCGCCGCTGGCGCGGATGCGGGAGGTTCGCGTGCCAGATCGCGCTCTGAGCGTCGATCGACGGCTCACGCGCGGTTCTGGCCTGCGATGCGGGCGGTGCGTAGAGTGCGGCCAGCGCAAAGGCGGTCGAACGCCAACGGCGAGGATCTCCGGGACGGGCAACATTCGGGATCTTTCGATGCATCCGTGGGCCGGTGCCGTTCGGATCGCGATGCCGGTGCAGACGGCGCCATGATCCGGCCGGCCACGTCAGAAGCCGCGACGACCCGGCTTCTGGCCCGGGAAGCGCTGGGCCCGTGGACCCGGCGACCACAAGGCGGCCCGCGGAGGGTTGCCGCAACGGCTGGAACGGCGCGGGATCGCTGCGGCACCGAGTGTGGCCTCGCTGTCCCCCGTCGTCCGGTCAACCGCAGCAGTCTCACACCCTGGCCTCGAAATGATCACGTTCAGCAGGATCCCCCGAGCCTCACCATGATTGCGAGCATGGTGTGACACGAGATCTCGTGCTGAACGTGATCATTCCGGGGTCCGCGCACCCACGGATGCAGCAGAAAGGCAACATTTGGGCTATTCGTGAGAACAACGAGGAGCGCCCCGAACCAAAACGGTTCGGGGCGCTCGCACGTGGTGAGGCCGCTGTATTTCCCGGTCACCGGGCCGGGGACAACCACCGATGCCGGAGCGGCCACGTCTGTGGGTGCGTTACTAGTCCGTGACCATACCGGCGACTTCGCCGATTGTGAAGGCCCTGTCGACGAGAAATTCTTTGCATCCCTCCCACCCGCGCCGCGACCCGGTCAGACGACTTGGTGAAGCCAGCGGACGGGGGCTCCGTCGCCGGCGTAGCGGAACGGTTCGAGCTCCTCGTCCCATGGCGCGCCGAGCAGCCGGCGCATCTCCTCCTCGAGGTCGACCTCGCCCGTCGAGGCCTTCAGAACGGCGGTCTTGATGCGGTCCTCGGGGATCATGATGTCGCCGTGGACGCCGGTGACGGCATGGAAGACGCCGAGGCTCGGCGTGTAGGAGTAGCGGGCGCCTTCGCAGCCGGCGCTGGGCTCCTCGGTGACCTCGAAGCGAAGGTGGAGCCACCCGCGCAGCGCGGAGGCCAGCTTGGCGCCGGTTCCCGCGGCACCCTGCCACGAGAACTCCGCCCGGTACGTTCCGGGCGAGGCGGGCTGCGGGCTCCAATCGAGCTTCACACGCACGCCAAGAGCGCCGGCCACTGCCCACTCGATGTGTGGGCACAGCGCCGACGTAGCGGCGTGGACGTACAGGACGCCACGAGTCGTCACCGGATCCTCCTGCGGTTCGAGGGACGCCTTCCCCTGCGACCTCGTTCCGACCAGTCGGATCTGATCGACGCTCCCATTGTGCACGACCGATCGTTCGTCCGCTACGTCCGGGCCCGCCCCGGCCCGGCGTGTCCTGGTCAGGAGGCGAGCTCGAGGCGGACGTCGGACGCGCCGAAGAAGCGCGCGATCGTCCCGGCATCCGCACCCACGGCGTCGACCCAGTCCGACGGCAGGCCGGCGAACGGAGCCACGGTGATGTCCAGGCGACCCTTGGTGCTGCGCCGCCGCCAGGTGCCGGCGAGCCCGCCGTCGCGCAGGACGATGCCCGGGTTGCCGGCCGGCGCCCACACCCGGCGACGGTGACCGGGGTCGGGCGCCAGCAGCTCACGATCGGCGACCTCGGTCAGCGGGTCGTACGGCCCGAGCAACCGCAGCCACGGCGGCTCCGGCGGGTCGTCCAGGAGCTCGGCGTCGGCGGCCAGCGCCCAGCCCGTGTGGCCGGCGACCGTCACCGGCCGCAGCTCGTCCTCGACCAGCGACCACCAGCTTTTCGCCGCCGACGGCGCCAGGCTCAGCCAGACGGCCAGATCGGCCGGACGCACCGGCCCGGCCGCGTGGACGAACCGCCGGACCAGCTCGGCCCGCGCCGCGTCGACGGGCATCCCGCCGGGGCCGGGCCCCATCGGCGGCAGGAACCGGAACAGCCGCGACGACTCGACCTCGATGGTCAGTCCGGCCTGCAGGGTCGCGTGGCGGAACAGCGCGTCCTGGACGTGGTGGACGCCGCAGCCGGCGCACCAGGGCACGAACTCGCGAGCGACGCGGGGCGAGACCGCGCCGGACAGCTCGCCCTTGGTGCGCGGGTGCCCGTCGGACATCACGTCGACCATGGCGGCCGCCACCTCGTCCGTGCCGGCACCGAAACGATCGCCGACGTCCCGCCCGAACGGGCCGATCGCCTGCTTGGCGAAGTCGGTGGCGTCGTCGACACGCAGCGCCGCCGCCAGCAGGCCGAGATCCGCGGGCCGGTGCAGGTGCGTCGCCGCCCGGACGGAGTGCACCAGGACGGTGTCGTCGCCACCGGCGCCACGCAGCTCGATCGCGAGCTGCGCCGTGGTCCCCGTCGGGTGGTCCTGCGCCCCGACGTCGAGGACGGCGTCCGCCCCGCGTGCCGGCGTCAGGCCGTGCGCGGCGGCGCGGTACGCGAGCACCTGTGCGCGACTCACCATGACGCCAGTCTCCTCGCCGGGCGTCGGATGCGACAGCTCCGTCGCGAGGATGGCACGTATAGTCGGTCGCCTCATCGTGTTCAAACCATGATCGTGGAGAGGGTGCCCCCGAGTCGCGCGTACCGGCGGAGCCTGCGCAGAGCCTTCGGCAGCCACCTGGAGGCGTTGCGTTGCGACCCTGGCCGGTTCGTGAGCCAGGAGGAGCTCGCGCTCCAGGCGAGGCTCGACCGCACCTACGTCGGCCAGCTCGAGAACGCCGAGAAGACGCCGTCGCTGTTCACCCTGCACCTCATCGCGACCGCGCTGGGCCGCCCCCTCGCCGATCTGCTGCCCGACCACGAGCCGCCCGAACTGTCCCAACCGCCGGAGAGTCGGCTGGACGGGCGCTGAACAACAGTCCGGATGCTACTCATCGTCTGTAGATCATCTCGCCGGCGGCCTACAGCGTAGATGGGTGCCCACGGCCCCGGATGACGAGCGCGTCGCACTCAGCGCATTCGGTCGCCGCGTCCGCGAGCTCCGCAAGGAGCTGGGGCTGAGCCAGGAGGAGTTGGCCGACCGGGCCGACCTGCACCGCACGTACGTGGGCTCCATCGAGCGCGGCGAGCGCAACGTCGCGCTCATCAACATCCACCGCCTGGCCAAGGCCTTGGGCGTGCCGCCGGGGGACCTGCTCTGAGCCAACCGGCGCCATGTCGGGATGTTCACACTTTGTCGACTTTTCGCCGTCGCACCCAGACCGTGATGGGATGCCGACGCCCCAGAACGCGGCCGAGCGCGATGAGCTCGACGACCGCAGAGAGCAGTTCCTCGCCGGCTTCGGCGCGGCCGTCCTCGCCCGCCGCACCCACCTCGACCTCACGCAGCGCCAGGTCGACGCGCGGATGGGCTACCGCGGCAGGTTCGTCGGCGGCGTGGAACGCGGCCGACGCAACATCACCCTCACCACGCTCTACGCGCTCGCCGCCGCCCTGGAGACGGACCCACGCGCACTACTGGCCGGCCCGGACGTCGCATGGCGTGCCGAGTTGACTTCGAGCGCACTCCAGTTCGTAGCGTCGCCGCCATGACAACGCTTCAGCACTCCATCGGCTCCGGTTTCAGGGCCGACACCACCGCCGCGCAGGTCCTGGACGGCATCGATCTGTCCGGCAAGCTGGCGGTGGTCACCGGCGGGTACTCGGGTCTCGGACTCGAGACCACCCGGGCACTCAGCGGAGCCGGCGCGCACGTCGTCGTGCCGGCCCGGCGACCCGACATCGCCCGCGAGGCCCTGGCCGGCATGGACGACGTCGAGGTGGATCAGCTGGACCTCGGCGACCTCGACAGCGTGCGCGGCTTCGTCGACCGGTTCCTCGCCTCCGGTCGCGGCATCGACATCGCGATCAACAACGCCGGCATCATGGCGTGCCCGGAGACCCGCCTCGGCCCCGGCTGGGAGGCCCAGTTCGCCACCAACCACCTCGGCCACTTCGCGCTGATCAACCGGCTCTGGCCGGCCCTGGTCGCCGGCGACGGCGCCCGCGTCGTGTCGGTATCCTCCCGCGGCCACCACCGCTCCCCCATCCGCTGGGACGACGTCCAGTTCGAGAACGGTTACGACAAGTGGACGGCCTACGGCCAGGCCAAGACCGCGAACGTGCTGTTCGCGGTCCGGCTGGACCAGCTCGGCCGCGACGCGCGCGTGCGCGCGTTCTCGCTGCATCCCGGCGGCATCCTGACACCGTTGCAGCGGCACCTGCCCAAGGAGGAGATGGTCGCGGCCGGTTGGATCGACGAGGACGGCAACCCGCTGAACCCGACGTTCAAGACCCCGGAGCAGGGCGCCGCCACGCAGGTCTGGGCCGCCACGTCGCCGCGGCTGGCCGGCCTGGGCGGGCTGTACCTGGAGGACTGCGACATCGCCGAGCCAGCCTCCGGTTCAGGTGACACCGCCCGAGGCGTCCGCCACTACGCGCTCGACCCGGACGAGGCCGCGCGGCTCTGGACGCTGTCGGCCCAGCTCACCGAGGTGAACGCGGTCCCGGACGCCGGCTGAGGTAGAGGAAGGGCAACCGGGCGCGCCGTCACCGCTCACGGTGTCGCGGCGCTTCTTCCCGGGCGGCGACCAGGTCCGCGCCGCGCAGGTCGGCGACGTAGATGTCGTCCGTCCACGGCCGGAAACCGACGTCGTCCAGCAGTGCCGTCAGCCGAGCCCGGTCGGTGGCCGCAGACGCCTCCCGCGTAGGGCCCGGGCCGGGCTGCCCGACGTGGCAGACCGCCAGCCGTGCCATGAGGGCGAAGAAGCCCAGTGCGTTGGCCAGAAGCGGCCGCGCGAGACCGTGTCCGCGCCAGGCATCGACCAGCGCCCCGTGCCGGACGATCACGATGCGCGGTGGCCCGGCGCCGATCCGATCGTCTAGATCGGGCCGGAGCCGGCCGTCCCGCGGATCGGCGACGACCGACTCGATGAAGTCCGACGCCCAGGCACCCAGGACGGCGGCATCGAGAAGCACCGGTTCCCGCCGCAGGTCGGCGACCACCACTGCGAGGTCACCGACGTGCCGAAGCCCTGGTGGACAGACGTCGAGGTCGGACACGTCGGCGGAGACGTCCCATTCTTCGGGCAGTTGATCGTCGCCGGTCTGCCACCACCGCCGACGATGCAACGTGGCCACATCGATCGACATCGGATTGGCCGGAGGCCTTGGCCGCGCGCTCATGAGTTCTCGTCGCTGTACGGCCCCCAGCGCTCGAGTGGTCCCAGACTCGCGTCTATCAGGTCCTGGTTCTTCAGGTCTACGACGTAGACGCCGTTCCAATAGAAGAAGCCGATCCGTTCCAGCAGCGTTCCCAGCCGCAGACAGGTGAGCTCTGCCGACATTCGATCAGGATTGCGACTGAGTAGGTCGGCCGGCGAGATCCGGCACACGGCGAGCCGGGCATTGTTGGAGAAACGTTCCAGCGCCGACGCGAGCAGCGGGCCGGCCAGGCCGTGACCACGCCATGGCCTCGCCAACTCGAACGAGCACACGATCACCATCCGCGGCGGGCCGTCGCTGATCCGCTCGTCCAAGTCGGGCACGAGCGTTCCATCGGCGAGATCGACGACCGTCTCGCCGATGAATTCCAGTGCCCATTCGCCCGGCTCCAGGGAATCGAGCAGGTTGCGATCGCAGTTGAGGTCCGCCACCGCCAGCTGGACGTCCGCGACGTGGCGATGCTCCTCCGCACAGACGTCGAGGTCCCAGACGTCGGCCGAGACCCGCCAATGCTCGGGCATGTCGTCGTCGGTGACGGTCTGCCACCACAGCATTCGATGTGTCACGGTCAGCTCGACCGACATGGGGTTCGCGGGTAGGTCAGTCATCACAGCCACCTCGCCAGCTCGAAGGGCCTTTGCGATAGTTGGTCAGCGCCCTCGACGCCAGAATCTCGCCATCACGACATTCACGCCAAGCGCCTCGGCGGGAAGTCCGGCTGGGCTACCGCACACAAGGCGCTGCGTCTGGGACGCGATTCACTCGCCTTCATCGAAAGCGCGGGCCGGCACCTTCATCGGGGTAGTACCCGTGATTGTCCTCCGGCTCGGCTCAAATGCAAGTCGAACAATGAACTTGTTGTCAGCGGGCATTGTTGCGATGTGCCAGACCCGTCCGCCCGATGGCAACGTATCCATCCCGACGGTTACTACCTCCCCGCTCAATCGGAAGGGGAACGCTACTCATAGTCTTCAACATTTATAGCATGATCCGGCCCGTCGCGATGTGATCATGACGCGTTGAGTTGAGGCGCACCACGGGTGGCGTCCAGGCCGAGTCTGTGGCGCAGCGACTTGACCTCCGCCTCGAGCGTCTCCAGAGCAGCCAGCACGGCCACGTCGGAATGCTGATAGGCGCGCATCGCCCCTTGCAGCCGTTCGACCTCGGCGCGAAGGTGCTCGTTCTCCTCGAGCAGTTCGACCAGCCGGCGATGCTGTCCGCGCCGAGAAAGGATGCTCGCCGGCTGACCGGCCCCGTCGCGTCCGCGGGCAGGGACGGGTTCCGCGGCGGCGACATGACCGAAGGACGCTCCGTCCGGCACCAGCTTCGATGCGTCCCGCGCGACGCCGTTCGGCGCGACACCGTTCGGCGAGACACCGTTCGGCGCGACACCGTTGGGCGTGACACCATTTTGCGCGACGCCGTTCGAGGAGGCGCCGTTCAGGGGGGCACCGTTCGGCACGATCCGCAGGTCCGGCGCGGTGCCGTAGTACTCTGCGGCCTCGCCGGCCAACAGCATACGTTCGACCTCCCACGCCTCGGCCGGGAGCAGCGCGAGGATGCCGCGGTCTCGCTGCGAGAGTCCGAAGATGTAGGCCAGCCGGCGGGGACCGCTCCGGTCGATCCGGACCGACCCGAGGATCTGGTGGCGGCGCGGGTCACGTGGGTCGTCGAGGTCCACGCCCGGCAGATAGGTCCGGATGGCGCCCTCGGGAATGGAGTGGAGCTCGCCGACCATGTCGTTGAACTCCTGCTCCACCGACGCCCCGAGGAGGAAGGCGTTGCCCAGCCCGACGACCTCCCACATCACGTCGGTCGCCCAGGCGTGGAACCCGTCGGCGTCGCGAGCACCCTGCCGGGCGACGTAGACCGGGCCCAGCCTGGTGTCGTCGGCCAGGTAGTCCATCAGGTCGGGCAGGTCGTCGGGACCGACCCACGTCGGCTTGGTCGACGTGGGCACCAGCCCGTCGCGACACGGAAGCTCCGCCAGCAACTCGCGGAGCACGGAGGGGACCGACATGAACGGAACCCGCGCCGGACGGTCGCTTTCGTCGTCGGCGACCTCGATCTCCGTCCAGAGCCACCCGGGCGCGTCCTGGACCTCGACCGCGGTGATGGTGGTGCGCCAAATCTCGTTCATGCCTCGCGCGAACGGATGCAGCCGGCGCCACCGATACACCGAGCGTCCGCTCTCATGGTGCCGGGCGATCGTGATGATGTCGTCCGGGTCGAGCACGTACCGACCCGGCGCTCCCGCGGGGATGTCGATCTCCTTGAACCGTGACCAGCGATCCAGGTGCTCGATCACCGTGCCCAGGTACGACCCCGCCTCGATTGTCAGGAACGACCGGAAGCCCACGGACATGTCTCGGCCCTCCTGCCTCCCGGGCTAGAACCCGGCTTGGTTTCGGTGGACAATACAAGTGTTTTGATACGCGACAACGCTTCAAACGTCAAGTGACGTTTGGTCCGCCGTTGCCGCGCGGCAACGAAACCGGCGCATCAGACCCGGACGACCTCGCGGATTGCGGCGGCGATCGCGTGCCGATCGGGCAGCCAGGCCCGCTCCAGCGACGGCGCGTATGGTGCCGGTGTCGGCGGGGGCGCCACCCGCACCACCGGGGCGTCCAGGTGCCAGAACCCATCGCTGACGGCGAGCGCCGCCAGCTCCGCGCCGACGCCGAAGTCCTGCACCGCCTCATGCGCGATGACCAGCCGGTTCGTCCGCGCGAGCGACCCGAGCACGGTCGCGCGGTCCAGCGGCACGATGGTCCGCAGGTCGACGACCTCGACGCTGACGTCCTCCTCCGCCAGCTGCTCGGCAGCGGCCAGCGCCTCGTGCACCATCCGCGACCACGACACCAACGTCACGTCGGTCCCCTCGCGCCGGATCGCGGCGCGGCCGAGCGGCACGAGGTGGTCCGGCGGCGGTTTCGCTCCGCGCAATCCGTACAGCAGCCGGTTCTCCACGACGACGACGGGGTTCGGGTCGCGGATTGCGGCGCGCAGCAGACCGTAGGTGTCCGCTGGGGTGGACGGCATCACGACGGTCAGGCCCGGGATGTGCGCCAGCAGCGCCTCGAGGCTCTGCGAATGCTGGCTGCCCGACGACCTGCCCGCGCCGAACTGCGTCCGCACCACCAGCGACATGGGCGCGCGGCCGCCGGTCATGAACCGCAGCTTCGCGGCCTGGTTGAGCAGCTGGTCGAAGCAGGCGCCGACGAAGTCGAGGTACATGATCTCGACGACCGGCCGCAGGCCGGCCATCGCGGCACCGACGGCCACACCGACGATCGCCGTCTCGCTGATCGGGGTGTCGCGGACCCGGCCCGGGTAGGCCTCGGCCAGCCCGCGGGTGAGCCCGAACACGTTGCCGCCCGCGGCGACGTCGATGCCGGCGACGAAGACCGACGGGTCCAGCGCGAGCTCCTGGTCCAGGGCATCCCGCACGGCATCCATGACGCGGTACCGGTTCGCTCCACGCCCGCCCGCCACGAGCGATTCCTCCGGTCCGGTGTCCGGGCGCGGCGCCGTCACGAAGTCAGCCAGGGTGGACGCGGCCGGTTCCGGTGCCGCGCGAGCGAAGGCCACCGCGTCGGCGAGCTCGTCCTCGATCTCCCGGTCGATGTCGTCCACGTCCTCCGCGGCCACGCCGGCCGCCGCCAGCCGGTTCCGGGCCAGCTCGAGCGGGTCGCGCGACCGCCAGCGCGACAGCTCGGCGGCGTCCCGGTACCGTTCCGGGTCGCCCTCGTAGTGGCCGTGCCAGCGGTACGTGTCGGCCTCGACGAGCACCGGGCCGCGGCCGTGCCGCACGCCGTCGACGACCGTCGTCATCAGCGCGGCGACCGCGGCGACGTCGTTGCCGTCGACGTACTCGTAGCCCAGGCCGTAGCCGGCGGCGCGGGCGGCGAGCGTGGCGCGATGCTGGTCCTCGACCCGGGAGAACTCCGCGTAGTGGTTGTTCTCGCACAGGAAGACGATCGGCAGGTCCCAGACGGCCGCCAGGTTGACCGCCTCGTGGAACGCGCCGGCGGCGACCGCTCCGTCGCCGAAGAAGGCCACGACGACCCCGTCGCGCCCGGTCAGCCGGAACGCGGTGGCCACTCCCCCGGCGATCGGCAGGCCGGCGCCGACGATGCCGTTCGCGCCATAGACGCCACGGCCTGGGTCGGCGATGTGCATGGAACCGCCGCGGCCGCGGCAGGTCCCGCTCTCGCGCCCCATGAGCTCGGCGAACATGGACGCCGCGTCGAGGCCCTTGGCGAGGCAGTGGCCGTGGCCGCGGTGCGTGGACGTGATGGCGTCGCTGTCGCGCAGCGGCCAGCAGGCTCCGACGGCGCTGGCCTCCTGGCCGATGGACAGGTGCAGGAAGCCGGGCACCTCGGTGGCGCGGTACAGCTCGCTTGCGCGCTCTTCGAAGCGCCTGATCCGGCGCATCCGGCGGTACATCTCGGGCAGGTCGGCGGCGGCCCGGTCCGCGGTGCCCGCACCTGGAGACGCCGGTCCGGTCACCGTCATGCGCGCGCCCGCCCGGCCAGCAAGCCCACCGCGTGGGTGCGCAGCTCCGCCTTGCGGACCTTGCCGATGGACGTGCGCGGCAGCTCACCGACGGGTATCACCTCCGACGGCACCTTGAACGCGGCCAACCTCCCGGCGCAGTGAGCCCGCAGGTCCTCGGCGTCGGCAGTCGCACCCGTCACCGGCACGACGAACACCACCAGCCGTTCGCCGAGGATCGGGTCGGGAACGCCGATCGCGGCGCACTCGTCGACCAGCGGGTGGTCGAGCAGGACCCGCTCCACCTCGCCGGCGCCGACGTTCTCGCCCTTCACCTTGATGACGTCCTTCTTGCGGTCGTGGAAGAACACGTAGCCGTGGTCCAGCCGGCCGAGGTCGCCGGTGCGCAGCCAGCCGTCATCGTCGAGCACCTCGCTCGTCGCGGCCGGGTCCTTGAAGTAGCCGCTCATGGTCGACGGTCCGCGGATGACCAGCTCGCCCACCGCGCCGGGCCGTACGTCGTCGCCGTCGTCGGACACCACCCGCAGCTGCCAGCCAGGGCTGACCGTGCCGATGGACTGCCAGTCGTGCCGCGGGTCCAGATAGGGCGGTGTGCGGGTGCCGCACGCCGCGGACTCCGTCAGGCCCCAGCCCATCGAGACGTCGACGCCGAACCGGAACGACACCGCGTGGATCTCGTCGCGGTCCAGCGGCAAGGCGTACATCATGAGCCGCATCGGTGTCGCGGCCTCCGCCGCCGACGGCCGGGCGCCGAGCAGGATGCGCAGCGGCCCGGCGGTGAGGTTGCCGACGGTGATCCCGTGCTCGGCGACGACCGGCCAGTAGGCTCGGGCGCTGAACCCCGGCCCGACGACGAGGTGCGACCCGGTGAGCAGCGCGGGCAGCAGCTGGAAGCACATCGCGTTGACGTGGAACAGCGGCAGCACGCAGTAGGAGCGGTCGTCCGGTCGCAGCCCGGTCTCGTTGCCGGTGGTCGCGCCGGCGGCCAGGCAGGCCGCATGGGACAACATGACGCCCTTGGGCCGGCCGGTGGTGCCGGACGTGTACATCATGAGCGCGGTGCGGCGGCCGGCCGGTCCGTCGTGGCCGGGGACCGGGGTCGACGGCGGACGGAGCCGGCGCCGCCCGTTGGTGACGGCCGTACCGCGGATCACCGGCGGCGGGGCGTCCGCGACGGCGGCCACCCGCTCGGCCATCGCCTGGTGCCGCAGGTTGGTCACGATGGCGGCGCACTCGCTGTGCTCGACAACGAACGCGAACTCGTCGGCGGTGTACTGCGCGATGGTCGGCACGGCGACGGCGTCGGCGGCGACGATGGCCAGCAGCGCGACCACGAAGTCCGCGGAGTTCTCCATGTGCAGCACGACCCGGTCACCGGCGCCGACGCCCAGCTCGCGCAGCAGGTCGCGCACCGCCGCCACCTCCGTGGCGCAGGCACCGTAGGTCCAGGTGCGGGTGGCCGACGGCTGCTGCGGGTCCCGATAGGTCAGGAACGGCCGCTCGGTGTCGACGGTGGCCCGGTGCCGCAGCACATCCGGGATGGTCAGGTGATCGAAGGTGGTGGTCATCGCCACGTCAGCGCCACTCCGTCAGGGCCTTGCCGAACCGCGTCAGCGCCGCGTCGAGCTCGGCCTCACCGTGGCTGGCCGAGACATACCAGACGCCGCGCGCCGCGACCCAGATGCCGCAGTCGATCAGCACGTCGGCGAGGCGCTCGTAGCGGTCCAGGTCGAGCAGCTGGAGGCTCCGATAGTCGTACACGTCGGCGTCACCGAACGACACGTGGAACGCCGCCGGAACACCCGCCACCCGCAGCGCCAGCCCGTGCGCCGTGCCCAGCTGGCGGATGCCGTCCATCAGGGCCGCACCGTGATCGGCGACGGCCATGTATGGCGGGTCGTCCCGCAGCGTCTCGACGCTCGCCTTGACCGCGGCCATCGCCATCACCGACCCGTTGAACGTCCCGGAATGGTTGACCGCACCGGTGCCGAGCCGCTCCATCAGATCCGCCCGCCCGGCCAGCGCCGAGGCCGGCCAGCCGCCGGCGATCGCCTTGGCGTAGGTTGCCAGGTCGGGAACGACGCCGTAGCGACCGGCCGCGCCCCCGAGCCCGACCCGAAATCCGGTGAGCACCTCGTCGAAGATCAGCACGACGCCGTAACCGGTGCACAGCTCGCGAACCCGCTCCAGATAGCCCGGCCGCGGCTCGATGACCCCGGCGTTGATCATGACCGGTTCCATGATGACGGCGGCGATCCGCTCCCCGTCCCGCCGCAACTCCTCGGCCACCCGCTCCGCGTCATTCCACGGCAGGACGACGACGTCCTCGAGGTGGTTGGTCAACTGGCCCGCGCTGGCCGCGCCCCACGCGCCGGCGGCGTCCGGCGCCATCAGGATGTTGTCGAGCCAGCCGTGGTAGTGGCCCTCGAACCGGATCACCTTCGTCCGCCCGGTGGCGGCACGGGCCAGCCGCAACGCCGCCTGGACGGACTCCGTCCCCGACACCCCGAATCGGACCATGTCCGGCCAGCCGAGCGCGGCACACACCACCTCGGACGCCTCGACCTCCAGCTCGTGCTGGCCGCCGTAGACCATGCCCTTCCGGCATGCCTCGATGACGGCCTCGAGCACCCGAGCCGGCGCGTGACCCAGGAAGTTCGGCCCCTGCCCCAGCAAATAGTCCACGTAGTCGTGCCCGTCGACGCTGTGCAGCCAGGCGCCCTCGCCCCGCTCGAAGAACACCCTCGGGCCGGCCAGCCGCACGTTCGAGTGCACCCCTCCCGGCGTTCGGCGACTGGCTCTGCGATGCAGTTCAGCGGACCGCTCGAGACGCCGAGCACGTGGGCTCATGGCCACCCTCCTTGGTAGCCGGGCACGCCGTGACTCGAGGCGCCCCGCGGGCTGAGTTTTGTTATACGAAACCGATGCTCCGTCCTACAAATCACGCTACGATCGGCTCGAGTGCCCGTCAAGGGGCCATACTCGCGCCGTCGCACCCACGCCCGGCCGTTCACCAACTGTTCGACATGGCCTCCTGGCAGATGATCTTGTTTCCTGTACAATCTCTGAAACGTCGAGTTCGAAGCAGGAAACGAGGTACGTCATGCCACGCAAGCGGTCTCCGGACCGGAATGACCACGACGACACCGTGGACGACGAACGCGCCGACAGCAAGATCGACATCAATAATGCACCCGATCCGGCGACCGCTACTCCGGCGCAGGCCAAGAAGTACCTGAACCGCTCAGTAGAGCGAGTCGTCTCGATGCTCAACGAGTTGCAGGAGACGGCCGTGCCGATGTCACTGGTCGAGATCCATCGGGCCATCGACATGCCGAAGGCGACCGCTTTCCGGTACCTGTGGACATTGCAGAAGCATCGCTATGTCGAGCGCGATGCCGACGGGCTCTACGTTCTCGGGCTCGGTTTCGTCGGCATGCAGTCGCGCGACCTCGACGTGCTGAAGGAGCGCGCCAGGCCGTGGCTGGAGCGGCTACGGGACGAGGTCGGCGAGACGGCCAACCTCGGCGTCCTCGACGGTGACGCGGTCCGCTACGTCGAGGTCGCCGAAAGCCAGCGGCCGGTCCGCATGGTGAGCGCGCCGGGCAGCCGCGACCCGATCTACTGCACGGCGCTGGGCAAGGCGATCGCCGCGCAGCTGCCCGAGAGCCGAGTGCGCGAGCTCCTGGAGCATGTCGAGCTGAAGCCGCGCACGGCCAAAACGATCACTACCGTGGATCAGTTCCTCGCCGACCTGGCTTCCGTACGCAAGCGCGGCTACGCCGTCGACGACGGCGAGAACGAGGACGACGGTCGCTGTGTCGCCGTCGCCATCCTCGGCACCCGGCTGCCCGCCGCGTTGAGCGTCAGCGCGCCAGCGAGCCGCCTCACCCTCCGCGATGTGTCCAAGGTCGCCAAGTCGCTGTCGGCTATGGCCGAACGACTCCAGCCGTCCGGGCGCGGATAGGGGCCAACGTTCCTCCCCACGGTCAGGGCTCGTCCATGCGCAGGGGGTGGGCGGGCCACGAAGAAGTGCGAGCGACGATGATCAAGAATCAGGCGGCATCGCTGGCGCAGTGCCACGCCGAGGTCGGTGAAGGCCCGGTCTACGACCCTGTGTCCGAGTCGCTGTACTGGGTCGACATCCCCGCCGGGCGTCTGTGGCGATGGAACCGGTCCGAGCGCAGCGTCAGCTATGTGACCGTAGGCGAGCCGCTCGGCAGCTTCGCCCTGATCGAGGGTGGGGGCTTCCTGCTGGCCGCGCGGCGCGGGATCCTGGTCCTGCCCGGCTGGACCGACCTGCCGCGGCTGTGGCAACCCGTCGAGGAAGACCTCGCCACCCAGTTCAACGACGGCAAGTGCGACCCCAGCGGCCGCTTCGTCGCCGGCACCGCGGCGGTCGACCCGCGGTTCACCGGTGCCCTGTACCGCGTCGACCACGACGGCACCACGGAGCAGCTGTTCGACGGCATCGGCATGTCCAACGGGCTGGACTGGAGCCCTGACGGAGCACTCTTCTACCACGTGGACACGCTCTCGCAGACCGTGTGGCGCTACGACTGGGACCAGGCCACGGGTGTGCCCCGCCATCCGGTGCCCTTCATCCAGATCCCGTCCGGCGACGGGCTCCCCGACGGACTGTGCGTCGACATCGAAGGCTGCTTGTGGCTGGCGGTCTGGGGCGCCGGCGAGGTACGCCGCTACGCGCCGGACGGGCGTCCGCTCGGCTCCGTGAGCGTCCCGACGCCCAACGTGACGAGCTGCACGTTCGGCGGTCCTCGAGGAAATCGGCTGTTCATCACGACCGCCGCCCAGGCAGCACCGTCGCACGGGCGAGCCGCACACTTGGCCGGCGACGTCTTCGCGATCAGCACACCGGTCCGAGGACAGCGACGAAAACCGTTCCCCCGCTCGGGCATCCCGCCAGCACTGCTCGAGACCAAGGCGTCGGAACTCTAGTGGCCGCGGCGATCACCGCGTCCGAACTGCGCCAGAACGTGTACCGGCTGCTGGATGACGTCCTGAACACGGGCACGCCTCGTGAGATCGAGCGTGGCGGACGCCACCTGCGGATCGTCCCCGTCGACGGACCCCCTGCGGCCTACAACTCAGATGGTGAGCGGTCCGTGGGCAGCTCCAACGGCAGCCGGACCGAACGCGGCGCGTCCAGGCGGTCCTGCCGGTCGTGCCAGGTCACCCTGATCTCGGTGACCCGGAGCTGCAGCGGCTGGATCAGCATGTATTTCTCAGCTCGCCCTGGCGGGAACTCATCGATGGCCGCGGCGCCCTCGTGCCGGACGAGGTCGCCGACGTCCACTCGGACGCCGTAGGCCGTACTGTTGCCGTCGTTGCGAAGGACGTACCGATGCCGGCTGACGTGACTCAGCCGGAACAGCGCACCGAACCACTCACGGCCCGCGACACCCAGCATGGTGCGAGCCGAGCGGCCGGCCTCGGACACCGCCCGGCGCACGTACCAGGCCGCCCACAGCGCCAGGAGCAACGCGACGACGGCGACCGCGGATGGCACGAACTCCACATTTCGAATGTAGCTCCGACACGTCTGTTTCAGCCCCACCGCAAAAGGCAGGTGCCGATGGACATGCCGCCGCCGAACCCGGCCAGCAGGACGAGGTCGCCGTCCCGCAGCGCGCCGGCTTCAGCCGCCGCGTGGAGCGTGACCGGGATCGACGCGCCGCCGAGGTTGCCGTACTCCTCGAGGGTTCGGTGGGTCGTCGCCCCGTCCAGACCGGCCTTGGCCACCAGGTCGTCGAGCAGGTTGCCGTTCGGCTGATGCGGGACGAAGTGGTCGATCAACGGCCGCCGTACGCCAACCTGGTCCATGACACGATCGAGCGCCGGAGGCACGTGTTCGAGAACGAACTCCTTCACCGCACGGCCCTTCATCGCGAAGTAGTGCTGGCCGGCGTCGACGGTGTCGTGCGACGCCGGCAGCCGGCTGCCGCCCGCCGCGACCGTGATGAGGTCGTGGGCATCGCCGCGGGTGTGCAGGCCGAAGCCGAGGATGCCGTAGCCGGCCGACACCGGGCCCAGTACGACGGCGCCGGCACCGTCGCCGAACAACACCGCGGTGGTTCGGTCCGCGGCGTTCAGGATGCGCGAGTAGACGTCGGCCGCCACCACCAGCGCCCGCCGGTCTGGGTGTACGGCGAGCAGGCCACGTGCCACCGCCATCGCGTAGACGAAGCCGCTGCACACCGCGTTGACGTCGAAGCATGCGGCCCGGGTCGCCCCCAGTGCGGCCTGCGCCAGCGCCGCCGTCGGCGGCTGCGGCGAGTCCGGTGTCGACGTGGCGACCACGACGTAGTCCACCTGGTCCGCCCCGACGCCGGCGTCCGCGAGGGCCGATCTGGCCGCCCGGGCAGCCAGATCGGAGGTCGCCTCGTCGTCGGCCGCGTACCGCCGCGCCCGGATCCGGGTCTTCCGCTCGATCCACTCGGCCGTCACGCCGGCGCGCTGGGCGACCTCGGCGTTCGACACCTCCCGCGCCGGGAGATACGCGCCCGTGCCCAGCACGCCAACCGGTACCCTCCGCGTCGTCACCGGACCTCCAGCACAGAATCCACTCCGTGCTGACCAGCTTCGCCGCATCCCACCTGGCACCGCAGAGGCCGGTTTCAGGCAGGCGGCGGCTGGTGCGCCGTCACCACGCGGTCCAGCCGCCGTCGACGACCAGCTCGGCGCCGGTGATGAAGCCGGCTTCCGGCGACAAGAGAAAAGCGACCGCGCCGGCGACCTCGTCCGGCCGGCCCAGGCGGCCCATCGGCGTCGCGTTGGCGAACCTCTCCACGACCTCCGGTGACAACGGCACCTTGCCGACGTCGACCATGCCGGGCGACACCGTGTTCACCCGCACGCCCATCCGCGCGGCAGCGACGGCGAGCTCGCGCGACAGCATCCGCACCGCGCCCTTGGATGCCGCGTACGACACGTCGCGCACCGGCCCGTCCGGGGTATCGGCCGGCAGCCTGGACTCGTAGAGGGCGTTGTTCAGCGCGACCTTCCCGTACACGGACGCGATGTTGACGATGGCGCCGCCACCGGAGTCCTTCATCCGGCGGATGGCTTCGAACGACAGGAACGCCGCGGCCTCGACGTTCAAAGCGACGTTGGCGCGCCATTTCCGCAGATCCTGCGCGAGCAGGGGCGCGAGGTTCGAGTCGCCGGCGTTGTTGACGAGTGCGCGAATGGGTTCGCCGCGCAGGTCCACGGCCTGCCAGATGGCTTCCCGGCCGTCCTCCGTGGTGACGTCCGCCGGTACGACGACGCTCCGGTTTCCGATGAGCGCCGCCGTCTCTTCCAGGTGCTCCTTGCGGCGACCGGCGAGCACACACACGAAGCCGGAGTGTGCCAGCCGGGCAGCCGTCGCCCGGCCGATGCCGGACCCCGCACCGGTCACGACCGCCAGCCGCACGTTCACGGAACCCTCCTGACCGTCGCCGCCTTCTCCAGCGCCGCGGCGGCACGCACAGCGTCGACCGCATCGTCGGGGGTGACGAGGAACGGCGAGCCGCCGACAACGGCGCCGAGGAAGTGTTCGACCTCCATGCGCAGCGCACCCTCGACGCGCCCGTTCAGGTTCGGCCACGCCATGCAGTCCGGCGCGTCGACAGCGTCCGGCCCGAACCGGGTGACCCCGTCGTCGCTCCAGGCCGCCCGCACGACACCGTGCTCACAGTGCACCGTGAGGTCCCAGCGCGGCCCGGCGGAGTCGGGCAGGGTCCATCCGGTCACCAGGTTGAACGCCGCGCCCGTCGACACCGTGCCGGTCGCCGCGAACGTGCTCACCCCCGACGACGACTCGACCAGTTGCGCGCCGTCGATCTCGTCGACGACGCCCCCGGTCATCCAGTGCACGAGCTCGATGTCGTGGATGGCGAAATGCCACAGCGGGTTGGTCGTGTGCGCGACCCGCGCCCCGAGCGACCGCAGCCCCCAGGTCGACGCCGTCACCATGACCGGCCGGCCGAGTTCACCGGAACGGACCGCTTCGTGGACTTGGGCATACCGCGGGTAGAAGCGGGTGATGTGCCCCGTCATGAGACGGACGCCGCGAGCCTGGGCCAGCGCGACCATGGCCTCCGCGTCCTCCACCGTCGTCGCGAGCGGCTTCTCGACCAGCACGTCAGCACCGGCCTCGATGACGGCCTCGGTCGCTTCGCGATGCAACGAGTCGGGGGTGGCGATGACGACGGCGTCGGGCTCCAGCACCACGAGCGCTTGGGTGACGTCGGCGAACGCCGCCACGCCCAGCCTACGACCGACGACGGACACCACGGCCGGATCGCGGTCGACCACGCCGACCAGCTCCGCGAGGCGCGAGCCGGCGACGGTCCGCGCGTGCAGCTGACCCATGAACCCGACGCCGACGACGACAACCCTCATGATCGGACCTCCCTGGCGACTCCCCCGCCGAGGTGGCTCGCCCACTCGTCCACTCGACCGGCCACGTCCGGGAAGGAGACGACAGGCAGGTCCGCTGCCGCGCCGGCGAACCGGCCGAGGTCCTTCCAGCCCGCTCCGGACAGGATCAGGACGGGGTGGTCATCCCGGCCGACGCGGTCGGTTCCGACGTCACGGATGAGCGCGGCCAGCGCGGTCGCGGCCGCTGGCTCGACGAACACGCCTTCGGCGGCCGCCAGCAGTCGTTGCGCCGAGACGATCTCCTCGTCCGTCGCCGCCACTCCCCAGCCACGGGAATCCTCCACCGCCCTGACGGCCAGAGCCCCGTCCGGCGGGTTCGGCACCTGGAGTCCGGAGATGCCGCTCTCGCACCGTCTCACCGCTGGCGTGCGGCTGGCACCGTCGAGGACCTGGACGATAGGCGCGCAACCGCTGGGCTGACAGGCCACGACCCGTGCTCGCAGGCGACGCTGCCGCAGGCCACGTGCGACCGCCACGAGCATGCCGCCGCCCCCGGCCGGCACGTAGACGTGCGTGGCGCCCGGCGACTGCTCGGCCAGCTCGTAGGCGATGGTGTCGACGCCTCGCATCCCATCGTGGTTGAACGCGTGCGCGGTGATGCCCAGGTACAGGTCGTACCGCTCGGCCGCGGCGTGGATCTGGTCGACCAGTCCGGTGATCCGCTCACTGGTCGCCCCGTCGCCGACGCCGTCGACCCCGACGACGTCCAGGGCGTACGGCATCAAGGGGATGCGCTTCTCGAGGGGCGCCGACGAGACCAGGCACAGGAAGCCGGGCAGGCCCGCGCGGGCGCCGTAGGCGGCCATCGCCAGCCCGGCGTTGCCCGACGACGACGCGATCCAGCCGCGATTGCGGTGTTGCCGGGCCAACGACAGCGACATGGCCGCGACGCGGTCCTTGTACGAGCCGGTGGGATTCAGCGACTCCATCTTCGCCGACAGCCGCCGGAGACCGAGGTGCCTGGCGACCACGTCCAGTGACAGCAGCGGGGTGTCACCCTCACCAAGGGAGATGAACTCGCTGACCACCGGCAGATCGGCGGCGAACCGGCTCAGCGGCATGGCGTCACGTCTCCACACATGTCGTCCGCATCCACACCGCCCAGGTCCATGGGGACGTGAGGTTTCGGGTAAGTCTCCGCCGCACATGTCATACTGAAACATAAGTTTCACTTTTTGCATACTCTCGATGCTTCGTCGGCTGAGAAGCGGTGATGACATGCGGGTTCTGGTGACGGGTGCGGCCGGTCGGGTCGGCACGAACATGGTCAAACGCCTGGTCGGCGAGGGCGTGGATGTTCGTGCGATGGTGCTGCCGAGCGATCCGCAGCTGTCGAAGCTCGACGCGTTCCCGGACGTGGACGTCGTCGAAGCCGACCTCGTCGACCAGGCCGCCATCGACCGCGCCTGCCGGGACGTGACGCACGTCGTGCATCTGGCAGCACAACTCGTCCGCGGCGACTCCCCCGCCGACCGGTTCTACGACGTCAACGCGTTCGGCACGCTGCGTCTGCTCGAGGGCGTGGTGCACGCTGGCGCCGGGGTGGAACGATTCGTGCTGGCCAGCTCCGACGGCACCTACCGGCCGGGTAAGCCACCGGAGCGACCACTGCGGGAGAAGAGCTGGCAGGAGCCGGCCGACTACTACGGCACCAGCAAGCTGCTCGGTGAGATCATCCTGCGCAACCATGCCGCGCAGTTCGACATCCCCTACGCGATCGTGCGCTTCGCGACGGTCATCAGCCCCGAGGAAGCCGGGACGATGTTCCGACTCAGCTTCTGGCGAGCGGTGCTCGGCTGGCAAGCGCTCGGCAAGGACTCACATCTGTGGCCGCTCTTCGACGGCCAGCCTGATCTGGTCAGGATCCTGAACGAGCAGGCCGGGGACGCGACCGACGACACCGCCGTTGGGCTGCGCGATCCCGACTTCCAGCCCTGGACCATCTCGCTGCTCGACGTTCGGGACGCCGTCGACGGCGTGTACCGGGCGCTCACCGAACCCGGCGCCGTCGGGCGAGCCCTCAACCTCGCGGCCATGAAGCCGACGACGCACGACGACGGCGCCTCGGCGATCGCCGACCTCTACGACGTGCCGAAGCTGATGGTGACCATGCCGATGCGGCACCGACTCGAGCTCAGCATCGACTCCGCCATCGGCCGCATCGGCTTCTGGCCGCAGCATGACTTCCGCAGCACCGTCAAGGACGGCCTTCGCGGCGCCGACGACTACGTCCCGGCCCACTCCACCTCCGGCGTGGCCTCCACCTGGCACTCGTCGACCCCGTGATGTCGGCAGAGCCGTAGGTGGCCGGTGGCGTCCGGTTCTCTGTCCTGTCGGCGCCACTGGGTCAGCGTTCCCTCCGTCCATCGACCATCAACGCCCTCCCAGCAGGGCATGGCCGGCGTCGACGCGGACACGTAGTCGGGGAAGCAGGGAATGCACGGAGCCGCCGCGGCGATGGCGTCGTCGAGGTGGACCGATCGGGGCTGGTGGACCCGACTCACGACGGGTCCCGATCAGAACGCCGAGTTCCCTTCATCCGCCGCTCACGCGCCGGCCGCCCGCCGCAGAGGCTCAGGCGGCAAGGGCCCGTGGGTTGGAGGCTCTAGTCGAGAGTGATTGAGCACTTGGGACGCCCGCCGAGCCCGCCCCACGCAGGCGCCAAGGCCCGGAAACCCTGGGTATCGAATGGCATGAACAACCGAGATTCATTGCTTTACGGCATGCCACGAATAGAGTGGCGCCACAGGTGCCGTCGAGGCGTTGACCACAAGAAGACCCCGGCCTATTCGGCGGCGAATCAAGCCGCCAATGAATTAATCTAATGTTGGACAGAATGGGCCCACGTATACGTTTCGTGGCCCTCTTGTGTTAGCCGCCGCTGAGGGTGCCGATGTGCCATCGTCACCCGTGACGACCAGGCCGGATGCAAAATCGCTGGTCGCCATCGCGTAGCCGTGAGTGGCTTGTCGGCATTGCGGCGGCTCGGTCGGCAAGGTGGCGGCTGCGCTCCCGGGCCGATGGTGGGACGGTTTTGCGCTAGACGCAGGAATGTGCGACGCTACTCTTAGACATCACAATTTCGATGCCTTCCCTTCGCAAGCCAGTCGGCGACAGAACCGAGCGTCAGGTCGCCGGGATGTGACAGTTGACATAGCCAAGCGGCTAGATGTATTTGTAGAGACAAAGGTTTTATTGATTGGAACAGCACTGGCCGGTGTGGGAAAGGAGCCCGCGAGAACGCCCCCTTGGTCACCGACAAACATTCCGGCCGTGCACGTTGCCGGCGTGGGTGCTCCAACCAGCCCGTGCATCGCGCGGTGGCAGCCCCGCGCCGGTGACGCCGAGGCGGAGGGCCGAGATCACGGGGACGTCTCGCTGACACGAGGAGCCGCCGGCCAACATGGCTGGCGGCTCCTCGTCAGCTCAGGTGTTGATCAGGTCAGGCTTCCACCGCCGCCCAGCGGCGTCGGGCAGGCCCGAGTGATAGCATGTTCCGAATATGAAATGGAGATTTCGTACTTCGATCTAGTTCGGAGGTCCGATGACGCTCAGGCCCACGTCTGCCGCTCATCGGGGCGGGCCTGTCACCGACACAGCCCGCGGCCCGCTGCTGACGGTGCGCGATCTTCGGGTGAGATTCCCCAAGAGATACGGCGACGTGGCAGTGCTCGACGGCATCGACCTGGAGATCAAACTCGGGGAGGCCGTCGCTGTCGTCGGCGAGTCGGGCTGTGGCAAGTCACTACTCGGGCTGTCCGCGGCGAATCTCCTCCCACCTACCGCGGAATGGACCGGCACCGTCGAGTTCCGCGGCCAGGACGTTCGAGCGATGTCACGGCAGAGTCTTCGTCGCATGCGGGGTGCCGGAATCGGGGTCGTGTATCAGGACGCCATGAGCAGTCTCAATCCCGGCATGACAGTGTCGGCACAGATGCGCCAGGTCTGCGGACTCGGTGCGACGTCGACACCGGAGGAGCTCCTGACCTCCGTCGGGCTGCGCGACACCCAGCGCATACTTCGCTCCCGGCCTTATCAACTGTCCGGAGGGCAACGTCAACGCATCCTGATCGCACTCGCACTGGCGCGGGACCCTGATTTGATCATCGCCGACGAGCCGACTACTGCTCTTGACGTGACGGTCCAACGTCAGGTGATCGAACTGCTTCAGAGCCTGCGGAGCAGCCGGCAGTTCGCAATGCTCTTCGTCAGCCATGACCTCGCGCTGGTGTCGCAGTTCGCCAGCAGGGTGGTCATCCTCTATGCCGGCCAGATCGTGGAGTCCGGACCTACGAGGGCCGTCCTCGCCAACCCTCGCCATCCCTATACGGCAGGCCTGCTGCAGGCCACCGTCAGCCTCGAAGAACGCCGGCCGACGCTGGCACCCATCCCTGGCCAGGTCCGGACACCGGCCGGCTTCCTCTCAGGCTGCCGCTTCCGGGAACGCTGCGCTCGTGCCGACGAGGCCTGCGCGACGAGACCCGCCCTTAAGGTCGACGGCGCCCGGCGCCTCGCCTGCTATCACCCGGTCACGTCAGGCGCCAGCCCGGAAACGAGAGTCGCCGAGGCGGGCGAAGGCGATTCCATCGCGACCGACACGTCGGCAGGACGGAGCCAGCCATGACAACCCAGCCCGTTGTCACCCCCACGCCGACCCAGGTCGGCAAGCCGATCTTCGACGCACGAAACCTAGTGGTGACCTACGCGAGCAAGCACGGCCCCGTCACGGCGCTCGACGACGTCTCGCTCAGCGTCCACCCCGGCCAGGCGATCGGATTGATCGGCGAGTCCGGCTCCGGCAAGACCACGCTGGCACGGTCACTGCTCGGCTTGATCACGCCCAATTCCGGCCGGGTGCTGTATCGCGGCCGCGACGTCTACGCGATGAGCCAGACAGCCCGGTTCCGCACGCTGAGCCGTGATGCCTCGATAGTGTTCCAGGACCCGCGAAGTTCGCTCAATCCGCGGTTGACCATCGGCTCGGTCATTGCCGACCCCATGAGGGTCCTGGGGACGTGTCCTCGACGAGAGATCAAGGAGCGGGTTCAGGCGCTCCTCGACAGCGTCGGGCTCTCCGTTTCCATTGCGAGCCGCCCTGTGCGCGCCCTTTCGGGTGGGCAACTCCAGCGAGTAGCGATCGCACGCGCATTGGCCGTGGAACCAAGCGTCATTGTCGCTGACGAACCGACCTCGGCGCTGGACATGTCGATTCAAGGCGAAGTATTGAACCTGCTCCAACGTTTGAGAAGAGAACACGACCTGGCATTGATCATCGTGTCGCATGACATGCGCGTGATCCGGTTCATGACCGATATCACGGTGGTTATGAATCACGGAAAGATCGTGGAGCGAAACTCGACGGATGACATCTACGAGCACCCCAGGGAGGACTACACACGATCCCTTATGTCCGCGACTCCGCGTCTGGAGCTGAACGACGACTAAAGTCCGTCCTGACTCGGCGTATTGGCTCGATCCAGCAGGAATGTTACCACCTGGAGGTGTGTTGGGTTGTCTGGTGCTCGGGTTGGTGTCATTGGCACGGATAACACGCATGCGTACACGTACTGCGCTTTCTTGAACGGTTGGGCCGAGGACGAACCCATCCCAGTGCGACTGCC
>NZ_SMKZ01000060.1 GCF_004349065.1 Jiangella asiatica
CCGCCGCCCCGCTCCACCACACCCTTCCCCGCCCCGGGGAATGATCACGTTCAGCACGAGATCTCGTGTCGCACCATGCTCGCGAGCATGGTGACGCGCGAAGAAACCTGGTGATGTGCGCGATCAGCAGACGAGCTCGGGGGTCCGTGACGGCGACGGCTCGTCCGGTGCGTTCTCCACGGCGGCGGACCGGGCCCGTTCGGACATGCGCCGCCGGGTGCGCATGACGGTGTGCGCGGCGCCGGCCCACACCCCGACGAGGACCCCGATCGCCGTGCCGATGGCCACCTGCAGCCACAGCGGCGCGTCGGTCACGCTGCCGGTGACGTAGCCGAGGCCGACGGTCCAGCCGGCCCACAGCAGGCAGCCGGTGAGCGCGAAGACGGCGAAGCGTCGCGGCCGCAGCCCCGCGATGCCGGCTGCCGCGGCCACCGCGGTCCGGCCCAGTGGCACGAACCTCGCCGCGATGATGGCGACCGCGCTCGTGGAGCCCAGCCGGTCGTGAGCGCGCCCGATGCCGGCGACGACCCGCCGGCCGAACCTCGTCCGGCTCAGGGCACCGGGCAAAGCCCGCCGGCTGAGCCCGTAGACGGCTAGGTCGCCGCCGATGGCACCGGCCGTGGCCGCGACCACCGCCCACACGACGTCGAGGTGGCCGGCTGCGGCCAGGGCGCCGGCGGAGACGACGAGGACCTCGCCCGGCAGCGCCGGGATCATCGCGTCGATGGCCACGAACGCCGCGATGAGCAGATAGGCGGCGACGGGCACGGTGACGAGAGACAGCAGGTCCATGACCTCCACCTTTGTGGCCCGAACCGCTGCGGAGCAACGTCGAGAGGGTGATTTCAGGGATACCTCAGGGTCGATCTCAGGGGTGTCCTCGGGCTACCCCCACCCGTTCCCACCGAGGTCCCCTGCCCTTTCGCGTTGATCTTGGAGTAACCGCGGAATCAATCGGGCAATTCACCCTGCGATCCTGCGATAGCTCCAAGATCAACGAGGCCGGGGGTGGGCTGGGGGCACGGCGCGGCGTTGGGGCGAAATCGGGATCGTGTGAGGGACTGTCGGTGCGATTCACTACGCTGGCGACGTGACCGGACCGCGAGGGCTGTTCGTCGCCTTCGAGGGCGGCGACGGAGCAGGCAAGACCACTCAGCAGAGGCTGCTCGCCGAGCACCTGCGCGCCGAGGGTTGCGACGACGTCCTCGTCACTCGCGAACCGGGCGACTCCCGCATCGGTCCCCAGGTTCGGGCCATCGTGCTCGACGGTGGCGAGCTCGACCCGCGGGCCGAGGCGCTGCTCTTCGCCGCCGACCGCGCAGACCACGTCGCGCACCTCATCCGCCCGGCCCTCGATCGTGGCGCCATCGTGCTGGTCGACCGCTACATCGACTCCTCGATCGCCTACCAGGGCGAGGGCCGCGGGCTGGGCCGGGACCAGATCGCCGCGCTGTCACAGTTCGCCACCCAGGGACTGCTGCCCGACCTCACCGTCGTCCTCGACCTGGACGAGGAGGCCCGGCGCGAGCGCATGGAGCGGCAGGGCAGCGCCGACCGCATCGAGCGCGAGCCGGGCCACGTGCACGAGCGGGTGCGCCGGGCCTTCCTCGACCTCGCCGCCGCGGCGCCGGAGCGCTACCTCGTCGTCGACGCCGCCCGCCCGCCGCAGGACGTGGCCGCCGACATCGCCGTCGCTGTGGCGCGTGCCCGACCAGTGCAGCGCAACGGCAAAGTGGTGCGCTCATGAGTGTCTGGAACGCCGTCGTCGGGCAGAGCGTCGTGCCCGCGCTCCAGCGCACCGTCGCCGACGCCGCCGGCTACCTCACCGGCGGGCCACGTGGCTCCATGACGCACGCCTGGCTCTTCACCGGGCCGCCCGGGTCCGGTCGCTCGGTGGTGGCGCGGGCGTTCTCGGCCGCGCTGCAGTGCCCCAATGAGGGCTGCGGGGTCTGCTCCGACTGCGCCGACGTCCGCGCGCGCACCCACCCCGACGTCGCCAGCCTCGTCACGCAGGGCCTGAACATCCGCATCAGCCAGGTCCGCGACCTCGTGCCGCGTGCGGCGCTGCGGCCGGCCCGCGGCCGCTGGCAGGTCGTGGTCGTCGAGGACGCCGACCGGCTCGGCGAGGACGCCGCCGACGCACTGCTGCTGTCGGTCGAGGAGCCCCCGGAGCGGACGGTGTGGATGCTGTGTGCGCCCACCGCCGAGGACATCGTGCCCACCATCCGTTCCCGCTGCCGGGTGGTGCAGCTTCGCACGCCCCCGTACGCCGACGTCGCGCGGTTTCTGGCCGACACCCAGAGCGTCGACCTCGAGACCGCCGAGTTCGCCGCCCGGGCGTCGCAGGGGCACGTGGGCCGCGCCCGTGCGCTGGCCACCGATCCCGAGGTGCGCTCCCGCCGGGCCGAGGTCCTGCGGCTGCCGTTCGACCTCGCCGACATCCGGCAGTGCCTCGACGCCGCGGCCAACCTCGTCGAGGCGGCCAAGGCCGACGCAGAGAAGCACTGCGACGCTCTGGACGAGCGCGAGGTCGAGGAGCTGCGCAAGGCCCTCGGCGCCGGCACCACCGGCCGCAAGCCGCGCAACATGGAGGCGGCGGTCAAAGAGCTGGAGCGTGAGCAGAAACTGCGCCGTACCCGGGTCCAGCGCGACTCCATCGACCGTGCCCTGGTCGACGTCCTGGCGCTCTACCGCGACGTCATGATGCTCCAGCTGGGCGTGCGCACCGAGCTGGTCAACGAGGAGATGCGCCCGTCCATCGACCGGCTGGCCCGGTCCGGGTCGTCGGCCGCGACGCTGCGGCGCATGGAGGCGGTGGTCGCGGCCCGCGAGGCGCTGCAGGCCAACGCACTGCCGCTGCTGGCGCTGGAGTCAATGGCGCTGGCGCTGCGCGAGGGCTGAGACCGCGGGAGGCACCGGCGGGAGGCACCGGCGTCGCGGGTTAGGGTCGGCGCTGTGGACGATGCCGCTGGGCCGTGGGAACTCGTGGAGTCGCTGCGCCGATGGGCCGCCGGCACACCGTGGTGCGACTGGCTGGAGCTCGCCGGCTCCCTCGCCCGCGACGCCGGTGACGCGCTGTCCGACATCGACGCCGGCCTCGGCGTGGTGCTCGACGGCGTCTCCTACGACGACCGCCGCGACGCCGTCCTGACCGCGGCTCGCACGTTCACCGTCGTCGCCGACGAGCACGTCCAGCGGCTCGGGACCCCCGAGCGGCCGGCGGACCACCTGATCCTGCAGTACGCCGACGGCCGCCAGCTCAGCCTGGTGGTCATGCCGGCGGAGAACCGTCCCGGCCTGCCGCCGGGGGCGCGGGCGCTGCTGGACCGCTCGGACCGGCTGGCGCAGCCCTACGAGCCGCCCACGCTGCTGGCCACCGACGAGCAACGGCGCGAGTGGGCGTTCCTCGCCTGGTGGGGACTCTCCGACGTCGCCAAGCACGCGGGCCGCGGCAGGATCTGGCGCGCGGTGGAGTCGCTGCACGATGCCCGGTCCGCGGCGTGGCAGCTGCACGCGGCGGCGGCCGGCGTCGACTATCCGTCGTTCGGCGCGGTCAGCGTGGAGAACGCCGGCCTGCCGGCACCGGCCGGGATCGAGCACACGCTGCCAGCCGCGGCTGCTCCCGAGGCGTTACTCGCCGCGGCCCGCGCGCTGGCGTCGGTGCTGGACCCGCTGACCGAGCGGTACGCCGTCGACGGGGTCCGGGCCGAGGCCCTGCGCCGTCTGGCCGCGGGCTGACCCCGCGCGGCCTCGCTCCCGGATGCCGGCCGTTCGCCTGGACGGCACCGGCCGGTCACCTGGGTCCTCTAGCGTCCGCACGGTTGTCTGTCGTGCAGTCGACTCCTGGGGGGCTCCAGTGGGCAGGTCGCGTCCATCGAACATCCGTGTCGCCGTCATGGCGGTGGCGGGCCTGGCACTCACCGGCGCGTTCGCGCTGCCGGCGTCGGCCCGCATCGTCGACGAGCCGGTCGGCCACTCCGCGGCGGACGCCGGCCTCGCGCTGACGCCGTTCGGCACGTACGAGACCGGCATCGTCGACGAGGGTGCCGCCGAGATCGTCAGCTTCGACGCCGGCTCCCGGCGGCTGTTCGTCGTCAACGCCGCACAGGCCGTCGTCGAGGTTCTCGATGTCGCCGACCCGGCCGCGCCGGCCAAGCTGTTCGACCTGCCGACCGCGGGGACCCCGTCCGGTGACGGATCGACGGTGCCGGCGAAGGGTGTCGCGAACTCCGTCGACGTCCGCGCCGACGGCCTGGGCGCGGTCGCCGTCGAGGCACCGGACAAGACCGACGCCGGCTGGGTGGTCTTCTTCGACGCCCGCAGCGACGACGGCGCCGCCCTCGGCGCGGTGCGAGTCGGCGCACTGCCGGACATGCTGACGTTCACCCCCGACGGCGCGCACCTGCTCGTCGCGAACGAGGGCGAACCGGCCGAGGACTACTCCGCCGACCCCGAGGGCTCGGTCGCGGTGGTCGCCGTCGGCGACGAGGTCGCGGCGCCGGAGCAGGACGCCGTCGCAATCGCGGACTTCCACGAGTTCGAGGAGGGCGGCTCGCTGCCGCTCCCCGGCGGCGTGCGCATCTACGGCGGTCGCGAGGACGCCGGCACCGGCACCCCGGACCGTCCGGTCTCGGAGAACCTCGAGCCGGAGTACATCACCGTCGCCGGTGGCCACGCCTACGCCACGCTGCAGGAAGCGAACGCCGTCGCCGTCGTCGACATCGAGTCCGCCACCGTCATGGGCATCTGGTCGCTCGGGTTCAAGAACCACCACGGCGCCGGTGCCGGGCTCGACCCGTCGGACGAGGACGGCGGCATCGCCATCGACACCTGGCCGGTGTTCGGCATGTACCAGCCGGATGGGGTCGCAAGCTACACCGCGGGCGGCGAGACCTACCTCGTCACCGCGAACGAGGGCGACACCCGCGACTGGGAGGCCTACAGCGAGGTCGCGCGGGTCGGTGACCTCGGAGAGGACGGCCTGCCGCCGGTCTGCGAGGGCATGGAGACGTTCCTCGGCGACGAGGGCCTCGGCCGGCTGAACGTCACGACCGCGACCGGGCTGTCCCCGAACGGCGACTGCTTCACCGCCCTCTACTCCAACGGTGCACGGTCGTTCTCGATCTGGACCACTGACGGCGAGCGGGTCTTCGACTCCGGCCAGCAGCTCGAGGAGATCACCGCGGCGGCCGCGCCGGACTTCTTCAACTCCAACCACACCGAGTCCAACCTCGAGGGCCGAAGCGACGACAAGGGCCCGGAGCCCGAGGGCGTCGTCGTCGGCGAGGTCGGCGACCGGACCTACGCGTTCATCGGCTTCGAGCGGGTCAGCGGCGTGGCGGTCTTCGACATCACGACGCCGGCCGAGGCCTCCTTCGTCACCTACGTCAACAACCGCGACTTCTCGGTGTCGGTCGAGGACGGCGGTGCGGTCGCCGACGCGGGCGACCTCGGGCCGGAGGGCCTGGAGTTCATCCCGGCCGACGCGTCCCCGGTGCCGGGCACAGCGCTGCTGGCCGTCGGCAACGAGGTCTCCGGCTCGACCACGCTCTACCGGATCGACGAGGTCGACGACGGCGGCGACGGTGACGAGTCCGGTGGCGACGAGTCCGGTGGTGACGAGTCCGGTGGTGACGAGTCCGGTGGTGACGAGTCCGGCGGCGACGAGCCCGGCGGTGACGAGTCCGGCGGCGGCGGCGGTGTGAGCGGCGGCGGCGGCGGTGTGAGCGGCGGCGACGGCGGTGTGAGCGGCGGCGACGGCGAGGAACTGCCTGACACGGGCGCCGGGGCGACGCTGGTCGCTCTCGCGGGTGTGCTGCTCGTCGCAAGCGGTGCCGTCGTGGTGTCACGCCGACCAACCCCATGATCATCAACGATCTCGGGTGTGATGACGCCCACCATCGTTGATGATCAAGGGAGAGCGGGCGGGGATGAGGTGTGAGATCGGCCGACCGCTTAGGGTAGGTCCGTGAGCATGGTGATGGCAGTGGCCTTCACCCGGTACGGGAGGCTCTACTACCTCGACCCGGGTGAGCATGCTCCACGCGTCGGCGACAAGGTGCTCGTCCCTACCGACGACGGTCCTGAGGTCGCCGAGTGCGTGTGGGCACCGCAGTGGGTCAGCGACGACATCGGCGGGCTGCCGGTGTGCGAGGGCCTGGCCACCGAGAAGCATCTGGAGCGTGAGGAGCGCAACCGCCGCCGCCGGGCGGAGATCCGGGTGGCCGCTCGCCGGCTCATCCGGCACCACGGGTTGCCCATGAAGATCGTCGGCGTCGACTACGTCGACACCAGGCCCGACGTCGACCAGCTGGTCACCGTCTACTTCAGCGCGCCGCACCGGGTCGACTTCCGCGAGCTGGTGCGCGACCTCGCCCGCACCCTCCGCGCCCGCATCGACCTGCGCCAGCTCGGCGCCCGCGACGAAGCGCGCGTCCAGGGCGGCATCGGGCCGTGCGGACGCGACACCTGCTGCTCCACGTTCCTCACCGACTTCGAGCCGGTCAGCGTGCGCATGGCCAAGGAACAGGACCTGCCGCTCAACCCGCTCAAGATCTCCGGTGCCTGCGGCCGGCTGATGTGCTGTCTCAAGTACGAGCACCCGCTCTACCAGGACTTCAAGCGCAGCGTGCCCACGGTCGGCTGCGACGTCACCACCGACGACGGCGTCGAGGGCACCGTCGTCGCCTACAACGTGCCGGCCGAGACCGTCTACATCCGCGACCGCGAGACCGGCCGCCGGGTCGCCTGCCCGAAGGCCAGTGTTTGCGGCTCGCGGCAGGCATACGAGGGCGCGGTGGCGCAGGGCATGCGGCGCACTCCGGACGCCGACGACACCGACGTCCTGGACACCGACGAGCTCGACTCGGGGGAGAACCTGTGAGACTTCGGACCGTGGCCGGGCTGCTGGCGGCCACCGCGGTCGCCGCGGCCGGTTGTCAGGCCGATCCGGAGGACGGCGGTCAGCGGGAGGACCCGCCGGGCGAGTCCACGCCCGCACCGGACGCCACCGAGGGCGTCGAGCCGGAGCTCGCCGAGTTCTACACCCAATCCCTGGACTGGGAGTCGTGCGGCCAGGACTTCCAGTGCTCGACCGTCAGGGTGCCGGTCGACTACGACGATCCCGGCGGTGACACCATCGAGCTGGCCTTGCTGCGCGCCCCCGCTACCGGCGAGGAAAGGCTCGGCTCGCTGCTGGTCAACCCCGGCGGGCCCGGTGCGTCGGGGGTCGAGTACGCGCAGCAGACCTTCTCGGTGGCATCGGAGCAGGTGCGCGAGCGCTACGACATCGTCGGCTTCGACCCACGCGGCGTCGGCCAGTCCGCTCCCATCGACTGCCTCGACGACGCGCAGCTGGACGAGTACATCTCCGCCGACGCCTCGCCGGACGACGACGCCGAGATCGCGGCGATGCAGGAGTCCATCGAGGACCTCGCGGCCGGCTGCGAGGCCCGCTCCGGCGACCTCCTGCCGCACCTCGGCACCGTCAACGTCGCTCGCGACCTCGACGTGCTGCGGGCGGCGCTGGGCGACGAGCAGCTGAACTACCTGGGCAAGTCCTACGGCACCTACATCGGCGCCATCTACGCCGACCTGTTCCCCGAGCGGGCGGGCCGGCTGGTGCTCGACGGCGCCATCGACCCCACGCTGACCGGTGACGACCTCGCCCTGGGTCAGGCGCACGGTTTCGAGCGCGCGCTATCGGCCTTCCTGACCTGGTGCTTCGAGCAGGACAGCTGCGCCGTCGGCTCCTCGGAGGCCGAGGCCCGGCAGGCCATCGAAGGGCTACTGGACCAGGCCGACCAGGAACCGCTGCCCACCGACGACGAGAACCGCCCGCTGACGGAGTCGCTAGCCTTCTACGGCATCATCCTGCCGCTGTACCTGACCGCCGACGAGGGCTACCCACCGCTGAACGAGGCGCTCGACCTCGCGCTCACCGAGGACGACGGCACACTGTTGCTGACGTTCGCCGACGTCTACCTCGAGCGCAGCACCGACGGCCAGTACGCCGGCAACCAGAACGAGGTCATCGGCGTCGTCAACTGCCTCGACCACCCGGAGGTCGCCACGGTCGACGAGGTCCGCGCCGGGTTGTCGGCCTTCGAGGAGGCCTCGCCGATCTTCGGCCCGTTCCTCGCCTGGGGCGGGCTGTCCTGTGGCCCGCTGCTGGACGATGCCGGCGGCGCGCCAACCGGCACACCGACCCCGTCGGCACCGGCCACCGCCGAGGGCGCCGCACCCATCCTCGTCGTCGGCACCACCGGCGACCCCGCGACGCCGTACGAGTGGGCGCAGGCGCTGGCCGACCAGCTGTCCTCCGGGGTGTTGCTCAGCTACGAGGGCGCCGTGCACACCGCCTACCTCGCCGGCAGCGACTGCGTCGACGAGGTGGTCGACGCGTATCTGCTGGCCGGCACCGTGCCCGAAGACGGCCTGAGCTGCGCGGCGTGAATTGGCGGAGAGTATGCGGATAATGGAGTGATGCGTCCGCGTCACTCCTTCCGCCGCGTCGCGCTCGTGCTGAGCGCGGTGGTGCTGCTCGCGTCCTGCGGCAGCTCCGGCGACGACGAGGCCACCGCCGAAGGGCCGAAGGAACAGCGGCTGCCCCTGCACCTGGAGGGCGTCGCCGCTGAGCTCGAGTTCGGCGCCCCGGTCGAGCTGTCGGTGCCCGGCGGGCAGATCGACTCCGTCGAGGTCGCGCCCGAGGAAGGCGAGCCGGTGGCCGGCGAGGTCGGCGACGACGGCAGCACGTGGCAGAGCTCCGGTGACCTCGTGCCGGGCGGGACGTACGCCGTCACCGTCGTCGCCTCGGATCGGCTCGGCCAGGAGCACACGCTCACCGACTCCTTCGCCGTCGGCGCGGTGCCCGACGCCAACCGGCTGACGCTGAGCATGCAGCCCGGCGACGGCGCCGTCGTCGGGGTCGGCGCGCCCGTGACCGTCCGGTTCGACCAGGAGGTCACCGAGCGCGAGAACGTCGAGCAGGCGATGCAGGTGTCCTCCAACCCACAGGTCGAGGGGAGCTGGCACTGGGTCAGCGGCACCGAGGCGCACTTCCGGCCGAAGGAGTACTGGCCGAGCGGCACCCAGGTCCGCGTCGACCTCGCCCTCAACGGCGTGCAAGCCGGTGAGGAGCTGTGGGGCGGCCGCTCCTACGATCTGGACTTCACCGTCGGCAAGGACCAGGTGGCCACCGTCGACGCCGCCACCCACACCATGACGCTCAGCGTCGACGGGCAGCCGGCGGCCAGCTGGGACACCAGCCTCGGCGCGCCGGAGTTCGCCACCCGCAACGGCACGTACATCGTGCTGGAGAAGTTCGAGACGCGGCAGATGACCTCGTGCAACGCGAACATCACCTGCGACCCCAACAACCCAGAGTTCTACGACCTCGAGGTGCCCAACTCCGTGCGGCTCACGTGGAGCGGCACGTTCGTGCACTCCGCGTCGTGGTCCGAAGGCTCACAGGGCTCGGAGAACGTGTCGCACGGTTGCATCAACCTCAGCGCGGCCAACGGCGCCACGTTCTTCCAGCTGGCGCAGTACGGCGACATCGTCACCGTCGCCAACTCCACCCGCGGCCCGGAGGACCTCGTCGAGCGCGGCGACCCCGGCATGGCCGACTGGAACCTCACCTGGGAGCAGTACGTCGCCGGCTCCGCCCTGGGCGAGCCGGTCACCACCACCGCCCTCTGAACGCCCGGCGTCCCGATTCGATCCCGACGGGCCGGACACCCTATACTCGTGCATCGTGCCCGGGTCTCCCGAGCACTCGCCGCCTTAGCTCAGTCGGTAGAGCGATTCACTCGTAATGAATAGGTCGTCGGTTCGATTCCGACAGGCGGCTCCATGTGATGTCTCGGGACATCAGCATCGCCCGAACCTACGTGTTGTGGGTTCGGGTTTCTGTTTTTCGGGGCGGGGCAGGGTGGTCTGCCGGTGCGGTGGTAGTCGCGGTTGAGATCGATGATCAGGGCTCGGAAGATCTCGCCGGTGGCGGCGTCGACGATGCGGACGTGCAGGTCGTGGACCAGGAGGAGGATGTCGGTTCCGGCGTGGGTTCGCCCGATTCCGGTGTGACGCAGTCGGCCGGCGACGTTGCTGGGGTTGCGGACGCCGTTCGTCGGCGTCGGGAAGATCAGCCCGAGCTCATGGGCTCGATGCGTGACCGACCACGACTGCGCGGCCGGCGTCTCTCCCGTGCGTGTGACTATTTATTGCGCCGCTCGCCGACGGCCAGGGCAACGGGCCAAGATCAAGAACGACCAGATTACGATCACAATACGACCAACGAGTGCCGTCAGTCATCAACGGTGCCCGACAGCGGAAGGCCTGGTCAGCAGGGGTTCTCTTCGATCTCCAACGTCAATCACGGCCGACCTTCCAGAAGTCGTCGGCTCGATTCCGACAGACGGCTCTACCACCTCCCGGACAACGCATCGCCCCGATCCGCTTCGGGACCGGGGCGACACTGCGTTCACCGGATGGGCGCGCTAAGGGCTGGTCGTCTCGTCGCTCTGGAGCGGCTCGAAGTAGCGCCACAGCGGCGAGTCCGGACCCCACGCCCCCGGCCGGCCGCGGGTGTCCGTCGTGGTGAACACGCTGGGCTGTGCCGCGGTGACGCCGCCGCCGGAGCTGCGGGCGGTGACGATCCACGCGTAGGTGGTGGACGGGGTCAGGCCCGCCCAGGACGCGCTGGCCACCTCGCCTGACGCCACGGTGGCCTCGCCGATCACCTGCGTCGGCGTGTACAGCGCCAGCGAGTCCGTCTGGAAGGTCGTCGCGCGGGTCTGCAGGTCGACCGGCAGGACCATGTTGTCCTCCAGCCCGTTGTACCGGCCTTCGGTGTCGTACTCCGTGGCGCCGAACTCGTCCAGGAGGGGGGAGTAGGTGTCCACGATCATCTCCGACCGCTCGACGTCGAACTGGAGCAGCCGGAAGAAGCTCGCGCCGAACTGCAGCTGGTCGGTCGGGTTGTAGCCGCCGATCTCCGTGAGCCCGAGACGGTCGGCCGAGACGGTGTAGAACTGGTAGTCCGCCAGCAGCTCGACGACGCCGCGACCGACCTCACCGACCTGCGGCTTCACGTTGGTGCCGACGCCGTGGTGATGGCCGGCGAGGATGAGGAACACGTTCGGGTTGGCCTCGACCACCTGCTGGTAGAGCGCTGCGCCGTCGCGTTCGGACAGCGTGGCGTTGCGGCCGTCGACGTCTGCGGACGGCCTCAGGTAGTCGTGCGTCAGCAGGATGCCGTTGCGGTCCGGGAACCGCTCGAAGATCGAGTTGGCCCAGTCGACCTCCTCCCGCGTGACGCCGTAGGAGAGGCCGACGACGACGAAGTCCAGCCCGCCCGCCGTGAACAGGTCGTAGTGGTTCTGGTTGTCGCCCTCGCGCCACGGGCCGCCGTACTCGGCGTGCTCCCATTGGTCGTCCGCGCCGGCGTACCGGCCGGGGCCGTAGTACTGGTTGTAGAGCGCGCTCGGGCCGGTCTCGGTACCCGACTGGTTGTCGTGGTTGCCTGCGATCACGCCGTTCGGCACGCCGGCGTCGTCGAGCACGCCCTGCTGCGAGGACGAGAACTCGAACTCGCCGATCACCTGCTGCCGCATGGCGTCGGTCGCGGGGACCCGGGTGTTGTTCTCGATGATGTCTCCGGTGTGCGCCACGTAGGAGATCTTGCGCTCCTCGGCGTTGTCGACGATCCAGTCGACGATGCCTTCGTACGCGGACGCCCAGACCGCGCGCTCCTCCGCCGTCTCCTGCTCCACGGCGCCCTCGGAGATGTACTGAGTGTCGGTGAAGTGGACGATCGAGAAGTCGTACGAGGCGGGGTCGGCGAAGCCGTCGGGGTCGCCGGGCTCGATGTCGTCGGCGAACGGGTCCTCGGCGGTGACCATGACGTGCACCTGCCGCCGGTCGATGTACTCCTCGCCGACGGACGCGCTGAGCACCGTGTTGCCCTCGACCGCACCGCGTGCCAGCGAGAGCACCTCCCAGCTCTCCGTCCGCAGGTTCCACACGTGCAGGGTGGCCAGCCGTTCAGGGTCGACGACACCCTCCCAGCGCAGCACCGACGAGTCGACCGGACCCCGCACGGTGATGTCGTAGCGCTGGTAGGTCACGTCGCGGCCGCTGGGCGCCTGAAGCGTCTGGCCGTCCAGCGGCGCAAGACCGCGGGTCGGCACCGGCCGCTCGCCCTCGACCCGCAGCGTGCTCGGCACCGATGTCGTCGTGCCCTGCCATGCGCGGTCGGCGGTGAACACCTCCGCCTGCGAGAAGGTCGCCGTCACGTCGCCGCCGCCGGGCTCGGCGACTCGCGCGGACAGCGTCACCGACTCACTGACATCGGTGGAGCCTGACGAGGGCGCGAGCTCGGCGGGCACGTCGGGGATGCCGGCACTGGTGAAGACGATCTCGCGGCTGGCGGCATTGCCGAGGACGTCGGTGCCGGTCACCGCCAGGGTGTGCGCCCCGGGCGCCAGCCCTGGGCCGACCAGGTCGCCCAGGGCGACCGGCTGGCCGTCGAGCGTCACGTCTGGACCGGTGAGCACGCCTGAGGCGTCCTCGATCTCGACGCCCAGCACGACCGACGACGTGATCGTCTCACCGTCCGCCGGCGTGCTCGCGGTGACCTCGGGAGCCGTGTTGTCGGTGACGAGAACGCGGGTGGCGACCTCGCCGGTCGTGGAGGTCGCGGTGATCGTGTGCTCACCGTCGGCGAGCGCCGTGGTGTCGACGTCGGCGCGGACGCCCCGCTCCGGTGCGTCCACGAGGAAGTGCAAATCGACCTCGCGCAGCGGGTTCACTGTCGAGCCACAGTTGCCATCGCCCATGCCATAGGAAGGCTGCTGGCGCTGGGCGGTCGCCGTGCCCGCGGCCGGGGTGAGGGTGATGTCGGAAATCGCGAAGTCGTCGCGGTTGGCGCCGCAGCTCGCCTCGAACGTCCCGGTTACGAGGTCGATCGTGTTCCAGCCGGGCATCAGCCACTCGTTCGGGATGGTGATGTCGACGCGCTCGCTCACGTAGTCGCCGCCCAGGTCGACCCGCATTCCGTTGATCAGCAGGTAGTTGTGGTACCGCGCCTCGATCGAGTTGGTCGCGACGTCGAAGCTGACGACGGCGAGGCCCGCGCCGAGGGTCTGGCGCAGGTGCGATGTGGGCGCGTCGATCACGTAGTGCAGGTCGACCTCACGCAGTGCGGTCGTGCTGGTGCCGCACGATCCGTCGCCCATGACGTACGACGCGGCGATGTCCTGCCCGGTGGCGGTGCCGTCGGCGAGCGCCAGGTCGAGGGCGGCGATGGTGAAGTCGTCCCGGTTCGCGCCGCAGGACTCCTGCCGGGCCCCGGTGACGAGCGTGATCACGTTCTCCCCCGGCACCAGGTACTGGTTCGGGATCGTGAACTCCACCCGCTCGCTGACGAAATCTCCGCCGAGCTCCAGCCGCTTGCCGTTGACCAGGAGGTGGTTGTGGAACCGTGCGTCGATCGAGTTGGTGCCGACGTCGAAGCTGAAGGACGCGACCCCCGTGCCGAGCGTCGCGCGGGTCGGTGGCTCGGCGCCGTCGACGGTCAGCGTCGGCACCGCCCCGCTCGCGTCGGCCGGGAACGTCGCGAAGACGGGCTGCGTCCCGTTGGTGAGCGTGCCGTCCGCCGGAGTGAGCTGCGGCGCTCCCGCGGGTGCGTTGTTCACCGTCACGTTGTGGGTCACGGCGCTGCCGGAGGCCGTCGTCGCGACGACCTGGTGCTGGCCGTTGGCCAGGGTGGTGGTGTCGACCTGTGCGGACAGTCCGGTCGTCGCCTGGGGGTCGCGCTCGACGACGAACACCAGGCGCGCGCTCAGCAGCAGCGACGTGTTGGAGCCGCAGCTGCCGTCGCCGAAGGCGTAGTTGAACTCGTTGGTGGAGCCGTCGGCGACCTCGCCGAGCAGCTCGAGGCTGAAGTCCGACAGCACGAAGTCGTCGTGGTTGACACCGCAGCTCGTGGTGATCGTCCCGGCGAAGACCTCGACCGTGTTCTCGCCGGCGACGAGGTGTTCGTTCGGGATCTCCAGGCGCACCCGCTCGCTGACGGAGTCGCCGAGCTCGATGCGGTGCTCCTCGTTGACCAGCACGTAGTTGCCGTAGCGCGCCTCGGTCGAGTTGCTGCCCACGTCGAAGCTCAGGTGCGAGACCCCGGTCGTCGGCGTGGCGTCGAGCTCGGTGCCGTCGATCGCGAGGCCCGTGACGTCGTCGCCGGCGACCGCGGGCTCGGCCGCGACGGTGACCGTCCCTTCCAGGTAGGAGCCGTCGGCGGGCGTGAGCGTGGGCAGCTCGGCGGCGCTCGCCTCGTCCGCGCTCGCCGGGTCCGTGGCGCCGGGTGGCGGCGCCGTGGCGGATGATGCCGGCCAGGCGGTCGAGAACAGTGTGGCGGCCAGCGCGGCGGTCGTCGCGGCGCCGACGAGTCCAGCCCGTCGGGTCCGTCCATGGCGCGGGAGTTGCGTCATCTACCAGGCCTCTCTTCGGGGTCGCCTCGACGAAGCGCGAGAGCGGGAGGCCTGGATTGTCGCGATTGCCGGGAACGCACGGGGAAACCGCGCATCGGAACGGCGATGACGGTTGGGTGAATCCTTCGCGCGTGGGTGCCCGTCAGCGTCGCGTGGCGGCACCGTCAGGCGTGGCGTGGCGGCACCCCGTCAGATGCGGCGCAGCGGCGCGACGACGCCGGCCAGCTCGCCGACGCCGGCCACCGGCAGGTGCTGCGTGGTGATGAGGTCGCCCGGTGTGACGACGCCGGTGCCGTCGACATCGACGTGGACGCGCAGCGAGAGGTCACGGCCCGGCGAGGCCTCCGGCACGTCCAGGTCGAACTCGATGACGCGGTTCGGCGCCAGCGGGACGCGTTCCAGCACCGTCCGCGCCACCACGGCCGACGGCGCGTCGGCCAGGGTCACGTCGTGGACCTCGACCGTCATCCGGGCCGCCGGCCCGGTCGGCGCGGTCTCCGGCAGTACTGCCTCGCCGTGCATCGTCCTCATCGTGTCCGTCCCTCGTCGTCCAGGGCCGCCAGCCGGGCGGCCACCGCGCCGGTGATCGGCAGGCCGGTCCGCTCCTCGGCGAACAGCCACAGCCCGGCCGGGTTCACCTCGAGAAAGGCGTACTCCCCGGCGGCCGTGCGGCGCAGGTCGACAGCACCGTAGACCAGGTCGAGCCGCTTCATCAGCGTGATGAGCGCATCGGTCAGCGCCGGCGGCAGGGCCACCGCCCGCATCGACGCCTCGCCGACCACCATCCGCATGTCGACGGGATACGACGTCCGGGTGGCGTCGATCTCGGCCGCGAAGACCTCGGTTCCGACGATCGTGACGCGCAGGTCGACGCCGGGCACGTACTCCTGGAAGATCACCGGCGCGTACCTGACGCTGGCCAGCCGGTCCAGGTCGGCGGCCTCGACCAGCCGCGTCTCGCGCCAGTCCCACGAGGCGAGCAGCGACTTGAACACCGTCCGGCCGACGCCGTGCCCGGCCACGAACGCGCGGGCCCGGTCCGGCTCGTTGGTGACCAGGGTCGGCGGCACCCGCAACCCGACCCCGCGGGCGACGGCCCACTGGTACGGCTTGCGGTGGGCGGCCTCGTCGGCGGCTCGCGGGTTGACCCACGTGCAGGGGAGCGCGTCGAGCATGCCGCCGACCGCCTGCGTGGTCTCGGAGACAGCGAACGCGCGCTCGCCGGGCTCGACGAGCGCCTCGTCCGGGTCGTGCCCGCGGATGCGGCGCCACCAGCCGACGCTCGCGCCGGCGAGGTCGACGGTGCGACCGTCCACGGTGACCTCGTGCCGGGGCGCCCGCCCGCCGTCGGCGTAGTCCAGCGAGAGCCCGGCCCGGGCCGGCAGATCCGACAGGTCGAGCCGGGTCACCTCGCGTCCCTGTCGCTCCAGGGTGCCGACGACGGCGTCGGTGTGGTCCTCGCCGGGATAGGAGACGACGAGGATCATCCGGGACGGCCCTGCAGCTGAGCCAACGCCGCGGCCGCCTGGTCGTAGGTCTCGACCAGCTCAGCGTGCTGCTGCTCGATCGCCGCGACGGCCTGTCCCAGCTGCTCCACCTGCGCGGCCAGGGCCGCGAGGCCGTCAGGCTCCGCCCCGCCGGCCCGGCTCGGCTCCTCGGTGACGAACGTCGCCGCGCCGCGCCGGAACTGCGGCAGGGTGATCCGCTCCCACCAGGGGACGCGGCCGGGATCGGCGCCGGCGTCCTTGCCGATCTCCTTGCGGGTCACCCAGGTCTCGGGGTCCCACAGCGGATCCTTCCCCGCCTCCTTGCGGGTGACGAACTCGTCGCTGGGGTCCTTGCGCAGCTCCTTGACGGTGACCGGGTCGCGCATCTGCTCCTTGTACGTCGCCACCGGTTCGGTCGCCGGGTCCTTGGCCTGCTCCTTGACGGTGATCGGCAGGCCCGGGTACAGCAGGTGGATGCCGTCGACGTCGCCGGCGGACAAACCGTCGCGCTGACCCAGTGTGACGCCCGGCGGCACCGGCTGCAGCGCGACGATGGTCGGCTGGCCGTTGACCGAGAACGCCGTCGGCGGGTAGTGCATGATCGAGCCGTAGTCGTACGGGCCGAGGTCGTCGCCGTCGGTGATGTGCTGGGTGAAGTTGTGCGCGAACGCCGAATCGATGTTGGTCCAGCGGACCTCCACGAACGTGTCACGGTCCTCGCGGCTCTGCTCGTGGTACAGGCCCAGCGTGTGGCCGATCTCGTGGATGGCGTTGCCGGTGCTGCAGTTCGTGCCCAGCGTGATGTTCTGCTGGCCGACACCGCGCATGCCGATGGGCGACGAGCAGCCGCCGCCGGTCTGGAAGTTCACCCAGTTGTCGTGTTCCGCGGTGCGCTGCACGAACCGGATGCGGGTGCGCGCCTCCCAATGGGCGATGGCGTCGGTGACCCGCTGCTGGTTGGGCAGCCCACTGGCGATGGTGTACGGGACGGTCGCGTCGGGCCATCGGAACTGGGCGCCGGTGATGGCGACGGACTGCAGGACGGGGCCGACGTCGGCGCTGACCCGCACCTGGTCGACCGGCCCGATCACGATGTCGCCCTCGACGACGGCGAGACCGCCGATCTCCGCGAACAGCACCGGCTTGCGCCGGAACGTCATGCCGTCGACGAGCGCCGTGCCCGCGATCGGACCCGCGAAGAACTCTCCCTTGCCCCGCTGCCCGGAGCTGGACGTACGCGATGTGGCGGCCATCTGGCTCACCCCGATTCCCCCCGGCGACCCGCCCAGGTGCGGGCTGCCCTCGCTGTGGTTCTACGCCCGTGGTGAGCGGTTGTCCAGACCTGATCACAACTCTGGCATCCTGGCAGGGTGACGAGCCTCATCGCCGCCGGCGCGGTCCTGGAGAAGCTGTCCACCGGTACCGAGTGGGCCGAAGGGCCGGTGTGGCTGCCCCGGACGCGGCGGGTGCGGTGGAGCGACATCCCGGGCGACCGCATCCTCGAGTGGGACGCCGGCAGCGGTGAGACCACCGTCTACGGCACCGGTGTCGAGTTCACCAACGGGCGCACCCTCGACCTGGACGGTCACGTCGTGCAGTGCTCGCACGGCCGCCGCCGGGTGGAGCGGGACGTCGACGGCGTCGTCACGCCGATCGTCGACCGCTACGAGGGCCGGCGGTTCAACTCCCCGAACGACGTCGTGGTCGCGTCGGACGGGTCCGTGTGGTTCACCGACCCGCCCTACGGCATCCAGGCGAGCGGCCGCGAGGGGCATCCGGGCGAGCAGGAGTACGGCGGCTGTCACGTGTTCCGCTACGACGAGCGCACGGGCGAGCTGCGCGCCGTCGTCACCGACATGGTGCACCCGAACGGCCTGGCGTTCTCGCCCGACGAGTCCGTCCTCTACGTTTCCGACACCAGCGGGCCACGGTCGGTCCGCGCCTACGATGTGGTCGACGGGCGGTGCGAGAACGGGCGGGAGTTCGTCACCGTGCGGCCCGGCGCCCCTGACGGCATCCGAGTGGACGTCGCGGGCCGGGTGTGGGCGTCCAGCGCCGACTCGGTCCAAGTCTTCGCACCCGACAGTGAGCAGGTCGCCGTCGTGCCGGTACCCGAGACCGTCGCCAATCTGTGCTTCGGCGGCGACGGCGGTACGGAGCTGTTCGTCACCGCGACGACCAGCCTGTACCGCATCCGCACCACGACGCGGCAGGCTGACCGCCCCGCGCCGCGCTGATCCGCGGCGACCACCGTCGGCGTCAGTCGCAGGGCGCGGTCCGGCCGCAGGACGACATGCTGCACCATCGGCGCAGGCCGGCGCGGTCGAGGAACAGCCAGCCGCAGGTCGTGCTGGCGCAGCGCCGCACGGTGAGCCGGCGCGGGTCGGCCAGCAGCCCGGCGGCGGACCAGGCGACGGCGTGCAGCGGAAGCCGGAGCCCCGTCGATCGGGGGAACGTCCACTGCGCCAGGCCGGCACCGTCGCGGCCGAACACCGCAGCACCGGCCGCGGCCTCGGCGAACGACGCGACGACCCGGTCGGCCACGTCGGCTCCGTCGCCGTCGGTGGTGGTCAGCGTGGCGCGCACGGCACCGCGCAGCGTCCGGGCGTCGTCGAGGACGGCGACGGCGTCGGCCGGTCGGCGCGCGGCCTGGTCGAGCAGCCAGTTCACGGTGTCGTCGTCGGTCAGGCCCTGGTGACCGACCCAGACGGCGAACGTGGCGAAGTCGCGCAGCCACTCGCTGCGCGGGAGCGGCGGGTCGTGGCCCCACCCGGCGTAGGTGTTGCAGAAGTCCAGCGCGGGGTGCCCGCCGACCGCCCATGGCAACGTGCGGCCGCGGACGGTGACCGCGTAGACGGGGGTCTCGGCGGAGGCCAGGCCGGGATCGGAGACGAGCACCCGCTGGTGCGCCGAGCGCAGGTGCGGACCGGGCTCGATGCCCAGCTCGTCGATCAGCACTCGCCGGGTGTCGCGATAGACCCGCAGCGCGTCGGCGGAGCGGCCGGAGCGGTACAGGGCAGTCATGAGCAAGGCCGCCAGCCGCTCCCGCGTGGGCTCCTCGGTCAGCAGCGCGCTCAGCTCCGCCACCACCCGGTCGGTGTCGTCCAGCTCCAGCTGGGTCTCCGCCCGCAGCTCCGCGGCGGTGAGACGCAGCTCGCGCAGGGCGCCGCCGAGCCGGCCGCGGAGATGGTCGTCGGCCACGTCGGCCAGCAGCGGGCCATGCCACCGTGCGATGGCGCCGTCGAGCAGCCTGACCCGGTCGGCCGGATTCGCGATGGCCGCCGCCGCCGTCACCGCGCGGGTGAACTCGGCGGCGTCGACAGTGTGCCCGTCGGGCTCGACGGCGTACCCCTCGCCGCGGGTCAGGATGGTCAGCCCGAGCGGACCCAGTGCGGTGCGCAGCCGACCGACGTAGGTGTGGACGGTCCCGCGCGCGGACGGCGGCGGCAGCACGCCCCACAGGAGGTCGACGATCCGGTGGATCGGCACCGTCGCACCGGGCTCCAGCAGGAGGATTCCGAGCAGGCAACGTTCCTGCCGGCGGACCAGGGTCTCGACGGCATGCCCGTCATGGCGGGCCTCGAATGGTCCCAGCAACCGGAATTCCACCGGTGCCGAGCCTACGCCGCGGTGGTGAGCCGGTGGTGAGTGGTCCGGGCGAGACTGCCTGCCGTCCGCGTCCCACCGACCCTGGAGGCCATTCCCGTGCGTCGAACCCTCCGCGCCGCCACCGTCGTACTGGTCACCACCGCCGTCGCCGCGGGTGCGGCCCTGCCGTCCGGCGCCGCGCCGGACCCGGCCGTCGCCGAGGCCACCGCCACCGGCTGGGTGCCGGCGCCGACCGTGCCGTGGGAGCGCCCAGCCGGCGTCATCTGCGACTTCGCCGTCCGCGCCGAGCCCGTGGTCGACGAGGTGATGAAGCTCGTGCTCGACGAGTTCCCAGACGGGACGCCGCAGCGCGAGATCTACACCGGCGACCTGGTCATGCGCGTGACCAACCTCGAGACCGGCGCGTACACCGACGCCGACGCCAGCGGCGACGCGCTCATCGAGTACCACGAGGACGGCTCCTCCACCTGGTACGTGCGCGGGCCGGTGCTGATGGGTGGCCGGGACACCGGCGGCAACCTGCCGCGCGGCTACTGGCGCGTCGACGGACTGTTCACCGCCGACATCGCCGCCAACGGCGAGAAGACGGTGACGATGGTCCACGGCACCCAGCACGACGTCTGCACCGACATCGACTGACCCGGCCTCGAGGCTCAGCTGTCGCAGAGCCGCCTGACCAGAGCCGGCAGATGGCTGGTCAGCGTCGACCAGATGAGATCGTCGCGGACACCGTCGTACTGGTGGGCGACATAGTTCCTGGTGTCACGGATGTCGCGCCACGGCACGTCGGGGAACCGGGCCCGGAAATCGTCCGGAAGCCGATCGACGGCGGCGGACACGTCGATGATGACGCTGCGCCCGGCCCGTCGGACGATGTCGTCGTCCGGGTCGACGAATGCCTCGCGGCCACGTCCGACGATGCGCTCCGCCGTGCGGGCGAACTGCTTCACGTCGTCGAGAACGCGGCTGACCCGGGCGTCGTCCGTCACACGGGCACCGCCTCGGCACGTGCCCGGGCAAGGACCCGCCCGTCGGCGCCGTCGCTGGCGATGTCGACGTGGACTCCCAGCAGCTCCTCGAGCTCTCGCGCGAGCCCGACCACCTCGAAGATCGACGTATCCGGGTCGAAGCGCACGAGGAGGTCGAGGTCGGAATCCAGCGTGTCGTTCCCCTTCGCAACGGAGCCGAACACTCGCGCGTCGTGTCCCCGGTGCGCCGCGACGATCTCCCGAACCAGTGCCCGGTGCCGGTCGAGCAGGACGGAGGGCTTCTCCCTGGCCGCCCTCAGAAGCCGATCCAGAGTGGCCGGCGACGGTGTCACGCGGCCCGGACTCGATGGCGGCGATGTTCGGCTGGTGCACGCCTGAGCGTCGGGCGAGCTCGCGCTGGCTCAGCCCGGTGCGCTGGCGCGCCGCCCGGACCTTGTCGCCGTCGGGCGTATCCATGCCGCGATGTAGCACGGTCTATATCGCTCGGTGATCCTGAAATCGCTGACACGAGCTGTCAGGGTCTATGCGGCACCATCGAAGCATGGACACGACGTTGAGTGGAAAGGTCGCGCTGGTCGCCGGTGCCACGCGAGGGGCCGGCCGGGGGATCGCGGTGCAGCTGGGCGCGGCCGGTGCGACGGTGTACGTCACTGGCCGCACCACGCGTGAGCGGCGCTCGGAGATGAACCGGCCGGAGACGATCGAGCAGACCGCCGAGCTGGTCACGGCCGCCGGTGGCCGGGGCATCGCGGCCGCGGTCGACCACCTGGAACGCGACCAGGTGAAGGCGCTGGTCGAGCGCATCGACCGCGAGCAGGGCCGGCTCGACGTGCTGGTCAACGACATCTGGGGCGGCGAAATGCTCGCCAGCTGGACGGACCGGCTCTGGGAACACTCGCTGGACGACGGGCTGCGCATCCTGCGGCTCGCGGTGGACACGCACATCATCACCAGCCACTACGCGCTGCCGCTGCTGATCCGCCAGCCCGGCGGGCTGGTTGTCGAGGTGACCGACGGGACCACCGAGTACAACGACAGCAACTACCGGGTGTCGTTCTTCTACGACCTGGCGAAGGTCTCGGTGACCCGGCTGGCCTTCTCCCAGGCCAAGGAGCTGGCCCCGCTCGGCGCGACCGCGGTGTCGCTGACGCCGGGCTGGCTGCGGTCGGAGCTCATGCTCGAGCACTACGGCGTCACCGAGGAGACGTGGCGCGACGCACTGCGGCGGGAGCCGCATTTCGCCATCTCCGAGACCCCGGCGTTCGTCGGCCGCGCGGTGGCGGCGCTCGCGGCCGACCCGAACGCCGCGCGGTGGAATGGGCAGTCGCTGTCCAGTGGACAGCTGGCCCAGGTCTATGGTTTCACCGATGTGGACGGCAGCAGCCCGGACGCCTGGCGGTACATCGTCGAGGTCCAGGACGCCGGCAAGCCGGCCGACACCACCGGCTACCGCTGAGCGTCCCGGCCGTAGTCGCCGAGCACCGGAGGCCTGATGGCGATCGACCGGAACGACCGTATCCGCTGGGGCATCCTCGGCACGGGAGGTATTGCGGGTTCGTTCGCTCGCGACCTCCAGCTCGTCGACGACGCCGAGGTCGTCGCGGTCGGCTCGCGGCGGGAGGAGTCGGCCGCCGACTTCGCCGGACGACTCGACATCCCGCACTCGTACGGCTCGTACGAGAAGCTGGTCGCCGACCCGATGGTCGACGTCGTCTATGTTGCGACCCCGCAGACCGCGCACGCCACCAACATCCGGCTCGCGCTGGAGGCCGGCAAGCCGGTGCTCTGCGAGAAGCCGTTCACCATCACCGCCGCCGAGGCCAGCGAGGTGGTGGCGCTGGCTCGGCAGCGCGGCCTGTTCCTCATGGAGGCGATGTGGACGCGGTTCCTGCCGCACATGCGCCGCGTCGACCAGCTGCTGAGGTCCGGAACGCTCGGCGAGATCACCACGGTGGTGGCCGACCATGGGCAGCGCATCCCGGCCGGTGAGCATCGCCTGCACCGTCCGGACCTGGCCGGTGGCGCACTGCTCGACCTCGGCGTGTACCCCGTGTCGTTCGCGTCGCACGTCCTTGGCCGGCCCGCCACCGTCTCCGCGGCCGGGACGCTCCTGTCCAGCGGGCTCGACGGGCAGACCTCGATGGTCCTGACCCACGAGAGCGGCGCGCACGCGATGCTGACGACGACGCTCGGTGCGCGCACCCCGAACCGGGCCAGCATCACCGGCACCGAGGGCCGCATCGAGATCGACGACGTCTGGTACGCGCCGACGTCGTTCTCTCTGCTGCGGCCGGGGTCGTCCGCGCCGGAGCGGTTCGAGCATCAGCGCGTCGGCGGTGGGCTGCGTCACCAGGCCGTCGAGGTGGGCCGGCTGTTGCGCGCGGGCGCCACCGAGAGCCCGGCGATGCCGCTGGACGAGTCCGTGACGATCATGGAGACGATGGACGAGGTGCGTCGCCAGATCGGACTGCGCTTCCCGGTGGAGAAGACGGCGGCGGACGGCTCACCGTAGGGCATGATCGCCCCAGAGGAGGGGCCATGAACTCGACCTTGACTTCGGGCGTCGTCGCCGCCCGGGTGCAGATTCCGCGGCTGGCGGTCAACACGCTCCAGCTCGACGGGCGCACCGGCGGCGAGCCGGTCGTCTTCGTGCACGGCAACGTGTCGTCCAGCGTGTTCTGGCAGCTCGCGATGGTCCAGCTGCCGGATCGGTACCGCCCGGTGGCCGTCGACCTGCGCGGCTTCGGCGGCACCGACGCGCTGCCGGTCGACGCCTCGCGCGGCGTGCGCGACTACGCCGACGACGTCGCCGGCGTGATCGACACGCTGGGCTTGGACGACGCGCACCTGGTCGGCTGGAGCATGGGTGGCGCCGTCGTACTGCAACTGCTCTTGGACGCGCCGGACCGGTACCCGTCGGTCACGCTGGTCAACCCGGTGTCGCCGTACGGGTTCGGCGGCACCCGCGGGCCGGACGGCGAGCTGGTCCACCCGTCGGCGGCGGGGTCCGGGGGCGGCGCGGCCAACCCGGACTTCGTCGCCCGGCTGGCTGCCGGCGATCACGGCGACGAGGCTCCCACGTCACCGCGCCAGGTGCTGCTGGCCGCGTACGTCAAGCCCCCGTTCGTCCCGGGCGACCTGGACGTCTACGTCGAGTCGATGCTGTCCACCGTCGTCGGCGACGACAACTATCCCGGCGACCACGTGGTGGCGCCCTCCTGGCCGGGGATCGGGCCTGGCCGGCGTGGCGTGCTCAACACCATGGCGCCGACCAACCTGCGGCTGGACGGGCTTCCCGACCTCGATCCCAAACCCCCGATCCACTGGATTCGCGGTTCCGACGACGTCATCGTCTCCGACACGTCGCTGTTCGACCTGGCCCACCTGGGTTCCATCGGCGCGGTGCCGGACTGGCCCGGCGAGGACGTGGCGCCGGCGCAGCCGATGCTCGCGCAGACCAGGGCCGTCCTCGAGCGCTATCGCGAGGCCGGCGGCACCACCAGCGAGGTCGTCATCAACGACACCGGGCACAGCCCGCACCTGGAGAAGCCGGTGGAGTTCGTCGCCGCGCTGGTGCAGGGGATGACGAGGCGGTGACGCTGCGCGTTCGCGTCGACGGCGGTGAGCTGTCCGTGCACGAGCTGACGGCCGCTCCGGACGGCGCTCCGCTGGTGGTCGCGCTGCACGGCATCACCGCGAACGCGCTGGCCCTCGCGGCCGTCGCGGCGGCACTGGACGGCAATGCCCGGGTCCTCGCGCCGGACCTGCGCGGGCGCGCCGAGAGCCGGGCGATCACCGGGCCGTGGGGCCTGGCCGCGCACGCCGCCGACGTGATCGCGGTCCTCGACGCGCTCGGTGCGCGGTCCGCGGTCCTGCTGGGCCACTCGATGGGCGCGTACGTGGCCGCGCTGACGGCGCTGCGTCACCCGGCGCGCGTGGACTCGGTCGTCCTGGTGGACGGCGGGGTCGGCTTCCCGGCGCCGCCCGGCACCGACATCGACGCGGCACTGGAGCAGGTGATCGGTCCGGCGATGCGGCGGCTCGGCATGGTCTTCGCCGACGACTCCGCGTACCTGGACTTCTGGCGGGCGCACCCGGCCATCGGGCCCGGCTTCGAGGCCCCGTGGCGCGAGCTGCTGGTGGGCTACCTGCTGCACGATCTGGTCGGTCCCGACGGTGCCCGGCGCTCGTCGTGCGTCCTCGACGCGGTCCGGGCCGACGGCGCTGACGTGCTTGCCGACGCCGAGGTGCTGCGTTCGGTCCGCGACGGCACCCGGCCGACGACGCTGCTGTGGGCGCAACGAGGGATGCTGGACGAACCCCAGGGGCTGTTCGACGACGACCGGCTGGCCGCGGCCGGCCTGCCGCCGGGAGTGAGCGTGGTCCCCGTCGGCGGCGTGAACCACTACACCGTCCTGTTCGAACCCCGCGCCGTACGGACCGTCGCGTCCGCCGTGGCCGGCGGCGTCAGCGGGCCGACCAGCCGCCGTCGATGACGAGGTTGGTGCCGGTGGTCGACTGGGCCGCCGGGCCGCACAGGTGGGCGACCGCCTCGGCCACCTCGCCCGGCTCTATCAGCCGCTTGATCGCCTCGTTGGCCAGCAGGACCTCGCTGACGACCCGTTCCTCGGGCAGTTCGTGCACCCGGGCCTGGTCGGCGATCTGCGCCTCCACCAGCGGGGTGCGGACGTAGCCGGGGTTGACGCAGTTGGAGGTGACACCATGCGCGGCGCCCTCCAGCGCGGTGACCTTGGACAGCCCTTCGAGCCCGTGCTTGGCGGTGACGTACGCGGACTTGTAGGCGCTGGCACGCAGCCCGTGTGCGCTGGAGATGTTGACGATGCGGCCCCACCCGCGCCGGTACATGCTCGGCAGCACGGCCCGGATGAGCAGGAACGGCGCCTCGAGCATGAGCCGCAGCATGAACGCGAAACGCTCTGGCGGGAACTCCTCCAGTCGGGCGACGTGCTGGATGCCGGCGTTGTTGACCAGGACGTCGACGTCGGGGACGACGCCGGCGTCCGCCGCGGCGAGGGCCGCCGTGTCGGCGAGGTCCACCACCCACGGCCGGCCGCCGCACTCCGTCGCTACGGCCGCGGCCCGGCCGGCGTCGATGTCGGCGACGACGACGTCCGCGCCGGCCGCTCCCAGCCGCCTGGCGATGGCGGCGCCGATGCCGCTGCCGCCGCCGGTCACGAGCGCCCGCCTGCCACTGAGATCGAGCTCCGCCATGCCAACACTCTAGGCCCGCCCTAAGCCCGGACATGATGATCGTCTGCTGCTTCCGTGAGCGCGCGGGACCTCGGAATGATCACGTTCAGCACGAGATCTCGTGTCACACCATGCTCGCAATCATGGTGACGCTCGGGGGATCCTGCTGAACGTGATCATTCCGAGGTCGCGGGGTGAGATTGCTGACGGCGGGTGGTGCGAAGCAGTGTGTCTTCGGGCACCTGTGCGCACACGCATGATGGTTCTCTGACTAGCATCAGAGAATGGACGAGGTCATGGTCGCACGGGTCCGGCGGTTCAACCGGGTCGTCACCCAGCGAGTCGGCGCCCTGAACGACCACTTCCTGTCCCTCGGCCGCCCGCTCGGCGAGTCGCGGCTGCTCTGGGAGATCGGCACGGAGGGCCGGTCGGTGCGGTCCCTGCGCGCCCAACTCGACCTGGACTCCGGCTACCTGAGCCGGTTGCTGCGGTCGCTCGAGCGGGCCGGTCTGGTCGTCACCGGACCGGACCAGGCCGACCGTCGGGTCACCGTCGCCCGGCTCACGCAGGCCGGTTTGGCCGAGCGCGACCAGCTCGACCGCCGCGCCGACGAACTGGCCGCGTCGTTGCTGGACCCGCTCACCGAGCGGCAGCGCGACCGGCTGGTCGCGGCGATGTCCGACGTCGAGCGGCTGCTGACGGCGGCCGGCGTGCGGGTGGCACCGGCCGACCCCGCCGACGCGGCCGCGCGTTTCTGCGTGGGGGAGTACGTCGCCGAGCTGAACAGCCGGTTCGACGCCGGCTTCGACCCCGCGCGCAGCATCCCCGCCGCGGACGCCGACCTCCGCCCGCCAGCCGGGCTGATGCTCGTCGCCACCCTGAACGGCGCCCCGGTCGGCTGCGGCGCGCTGAAGCTCCACGGCACCGAACCGGCCGAGATCAAGCGGATGTGGGTCGCCGAGTCCGCCCGCGGCCTGGGTCTTGGCCGGCGGTTGCTGACCGAGCTGGAGCGGCGGGCCGCCACCCTGGGCGCCCGGGTGGTCCGGCTGGAGACCAACCAGACGTTGACCGAGGCCATCGAGCTGTACCGCTCCGCCGGCTACACCGAGGTGGAAGCGTTCGACGCCGAGCCCTATGCCCACCACTGGTTCGAGAAGACACTGCCTGCCGACGCGCGGTGACGACCTGCGACAATTGGCTCATGACGGAGCGTAAGCCGTCCGGTCTGAACTTCGAGTCGTGGATCGACAAGCAGATCCGCGAGGCTCAGGAGCGCGGCGAGTTCGACGACCTGCCGCTCAGCGGCAAGCCGCTGCCGAGCCGCCGTCCCGGCGACGAGCTCTGGTGGGTCCGCGAGAAGCTCGCCCGCGAGGGCGAAACCACTGACGCCCTTCTGCCCACGCCGCTCAAGCTGCGCAAAGAGATCCATCGCCTGCCCGAGACGCTGCGCGACGTCCGCTCCGAACTGGCCGTACGCGACGTCGTCGACGAGCTCAACGAACGCATCAAGCAGTGGCTCCGCGCACCGTCAGGGCCGCAGATCGCCGTTGGGGTGGTAGACGCCGAGGCCGTCGTCGAGCAGTGGCGGGCGGACCGCGCCGAGCGGGAGCAGGAGGCCGCGGCGCAACGCGAGGCCGCGGCCGAGCAGGCCGCGCGGCGGGCCGCCGCCGAGCGGGCGGCCGCCGACCACGCCAGAGCCGAGCGGCGCGCGGCCAGCTGGTGGCGGCGGCTGGGCGCCAGGTTGCTCGGCCGGTGACCACGCCACGACGTCAGGTGCCCAGGAACTCGGTGATCACGGGGGCATGTGCGTCCGCCTTCACCATGTGCGTCTGACCGGGCAGCGTGCGGTGCTCGGCGTTCGGCAGGACCTCGGCGAGCTGGCGCTGGCTGTTGCGCATGTAGTCCGGGCTCTTTCCACCGTCCATGACCAGCGTGGGCACGGTGACCGACGTCCAGCGGTCGGCAGGCAGCGGCTTGCCGGCGCCCGTGCCGCCGAGCACGCGGAGGTCGTTCGGGATGGTGGGCGCGACCGCTTTCAGCTTCTTCCAAACCGGTGTCAGCTTCATGATCGCCACCATGAATCCCGGCGCGCCGACCGTCTTCATGAACAGCTGGACTGCATCGCTCCGGCGGTCGGCCGCGATCAGCTGGTCGGTACGTTCCAGCAGGTCGACCGGCCACGGCTGGTGCGTTGAGTCCGTGACGGCGGGCAGCTCGTACAGCGCCAGCTTCCTGATACGGCTGTCCGGCCGCTTCGCCGCCTCCAGCGCCAGCGCGGCGCCGGACGAGCAGCCGTACACGACGACCTCGCCGCCGGCCGCGGAGATCAGCGCCTCCAGGTCCTCCACCTCGCGCTCGACGGCGTACGCCTTGGTGTCGCCGCTCTCGCCTCGGCCGCGCCGGTCGTAGAAGTAGACGGTGAAGCTGCCGGCCAGGGCGTCGGCGAGCTTGGCCGCCGGGCCGAACGCGCGATAGCACATCGCGCCGTCGACGAGGATCAGCGGCGGGCCGGAGCCGACTCGCGAGTAGGCGATCGTGGTGCCGTCGGCCGAGGTCACGGTGGGCATGATGGGTTCTCCAGTTCGTGTCGTGTTCGAGCCGTGTCGTGTCGTGTGTCAGCTGAGGACGCGGGTCAGCCAGGCCTGCCAGGCCGCGTCGGTGTGCCGTCCGCCGTCGTCGGCGAAGACGTGGTGCGAAGCGATCATGGGGCCGCGGAAGCCCTTGAGGAACCGGAACAGTGCGTCATCGGTGCGGACGCCGAGGGTGTCGGCGTTGACGAAGTAGACGGTGCCGGCCCGCTCCGCGTCGCCCAGCCGCACCCTGACCCCGTCGCCGGTGGTGACGGGGGCTCGGGGAGGCAGGCCGAGTTCGGCGTGCAGCGCCGCCCAGGCCGCGTCCCAGTCCGGGACCAGGGGGCCGAACGCGGTGACCGGGGTGGCGGTGCTGCCCGCGAAGTGCGTGAGGTACTCGGCCAGGGTGCGGAAGAACATCGCGTTGCCCTTGGTCATCGCGTCGAACTCGTCCTCCCAGTCGTCGCCGGGGAGGAAGCCGCTGGTGACGATGCGCAGCGTACTGCTGGCGTGCTCGCGGGCCTCGATGAGGAACTCGTAGGCGACGAAGCGGCCGTCCGGCGCGGTCTGCGACGTGTAGGACAGCCTCCGTCGCGGCTCCCAGGACGTGACGGCGTACTCCGGCGTGTAGCCGCCGAAGGCCATCCGGACGGTGCCGCCCTCGCCGGCCTCGACCTCCGTGCGACCCATGAACCAGGAGTCGATTCCAGGGCCGGTGGCGATGGCCTCCCAGACCTCCTCGGGGGTAGCGTCGACGGTGACCTCGTCGCCGGACTCGAACCGGTGACCCACGTCAGGGCTCCTTCGTCTCGGCGCCGGTGCCGACGCTGGGATGGATGGCGACGACGACGCGGTGCGTGCGGCCGCCAGCGGCGGACTCGTCGTGGTACTTGGAAACCAGGCGGGTGACGCTGTTGGCCAGCTCCTCGGCGAAGGCGGCGCGGTCGGCCGCGGAGGCGAAGCGCACCTCGCCGTCGATGGCGAAGGTGGCCACCCGCTGACGAGCCCTGGTGGACGCGGTGATGAGCAGGCCGACGTCGCGGACCAGGCGCGACGCCAGCGCGAGCAGCCAACGCGCCGACAGCTTGTCAGGGGAGCGTGACGGGTCGGGCTGCACCGCAGCCAACGCCACCGGCGAGATGACGTATGAGGCCGCCGTGGCCCGCATCAGCCGCTCGGTGACGTTGCCCTTCCGTCGCTCCTCGACCAGCTCGACCAGGCCGTGCCGCTCGAGCGTGCGCAGGTGGTAGTTCACCTTCTGGCGCGGCAGGCCCACGCGAGCGGCGAGCATAGTGGCCGAGCCGGGCTCGGTGAGTGCGGCCAGCAGCCGCGTACGCATGGGGTCCAGCGACGCCTCGGCGGCGGCTGGGTCTTCGATCACTGCTACGTCTTGCATGGCGCCAACACTGTCACCGACAAATTTTCTTGTCAAGAGTGCTGGATCTGTCGGTGAAGGAGCCTTCCGTGCGGGTCGAGCGCGAGCTGAGTGGCCGCATCGCGCGGGGGTCATCACGAGGACTTCGCGTCCATCACGAGGTCTACAAGCATGGTGCGACACGAGATCTCGTGCTGAACGTGATCATTTAGCCGACGTGGGGTGGGATCTCTTGGCTTTTGGGAGCTGATGATGCGAACATGTGTTCGTGGCGAGTGGGGCGACCATCCTCCATGCCGACCTCGATGCGTTCTATGCGTCGGTCGAGCAGCGGGATGACCCTGACCTGCGTGGGCGGCCGGTCATCGTCGGCATGGGCGTAGTGCTCGCGGCCAGCTACGAGGCCAAGGCCCGCGGTGTGCGGACGGCCATGGGCGGGCGGCAGGCTCGCCGCCTCTGCCCGGACGCCGTCGTGGTCTCGCCGCGCATGTCCGCCTATGCCGACGCCAGCGACGCGGTGTTCGAGGTGTTCCGCCAGACCACGCCGGTGGTCGAGGGCCTCTCCATCGACGAGGCGTTCCTCGACGTCGGCGGGTTGGCGCGGATCTCCGGCCCGCCGCAGCAGATCGCGGCCCGGCTGCGGCTCGAGGTCCTGGAGCAGGTCGGGCTGCCCATCACGGTCGGCGTCGCGCGCACGAAGTTCCTGGCCAAGGTCGCCAGCGCGGTCGCCAAGCCGGACGGCCTGCTGGTCGTGGAGCCGGAGCGGGAGCTCGAGTTCCTCCATCCGCTGCCCATCGAGCGGCTGTGGGGCGTCGGTGAGAAGACCTCGGCCAAGCTGCGCAGCCGGGGCATCCTCACCGTCGGCGACGTGGCGCGGCTCGCGGAGAAGTCCATGGTCGCCATCCTTGGCGGGGCTGCCGGCCGGCACCTGCACGCGCTCGCCGTCGGCCGCGACCCCCGCCACGTCGAGGTCGGCCGCCGCCGCCGATCCATCGGGTCGCAGCACGCGCTCGGGCACCGGCCCAAGACGCCGGCGGAGCTGGATGCGGTGGTCGTGGGGCTGATCGACCGAGTCGCGCGCCGGCTCCGCTCCGCCAGCCGGGTGTGCCGCACCGTCGTGCTCCGGCTGCGCTTCGACGACTACACCCGCGCCACGCGGTCGCACACGCTCGCGGAGTCCACCGCGCACACCGCCCACCTGCTCGCCGTCGCCCGCGGGCTGCTCGCCGGCGCGCGGCCGGCCATCGACCGGCGCGGCCTCACCCTCGTTGGCGTCGCGCTGTCCAACCTCGACGACGACGGCGCCGTCCAGCTGCCGCTGCCGTTCGACCGGCACGTCCCCGGTGCGCTCGACGCCACCCTCGACGAGGTCCGCGAGCGGTTCGGCTCCACGGCGGTCACTCGCGCCGTGTTGCTCGGGCGCGACCCGGGCATCACCATCCCGATGCTCCCCGACTGAGCGACGGCCCCAGCCGCGTGGGGCGACGTTCGGCGGCCAACCACCCGGCCGTGTCGATCTGGGCCGGACTTGTTCGTGGTGGGGTGAGAGGCGGATCGGCCCGCCCCGGTGGGGTGGTCGCTCCTGGTGACCGGTCGAGGCCGAGCGGGATTCCTCCGCAGGGGACGGCGTGGCGCCCGGCTCGCGCGGCCTCGTCGTCGATTGAGTGCTGACAGCGTTCAATCCGATCGAGCTCTCCTGTTGGACAACACCTCAGCCGGCCACGGATGCTGGAGCCCGAGACGCCACCGGAACCGTCAGGAAGACGAACGCGAATGTTGAAGACAGCACCACTGGGCCGCACCGGCATGTCCATCACCCGGGTCGGCTTCGGCGCCTGGGCCATCGGCGGCGGTGACTGGGCCTTCGCCTGGGGCGAGCAGGACGACACCGAGTCCGTGGCCGCGATCCGGCATGCCGTGGAGTCCGGGGTGAACTGGATCGACACCGCGGCCGTCTACGGGCTGGGCCACTCCGAGGAGGTCGTCGCGCGGGCGCTGAAGGACCTTCCGGCCGCCGACCGCCCGTACGTGTTCACCAAGGGCGGCCTGATCTGGGACGAGGCGAACCGGCGCCGGCAGGCCAGCCGCATCGGCGATCCGGCCAGCCTGCGCCGTGAGGTCGAGAGCTCGCTGCGGCGGCTCGGGGTCGAGCGCATCGACCTCTACCAGATGCACTGGCCGGCCGAGGACGGCACGCCGCTCGAGGTCTACTGGCAGACCTTCCGCGACCTCGTCGACGAGGGCAAAGTGCGCGCCGTCGGGCTGTCCAACCACGACGTCAAGCAGTTGGAGGCGGCCGAGGCCATCGGCCACGTCGACTCCTTGCAGCCGCCGTTCAACCTGATCCGCCGCTGCGCCGCCGACGACGTCATCGCGTGGTCGGCCGAGCACGAGACCGGTGTCGTCGTGTACAGCCCGATGGCATCGGGCTTGCTGACCGGCGCGTTCGACGAGCGGCGCGCGGCCGCCCTCTCCGACGACGACTGGCGCAGCCGCAGCGCGGAGTTCACCGGCGACGGGCTGCGCCGCAACCTCGCGCTGGTCGAGGAGCTGCGGCCCATCGCCGAGCGCAAGGGCGTCTCCGTCGCGGCGCTGGCGGTCGCGTGGACGCTGGCGGTCCCTGGGGTCACGGGCGCGATCGTCGGTGCCCGCCGGCCGAGCCAGATCGACGGCTGGCTGCCCGCGGCGGACCTCGAGCTCGACCACGCCGACCTCGACGACATCGCCGCCGCGCTGACGGTCAGCGGTGCGGGGAGCGGCCCGACACGCCCCTGACCGCCACGGCGCGCGACGATGGGGAGTCCGCGCTCACCGCGAGCAGGCGCAGACCACGGGCCGCCACCGCCCGCGGCACGATCGTCACGGTGGTCCAACCCGCGGGGCGCCAACCGGCCGCGAATCGCCCGTGCAGCTCATCCGCGCGCCGGACATGCCGGGCGAACACGCGGGGCCGGAGCACGCGGGCCCGGGTGAGCTGACCGTCCAGCGCCTCGGCCGCCGACGCGTCCAGCCACACCAGGCACCGCGCACGTCCGGTCACGTGCCCGAGAAGCAGCAGCGCGGCACGGGTGCCCGGCCGGGTGGCGGGTTCGTGCACCACCACCGTGCCGGGCGCGGCCACGGCGTGCCACAGCACCCGAAGCCGGTGCACGAGGTGCACCAGCAGGCGGTACGACCGGTACGGCCAGCCGACCCGTGCACGCACCCACCGGTGCACCTGGTCGGAGTCCAGGACCGTGGCCGGCTCGGTCACCTCGAGGCGACCGAGCAGCGAGGTCTTGCCGGCGCCGGGCAACCCCGCCACCACGACCAGCGCGCGCTCGGGCGTCGCGATCGAGTCGGCGGACGACGGCGCGACGGACGGTTCGATAACGGACGGTCTGGCGGTGCACGGTGAGACGGTCATGACATGGACAACCGCCGGGACTGTGCCCACCGTTCACGAAACGCCGGATTCTCATGGAATTCACATGAAACGAGCCCGGCGGTCGCGACCAAGCGTGATCCCCGTTGCGGCGTGGATCGGCCGGAGTACCTTATCGCTATGCGTGCCCTGACCGTTCAGCCGATGACGCCCGGCTCGGTCCGGGTCACCGAGGTACCCGATCCCGTGCCCGGCGTCGGCGAGCTGCTCGTCGACGCTTTGGCGGTCGGAATCTGCGGCACAGACGCGGAGATCATCGGTGGCCAGTTCGGCTGGCCGGCCCCGGGTCGCGACCGGCTGGTCATCGGGCACGAGTCGCTGGGCCGGGTGCGCGAGGCACCGGCCGGTAGCGGGTTCGCCGCCGGCGACCTCGTCGTCGGTGTGGTCCGTCGGCCCGACCCGGTCCCGTGCGGCGCGTGTGCCCACGGCGAGTTCGACATGTGCCGCAACGGTCAGTACACCGAGCGCGGCATCAAGGAGCTGGACGGGTTCGCCAGCCAGGCGTGGTGCATCGAGTCCGACTACGCCATCTCGATCGAGCCGCGCCTGGAGCCGGTCGGCATGCTGGTCGAGCCGGTCAGCGTGGTGGCCAAGGCGTGGGAGCAGATCGAGCGGATCGGCGCCCGGGCGTGGTTCGAGCCGAAGACGGTCCTCGTCACCGGCGCCGGTCCGATCGGCCTGCTCGCCGCACTGCTCGGGGTCCAGCGCGGGCTCGACGTCCACGTACTCGACCGGGTGGACGGCGGCCCCAAGGCCGACGCCGTCGCCGCCCTCGGCGCCACCTACCACCACGACGGGCTGGCGAAGGCGACGGCAACCGCGCTGCCCGACGTCATCGTCGAGGCCACCGGGGCGTCGGAGCTGGTGTTCGAGGCGATGGCCAACACAGCGGCCGCGGGCATCGTCTGCCTGGCCGGCGTCTACCCGGACGGCCGGTCCGTCTCGGTCGACGCCAGCGGCCCCTATCGCGAGATGGTGCTCGAGAACGACGTGCTGTTCGGCTCTGTCAACGCCAACCAGCGGCACTTCGCGGCCGCGGCCGACGCGCTGGCGGCGGCCGACCTCGATTGGCTCGGCCGGCTGGTGACCCGCAGGGTGCCGCTGGAGGCCGCTCCGGACGCGCTGGCACCGCGCGACGACGACATCAAGGTCGTGGTGACGCTGGACTAGCCGATCCGCTTGGTCCGAGTTGTCCGGAACCATCGGCGAAGTCCGCGCCCAGCCGCGATGATGGGTGCCGTGGCCGACGCGACCGATCTTCATGACGACGCTCTGTGGCTCGGAGGCTCCTACGACTTGGCCATGGAGCTGGGCGATCGCGACGACTCGCGACTGGCGGCCGCACTGGATGCGGTGTGGCGTGCGGCCCAGGTGGAGGACTGCGTCGGCGTGCCGGGCGAGGCGGGCAACGCGGTCGTCGAATCCGAGTGCACGCTCGACGCGCTGCTGCGGCACGGCCGGCTGGCTGGGCGGACGGTGCTGCCGCGCGGCAGGCCGGTGGTGTGCGGCGTCCGGGCGCTGCGGGGCGCGCGTGCGGCCGGCAACGGGCGGCGCGCCGGCGTCGACTGGCTGGTCTTCTTCCTACCGGTCGGTGCGCTGGACCGGGCCGAGCCGCGCAGCGCCGCGTTCCCGTTCCGCGGCGGCGACTCCTTACTGTGGCGCCGGCCGCTGGACCGCTGGCTGTCCGGCATCGGCGCGGCTGTGCACCAGGAGGTGCCCTACCGGCTGGGCCTGGTCGGCCCGGACGTCGCCGGCCTGACCACGGCTCGCGCGCTGGACGGCGAGCCACCGGCGGAGCGGTGGGCCGGCTACCTCATCCCGCGCGACGGCGAGCTGGTCTACCACCAGGCCGACCGCTGACCCCCCGTCGACGACGGTGTCAGGTCACCGTGCCGCAAGCCGGTCGAACGCCGCGCCGACGTCGCCGTCGTCGCCGAACACGACCTCCTGCTTGTCGCCGAAGTACCGGAAGAACGTGCTGCGGCCCACCTCGGCTCGCTCGGCGATGTCGGTGACGGTGACGTTGTCGAAGCCGCGCTCGGCGAACAGCGCGTGCGCGGCGTCGATGATCGCCTCCCTGGTGCGCTGCTGCTTGCGATCGCGCAACGTCTCCTTGACCACGCCATAGAGCCTAGGCGGACGGGTCGATGGGGTGGCGCATCCAGACGTTCGGCTCGACGTAGACGGCGTGGTCGTGCTCCACACTGGCGAGCACGGGCACCAGCGCGCCGGGGACGACGACCTCACCGGAGGTGTCGAACGGCAGCCCGGTCCAGGACCGCCAGTCGGCCAGCGTGCCGGTGATGACCATCGAGCGGGGTGCCACCTTGACGATCTCGGCGCCGGCGCGGGCGTGCACGCGCAGCCAGGGGTCGGCCGGCAGGCCGTCGGGCCGGGTCCGGTGGGCGTACTCGCCGATCGGGACGTGCGGCTCCTGGTGCTTCGCGCTGGGCCGGACCGGCGCGACCAGTTCGGTGAAGCCGAGACGGCGGACGTTGTCGCGCATCGCCGCGAGCATGACCGTCGCCAGGCCCTCACCGCGCCGGTCCGGCCGGATGGCGATCTCCAGGGCCGACACCAGGTTCGGCTCGGTGCCGCGGTCGCGGTCCTGCGTGGCCCAACGTATGACGGCGTCCCAGCCGTCGTCGGGCAGCTCCGTTCTGCGGCCGGAGCCGAACTCGAACGGCACCGTGTACGCCACCGCCACCGGCACGTCCGGCGGTTCGTAGGCGACCAGGACGTGCTGGGGATGATTCCGTTCGACGTCCGTGTAGTAAAGGCTCCCCATCGGGTCCTTCTCCATGAACGTCGGCCAGAGGTGTTCGAGCTTGTCCGCCACGGCGGAGAGCTCGGGGCGGCGGTCCAATGGTTCGACGACGAGGTTCGTGGACATCGCACGGATTGTGCCAGTCACACCCGGCCCGGACTCAATCCTTTTCGTCGAGCATGTCGGTCTGGCGCTCGACGGCCCGGCCGATCAGCGCGGCGACGGCGTCGGGCTCCGCGGCGGCACGGGCGTACGGAACGGTCCGGACGTAGGCGCCGGAGCCCTCCAGCAGGCCGGCCGGGTCGTCGAGCAGGACGCCCTTGTGGAACGTCAGGGTGACGCTGCGCTTGGTGGCGGCGACGGCGCACAGCCAGTGGTGCCAGTCGTCGCCGGCGGTGAAGGTGAGCCGGCCCCACTTGACCGCCTCGTCCAGGCCGGGCCGGCTTTTGCGCACCTGGTCGGCGAGCGCCGTCGCCTCGTCCTGCCGGTCGGGCGGCAACCGCTCGAGCCACGCGTCGATGCCTCGCTGGTCGGTCATGTCGCTCCTCCTGAAGAGCACCTGAAGATCATGCGCAAGCCCATCGAGTCCATGTTCGTCGCCCCCGGACGACGGTTTCCAACATAGCCGCGGCGACTAGCCTGACTGGGATGACGATCGAGGTGCACGAGTACGACGAGAAGTGGCCGGCGCTGGCCGCGGCGGCCGGCGACGAGCTGCGGGCGCTCCTGCCCGGCGTGTTCATCGAGCTGGAGCACATCGGCAGCACGTCCGTGCCTGGCCTGGCCGCCAAGCCGATCATCGACCTGATGGGCTCGGTGCGTCGCCTGGGCGACGTCTCCGATCGGGAGTCGGCCCTGGCTGGGCTCGGGTACGAGCCGTTCGACACCGGGATGCGTGAGCGGTTGTTCTACTTCCGCGCCGGCGCCGACGGCCGGCGCACGCACCACCTGCACGTCGTCACCGTCGACACCTGGGACACCCGCAACGAACGGCTGCTCCGTGACCACCTGCGCGCCCACCCGGAGGCGGCGCGGCGCTACGCCGACCTGAAGCTGCGGCTGGCCGCCGAGACCCACGACAGCGACTCTTACACGCGGGCGAAGACCGCGTTGGTGCAGGAGCTCGTGGACGCGGCGCGGACAGCTCGCGGACTGTCCCTGGAGTGTGTCTGGGAGGAGTGAGCCATGAGCGGGACCCGCGCTCATCTCGACGAACGGTTCGACGGAACCACCCTCGATCCGGGGGTGTGGTTTCCGTACTACCTGCCGCACTGGAGCTCGCGGGTCGCCTCGGCCGCCACCTGGTGGGTCCGCGACGGCGAGCTGCGGCTGAGCGTACCGGCCGAGCAGCCGCTGTGGTGTCCCGACGTCCACCCCGAGCCGATGCGGGTCTCCTGCGTCCAGACCGGCAGCTTCGCCGGCGCCGTCGGCAGCACCGTCGGGCAGATGCCGTTCCGTGACGGGCTGCGCGTGCGCGAAACACAGCCGACGCTGTGGGGCTACACGCCGCACTTCGGCCGGATCGAGGTGCGGATGCGCGGCACCGTCACCGAGCGGTCGATGGTGGCGTTCTGGATGTCCGGCATCGAGGATCGCCCGGAGCGCTCCGGGGAGCTTTGCGTGGCGGAGGTGTTCGGTGCCGGGGTGCGCGGCGGCGTGACCGAGGTCGGGATCGGGGTGCACCGGTTCCGCGACCCCGCGCTGACCGAGGAGTTCGGCACGGTGCCGCTACCCATCGACGTGTCGGATTTCCACACCTACGGCGTCGACTGGCGTCCCGGTGCGGTGACGTTCACCGTCGACGGCGACCAAGTGCGGCGCGTCGGTCAGGCGCCGGACTACCCGATGCAGCTGATGATCGGCGTGTTCGACTTTCCCGGCCGGGCCGCTGGTGAGGGCGGGCCGGTGCCGGTGCCTGAGCTCGTCGTCTCCCACGTGCGCGGCCGCCCGTTCGGCTGACGTCGCCTTGTCAGATGGCCTATCGTAACGCTACGGTGTCATGTGTAAGAAAAAGCTGACATATGAAGGAGGAGGATGACGGTGGCGCGCCCGACCGGTGACGAGCTGGTCGAGATGTTGGCGGCGTTGGCCAACCCGATCCGGCTGCGCATCATCGCGACCCTCGCCGGTGGCCGCGACTACGTGAGCCATCTGGCGCGAGAGATCGGCATCAGCCGTCCCCTGCTCCACATGCACCTGCAGCGCCTCGAAGCCGCCGGCCTCGTCCTCGGGAGCCTCGAGCTCTCCGAGGACGGCAAGGCCATGAAGTACTTCGAGGTCACCGACTTCGACCTGCACCTCACCGCATCCGAGCTCGCCCGGGCGGCCTCGACCCTCACCAGTCCGGACCCGCGGAAGGGCCCACCACGTAAGGAGCAGACCTGATGAGATTCGGCGACGACACGTCCTGGCCGGAGGCGATCCTCGTCCTCGGGGTGATCGGCCTGGTCGTCTTCCTGATCGGTGCCGCGCTGGCCACGTTCCTCGACCTACGCAAGATCCGGGTCACCGCGCAGCAGGAAGAGAGCCTGCGCCAGCTGGTGGGCCGCTACGAGCAGCTCGCCTCGACCACCCTCGATGCGCAGCAGCGCGTGGCTGCCGACGTGGCCGAGCTGCGGTCGCGGACCACGTCCATCGAGCAGATCCTGCGCACGGTGGAATAAGGGGGCGTGCCGTGAAGGCGATCGTTCGTGACACCTACTGCCCGCCGGACCAACTGCGGCTGGCTGACGTCGACCGGCCCGCCATCGGCGCCGAGGACGTGCTGATCCGGGTCCACGCGGCCGGGGTCGACCAGGGCGTGTGGCACCTGGTGACCGGGCTTCCCTATCCGGTCCGGCTGGCGGGGTTCGGGCTGCGGCGTCCCAAGAACCCCGTCGTCGGCAGCGATGTCGCCGGCCGGATCGAGGCCGCGGGGGCGCGGGTGACCGGCCTGCGTCCCGGCGACGAGGTCTTCGGCACTTGCGACGGCGCCTATGCGTCTTTCGCGCGGGCCGGTCAGGGATCTGTGGTGGCGAAGCCGTCGAACGTGACGTTCGAACAGGCGGCCGCGGTGGCGACGTCGGCGTGTGCGGCGCTGCAGGCACTGCGCGACAAGGCGGAGGTGCGGGCGGGGCAGCGG
>NZ_SMKZ01000061.1 GCF_004349065.1 Jiangella asiatica
TGTCCAGCCCAACAAACGACGACACCTGACCCGGATTCCAATCCCAAAACGACCGCGCGATCCCACTCACCGCCGGGTAGTACTGAAACACCACCAACACCACCACCAACGGCACCAACGCCACATACGCAAACCACGGGATCGACGCCACACGACGACGAGATACACCGGTGACTGCCATGGTTGTCCTCCGTTGTACACGGAACGGCGGCGGTCTCGCATAAAACGATTCAAGAACCCTGGCGCATCGCCTCATCACTGTCAAGGGACGCGTCCGTGGCCGAATCAGGACACCTTATGACCTGACCGTTGATCGCGCGTCAGCGCTCGGACAGAGTCGCGGTACCTCGTCGGTCACGACCCGGGAGTCTCCATGCGCCTGCCGCGCCCGCTCAGCCGTGCCGCCGTCACCGCGGTCGCCGCCGCGTCCGTCGTCGCCGGCCTCGCCACCGTTGCGCCGCCCGCCGGCAGCGCGTCGGCGCTGCTCAGCGCCGCATCGACGCCCGCGAGTGACAGCTCTGCACCGGTCCCCGGGGTCACCGGCGTGGCCGTCACCGACGACGCCGTCACGGTGACCGGCACCGCTCCCCCGGACACCGTGGTGGACGTGTACGCGCTGCCGACCGAGGCGGACGAGGCGTCGTGGGCCGACGGCGACCCTGTCGCCGCCGTCACCGCGACCGCCGAGGGCGCCTTCACCGCCGAGATCGAGCGCGCGGCCGGCGAACGGGAGCTGTACTACGCCAAGTACCTGGCCGTCGCCGCCGGCGAGGTCCTCGGCACCTACCGCTACGCCGACGACGTCCGGATCACGCCGACCAACGACTACCCGTACCCGGACAGCCCCACGAAGAAGGGCCTGCAGGTCCAGATGACCGCCGACGCCGAGGAACTGGGCATCGGCCACGCCGGCATCAACGTCGCGTTCAACTCGCTGATGCAGCTGAGCGACGAAGGGCCGGGCGAGTCCATCCCGTTCGAGTCCGGCGCCACGACCTACTACTTCGACGCCGACCACGTCGCCGGCCTGGACCGCCAGATCAAGCCGCTGTCGGACAACGGGGCGGTCGTGAACCTCATCCTCATCCTGTACCGCGACGACGCGGCCAACTCGGCCTGGCCGGTGCTCAAGCACCCGGACGCGGACCTCACGGGCGGACCGGTCTTCGCGTTCAACACCGAGACCGCCGAGGGCGTCGCCCACTACACCGCGGCCATGGAGTTCCTCGCCGACCGCTACACCCGCGAGGACCAGCGCCACGGGCGGGCCACCGGGTTCATCGTCGGCAACGAGGTCGACGCGCAGTTCGTCTGGCAGAACATGGGTGAGAAGCCGCTGGAGGAGTTCCTGCTGTCCTACGAGCGGGCGCTGCGGATCACCCACCTGGCCACCCGGGCGGCCTACGGCGAGGCACGGACCTACACGTCGCTCACCCACTCGTGGACCACGCCCAGCGGGCCCGCCGAGCCGTCCGGCCGGTTCTACCCGGGCAAGGACGTGGTGGACGGGCTCAACGCGCTCACCAAGGAGCACGGCGACTACCCCTGGTACATCGCACACCACCCGTACCCGGAGAACCTGCTCGACCCGGCGTTCTGGGAGGACACCACCGCGACGCCGGACCCGCGCACCACACCGCGCATCACGTTCAAGAACATCGAGGTGCTCAACGCGTACTTGCTCGGCGAGGAGCAGCTCTACCGGGGGCAGCCGCGCCGGGTGATCCTGTCCGAGCAGGGCTGCAACACCCCCGGCACCTCCGTCGAGGCCGAGCGGCTGCAGGCGGCCTGCTACGCGCTCGCCTACTACAAGATCCACTTCCTGGAGTCGATCGACTCGTTCATCCTGCACCGCCACGTCGACCACAAGGTCGAGGGCGGGCTGCGGCTGGGCCTGTGGTGGTGGGACGACGAGCGACCGGAGCCGGCGCCGCCACGCGACCACAAGCTGATCTACGACGTGTTCCGCTACATCGACACCGAGCGGTCGCTCGAGGTCACCGACTTCGCCCTCGACGTCATCGGCATCGACGACTGGTCGGAGCTGGTGGACGGCTGGGACCCCGACGCCCTCGCCGTACGTGACCTCCCGCGGACCGTCGGCGCCAGCGTGACCGCCCGGCCGTTGCGCGGCACGCCGCTGTTCGACTTCGACGACGGCACGACGCAGGGCTGGCGCACCTCCGACGCCGTCGACGAGGTCGAGGCGGTCGACGGGCACCTGCGGGCGGGCTTCACGTTCGAGGCGGGCATGGCGGCCGACCTGGCCAAGCTGTGGCGCGGCGCCGACGTCGTCCTGGACCAGCCGGTCGACGCCGGCGACGCCGCCGCGGTGACGCTCCAGGTCCGCATCCCGGCCGACGCCGACATCGGCTCCCGCTACGCCCGGGTGCGGCTGTACGGCGCGGACGGCAGCGTCGCCGAAGGCACCGCGCGGCTGCCGTCCGACGGCCGCTGGCACACCGTCGCCGTCGACGTCACCGGTTGGGACGGGCGCACCGCGATCGAGCGGATCAAAGTGTGGACCCGAGGCGACACCAACGCCGCGTGGTCCGGTCACATCGACGTCGACGACGTCCGGCTGGCCGGCGCGCTGGCAGGGGCCGACCGCGTCGCCAACGTCGAGATCGACGCCGCCGGCGCGGAGGGCATCGGCTCCGGTGCACCCGTCGACATCACCGTCCGCAACCACGACCTGCGGCCCGTGAGCGAGCCGGTCGCGGTGCAGGAGTGCGACGGCGTGTCCGTGACCCCGGACGCGCTCGACGCCACCGGCCTGGCACCCGGCGAGTCCCGCACGTTCACCGTCACCGTCGAACGGTCCGCGCCGGCCGACCCCTACGACCCGGCGCTGTGCTTCGTCGTCGCCGGTCACCGCTACACCGAGCGAGTAGCGGTGCCGCCGGAGCCCGTGCCGGTCCCGACCTCGATCTACGACTTCGACGACGGCACCACGCAGGGCTGGCAGGCCGGCCCCGGCATGGACTCCGTGGCGGCCGCCACCACCACGGCCAACGGGCCCGGCTCACCGCAGGCCGGCTCGCACCTGCTGGACGGAACCGCGACCGTGGGCTCGTCGCTGGCGCCGAAGACGATGCTCGCCGACCCGGCCACGCCCCTGGACCTCAGCGCGGCCCAGAGCGTCGTCGTCTACGTCAACTCCTACGGCGGCGCGCCCGGCGCCACCAGCTACCAGGTGACGTTCAGGCTCGGCTCCGGCGACGACGAGCTCAGCATCACCGAGCCGTACTCGCCCGACGGCTGGAACGAGGTGCTGCTCGACGTGTCGTCCTGGGCCGGCCGGGCCGCCGTCGACCACCTCGAGGTCACCATGCACGCGGTCGGCGCCGACTACCCGACGTGGAACCCGCACTTCCAGATCGACTCCGTGGGGTGGTACGGCGGTTGATCATCGACAGCCACTGCCACGCCTGGCGACGCTGGCCGTACGACGCCGCCGTCCCCGACCCGGACCACCGCGGCAGCGTCGACGCACTGCTCTACGAGCTGGACGCGGGCGGCGTCGAGCGGGCCGCCGTCGTCTGCGCCCGGATCGGCCACGAGGCCGGCCCGGGCTGCGCGAACGACGACAACAACGACTACGTCGCGGCCGCGGCCGGCCGGCACCCGGACCGGCTGGTCACCGTCGCCGACGTCGACTCCTTCTGGCGGCCCGAGCACCACACGCCCGGCGCGGCGGACCGGCTGCGCGAGGCGGCTGAGCGGTACGCACTGGCCGCGTTCACGCACTACGTGACCGAGCGGGACGACGGCTGGTTCGGGACCAACGACGGGCTCGAGTTCTTCGCCGCGGCCGCCGAGCTGGACCTCGTGGCGTCACTCGCGGTGCCGCCGGCCTGGTTCGACGCCGTCGGCGCCGTCGCCGCCGCACACCCGACACTGCCGATCCTGCTGCACCACCTCGGGCACGTGCGGCCCGGCGACGACGACGCGATGGCCGGCCTGCTCGCCCTGGCCGGCCCACCCAATGTCCTGGTCAAGGTCTGCGGGTTCCACTACCTGACGGCGCCGCCGTGGGGGTTCCCGTTCGAGGCGGCCCGCGAGCGCGTGCTGCGGCCCGTCGCCGACGCGTTCGGCCCGCATCGGCTGGCGTGGGGCTCGGATTTCCCCGCCGCGCGCACCCACGTCACGTACACGCAGTCGCTCGCCGTCGTCCGCGACCACACCCCGTGGTGGACCGACGCCGAGCGCGACCTCGTCCTCGGCGGCACCCTGGACCGGGTGTTGCGAACCCGCCGCCCGCTGCGATCCCTTCCGTGGAGTCACCGATGACCGAGCAGCCCCTTCCCCGTGTGACGCACTCGCCGCACTACCGCCACGCCGCCTACGGCGGGGAGAGCGTCGCGCTGCACGCCGGCGCGATGCGGGTGGACGTGCACCGGCGCACCACCGGCTGGGGCTGGGCCGAGCTCACCGGCCCGGACGGCACCGTGCTCGCCGTCCTGGACCACCTCGGCGAGGTGAGCCTGCGCGACTCGCCGGTGCCGGTGCGGCTCGAGGCCGACGCGGTGCGGCGCGAGGGCGACCACCGGCTGGTCTTCGACGTGCGCGCCCGGGTCGTCGCGGAGGCGCTGCGCGACACGTCGTTCGCGAGGTGGATCGGCTCGCCGTTCGCCGGCCCGGCGCTGACGGGCCGCGTGAGCCTGAGCGCCGACCCCGACGGTGCCCGGCTCCGGCTGGAGTACGAGCTGCGGTCCGAGGCCGACCTCTACGTCCGGTACCTGCGCGGACCGTGGCTGCGGGTCGGTGAGGGGTCCTTCGGTGCCGAGCGCGACGACGCGATCCTGCCCGGCGTCGAGTGGGCGCTGGGCGAGGAGTGGACCAGCGGCACCGACTGGTTCCGTGACCCGTGGGCGATGCGGGTGACGCCGCACCGCAACACCGTCGCCGTCCCGGTCATGGCGGTGTCGCGGGGCGGCTGGGCGGTCGCGCTGTCGTGGCGGCCGGACCAGGACTGCACCGGGTGGTTCAGCATGCCGCGCGAGCACCCGCAGCCGGTGTTCGCCGCACCCAACGTCGTCGAGCGCCGCGCCGGGTCGCTGCTCGGGCTGATGCTCCCCGAAGCGCGCGACCTCGGCGGCGACCACTGGCACGCCGACCCGCCCCTGGAACTGCACAAGGGACAGCAGATCGCCCTGACCGCCGAGGTGTCGGTGGTCGCCGGCCGGAGCCTCGACGCCGTCGTCGACTGGGTCCGCCGCCACGGCCTGCCCAAACCGCCGGCGCCGCGGTGGCCGGCCGAGGAGACGCTGCACCGGATCGCCGAGGCCTTCACCACCCGCCTCTGGCACGACGGGCGCGGCTACGGCACCGCCCAGTTCGACGGCGACGCGTTCCGCGCGGAGCCCGCGTTCGCGCGCGGCTACCTGGCGCGGTTCCCGGACAGCCCGCACGCGGACCGGCTGGCCGAGCAGATCGCGTCGCTGGTGCCAGCCGAGATCGCCGACGACACAGCCGCCCTGCAAGCCGAGGGCGACGAGCTGCTGGCCGCGCAGCGCCCCGACGGCTCGTTCGCGTTCGACCCCGAGGGACGGCACCGCACGAAGGACGACTTCCTCGTCGCCCGCGACCTGGTCGCGCCCATGGGCGTGGCCGGCGACACCGCGCTCGGCCTCAGCATGAAGCCGGCCATCCGGCTGTTCGAGCTGTTCACCGCCACCGCCGACACCCGCTACGCCGCAGCCGCACGGCGTGCCCTCGACGCCTGCCTCGACCTGCACCGGCCCGAGGGCGGCGACTACTGGGAGACCCCGCTGCACGCGCCCAACCTGCTCGCCGCCGGGCACGCCGCCGTCGCCTACGAGCTGGGCCACCGCGCCTTCGGCGACCCCCGCTACCGCGAGCGGACGGCGCACTGGCTGCGCACCCTGCTCGCCTTCACCCACCTGTGGGAGCCGCCCGGGCTGCCGATGACCTACAACACCAAGCCGTGCCTGTGCTCGTCTGACTGGTACTTCGCCAACTGGGTCCGCGACCACGTCCAGTGGGAGGTGCTCACGACGTTCGCGCTGGCCGCCGGGCACGGGCTGGACCTCGCCGCCGCCGACCCCGAGATCGACTGGCGCCGCTACCAGGAGGGCGTCACCTGGGCGGCGGTGCGATGGCTCCTGGAGCACCGCGACGACACCTGGCGGCCGCACAACCTGCCCGACTCGCTGCGCCTGTACCGCGAGGGCCGGTTCGACCTGTGCCTGCCCGACACCCACAATGCGACCACCGGCCTCTACGGCGGGATGGCGATCATGCCCGACACCGTCGCCGTCAACCTGCTCGACCTGCTCCCGAAGGGCTCGGACCCCGACCCGCGACCCACGGCCCGTCGCCCTCAACCCTTCGACCCCACCCCCGCCCACCACTCGGACCCGCGCTGACCTGAGTGCGGGCGACGTGCCTGGGCACCCGATATCGCTCCACGATCCGGACAAATCCTCCGCCTTCAGTGCCGACGAGGCGTGCCAAGCCGCACCGGGCGCGGCGGGAGGGGCGGGACTCTCTCGGCGCGACCGGTGCGGGCGGCGGTGAGCATGGTCTCGAGGAACGCGACGGTCGCGGCGGCCGGGCGAGCGGGAGCGCGGTTCGGGCCGGTGCCGGCGATCAGGTCGGCGAACGACCGTGCCGGCGCTTCGGTGGGGTACGCGGGCTGGCTCGCCGGTGGGACGCGCACGACGCGGGAGCTGTCGGCCCGGTGCAGGACGACCCGGGCGGCCAGCAGGTCCTGGTCGACGGAGCCGGTGGTGCCGATGTAGCGGACGCCGTGCCGGATGCCCTGCCGGCCCATGCCGGTCGACGCGACGACGCCGGTGCCGCCGCCGTCGAACCGGAAGGCGGCGACGTCGTCGAGGTCGACGCCGAAGCCGCGGTGGTCGGTGAAGGCGACCACCTGCGACACCTCGCGCCCGGTGACCCAGCAAACCATGCCCATGACGTGCGTGACCTGCGTGTGTGCCTGACCGCCGCCGAGCCGCGCGGAGTACGTGCCGCTGTCCCCCGACGCGGCGAAGATGTCCGCGGTGACGGAGCTGAACTCGGCGATCACCTGGACGAGCTCGCCGATCTCGCCGCGCACCGCCTCGCGGGCGAAGTCCACCGTCGCCGAGTACTGGTACGTGTAGCCGACGCTGAGGTGCAGCCCGGCCGCCTCGGCGGCGGTGACCAGGTCGAACGCGTCGGCGGCGGTCGTCGTCATGGTCTTCTCGACCAGCACGTGCAGGCCGGCGTCCAACGCCGCGCGGGCCAGCTCGTGGTGGGTGGCGTGCGGGGTGGCGACGACGACGCCGTCCACTCCGCCGTCGTCGATCAGCTCCGCCAGCGACGACGCCACCCGCGGCACGCCGTACCGGGACGCCAGCTCGCCGGCGCGCTCCGGCAGCGGGTCGCACAGCGCCACCAGCTCGGCGCCGTCGTACCTGGCCAGCGCCGGGATGTGGTGGCTGGCCGCCCACCAGCCGGTCCCGACGACGGCGATGCGCGGCGCGCCCATCAGGCTGGTGCGGCCAACGCCGCCAGCGCCGGGCGCAGCTTCGCCTCCGGGCTGAGGGTCAGGCCGAAGCCCGGCTCGTCGTTCGGGGTGATCCAGCCGTCGACCGGCAGCACCTCACCGGTGAACAGCGGCGCATGCTGACCGGTGACCGAGCCGCCGTCGGCGGACAGCACCGGGAACTCGGCGAGGTCGCCGTCGGGTCGGGTGGCGACGAAGTGGTAGGCCGGCATGCCGCCGACGTGCGGGATGACCTTGACGCCGAAGACCTGGGCGATCGCGGAGATGCGCAGCAGCTCGGTGAGCCCGCCGCACCACGCCGGGTCGGGCTGGAGCACGTCGACGCCGGCCTCGCAGAGCAGCCGGAACCCGGCCGCGGTGTACTCGTGCTCGCCGGTGGTGAGCATCATCGACGCCGGCATCCGGTCGCGCAGCCGGCGCAGCCCGGCGTAGTCGTCCGGCGGCAGCGGTTCCTCGATCCAGGCCACCCCGAGGTCGGCGACGGCCGCGGCCAGCCGGGCGGCGTAGTCGACGTCCAGCGACATCCAGCAGTCGTACATGATCGGGAAGTCGGCGGGCAGCTTGTCGCGGGCAGCGGCGGCGATCTCGACGTTGCGGCGCAACCCGTCCTCGCCCTCGCACGGCGCGTACGTCAGCGGCAGCTTGGAGCCGGCGAAGCCGAGATCGCGCGCGGTGGCCGGCTCCGGCCCGGTGGCGTATACCCGGACCGCGTCGCGGATCTTGCCGCCGAGCAGCGCGTGCACGGGCTCGCCGACGGCCTTGCCGTGCAGGTCCCACAGCGCGAGGTCGACGCCGGAGATGGCGTGCAGCACGATGCCCTTGCGCCCGTAGAGCAGCGTGCTGGAGAACATCCGGTCCCACAGCCGGCCGTGTGCCGAGGCGCGCTCTCCGACGACGAGGTACTCCAGGTGCTGCTGGATGATCGCCGCCGTGGCCAGGCCGCCGGAGGTGGTGGCGTGCCCGACGTGCCCGGACGCGCTCTCCACCTCGACGACGATGCCGCGGTTGGCCCGCGGCCCGATGGCGGACTGCCGGTTGTCGCGGAACTCCGCGTACTTCGTCATCGGGTTGGCGACCTTGCCCTGCAGCCAGTGCGTCGCCTCGGGCTTCGGCGCCGGGTCCGGTGGTGGTGGTGCGTCCTCGACAAACGTGCGCACGGCGACGATGCGGTCGGGCGGTGTGGCGCTCACGGCGTCCTCTCGGTGGTCCCTGCGTCGTGCTCCCTCTCCGTGGTGTCACGCTAACGGCCGGTCAGCGGGCGCCGGCGCGTCCTGTCCGGATGCGGCCAACGCCAGCAGCCGGCGTGCCAGCGCGGCGTCGACCACGAGCGTCGTGACGAAGCCGCCGCGGACCGCCGCCAGCGCGGCCTCGGCGCGGCGGACCCCGTAGGCGGTCGCGATGACCTCGGGGGTGGCGCGCAGCCGGTCGAGCCGGACGCCGACGACGCGGTCGTCGAAGCCGCCGGTGACGTCGCCCCCGGCGGCGTCGAACAACCGGCCGCTGGACTCGCCGACCGCACCGCGGGCCAGCGCTTCGTCACGCTCGACGGCGGGGACCGCGTCCCACACCGTCGACAGCCCCGGGCCCCAGCCGCCCACCGACACCACGGCGACGTCCAGCGACGACGACCGGTCCAGCGCCCGGGCGATCTCCGGCTGCCGGCGCAGCGCCGCCGCCGTCGCCGCGTCCTCGACCACCAGCGGCGCGTAGATCGGCAGCGCGCTGCCACCGGCCAGGGCCGCCACCGACCGCACCACCTCGACGGTGCCGGACGAGGCGCCGTCGACGGCGATGGACCCGGCCAGCTGCACGACCGTGCACGGCACCAGACGCTCGAGCCGGCCGGCCGTCGCCGCGATGGTGCGGCTCCAGGTGAGGCCGAGGACCTGACCCTCGCGCACCCGCTCGCCGAGCAGGCCGGCGACGACGCCGGCGATCTCGTCGCGGCTGGCCGACTCCGGCTGCGCGGGCGCCTCGACGACGACGGCGTGCGTGACGCCGAGCGCGTCGCGGACCCGCAGCGACAGCTCGTCGTCGATGTGGCCCGGCAGCGTGATCTCGACCTTCACCCAGCCGCGGGCCCGAGCCTCGGTGAGGATGCGCGCCACCTGGAACCGCGAGAGGCCGAACTCCTCGGCGATCTCGACCTTGGACCGCGCGTCCAGGTAGTGCCGCCGGGCGACAGCCCCCGCCAGCACCAGCTCGGACGGCCCGAACCGCGGCGCGTCGCCCGGCGGACGACCCCGTCGTGCCATGTCTGCCCCCTTGACCTCGGACGCGAGCTCGCGATACAAGTAGTTTACACATATGAGCTTCTATTTCGCTCGTATGAGCGATATTGGGAGGGCCCATGCGAGCCGCCGTCATCGACGCGCCCGGCGTCATCTCCGTCCGCGACGTGCCGGCACCCAAACCCGGACCCGGCCAGGTGGTCGTCCAGGTCGGCGCGTGCGGCATCTGCGGCACCGACCTGCACATCGCGGCCGGCGAGTTCCCGCCCAGCCCCTACCCGCTCATCCCGGGCCACGAGTTCGCCGGCACCGTCGTCGAGCTCGGCCCCGACGTCACCACCGGCATCGCGGTGGGCGACCGCGTCGCCGTCGACCCCTCCCTGTTCTGCGGGCACTGCCGCCAGTGCCGGCGCGGGCGCGGCAACCTCTGCGAGAACTGGGGCGCCACCGGCGACACCGTCGACGGCGCGTTCGCCGAGCTCGTCGCCGTCCCCGCCAGCACCTGCTACCGACTGCCCGACAAGCTGAGCTTCGCGCAGGGCGCGCTGGTCGAGCCGGTCTCGTGCGCGGTGCACGGGGTCCGGCGGCTCGGGGTCGAGGCGGGCGAGCGCATCCTCGTCGTCGGCGCCGGCACGATGGGCCTGATCATGACCCAGCTGCTGACCGCGGCCGGAGCCCGGGTCAGCGTCGTCGACCTCGCCGAGGGCAAGCTGCCGCTCGCCATGGAGCTAGGCGCCGCCGAGGTCGCGACCAGCGTCCACGACCTGCCGCACCGCGCGTTCGACGGCGCCGTCGACGTCACCGGCGCACCGGCGGCCATCGAGGCGGCGTTCGGGGCGCTGGACCGCGGCGGCCGGCTGCAGATCTTCGGCGTCGCCGCCGAGGACGCCAGGATCGCCCTCTCGCCGTTCCGCATCTACAACGACGAGATCACCGTCGTCGGGTCGATGGCGGTGCTGCACAGCTTCGGCGACGCGCTCGACCTGGTCGCGTCCGGGCAGGTCCGCACCGAGCCGCTGGTGTCACACACCGTCGGGCTGGACGGGTTCGAGGACGCGCTCGACCTGGTCCGCGGCGGCAAGACGATCAAGGCGCAGGTGGTGCCCGGCCCGGACGGTGCCCGGTGAGCGCGGCGGGCGGGCTCCGTCGTCGCCGGCTGCGGTTGCTCGCCGCGGCGGGCGGGGTCGCGCTGGTCACCGGATGTGCCGGCGCCGGCGCGCTGACCTCTGGCTCCGACGGCGGCACGACCATCGTCGTCGCCGTCGTCTCCAACCCGCAGATGACCGACGCGATCGCGCTGGCCGACGACTTCACCGAGGCGCACCCCGACGTCGACGTCGACTTCGTCTCGCTGCCGGAGAACGAGTCCCGCGCCAAGATCACCGCGTCGGTGGCGACCGGCGGCGGCGAGTTCGACGTCGTCATGGTGAGCAACTACGAGACCGCGATGTGGGCCGAGAACGGCTGGCTGGTGAACCTGCAGCCGTATGCCGACGCCACCGACGACTACGACACCGACGACTTCATCGCGCCGGTGCGCGAGTCGCTGTCGCACGACGGCGACATGTACTCCGTCCCGTTCTACGGCGAGTCGTCGTTCCTGGTGTACCGCGAGGACCTGTTCGATGAAGCCGGGTTGACGATGCCCGAGCGGCCGACCTGGCCGGAGGTGGCCGAGCTGGCCGCCGAGATCGAGGCGGCCAACCCCGGCATGAGCGGCATCTGCCTGCGCGGGCTGGCCGGCTGGGGCGAGAACCTGGCGCCGCTCAACACCGTCATCAACACCTTCGGCGGGCAGTGGTTCGACGAGGACTGGAACGCCCGGCTGGACTCCCCCGAGGTCCGCGAGGCCGTCGAGTTCTACGTCGACCTGGTGCGCTCGCACGGCCAGGCCGGCGCGGCCACCAGCGGGTTCGCCGACTGCGCGACGCGCTACGGCCAGGGGCAGGCCGCCATGTGGTACGACGCCACCTCGATGGTCAACGTCGTGGAGAGCCCCGAGGACTCCGTCACCGCCGGGCTCAACGGCTACGCGCCGGCGCCCGTCGCCGAGACCGACGCCAGCGGCTGGCTGTACACGTGGTCGCTGGGCATCCCGTCCTCGTCGAACCATGCCGACCAGGCGTGGGAGTTCATCGCCTGGATGACCGACAAGCAGTACCCGTACCTCGTCGCCGACGAGCTCGGCTGGGAGCGGGTGCCGCCGGGCAGCCGCACCTCCACCTACGAGATCCCCGAGTACGCCGAGGTGGCCGCCGCGTTCGCCGAGCCGACGCTGTCGTCGATGGAGGTCGCCGACCAGGACCACACCATGGCCGCGCCGGTCCCCTACGACGGCATCCAGTTCCTCGCCATCCCCGAGTTCCAGGACCTCGGCACCCGCGTCGGCCAGCAGATCTCCGCCGCCATCGCCGGCCAGATCAGCGTCGACGAGGCGCTGGACCAGGCACAGCGGTACGCCGAGACCGTCGGCGAGTCCTATCAGGAGGAGGACGTCTCATGAGTACCGACGTCGCCACCACCGCCGTCCCGCCGCAGCCGGCCGCTTCAGCGCGCGCAACCGTCCGCTCCGCCCGGATGGAGGGCTGGCGGCGGCGCGCGCCCCTGCTGCCGGCCCTGGTCTTCGCCATCCTGGTCACGCAGATCCCGTTCCTCGTCACGCTCTGGTACTCGCTGAACTCGTGGAACCTGGTTCGGCCAGGGTCGGAGCGGTTCGTCGGGCTGTCCAACTACGCCGACGTCTTCGCCGACCGCGTGTTCCGCCAGGCCGCACTGAACACCGTCGTCATCACCGCCGGCTGCGTGATCGTCGCGATGCTGCTGGGCATCGCGCTCGCCCTTCTCCTGGACCGGCGCTTCATCGGCCGCTCCGTCGTGCGGACCCTCATCATCACGCCGTTCCTGATCATGCCGGTGGCCAGCGCGCTGATCTGGGGAACCATGATGTTCGACCCGCTGTTCGGGCTGGTCAACTTCGTACTCACGCCGTTCGGCGGCGGCGAATACGACTGGACCAGCTCCGCGCCGCTGGTCTCGGTGATCATCGCGCTGGTGTGGCAGTGGACGCCGTTCATGACGCTGCTGGTGCTGGCCGGCCTGCAGAGCCAGGGCCGCGACGTCCTCGAGGCCGCGCAGGTGGACGGCGCCGGCGCGGGCCGAACCTTCCGCTCCATCACGCTGCCGCACCTGCGCCGCTACATCGAGCTCGGCGTGCTGCTGGGCGCGATCTACGTGGTCAACACATTCGACCAGATCTACATCATGACGCAGGGCGGTCCGGGCACCGCCAGCTCGAACCTGCCCTTCTACATCTACCAGCGGGCGTTCCTCGGCTTCGACGTCGGCCAGGCCGCGGCCATGGGCGTCGTCGTCGTGATCGGCACCATCGTCGTCGCGACGCTGGCGCTGCGGCTGCTGTTCCGCTCGTTCGCCCAGGAGGATTGATGGCCACCGTCGACGCCGTGGTCGGGCCGCGCCGCCGGTCCGCCGGACTGCTCACCGTACTCACCTGGATCATCGGGATCGTCTTCTTCTTCCCGGTGCTCTGGATGGTGATCACCGCCTTCAAGCGCGAGGCCGACGCCTACACCGACCCGCCCAGCCTGATCTTCACCCCGACGCTCGAGCAGTTCCGGGCGCTGTTCGACGCCGGCGCCTGGCCGTACTTCCTCAACTCGCTGTTCGCGACGACGGTGTCGACGCTGCTGGTGCTGGCGCTGGCGGTGCCGGCCGCCTACGCGCTGGCGATCCGCCCGGTCAAGAAGACCCAGGACGTGCTGTTCTTCTTCATCTCCACCAAGATGCTGCCCGTCGTCGCCGTCATCGTGCCGATCTACGTGATCGCCGGGCGGATCGGCGCACTGGACAACGTCTGGACGCTGATCGTGCTCTACACCGCGATGAACCTGCCGATCGCGGTGTGGATGATGCGCTCGTTCCTGCAGGAGATCCCCGCCGAGGTGCTGGAGGCCGCCGCGATGGACGGCGCCACGCTGCGGCAGACGCTCGTGCGGGTGCTGCTGCCGATGGTGGCGCCCGGGCTCGCTGCGACGGCGCTGATCTGCGTCATCTTCTCGTGGAACGAGTTCTTCTTCTCGGTCAACCTCACCGCGTCCCAGGCCGCCACAGTGCCGCTGTTCCTGGTCGGCTTCATGACCAGCGAGGGCCTCTACTGGGCGCAGCTGTCCGCCGCCGCCACGCTCGCGTCACTGCCCGTCGTCATCGCCGGCTGGGTCGCCCAGAAGCAGCTGGTCCGCGGCCTGTCCATGGGCGCCATCAAATAGCCCACCTCCCCGCCCCCTCCCCTTCCGAATGATCACGTTCAGCACGAACTCTCGTGTCGCACCATGCTTGCAAGCCTTGTGAGGCACGGGATGTCCTGGTGACGTACAGCCACCTGGCCGCGCAGGTGCCCCGGGAGTCGGGTCAAGATCCGTCACGCGGGCGGCTCCGAGGCTGGCGCGACGGCGTCGTCCTCGCGCTCGGCGCCGATCGCCGGCATCGGCCCTGAAGCGCGACCGGTCCGCCTCCGCCCGGGCGTGCCGGCCATCCCGTACTGGCGTCGGCAACCGAGCACGCGCCGACCCATCACTAGGCGTTCTCGCGCGTCACCAGGCTTGCAAGCATGGTGCGACACGAGATTTCGTGCTGAACGTGATCATTCGGAGCGGGGCGGAGTAGGACCGCGCACGCTACGGCGGCATCCCCGGCCGACGGACTTCCGGTCACCGGAGGGCGCGCCACCTCCTAGCCTTGTGGGCATGACGTCTCCGGAGCCCCTGATACGCGGTGTCTACGCCAACCGCACGCTCAACCTCCGCTCCGTCCAGGCCATCGGCTACGACATGGACTACACGCTCATCCACTACCGGACCGAGGCGTGGGAACGCACGGCGTTCGAGCACGCGTGCCGGGTGCTCAAGACCGGCGACTACCCCGTCGACGGCTTGGTCTTCGAACCGGACCACTACCTGCAGGGCCTGGTCATCGACCTCGAGCTGGGCAACCTCGTCAAGTCGACCCGCTTCGGCTACGTGATCCAGGCCCAGCACGGTACCCGGCAGCTGTCGTTCGACGAGCTGCGCACCACGTACGCCGGCGTCACCGTTGACCTCAACGACAGCCGGTTCCGGTTCATGAACACGCTGTTCACCATCTCCGAGTCGGCGCTCTACGCGCAGCTGGTGGACCGGCTCGACGACGGCACGATCCCCGGGCCGCTCGGGTACGACGAGCTGTACCGCGTGGTGTCCGGTGCGCTGGACGAGTCGCACATGACCGGTGCGCTCAAGGCGGAGATCGTCGCCGACCCCGACCGCTTCTGCGACCTCGACCCCGACACCGCGCGGACGCTCATGGACCAGCGGCTGGCCGGCAAGCGGCTGCTGCTGATCACCAACAGCGACTGGTCGTACACGACGGCGATGATGAGCTACGCGTTCGACCGGCAGGTGCCGTCCGGGTCGTGGCGCGACCTGTTCGACATCGTCGTCGTCGCCGCCAGGAAGCCACAGTTCTTCTCCGCCGACCCGCCGGCGTACCGCGTCGTCGACCCCGACCGTGGGCTGTTGCAGCCGCATTGGGGCGCGTTCGAGTCCGGCGAGGTGTACCACGGCGGCTCGGCGCGGCGGGTGGAGCAGAGCCTCCAGCTCAACGGCGCGGAGATCCTCTACGTCGGCGATCACCTCTTCGGTGACGTGCACGTCACCAAGTCCGCACTGCGCTGGCGGACGGCGCTGATCATGCGTGAGCTGGAGGCCGAGGTCGCCGCCGCGGCCGAGTTCGCCCCGGCGGAGAGCGACCTGCGCCGTCTCATGACCGAGAAGGCGGACCTGGAGGACCGGCTCGCCCACGCCCGGCTCGCCCTGCTGCGTGGCAGCGCCGGCGATGTGCCCGACGACGACGTCACCGGCGGCGCGGTGCCGGGCGAGACGGTCGAGGCGCTGCGGGAGGCGCTGAAGCGGCTGGACGAGCGGATCGCGCCGCTGGCCAGGACAGCTAGTGAGCTGGGCAACCCGACCTGGGGGCCGATGATGCGCGCCGGCAACGACAAGAGCCTGTTCGCCCGGCAGGTCGAGAAGTACGCCGACATCTACACGTCGCGGGTGGCAAATCTGGGCCGCCGCACCCCGTACGCGTTCCTGCGGGCCGCGCGGACCAGCCTGCCGCACGACATCATGCCGCGGGAGATCGCCCCGGAGTGACGATCAGTCGACGTGGCCGCCGGCCACCCGAAGCACCTGCCCGGTGATCCACCTCGCGTGGTCCGAGGCGAGGAACACCACCGCGTCGGGGTGCGCGAGGTCGTCCGCGACCGCGACCGCACCGGCCGCTCCCCGCCGCGCCAGCTCCGCCGCGAGCCGCTCGGCCCGCGCCGCGTCACCGTCGGCGTGCTCGAACGTGACGCCGTCGGGCACCGCGGCACCGGTGAAGTAGTGCACTGCGACCCGGGCGCCGAGCGCCGCGAACGCGGTCGCCGTCGCCGCCCCGATACCCCGGTCGGCGCCGGTGACGACGACCACCTTCCCTGCCAACCCCGTATCGATCACGACACCCACCCTCGCCGTACGCGGCGCGGGACGCAAGCCGATTCACCGACGCTCGGTTCCGTGAACTCCAGGTGAAAAAAGACCGCCCGCGTATGCCCGGGTGACATCCCAAGAGCATACGCGGACGGATTTGGTGGGGAGCCGCCAAGCGCCCACCGTGAAGTGAGGACTAAGCGTCCTTCCTACCGCTATCCGAGCAGGCCGGTAACGGTGCCCAGCAGCTCGTTCACGAGCGCCATGATGGTGTCCAGCAAGCCCGAAAGTGCATCCACGACTGTCTCCTTCGTGACGAAGATCCTCGGTTGGAGACCTGCCTGGTCAAGCTCTTGGTCCGGACGACCGGGTAGGTCATGACAGTGAGTCTAGGCAGTAAAAGAACGCGCGCAAGGAGAAACGAAGAAATAGTTCCCGGCGTGTCCCCACGAATAAACCTTGGATTGCTGAAAATGTCGCGCCAAAAAGGACATAACTGCTCAGGAACGAGTTGTCATTAGCTTGTCATCGCTTTGTCGCGGGCACCCCCGGCGCCCATCGGGACCCCGTCGTCGCGTCCCGAGTGTGCGTATGATGGCGATATGACCCAGCGTTCGCAGCAGATGATGCGCCCCCTCACGGGGCCGCTGAGCGTGCGCTGACACCGTCACCGACACACCCGAGCCCCTGCCGACGCGGGGGCTTTTCGTGTCTCTGGAGCTCCTCTCGTCACGGCATGGGCGAGAAGGAGACCATCATGACCACCCGATCCCCCGACGGTCGCGTCTACGTCACGACCGCCATTCCCTACGTCAACGGCGACCCGCACCTCGGCCACGCGCTGGAGCTCGTGCAGGCCGACGTGCTCGCCCGGCACGCCCGCGGTCGCGGCCGGCCGGTGCGGTTCCTCACCGGCACCGACGACAACGCGTTCAAGAACGTCACCGCGGCGCGCGCGGCCGGCGCGGACGTCCGCGAGTTCGTCGACGCCAACGCCGCCCGGTTCGCCGGGCTACGCGAGCCGCTGCGGCTGTCCTACGACGACTTCATCCGCACCGGCACCGACCCCCGGCACGCACCCGGCGTCCAGCTGCTGTGGCGGCGCATCGCCGCGAACGGCGACCTCTACCGGCGTCGCTACGAAGGGCTGTACTGCGCCGGCTGCGAGCAGTTCTACACCGCCGGCGACCTCGTCGACGGCGCCTGCTCGGAGCACGGCGTCGCGCCGGAACGCATCAGCGAGGAGAACTGGTTCTTCCGGCTGTCCCGGTACACCGACTCGCTGCTGGACGCCCTGGAGTCCGGGCAAGTGCGGGTGTCGCCGCCGCATCGCCGCAACGAGGTGCTGGCGTTCATCCGCGCCGGGCTCTCCGACATCAGCGTCTCGCGGTCGGCCGAGCGGGCCGGCGGCTGGGGCATCTCCGTCCCCGGCGACCCCACGCAGGTCGTCTACGTGTGGTGGGAGGCGCTGGCCAATTACGTGACGTCGCTGGGTTACGGGAGCGGGGGTGACGACGTCGTCGGCTTCCGCACGTGGTGGGCTGGGTCGGCCGAGCGGGTGCACGTCATCGGCAAGGGGATCGTGCGCTTCCACGCCGTGTACTGGCTGGCGCAACTGCTCTCGGCCGGGTTGCCGCTGCCGACGGCGATCGCCGTGCACGACTACCTCAGCGTCGACGGTGCCAAGATCTCCAAGAGCTCGGGCGGCACTGCCGACCCCGTCGACCTGGTCCGGCGCCACGGCGCGGACGCGGTGCGCTGGTGGCTGGTACGCGACGTCGCCCAGGTCGGCGACACCGACTTCACCGAGGACCGCCTGGTCACCAGGCACGACCAGGACCTCGCCAACGGCCTGGGCAACCTCGTGCACCGCACGCTCGGCCTGGTGCACCGGTTCGGGGCCGGCGTGACGTCCGCACCGCCGCCGCGGAATCGGCTGGTCGAGGCCGCCGACGCGCTGCCGGACGCCGTCGACCGTGCACTCGAGGTCTATGACCTGCGCGCCGCCACCGGTGAGCTGTGCGCCGTCGTCGACCTCGGCAACCGCACCGTCGAGGCTGAGCGGCCGTGGGAACTGGCCCGCCGGTCCGCGGCCGGGGACGCCGAGGCGGCCGGCCGGCTGCGCGCCGCACTGGCCACACTCGTGCACGCCTGCAGGGTCGTCGCCGGCGAGCTGGCGCCGTTCGTACCGGACGGAGCCGAGCGGTTGAGCGAGCAGCTGGGCACGGCCGGGACGGTCCGGCAGCCGCGACCTGTCTTCGAGCGGCTGCGTGAGTCCTAGACTTTCCGCTGGATCGGCTGGAGGAAAGGACACCGTCATGGGCCAGGGCGTACACATGCAGGAGCTCCCCGGCATCGGGAAGCGCTACGACATCGACTTGGGCAGCAGCACCCAGCGCATCTCCGTCGTTGTGCGGCAGGGCATCCGCGACCTCTACGTCTTCACCGACAAGGGCGAGGAACCGACGGCCGTGCTCGAGCTGACCGGCGAGCAGGCTCTCAAGCTCGGCGCGGTCCTCACCGGCACGTTCTTCGAGGGCTAGGGCGTGCACGCGGACCTCGTCGGCCTGGGTGCGATCGTCCTCATCGCCGGCCTGGTCGCACGGCTCGGTCGCCGGTACGGCTTCCCCACCGTGCCCTGCTACATGCTGGTCGGCATCCTGCTCGGCCCGGGCACGCCCGGCCCCGTGCTGATCGACCACCCCGAGGATCTCGCGATCCTCGCCTCGCTCGGCCTGGTGCTGCTGCTGTTCCACCTCGGCGTGGAGTTCCCGGCCGAGCAGGTCCTCGGCAGCGGCCGCCGGCTGTTCATCGCCGCCGGTGTCTACATCGGGCTCAACGTCACCGCCGGCCTGGCCCTCGGCTTCGCGCTCGGCTGGGGCACGTCCGAGGCGCTGGTGACGGGGGGCGCGCTGGGCATCTCGTCGTCGGCCATCGCCACCAAGCTGCTCATCGAGCTGCGCCGGCTGACCAACGCCGAGACTCCGATCATCCTCGGCATCATCGTCATCGAGGACATGTTCCTCGCGTTCTATCTGGCGCTGCTGTCGCCGGTGCTCAACGACTCCGGCTCGACCGCCGACTTCGTCGTCGACCTGTTGGTGAGCTTCGGCTTCCTGGTGCTGCTGTTCGCGATGGCCAGGTTCGGCGCGCGGGCGATCGCGCTGGTGCTGAACAGCCGCGAGGACGAGCTGCTCGCCATCCTCATGGTCGGGCTCGTCGTGCTGGTGGCCGGGATCGCCCTGGAGGTCGGCGTGTCCGAGGCGATCGGCGCGCTCATGATCGGCCTGGTGGTGTCACGGACCTCGCTGAAGGATCGTGTCGAACAGCTGGTCATGCCGCTGCGCGACGTCTTCGCGGCCATCTTCTTCGTCTCGTTCGGGCTCACCATCGACGTCGGCGACCTCGGCTCGGTCGCGCTGCCGGCCGCCGTCGCCGTCGTCATCACCGTCTGCACGAACCTAACGGCGGGCATCGTCACCGCCCGGCTGTTCGGGTTCAATCAGCGCGCCGCCACGAACATCGGCCTGACGGTGCTCGGCCGCGGCGAGTTCTCGCTCATCCTGGCGACCCTGGCCATCGCGGCCGGCCTGGACGAGCGGATCGGGCCGTTCGTGGCCCTGTATGTGCTGGTGCTGGCGATCGCCGCGCCGCTGCTGGCCGCCCAGTCGCGGCACTTCGCCCGGTTCGTCCCAGACCGGCTGCTGCGCTCTCGGTACCGCTACGTGCGGGCGGAGACGATGAGTACGTCGTGCACCCACCAGGACCAGATGCACTACACCGAGACCGACATCGACGTCTGCCAGGAATGCGTCGACATCGGTTCCACCTGGGTCCAGCTGCGGCTGTGCATGAAGTGCGGCTACGTCGGATGCTGCGACGACTCGCCGCACAAGCACACCTCGGCTCACTACGAGCGCGAGCACCACCCCGTCATCCAGTCCCTGGAGCCTGGGGCGGACTGGCAGTACTGCTACGTCGACGAGATCCTGGTCCGGCAGCCGCTGGGCCGGGCCAGCAGCTCCTGACCCGGCCCGCGCCTGATCAGTCGGCCATCATCGACACCGCCAGCGCGACGATCACCGCGCTGGATACCAGCGCCGTCGTCAGGCGCCCCCGCTCGCTGGTGACCACGCGGCCCAGGAGCGCTCCCCCGCTGGCCAGCAGCAGTTGCCAGCTGGCGGAGGCGGCGAAGGCGGCGGCGACGAACACCGTCGCCTCGGCGCTCCCGTCCAGCTGGGCCCGGCTGCCGACCACGAGTGCGGCGAAGTACACGACAGTCAGCGGGTTGACCGCCGTGATGCCGATGAAGGCGACGTAGGACCGCAGGGCCGTGGCCGGGCGGCGGTCGAGCGTCGCGTCCCTGAGCAGCGGGCCGGCGCGGTGCCGCGCGTACGCCCGCCCGGCGCCGGCGGCCGCCATGACCAGCAGCACGGCGGCGGAGACCCAGCGCAGCGATTCGGCGTACGCCTCGATGGAGCCGGCCAGCGCCGCCCCGCCCAGCACCGCCGCGACCGCATACAGCCCGTCGACGGTGGCGATGCCCAGCGCCGCGGCCGCACCCACCCGCAGCGACGTTCGCGCGGTCAGCGCAACCAGATACGCGCCCACGGCACCGACCGGGATCGCGATGCCGTAACCGGCCAGCAACCCCGCGAGCAGCGCCGCGCTCATGGCGCGGTGGCGATCGACCCCCAACCGGCGCGCGTCTGCTGCCGCGTCGCGCCAGCAACGGCGGCGACGGACAGCGACACGAGAACAGGCAAGGTGGTCATGCCGCCATCATGACAACGTCCCAGACACCCCCGCCACCGAGTTTTCCCCGCTCCTCTCCCCCGTTGATCATGGAGTTGGTCAGGTTCCTGATGCCGCGGAACCTGACCAACTCCATGATCAACAGAGGCCGGGGGGATTGGGCCTGTGGACAACCCCTGGAGCGGTCGCGCGGCAGGTCATGATCGGGCGATGCCTCGTCTCGTCCACCTGCCACCGCCATTCCACGACGCGCCGTTCCTCGTCACCGAAGCCCGCCGCGTCGGGGTGCCGAAGGGTGTGCTCGACGGTACGCGATTCCGGGCGCCCGTCCGTGGGGTCCGGGTGCCGGCGGACCACCCAACGTCGCTCCGCGCGGCCTGCCAGGCGGTCGGCCTGGCCCTGCCGACCGGCGCGGCATTCAGCCACGAGACCGCCGCTCTCTTGTGCGATCTTCCGGTCCCCCGCTTCGACGGGCGCATCGACGTCATGGTGGAGCCGGGCGCGGTCGTACCCCGGATTCGGGGCACCGAGGGCCACGTCGGACTCGACCCGGCCACCGTCATCAACGTGGGCGGCATCGCCCTGGTCCATCCTCGGCGCGCGTTCTTCCAGGTCGCTGCCGGTTGGCGGGTCGACGACCTGGTCGTGCTCGGTGACGCGATCCTGCGCCGCTGGTGCTCGCCGGACGACCTGGCAGACGAGGCAGCACGGCACGCCCGCCGCCGGGGCATCGTGCGCGCCCGCGAAGCATTGCGGCTCGTCCGGCCCGGCGTCGACTCCCCCATGGAGTCCCGCCTTCGGCTGTTGATCGTCCGCGCGGGCCTGCCGTTCCCCGTCGTCGGCTTCAACGTGATCGACGACACCGGCAGCTGGTTGGCCCGCCCCGATCTCGCCTACCCCGACCTCAGGATCGCCATCGAGTACGACGGCGACCATCACCGCACCGACCGGCGGCAATGGCGTCGCGATCGGTTCCGCGACGAGTCGATGCGTGACGCGGGATGGATCGTCATCACCCTGACGGCAGAGGACGTCCTCCACCACGCCGGCCGCACGGTCGAGCGCATCCGCCGGCACGTCCGCTCGCGGTTGATCATGGAGTAGATCAGCTTCGCAGCGCGGCGGAACCTGACCTACTCCATGATCAACGGGAGAAGGGGGGCGCCGAGGGGGGTGAGCTACGGGACGCCGAGGGCGCGGAGGGCGGCGGCGACGCCTGCGGCGGCGACCACGACGAGGACGAACGGGGCACGGCGCCAGGCCAGCACGCCACCCACGGCGACGCCGGCCGGCCGGGCCACGCCGGCGGGCGAGCCGTCGGCCGTGAGCGCGGTCGTCGCGACGAGGGCGGCCAACAGGACGACGGCGCCGATGCCGACCAGGCGCTCGACCTCGGGCGACAGCGTCACACGCTCGCGCAGGACCGGCCCGGCGTAGCGGAAGGCGAACGTGCCGGCGCCCAGCACGACGACCGCGGCCACCAGCACCACCCACGACGTCGTCATCGTGCCACCTCCGACGGCGCCGAGCGCCGCGCTGTGATCGCGACCATGATGACCCCGGCCAGGGCCAGCAGCACCGGCAGCCCGGCCGGCAGGAACGGTGTCGTCACCAGCGCGATCACTGCCCCCGCCACGGCCGACCAGCGGGTCGCGCGGTCGCGCAGGGACGGCAGCACCAGGGCCAGCAGAACGGCCGGGAACGCGGCGTCCAGGCCGAACCGGTCGGTGTCGGTGACCACGGTGCCGCCGAACGCCCCGACCAGGACACCGAGGTTCCAGCAGACGAACACGCCGATGCCGACGGACCAGTACGCGGCGCGCCGCCGGGCCGGGTCCGGCTGGGCCAGCGCGAACGCGACGGACTCGTCCATCATGACGTGGCTGCCGGCCACGCGCCGCCAGCCACGCCCGAGCACGTCGCCGACGGCGAACCCGAACGGCAGGTGCCGCGCGTTGACCAGGAGCCCGGCGACGACTGCCGCCACCGGGTTGCCGCCGGAGGCGACGAGCCCGACGAACATGAACTGCGCCGCACCGGCGAACACCACCAGCGACAGCAGCATCGGCAGCCACACCGGCAGCCCGGCGCCGACGGCGATGGCGCCGAACGACAGCCCGACCACGGCGTCGGCGGCGCAGACCAACCCGATGTCGCGGCCCAGGCCCGGCGACGACCGGATCGTTCGCCAGATCGAACGCATGGTCCTCTATACTGAACGATTGTGTAGTGTTCGTCAAGGCGAACGAACCGACCGATGGAGCGAACGATCGCATGGCCGAGAACACCGGAGCGCCCCTCACCGTGATCGCCGCCTCCCTGCAGCGCGAGCGGCGCCGCGTCGGGCTGTCCCTGGCCGAGCTGGCCCGCCGCGCCGGCATCGCCAAGTCGACGCTGTCGCAGCTGGAGTCGGCGACGGGCAACCCGAGCGTCGAGACGTTGTGGGCGCTCAGCGTCGCCCTCGACGTCCCCTTCGCCCACCTGGTCGAGCCACAGCGGCCGAAGGTGCAGGTCATCCGGGCCGGCGAGGGTCCGGGTGTGGCGTCGGAGCGATCGGACTACGTCGCGACGGTGCTGTCGGCGAGTCCGCCGAACGCCCGCCGCGACATCTACCGCGTCGCCGCCCAGCCGGGTGAGCCGCGCGAGTCCGAACCCCACATGCCCGGCGTGGTCGAGCACGTGGTGCTGAGCTCCGGCCGTGCGCTGGTCGGCCTCACCGACGACCCAGTCGAGCTGCTGCCCGGCGACTACGTCGCCTACCCCGGCGACCTGCCCCACGTGTTCCGGGCGCTCGCGCCGGACACCGTGGCCGTGCTGGTCTCCGAACACGTCTGAGATTCCACCGCCGCCGCTGTCGAAATCGTTGCCGCCCGCGTGTCGAGGAGATGAACGAACACACGACACCGAGGGAGACGACCGAGATGACCGAGACGTTCGAGTTCCGCTGGGAGGGCGAGCTGCGGGCCACGCCCGAGCAGGTCTGGGACGCGATCACCGTGCACGCCGGCGGCTGGCTGTGGCCGATCAGCTACGAGCCACGGGTCGGCGGGGCGGCGCGCGGGCTGACCGCGCGAGGCACCGTGACTTCCTGGGACCCGCCCCGGCACTTCGCGACCGAAGGGCCGGACCGCGGCGGGCTCAACCAGCTGGACTGCGTGCTGACCCCGTCGAAAACCGGCACCCACCTGGCCTACCGGCACCGTGGCCGCGCTGACGACGCTCAGGAGGTCGCGGCCGGGAGCGAGCACACGAAGTTCTACTACCACTCGCTCGGCGAGTACGTGCGCCACTTCGCCGGCCGGGAGGCCGCGTACGTGTCCGCCGACGGGCCCGAGTCGTCGGCCGCCGGTGGCTTCGCGGCGGTCCGCCGCGCCTTGGGCGTCCCTGACGACGTCAGCGCCGGCGACGCGGTCCGGCTCACCCCGCCTGGCCTGCCGGCGATCGACGGCGTCGTCGACTACCTGACGCCGGAGTTCCTCGGCGTCCGAACCGGCGACGCGCTGTACCGTGTCTACGGCCGGGGCGCTTGGGGCTGGCCGGTCGGCGTGGCACACCACCTGTTCGCCGACGGAGTCGACCGCGACGCCACCGAGCGGGCCTGGCAGACCTGGCTGAACGAGTTGTTCTCCTCCGAGAGGGATTCTCCGATGACGCAGTACGCGGTCCTCATCTACGAGCGCGAGGCGCCCGGCGGCACCGCGCCCGAGCTGCCGCCGGAGGTGATCGCGGCTCACGAGAAGCTGCCGGAACGCATCGTCGCCGCCGGCGGCCGCGAGGTCGGCGGCCTCGCGCTGGAGCCCAGCTCCACCGCCACCTCGATCCGCGGCGACCTCGTCACCGACGGGCCGTTCATCGAGACCAAGGAGGTCCTGGCCGGCGTGTTCATCATCGAGGCCCGCGACCTCGACCACGCGATCGAGCTGGCCCGGATGACCCCGATCGTCGACGGCGGGGTCGAGGTGCGCCCGCTGCTCGGCCTGGATTTCCAGGGCCTGTCCTGAGGGTCGAGGAGGCGGTCGCCGACGCGCACCGTCGCGAGTGGACCTTCGTGCTCGCCGCCACGGTGCGCGTCACGCGCGACATGGACACCGCCGAGGAGGCGGTGCAGGAGGCCTACGTCCAGGCGCTCACGTCGTGGGCCGCCGACGGTGTCCCGGACCGGCCCGGCGCGTGGCTCACCACGGTCGCCCGCCGCACCGCACTCAACGTGCTGCGGCGGCAGCGCACCCTGCGGGCCAAGCTGCCGCTCCTGCTCGAACCGCCCGACGACGACGGCGTGGGGTCCGGCGTCGCGGGCGGTGCGGGTGACGACGGCGCCGCCATCCCGGACGACCGGCTGCGGCTGATCTTCACCTGCTGCCACCCCGCGCTCGCGGAGGAGGCCCGCGTCGCGCTCACGCTCCGGCTGGTCTGCGGGGTGCCGACGGCGGACGTCGCGCACGCGTTCCTGGTCTCCGAGACGACCATGGCCGCCCGCATCACCCGGGCGAAGAAGAAGATCGCGACCGCACGCATCCGCTACGCGGTGCCGTCGCCGGCCGAGCTGCCGGCCCGGCTGCACACCGTCCTGACCGTGATCCACCTGCTCCACGCGACCGGCCACACCGCCCACTCCGGGTCCGGTCTGGTCCGCGACGAGCTCGCCGACCGCGCCCTGGACCTGGCCCGGGTGCTGCGGCTCCTGCTGCCGGCCGAGCGGGAGACGGCCGGGCTGCTGGCGCTGCTGCTGGCTCACCACGCCCGCCGGGCCACCCGTACCGACGACACCGGCCGACTGCTCCGGATGGACGAACAGGACCGCTCGGCCTGGGACCGCGTGATCATCGATGAGGCCGACCGGCTCGTCGTCGACGCGCTCACCGCCGGGCCACCGGGACGGTTCACACTGCAGGCGGCGATCGCGGCCCTGCACGCCCAGGCCTCCAGCTACGCCGAGACCGACTGGCCGCAGATCCGCACCCTCTACGACACGCTCCTGCGGGTCTGGCCGTCGCCGGTCGTAGCCCTGAACCGCGCCGTGGCGGTGTCGATGGTGGACGGGCCGGCCGCGGCGCTGGCCGAGGTCGAGGCCCTGGAGCGTGACACCAGGCTGGACGGCTACCGGTACCTGCCGGCCACCAAGGCCGACCTGCTGAGTCGCCTGGGCCGGCACGCCGAGGCCGCCGACGCCTACCGGGCCGCGCTGGCGCTCACCGGGAACCTCGCCGAGCAGGAGTTCCTCGCCGACCGGATCACCCGCAGCGACGCCGCTCCCGCCCCTCCCCCGTGATCATGGTCAGGTGGGCGGTCTGGGATCAGGCTGATGACCAGTGCGCCGGGTGAGCCAGCGACGGCGGCAGTACCGTGTCGCCGTCGCCGCCGGCGGCGTCGACCTGCGCCTGGGTGAGGAAGATCGCGGTGTCGAGCCGGGCGCCGGACAGGTCCGCGCCGCGCAGTTCCGCCCCGATCAGGTCGGCCCGTCGCACGTCGGCGCCGCGCAGGTCGGCACCGAGGAGCAGCGCACCGCGCAGGTCCGCCCCGACGAGGTCGGCCCGGCGGAGCTTGGCACCGATGAGGTCGGCGCGGCGCAAGTCGCGGCCATGGTGGTCGGCGCGCACCAGCGTGCTCACCTCGCGCAGCAGCAGGTCGGCTGCCGTTCGGTGCGCATCCACGTCGACGGACGCCAGCTCGTCCGGCGCGAGCGCGGTCAGCGCGTCGATCGAGGCGAAGGCCGCGCCGATCCGCTCCCGCAATTGCCGGTCCGGCGCGAGCGACCCCGCCTGCGTCAGGTACCACAGCAGCTCGTGCAGGTGCCGCATCGTGGTGAAGCTGGCGAACATGGCGTCGGCCAGCTCCGGTGACGACCGCCAGTCGCCGCCGCCGAACGTCACCTGCACGACCTGCTGTCCGGCGCCGAAGCAGTCGTAGACCGTGCAGCCGGGGAAGCCGCGCTCGCGGAGCCGGTCGTGGATGCCGCACCCGAAGTCCGTGCGCAGGTTCGGGCACGGCTGGCCGGCCGGCTTGTCGACGGCGAAGTCCGCGGACCTCGTCAACTCCGGCACGACGCAGCACAGGCCGGCGCAGCGCGAACAGTCGGCGCGCAGCCGGACGGCGTGGTCGGGCACGCAGTCGAGTGTGTCAGGCCGACCCCGCCGGACGTACCTGTCGTGGCGGTACGGCGGGCTCTCGCCCCATCCCCGGTCCGGCTCCCGCCGGCCGTTCGCCGCTCAGGCGGCCGCCTTCTTCTTCGTCGTCTTCCGGCCCTTGGAGGTCCGGGTGCCGCCGCTCTTCGTACCAGCACGCTTCTTCGCGCCGCCGCTCTTCCCGCCGCGGCTCTTCTTCGCCGCTTCCACGCTCTCCTGCAGGGCCGTCACCAGGTCGCTCACCTCAGTGGCGGCCGGCGCGCTCTCGACCACGACCTCCTCGCCCTCACGCTTGGCGTCGACGAGCTCCTTCACCCGCTCGGTGTAGGTGTCGTGGTACGCCTCGGGCTTCCAAGGCTCGGTCATCGCGTCGATGAGGTCGACGGCCATCTGCAGCTGTTTGCGGCCGGCCCGGGCATCGGGCAGGTTGCCGACGGTCTTCGCCGCGTCGCGGATCTCGTCGGCGAAGTACATCGTCTCGAGCACCAGAACCTTGTCCGACGCGCGGATCGCGGCCAGGTACTCCTTGCTGCGCATCACGAACGTCGCGACGGCGGCCCGGTTGGTCTTCTCCAGGGCGGCGCGGAGCAGCGCGTAGGAGGAGGTGTTCTCCTCGTCGGCCGGCCCGAGGTAGTAGCTCTTCTGGAAGAGCATCGGGTCCACGTCGGCCAGGTCGACGAACTGGGCGATATCCAACGAACGCGACTTGCCCGGTGCGATGTCGGTCAGCTCGTCCGGCTCGACGATGACATGCTCGCCGCCGCCGACGTCGTGGCCCTTCACGATGTCCTCGTAGTCCACCTCGCGGCCGGTCCGTTCGTTGACCCGCTTGTAGCGGATGCGGTCGGACGTGCCGCGCTGGAACTGGTGGAAGTCGACCTCGTGCTCGTCGGTGGCCGAGTACATCGCGACCGGGATCGACACCAGCCCGAAGCTGATGTAGCCCTTCCAGATCGACCGTGCCACGTGGCCTCCCAGCTGCGCGGGTGCGTCAGTCCGGACGCACCGTCTCCATCAGCTCTTCCTTGGTCATCGACCCGACGCCCTCCTCGCCGAGGTTGCGGGCCTGCTGGGCCAGCTCCTCGCGGGTGGCCTCACCCGGCTTCTCGCCCAGGTGCTCGGCGCGCGCGGTCAGGAACGCCTCGCCGAGCTCGGCCCGCCGCTGGTCGCTGAGCCGTTCACGCATGCCGGGGAGGACGGTCTTCTCCTCCTCCTCGACGTGGTGGCTGACGGAGTCGACCAGCTCCTGGAGCACCGACTCGTACTCCGGTGCCCGCGCGTCCATCGCCTTCAGCCGCTCGAGGATCGCTTCGGCCTCGGCGTGCTCCTCCTGGCTGTGCGCCACCTCGTCGGTCTCGCCGGCCTCGTCGCGGGCGACCGGGTACACCTCGGACTCCTCGGCTCTGCTGTGCGCCACCAGCAGCGCGGTCACCTCGGTGAGCGCGAGCTCTCGCTGGCCCGGATCGGTGCGCAGCAGCTCGAACAACCGCTCCACCTCTCGGTGATCCTTCATGATCAGGTCGACGACATCGTGAGGTTCGCTCATGCCGATGCGTTACCCGGTCGCGCGTCGGGCTAACGGCGCACGCGTGGCCGCATGCCGGGGCCGTCACCGGGTACCTGACGCAGCAGCCGACGGAGGGAGTGCCGTGAAAGCCGTGGTCTTGAACTGCACGCTCAAGGCGTCGCCGGAGCCGTCCAACACCGGCGCGCTGGCCGCCGTCGTCGTCGAAGGGCTGGAGAGCCGCGGCGTCACCGTCTCCACGTTCCGGCTCGCGGACCTGAAGGTGCCACCAGGCGTGGCGACCGACCTCGGGGACGGCGACGACTGGCCGGGCATCCACGAGGCGATCCTCGACTCCGAGATCCTCGTGCTCGCGACACCGACCTGGGTGGGCCGGCCGTCGTCGCTGGCACAGCGAGCGCTGGAGCGCATGGACGCGATGATCTCCGAGACCGATGACCGCGGCCGCCCCGTCGCATTCGACCGGGTCGCCGGAGTCGTCGTCACCGGCAACGAGGACGGCGCCCATCACGTCATCTCCGAGCTGTGCGGCGGCATGATGGACATCGGCTTCACCATTCCGGCGCAGTCATGGACGTACTGGCACCTCGGACCGGGCCCGGGGCCGAACTACCTCGACACCGAGCAGGGCCATGACTGGTCGCGCTCGACCGGCCACACCATGGCGGCGAACCTCGTCGCCGTGGCGAGCGCACTGGCCGCCGCGCCCATCCCAGCCCCGCCGTCGAGTTGAGGACACGTACCGGCCATGTCGAACCCTTCGTACTGGATGACCAGCACCGACGACTCGGAGCCGGCGCACCCGCCGGCCACGCCGCCACCGGACGTGGACGTCGTGGTCCTCGGCGCGGGCATCGCCGGCATCACGACGGCGTACCTCCTGCGCCAAGCGGGGCGGACGGTCGCACTGATCGAGGCCGACCGGCTCGCCGCCGGCGTCACCGGGCACACCACGGCTAAGGTGACCAGCCAGCACGGCGCGATCTACGCGCAGCTGGGCCGCTCGTTCGGCCCGGACACCGCTCGCGCGTACGGTGCCGGACAGCAGCTCGCCCGCGAGTGGATCGTGTCGGAGGCCGCCGTGCTGGGCGCGGACGCCGACCTCTCCCCGCGGGACAGCTACACCTTCGTGGAGCGTGACTCCTCCGCCGACGGCCAACGTCGCGAGGCCACGGCGGCGGCCGAGGCCGGGCTGCCGGCGGAGTACGTCACTGACACCGGGCTCCCGTTCCCGGTGGCCGGCGCGGTGCGCTTCACCGGGCAGGCCCAGTTCCACCCGCGCCGCTGGCTGCTCGCCCTGGCCGCACGGCTGCCCGGCGACGGTGGCTACGTGCTCACCGGGACCCGCGCGACCCGGCTCACCGAGGGCGACCCGTGCGTCGTCGACACGACGGCCGGTCCGGTGCGCGGCCGGCACGTCGTCGTCGCGACCCACTACCCGGTCTTCGACCGGGGCCTCTACTTCGCCCGGCTCGAGCCGCGCCGCGATCTCGTCGTCGCCGCCCCGACGGACGCGGGGGACGCGCCGGCCGGCATGTACATCAGCACCGAGGACCGGCACTCAGTCCGGACCACCCCGCTCGACGACGGCCGGGTGCTGCTGATCGTCGGCGGCGAGGCACACCGCGTCGGCGCCCACGTCAGCGTCGCGGCCCGGTACGAGCGCCTCGAGCGGTGGGCCCGCGAACGGTTCCGGGTCGAGCGCTTCTCCCACCGCTGGCTCGCGCACGACCTGACCAGCGTCGACACTCTCCCCTACATCGGCCGGTACCACCCCTTCACCCGGAACGTCTGGGTGGCCACCGGCTTCGGCCACTGGGGCATGACCAACGGCACCCTGGCCGGTGTGCTGCTGCGCGACCTCATCACCGGTGTCGACAACCCGCTGGCCGGCGTCTTCGACCCGCTGCGCCGCACCGTCCGGCAGTCGGCCGCCGAGTTCGCCAAGGCCAACGCCTACGTCGCGGGCCGGTTCGTCGGCGACCGGTTCGACGCGGCCGTCCACCGCGGCACCAACGGCATCGCGCCCGGTACCGGACGCGTCGTCGGCGACGGCCGCCGCGCCGTCGCCGCCTACCGGGACGAGGCCGGCGCGCTGCACCGTCTCTCCGCCCGCTGCACCCACCTCGGCTGCCTCGTCACCTTCAACGACGCCGAGCGCACGTGGGACTGCGCATGCCACGGGTCACGGTTCGGACTGGACGGCACGGTGCTGGCCGGGCCCGCGATCGAACCGCTCGCCGCCGTCGATCCGGACTGAGATCCGCGGCTCCGCTTGATCCGCGGGAGGGTCGTCTAGGGCTCGCCCAGCAACGTGCCGAGCGGGCCGAGGTCGAGATCGAGGTCGCGGACGGTGAGCCCGTAGCGCTCGCGCAGGTCGCGCATCGCCGACTCCAGGTGCATGAGGGCCAGCCCGAGCGCCTCCACCTGGTCGTCGGTCAGGTCGCCCTGGTCCACCCGGCGCAGCGCCTGACGCTCCATGAGCTGGCGGATCAGCTCGACGACGGTGAGGACGAGCTTGAACAGGTCACGCTCGACGGTGTCCGCGTCGGACTCGATGCGCCGCGGCAGCACCCGCACCGGCTCAGTCATCGGACCCCTCCGCCCGGATCGAGGTCAGCAGCGCCCGCAGCTCGACGCGCACGAGGTCGACGCCGGCGAGGGAGATCGTGACGTCCCCGGCCAGCACCACGCCGGTGCCGAGCAATCGGTCCAGCAGGTCGACCAGCGAGATCTGGGCGTTCGTGTCCGAGCGCGGCGGTGCGACCGTCATGCCGGCTCCACGGTCACGAACGAGTACGGCGGCCACGGGCCGGCCACCTCGACGCGGGTGTCACCATGACGCTCGGCCAGCGCGGCCATGGCGGTGCGGAACAGGTCCGCCTCGCCGTCGGCGACCAGGTAGGCACCGTTCAGCGTCATCGGCGTCGCGCTGCCGGTGACCCGCGGATCGTGCACCGCCAGCCGGCGGGCGGCGACGGCGTGCCGCGACAGCTCCCCGTGGACGTCCTCGGCGACGGCGGCTGCCGTTTGCGCCGCGTCCTGCCGATGGGTGACGGCGGCCTTGCGCCGGCGCAGGTACTCCGCGCCGCTGAGCGCATCCGGCTCGGCCTCGCCCGCTCGATCCGGATCGTCCGGCGGCGACGGGTACAGCTTGACGCTCCACTCCGCGCAGCCGGCGACGTCGGCCAGCGTCCGGTGCAACGCGTCGCGCCAGCGGCCGAGCCGGTCCCGGACGCCGTTGTCGTCGGCGCAGACCGTGGCGAGCCGCAGCGGCGCCACCGTCGCGTGCCGGGCCACCTCGTCCACGACGCCGTGGTGTGCCCTGGCCACCGCCTCCAGCCATTCCGGGTCGCCGAGGTGCTGGCGCAGTGACTCCTCGCCGAAGTCGGCCAGATCGACGGTGCTGACGACGGCGGTGAGGTCGCCGTCGCGAACCGGCCGGACCGCCGCGCCGTCGATGCCGCGGATCCCGTCGACCACGGCATCGGGCAACGGGCCGGCGACGGCGTAGAGATACGAGCCCTGGTCAGCCATCCTCGACCTCACGCCGGCGGTCGGGACCGGAGCCGTTGCCGGAGGACAGCATCGGGTCGCGACGCCACCAGTCGATGCCCATCTCCTGGGCCTTGTCGACTGACGCCACCAGCAGGCGAATCCGGATCGTCAGCAGCTCGATGTCGAGCAGGTTCACCCGGATGTCGCCGGCGATGACGATGCCCTTGTCCAGCACCCGCTCCAGGATGTCGGCGAGGTCGGCCGGCTGTGGCGCACCCGCCAGCTGCGAACCGGCCAGCCCGTGACCGGCAACCCCGGAGCCGTAGGGGCGCGTCGCGGGCGCCCGGTCTCGTGTGTCGGCCATCGTTCTCAGTCCTCTCTCGCGCGCCGCGTGCTCCGCCGCGGCCGCCTTCACAACAGGCGCCCGATCAGCTCGTCCTCCATCGCCGCAGCCTCCTCCTCGGACAGCAGGCCGGCCTCGCGGTCGTGCTGGACCTGCTCCAGCGCGCGCCGGATCGCGCTCGGGTCGCGGTATTGCCGCTCGGCCTCGGCGGCCACCAGGCGGGCCACCGCGACGACCCCGCGGGCCGGCGCGGTCGGCCAGGTCACGAGGGCGGTCAGGAAACCCATCGCTCGTCGCCCGGCACGAAGTCGTACGGCGCGGACGGCCCCAGCAGCTGCACACGCGCGCGGCCGGCGAGGGCCGTCGCCGCCTGCTCGGCCGCGTCGTCGAAGGACGACCGGTGCTTGTCCTCGACCAGGAACGCCGCCTCCAGGAGGTAGTCGACCTCTCCGGACTCGCGGAAGCTCCAGTCGACCGCGTGCGGCGTCAGCAGGTCCAGCAGTCCGGCGCCATCGACGTCGCGCTTGACCTCCAGTGCCCGGGCCACCAGCTCTCCGAGCTTGACCCGCTCCGCCAAGCTCATCTCGACGCTCTGGTCGCGGGTTCGGTCCCGCAGCATCCGGATGTCGGCGTGTTCGACGATGATCTCGGCGAGCACGACCTCCTCGTCGTACCTGGCCCGGATCAGGAACTGCCGCCGGCCGGTGAGGTCTGCCAGCAGATCCGCGAAGATCTGGCCGTTCGGCAGCAGCAGCTCGGTGACCACCTCGTCGGCGTCGGCGAGCAGCGAGCCGAACCTGACCGGGACCACCGGCCCGCGCAGGGCCATCGCGTCGTTGACGCGGCTGTGCGCGAGCAGGTCGTCGCGCCGCCCGAAGACCCGGCCGGTTCGCAGGACACCGACAACGGCGGCGATCGAGCCGTGCTCGATCACCTCGATCCGGGCATCGTCGATACCCGTGAGCTCACCCGGTGCGGTCGTCCCGGCCGGAACGATCGCGTAAATGTAGTGCGCGTGCCCACCCATCGCGGCTGCCGGCTCGTCGTCCATGGCCGCGTCCGGTCGTGTGAGTGTCATTCGTCGCTGCTCCTTCGCCGGCGGGAGGTCGACTTGCGTACAGGTCGGCGCTCGCGCTCCTCTTCTTCGTCGTCGCCGGTCAGGGCGTCTTTGATGCCCTCGATGGCGCCGGAGGTCCTGCCCTTCGCGCCCTCGCGCATGCCGTTGCCCATCAGCTCGGGGAGGTCCTTGCCGCCGTGCTCGTAGAGGTCGAGGCGGTTGGTCGCCTCGGCGAAACGTAGGTAGGTGTCGACGCTGGCCACGACGATGCGGGCGTCGATCGTGAGCAGTTCGATGCCGACCAGCGAGACCCGGACGTAGGCATCGATCACCAAACCCTTGTCGAGAATGATGTCGACGACGTCCGCCAGGCCGGTCGGCGAGGGGCGCTGCAGGTGGCCGCCGCCTCCGGGATGTCGTTGGTTCGCCACGGTCATACGCACACCTTTCGCTCTCAGCGGGACCGGCGACGCCGGCGCGGTACCGGTTCCTCGTCCACGTCTTCCTCGGGCTCCTCGGCGTCCTCGTCCGCGTATGCCTCCTCCGCCGGCTCCTCCGCCGGCTCCTCGTCGTACTCGTCGTCGTACTCGTCCTCGTCCTCGAGCTCCTCGTCCTCGACGTCCTCCTCTGGTTCCTCTGCCTGCTCGGACTCCTCCACGGCGCGCTCCTCCTCGAGCGCCTCGTCATGGGTCTTGGAGACCTCGCGGTCGTGGATCTCGCCGCGCCATCCCTCGACCTGGTCGGGGTCGACCAGGAGGTGCATCATCACGTGCCGGCGGAAGTGCTTGAGCTCCAGCCGAGCCCGCCGGCCCTGCGCGCGCCAGATGTTGCCAGTGCGCTCCAGCAGGCCCTGCGGGTAGTACTCGAGGACTACGACGACCCTGGTCAGCCGGGGGGCCAGCTCGTGGAACGTGACCGCGCCGTCGACGTGCCCTTTCGGCCCTGCGGAGCGCCAGACGATGTGTTGATCGGCCACCTGGTCGAGGATCGTCGCCTCCCAGGTGCGATGCGACCACAAGAGCTGCGCCTTGAAGTCCAGCTTCTCGTCGGAGACCTGCTCCACGCTCTCGACCTTCTTCATGAAGTTCGAGAAGTCCTGGAACTGGGTCCACTGGTTGTAGACGACGCCGATCGGCGCGCCGATGTCGATCTCTTCGATGATGTTCGTCGCCTTGGTCGCCTTGTCGCCGCCACCACCATCCCCGCCCCGGGAGAACACGCCGGCGATCTTGTCCTTGATGCCGTTCATCACGCCCTTTGCGGCGCCGGGCACCCCTCCGGTCGCGGCGCCCTTGACGGCCTCACCCGCGGGTTCACCGTTGGCGATGTCGTCGAGCCGCTCGGTGGCGCGGGTGAGCTTGTCGCTCGCGGACTTCATGGCCCACTCCCCGACGCTGGCCAGGCCGTGCCGAGCTTCGTCCTTCAGCCGGTCCAGTGGCAGCTCGTCCATCAGGGACCGCGGGCCGCCGCCGGTTCCGGCGCTGTCGCGGTCGCGTGTCTCGGTACGAGTGGCCATGGCCACACTCACCTCCGTCCGCTCGTCGAGCCCGACCGTGCCGACGAGGTGCGCTTGCGCGCCTGGGCCGACGTCTTCGTGGCTGTCTTCTTCTTCGGCCGCCGCTTGCGCTCCGGCTCCTCGGCGGACTCCTCGTCGAGTTCCTCCTCAGGCTCCTCGGCAGGCTCCTCGCTCTCGGAGTCGTCCGCCGGATCGTCCTCACCGGGGCGACGACCCTTGCGCACCGTCTCTGTCGCCTCTCCCACCGCGGGGATCGCGCCGGTCAGCCGGTCGCTCCGGTCGCGGATCGCGTCGCTGAGCCGGTCGATGCGCTGGCTGGCCGTACCGACGGCAGCCGCCCGGGCCGCGGCGAACAGCGTCGTGCGCACCTGCTCGGACAGCTTGGCCAGCTCGGGCCGGCTTTCGACGAACTCGTCGGCCTGACGCAGCAGGCCGCGTGGATCGGTGGCCAGCCGGCGGCCGGCCAGCGTGCTGCCGACCATGATGGCCAGCTTGAGCTTCTTCGTGCGGCCAAGGATGTAGCCGCTGGCCGCCGCCGCGGCGACCCGTGCGCCCGCGCTCATGAATGCCTCTCCTCGTGGGCGTTTTCGGCCGGCTTGTTAGCGATTGCACGTACCCGTGGCCGGCCGATCCAAACGGCTCCGGTTGGGTGTCTCAGGCGGCCAGCCGCAGCGGGCGGCGCAGCAGCGAGTCGAGGAGCAGTTCGCGGACGTCGACCTGATGACCATTCGTCATGGGGTCCTCCGGATAGCGTGACGTGATTGGCACACAGGCCGGAGTACCACGCAGCGTCGGCCCCAAACGGGACGAGGCCGACATTTCGGCCGAACGTCAGCCCGTCGGCAGCGTCGATCCGCTGAGCTGGCCGTCGGGGTCGTAGACGGCGCACATGATGACGCGGTCACCGTCGGCCCAGGTCTGCTCGGTCGGCAGGATCGGATAGAAGTCGAGTCCCGACTCCTCCACACTGCTCCACCGCTGCGCGAACTCGTCGCCGCACCCCGCCCAGCCCAGCGCCGCCACTTCGTCGCGGTCCCACGGCCCGTCCGGCGCGTGCACGAAGGAGTACGACTGGTTGTCCGCGCCGTCCTCACACGGTATGAAGAGGACGACCTCCTCAGCGGCCGCGGCGGAATACCGCGGATCGGAGAAGCACTCTCCACCCTCGATGTCGAGCACGCCGGTCGTTTGCGCGTCCATCAGGGTTTCGTCCTTGTGTGTGCTGCCGCCGCAGGCGCCGAGCGCCAGCGCGAGAAACACCAGCGCGATCCCCGGGAGGGCGCGTCCGGGCCGCAGCGGGCCCGGCCAAGGAGGTTCCGAGCGCGGCGGTCCCGGCCACGGCGCGGACTCCCGCGCGGTCCACGGCGAGACGGTCCGGCTCGGCACGGCCGGAATCGTAGGCAGACCGGCGTGAACACCTGGTGACGACGGCGTGCCCGGGTGGCCGCTGGTCGATGGCCATTCGGTCGCTGCTGGCGCCGCCGATGCGACCGAGTCGCAAGAGTGGACGGCGGCTCCGTCTGTTCATCGATGGGCCAGCCACCGGCGATCTGGGCGACCGCGAGCTTTCGCCCGCCCGTGGCTGAATCGGACCCGGCCGTGGCGTGGACGCCGGCGGCTGTCCGCGGGTCCGGCACGGACGCGGAGTGTCCGGCAAGAAGGAGGCTCGATCGTGAGAGACGTCAGAACGCGGGTTCCGCTGCGCTCCCGGCGCGGTGCCGGGGTGGTCGTCGGTGCCGCGCTGCTCGGCGGCGGCCTGGTGGTCGTCCCGGCGGCCGTGGGCGCCGACAGCGAGCCGCCGACGCAGGTCCCGGCGGCGGAGATCTACGAGCCGTCGGCCATGCCCGACCGGATCATCCTCACGCCCACGACCACGCCGGCGACGTCGCAGAAGGTGTCGTGGCGCTCGGAGGTCGGCGGTGAGTGGGCCCAGGCGCAGATCCTGGAGGCACCGATCGCTCTGGGCGGCGTGCAGCCGCCGGCGGATGCCGTCCGCACCGTCATGGCCAGCTCCACCAGCCCGGTGAACACGTCACTGGGCTACGCCTCGGTGTACCACCAGGTCGAGTTCACCGGCCTCACGCCGAACACCCGCTACACGTACCGGGTCGGCGACGGGGTCAATTGGAGCGAGTGGACCGACTTCACCACCGCGTCCGAGGCGTTCGAGCCGTTCTCTTTCATCTACTACGGCGACGCCCAGAACTACATCGACTCCGCCGTGCCGCGAGTGTTCCGGCAGGCCTTCGCCGACCGGCCAGAGGCCAAGGTGATCGTCAACGCCGGCGACCTCATCAACTCCGCGAACAGCGAGGAGGAGTGGGGCCAGTGGCACGCCGCCGACGGCTTCATCAACAGCCAGGTCAACAACATCTCCGTCCCCGGCAACCACGAGTACAGCGGCGGGCAGCTGTCGACCTTCTGGCAGCCGCAGTTCCCGTTCCCGGACAACGGACCGGACTTCGGTGACGAGGCCGTCAACGCCGCGCTGCGCAACACGATCTACTACGTGGACTATCAGGGAGTACGGTTCATCGGCCTGAACACCAACATCCAGGGCGACGCGGCGCTCATGGCGACGCAGACCGCCTGGCTGGACCAGACCCTGGCCAGCAACCCGCACAAGTGGACGGTCGTGACGTTCCACCACCCCGTGTACTCGACCGCGTCCGGACGCAACAACCCGGTAGTGCGTGGCCAGTGGGGCCCGCTGCTGGAGGAGTACGGCGTGGACCTGGTGCTCCAGGGTCACGACCACACCTACGGGCGCGGCAGCGTGTCGTCGTCGCGCAAGTCCGCCACGGTGCACGACAGCACCGTCTACGCGGTCTCGGTGTCCGGCGGCAAGATGTACGACGTCGACGGCTCGGTCTGGACCGACAACGGCGCCGACATCATGAACAAGGCGCAGGACGCTCAGCTCTACCAGATGATCGACGTCACCGAGGACTCGATCACCTACGAGGCGCGCTACGCCAACGGTGAGCACCACGACGGCGTCGTCATCCGCAAGAACGACGCCGGCGAGCGCACCGTGCAGGAGATCCGCACGCCGGAGAACACCGTCGGCGAGCAGGTCGTGGTCGACCGCACCGAGGTCGAGTTCCGCGGCACGGTCGGCGTCCAGGCCTGGGGTTACGACCCGGGCGAGACGGTGAATGTCTACATCCGCAACCCCGAGCGCGGCCAGGACGTCCTGGTCGGCGAGGCGACCGCCGACGAGCTCGGCCGCGTCACCACCACCGCCCAGATGCCCTCCTCAGCGCGCCGGCAGAGCCAGCAGGTCGTGTACCTGGAGAGCGTGAACCAGCAGATCACCGGCCCGGAGATCACCATCCTCCGGTGACGCCGCGATGATCGGCCGCGGGCTCCGGGCCGCTTGGGCAGCCCGGGGTCCGCGCCCCGTCAGCCTCGGCCTCCCCGACGGCGGAAGGCGCTGTCGAGGGC
>NZ_SMKZ01000062.1 GCF_004349065.1 Jiangella asiatica
ATGCGGGGTGGTGCGGGGTGGCGCGGCGGGTTTGGGCACTGGGCGCTGGTCCGGTAGTCTTGGGCGTCGGCCTCACCTCGAGGTCGAGATTGGCATGCCCACACCGCACGAGAGTTGATCACGCTGAGCACGCTCGATCCGCGCGCGCCGTTCGTCCTCGTCACCCACGAGCTCGGACGCCGGCCTGGCTCGACCCAGCGGGTCACGCGGACGGTGCCGGCGCCTGGCGATCTCGGCCTTGGCGGCGTGGTCGGAGTGCCCGAAAGGGCCGACGTCGAGCTGAACCTGCGGCTCGACGCGGTCATGGAGGGCGTGCTGGTATCTGGCACGGTGCGAGCCCGCTTCGAGGGTGAGTGCGTGCGGTGCCTGGACTCCATCGGCGGCGAGGTCGTGGCCGAGATCCAGGAGCTGTACGTCTACCCGGAGCGGGCCGACGACCCCGACACCGAGACCGACGACGACGAGATGCGTGTCGAGGACGACATGGTCGACCTCGAGCAGCCGATCCGGGACGCGGTGGTGCTGGCGCTGCCGCAGTCGCCGACCTGCCGGCCCGACTGTCCGGGCCTGTGCCCGGTCTGCGGCGCCCGGTTCGCTGACGACCCGGACCACGCGCACGAGTCCACCGACCCACGGTGGGCGGCCCTGGCCGGGCTGCTCGCCGACGAAACGAAAGAGTCCGGCTCGACGAGGGCCGGCCCGACGGAAGAGAACTAGCCACGTGCCGACCGCGAGGTCGTAGGCGGCGGCGAGTCTCACGAGAAAAAGAGAGAACGAGCCACGTGCCGACCGCGAGGTCGTAGGCGGCGGCGAGTCTCACAAGGGAAAGGAATCCAGCCGTGGCCGTCCCGAAGCGGAAGATGTCGCGCAGCAACACCCGCCACCGCCGTTCGCAGTGGAAGGCGAAGCTGCCGCAGGTCCAGAAGCGCACCGTCAACGGGCGCACCACCTGGGTCGTCGCGCACCGCGCCCACGTGGTCGAGGACTCCCAGGGCACGCCACTGTTCCGCGAGTACAACGGTCGCCAGGTCGGCGACGCCTGAGGGTTCGTCAGGAGCTCCCCGTGACGGCCGAGACCCCACCCCTGTCCGTGCTGGAGGGGCGTCTTGGCGTGCCTGTCGATCCCGAGCTGCTCCAGCTCGCCCTGACGCACCGCTCGTTCGCCTACGAGAACGGCGGCCTGCCCACCAACGAGCGGCTGGAGTTCCTCGGCGATGCCGTCCTCGGGCTGGTCGTCACCGAGACGCTGTACCGGCTGCATCCGGACCTGTCCGAGGGGCAGCTGGCGAAGCTGCGTGCCGCGGTGGTCAACATGCGGGCGCTGGCTTCGGTCGCCCGCGACCTCGAGCTCGGCCGGTTCGTCCGGCTCGGGCGTGGTGAGGAGACCACGGGCGGCCGCGACAAGTCCTCGATCCTGGCCGACACCGTCGAGGCCATCATCGGGGCGGTCTTCCTCGACCACGGGCTCGCCGACACCGCGGCGTTCGTGCACCGCCTGGTCGACGACCTCATCGAGGCGTCGGCGCTGCTCGGTGCCGGCCTGGACTGGAAGACCTCGCTGCAGGAGCTCACATCCCGGCACGGCCTCGGCGTCCCGGAGTACCGCATCGCCGAGGACGGCCCCGACCACGCCAAGACCTTCACCGCCGAAGTCGTCGTCAGCGGCCAGGTCCGCGGCGCCGGCACCGGGCGCAGCAAGAAGGAGGCCGAGGCGCGCGCGGCCGAGCTGGCCTGGAAGGCGCTGAGCGAGGCCGCCGAGCCCGCGACCGCCCGGACGGCGAGCGCGCAGACGGCCACCGCCCAGACGACGACCGCCGGGGCCGCCACGTCAGCGCGGAACAGCTCCGCCGTGCCGGGCAGCGACGGTGCCCGAACTTCCTGAGGTCGAGGTCGTCCGCCGGGGCCTGGCCGCGCACGTCCTCGGCCGCGTCATCACCCGCGTCGACGTCGGGCACGAGCGCGCCATCCGCCGCCACGTCGCCGGGGCCGCCGACTTCGCCGGCCTGCTCGAGAACACATCGCTGACCGCTGCGCTGCGCCGCGGCAAGTACCTCTGGCTGCCGCTCGACGACGGCGTCCACGCGCTGCTGGGACACCTCGGCATGAGCGGGCAGCTGCTGGTCCAGCCGGCCGCTGTGCCGGACGAGCCGCACCTGCGGGTGCGAGTGGTGTTCGCCGACGGCGACCCCGAGCTGCGCTTCGTCGACCAGCGCACGTTCGGCGGCCTGGCGGTCGTCACCATCGGTGCCGACGGCGTGCCGGTGCCCATCGCGCACATCGCGCCGGACCCGCTCGACCCGCTCTTCGACGACGAAGCGTTCCGCCAGTCCCTGCGCCGGCGCCGCACGGGCGTGAAGCGTGCCCTGCTGGACCAGTCGCTGGTCTCCGGCGTCGGCAACATCTACGCCGACGAGGCGCTGTGGCGGGCCCGGCTGCACTACGCGCGGGCGACCGAGACGCTGCGCCGCCCGGACGTCGCCCGGCTGCTGGCAGCGGTGCGCGAGGTCATGGGCGAGGCGTTGCGGCACGGCGGCACGTCCTTCGACAGCCTGTACGTCGACGTCAACGGCGACAGCGGGTACTTCGACCGGTCGCTGAACGTCTACGGACGGGCCGGACAACCCTGCCGACGGTGCGCAACGCCGATCCGCCGCGACCCGTTCATGAACCGCTCGTCGTACACGTGTCCGACCTGTCAACCGCGACCACGGCACGGACGCTGGTGAGACGTGATCAGCGAAACACCCGAACGTGTTGACCGACCGGCCTACCTGGTGAGATGCTGTTTAGAGCTGCGGCCTGTGCGTCTCTTGTCAGGCTTGCCCGCCGCGGCGCTCACAATGATCATTTTTTCTTCAAGGCCTGTGTGGAGGGCTTCGACAATGGCGAAGGCGCTGTTGGGTTATGTCGGGGGAACTGATCCAAGGCTTGCGACCGAGGTACAGCGTCTGCGCAGGCGGGTGACCGACCTCGAGGCGCAGATCCTGCGGCTCCAGACCGAGAACGATCAGCTCGCCGAGGCGGCTGTCGAGCACGGCCGGCTCGCCCTCGACGACACTCAGGTTCCGCAACCTGCGCTGACCTGAGGGTCCGCGGTTGTAGGCTGACCCCCAAATCCAGGGGAGTCGGTCTGTGCACCTGAAGAGCTTGACGCTACGGGGTTTCAAGTCCTTCGCGTCGTCAACGACGCTGCGCCTGGAACCCGGCATCACGTGTGTGGTCGGGCCCAACGGCTCGGGCAAGTCCAACGTCGTCGACGCCCTGGCCTGGGTCATGGGCGAGCAAGGCGCGAAGAGCCTGCGCGGCGGCAAGATGGAGGACGTCATCTTCGCCGGGACGGCGGGCCGCCCCGCGCTCGGCCGCGCCGAGGTCGTCCTCACCATCGACAACGCCGACGGCGCGCTCCCCATCGAGTACTCCGAGGTCACCATCTCGCGGACGATGTTCCGCAACGGCGGCTCCGAGTACGCCATCAACGGCCAGAGTTGCCGCCTGCTCGATGTGCAGGAGCTGTTGTCCGACTCCGGCATCGGCCGCGAGATGCACGTCATCGTCGGCCAGGGGCAGCTCGACGCCGTCCTGTCGGCCACGCCGGAGGACCGCCGCGGCTTCGTCGAAGAGGCCGCCGGCGTCCTCAAGCACCGCAAGCGCAAGGAGAAGGCGCTGCGCAAGCTCGAGGCGATGCAGGCCAACCTCACCCGGGTGCAGGACCTCACCGCCGAGCTCCGCCGCCAGCTGGGCCCGCTGGGCCGGCAGGCCGAGCTGGCCCGCAAGGCCGCCGTCATCCAGGCCGACCTGCGCGACTCCCGGCTGCGGCTGCTCGCCGACGAGCTGGTGCAGGCCCGCGCCAACCTCGAGCAGGAGGTCGCCGACGAGACCGCGCTGAAAGCCCGGCAGGCCGAGCTGGCCCGTGCGCTGGAGCAGGCCCGCGCGGCCGAGGCGCGGCTGGAGGCGCAGGCCAAGGAGGTTGCGCCGCTGCTGTCGCGTGCTTCCGATGCCTGGTACCGCCTGTCCGGCCTGCGAGAGCGGGTGCGCGGTACGGCGTCGCTGGCCGCCGAGCGGGCCCGGCACCTGGCCGCGCCGATCGACGCCGGTGGCTCCGGGCGCGACCCGGACGCACTGGAGCGCGAGGCTGCCGCCGTCCGCGAGCAGGAGGCCGAGCTCGAGGAGCAGATCAGCGCCGCTCGCGAGGCGCTGGACGACGCGATGGAGAACCGCCGCATCGCCGAGGACGCCGCGGAGACCGAGGAGCGCCGGCTGGCAGCGGCCGCACGTGCCACCGCGGACCGCCGCGAAGGGCTGGCCCGGCTGTCCGGGCAGCTGGAGGGCCTGCGCCGGCGGGCCGCGGCCGCCGAGGCGGAGCTGGCCCGGCTCACCGCCGCCCGCGAGGAGGCGCTGCGCCGCGCCGCACAGGCCGAGCACGACTTCACCGCCCTCGAGACCACCATCGCCGGCCTGCAGGTCGGCGACGACGGCCAGCTGGACGTCGAGCACGAGCGTGCCGCGAAGGCGCTGGCCGACGCCGACGACGCTCTGCGCCGGCTGCGCGAGGACGAGCGCGGCGCCGAGCGCGAGCGGGCGGCGCTGGCCGCGCGGCACGAGGCGCTGCAGATGGGCCTCACTCGCAAAGACGGCTCGGAGGCGCTGCTGGCCGCGTCTGACCGGCTGTCCGGCGTCCTCGGCTCCGTCGCCGCCCTGCTGACCGTCGAGCCGGGCTGGGAGGCCGCGGTCGCGACGGCGCTGGGCGCGGCCTCCGACGCGGTCGCGGTCGGCTCCGTGGACGACGCCGTCGCGGCGCTGCGGCTGCTGCGCCAGGACGACCTCGGCCAGGCGGGGCTGCTCGTCGGCGGCGCGCCCTACGACGACCCCGGCTCGTGGCAGCCGCTGCCGGCCGGGCTGCGCTACGTCGTCGACCTCGTCACCGCGCCGGCCGAGCTGCGTCCGGCGCTGACCAACTCGCTGCGCGGCATGGCCGCCGTCGACGACCTCGCCGCGGCCCGGGCGCTGGTCGCCGAGCTGCCGGAGCTGGTCGCGGTCACCCGCGACGGCGATCTGCTCGGCCGCGACCGCGCCTTCGGTGGCTCTTCCACCGCCCCCAGCCTGCTGGAGCTGCAGGCGGCCGTCGACGAGGCCGCGGACCGGCTGGCCGTGGCCACCGGCAAGGCCGAGGACCTCGCCCGCAAGCTCGCCGCCGCCGAGCGCGCCCGTGCCGAGGCGGCGGCCGCCGAGGCGGCCGCGCTGACCCGGTTACGCGAGTCCGACGCCGAGCTGTCCGCGGTCGCCGAGAAGCTCGGCCGGCTCGGCGGCACCGCGCGGGCGGCCGCCGAGGAGGCCGAGCGGCTCGCCACGCAGGTCGCACAGGCCGAGGAGGCCCGCGACCGCGACCTCACCGGCCTGGCCGAGATGGAGGAGCGTCTCTCCGCCGCGGAGGAGACTGCCGACGACGCCGTCGAGCCGTCGGCCGACGAACGCGACCGGCTGGTCGAGGCCGCCCGATCCGCCCGGCAGGCCGAGACCGAGGCCCGGCTGGCGCTGCGCACCGGCGAGGAGCGGACCCGCGCGCTGGCGGGACGGGCCGAGAGCCTGGAGCGCACGGCGCAGCGCGAGCGCGACGCCCGCGCGGCCGCCGTCGCCGCGGCCCGGCAGCGCACCGAACAGGCCCGGGTGGCCGCCGCCGTCGCCCGCGGCGCCGCCGTCGTCCTGGAGCACCTAGAGCGGTCGCTGGAGCAGGCCGCGGCCGAGCGCGACGAGGCCGAGCGGACCCGCGCGGAGCGCGACACCGCGCTGGGTGAGGAGCGCGCCCGGGTGCGCACCCTCAGCGACGAGCTCGACGAGATCACGTCCACCGTCCACCGCGACGAGCTGGCTCGCGCCGAGCACCGGATGCGGGTGGAGGCGCTGGAGACCAAGGCGGTCGAGGAGCTGGGGGTGGACCCCGCCACGCTGGTCGACGAGTACGGGCCGCACCTGCTCATCCCGGTGCCGCCGGACGACGACGGCGAGCCGCGCGAGCCGGTCCCGTTCGTCCGCGAACAGCAGCTCAAACGGATGAAGGCGGCCGAGCGCGGGCTGACCGCGCTGGGCAAGGTCAACCCGCTGGCGCTGGAGGAGTTCGCGGCGCTGGAGGAGCGGCACGCGTTCCTCACCGAGCAGCTGGAGGACCTCAAGAACACCCGGCGCGACCTGCTCGACATCGTCAAGGAGGTCGACGACCGCGTCCAGCAGGTGTTCGCGTCGGCGTTCGAGGACACCGCGCGCGAGTTCGCCGACGTGTTCTCACGGCTGTTCCCCGGCGGCGAGGGCCGCCTGGTGCTCACCGAGCCCGACGACCTGCTGACCACCGGCATCGACGTCGAGGCGCGTCCTCCCGGCAAAAAGGTGAAGCGGCTGTCGCTGCTGTCCGGCGGCGAGCGGTCGCTGGTGGCGGTGGCGTTCCTGGTGGCGCTGTTCAAGGCGCGGCCCAGCCCGTTCTACATCCTGGACGAGGTCGAGGCCGCCCTGGACGACACCAACCTCGGCCGGCTGCTGGGCATCTACGAGGAGCTGCGCGAACGCAGTCAGCTCATCGTCATCACCCACCAGAAGCGGACGATGGAGATCGCCGACGCGCTGTACGGGGTGTCCATGCGCGGTGACGGCGTCACGGCGGTGATCAGCCAGCGCATCCGCGAGTCCGAGCCGGTCTGACCGCCGGGCCATCCGACCCCTGGTCGGGCGGTGTTTTAGCTGGTTCACTGGTCACACAACTGCTCCTCGGTGACGGGGCATCACGTCGGAGCGCGCGGGTGACCTGCCTGCTCGCCGAGGGCTGTCAACCTTCGTGAGGGGGAATCGACAATGGTGTCTTCTCTTCGCCGGAAAGGTATGGCCCTGGCCGCAGTGGTGGCCGCCGCGTCGCTTGCCCTCGCCTCGTGCGGTGACGACGACGATGGCGGCGACGAGCCGGCTGGCGGCGACACCGGTCAGGCCAGCACGGAATTCGAGTTCTTCTCCTGGTGGACCGGCGCCGGTGACTCCGAGGGCAAGCAGGCGCTCCTCGACCTGTTCGCCGAGCAGAACCCGGACGTCGAGATCACCGACGCCGCGGTGGCCGGCGGTGCCGGGACGAACGCGCAGGCCGTGCTGACCACACGCCTGCAGGCCGGCGACCCGCCGGACTCCTATCAGCGGCACGTGGGTGCCGAGCTGCAGCCGGACATCGAGGCCGGTCTCGTGGAGGACCTGACCTGGCTGTACGACGAGGAGGGCTGGCGGGACGTCTTCCCGCAGGACATGCTCGACCTCATCACGGTGGACGACAGAATCTACTCGGTGCCGGTGAACATCCACCGGTCGAACCTGCTCTGGTACAACCCGGCGGTGCTGGCCGAGGCCGGCATCACCGCCCCGCCGACCAGCTGGGACGAGTTCCTGCAGCAGGCGGCCACACTGGAGGCGGCCGGCAAGATCCCGCTGACCATCGGTCCGTCGTGGACCCAGAAGCACCTGCTGGAGAACGTGCTGCTGGGCGAGCTGGGCGCGGAGGCGTACTCCGGGCTGTGGGACGGCTCGACCGACTGGGAGTCCTCGGAGGTCGTGGCGGCGCTGGACACGTTCACCGAGGTGCTCTCGCACAGCAACCTCGGTGAGGCGGCGGCGGATTGGCAGCCCGCGATCGACCCGATCATCGAGGGCGACGCCGCGTACAACGTCATGGGCGACTGGGCGAACACGTACTTCGCCACCGCTCAGGGCCTGGCCTTCGAGACCGAGTACGGCGTGACGACGTCGCCGGGCACGGAAGGCATCTTCAACTTCCTCTCCGACAGCTTCACGCTGCCGGAGGGCGCGCCGCACCGCGACCTCGCGATCGAGTGGTTGCGGCTGGCCGGCTCGCAGGAGGGCCAGGACACCTTCAACCCGATCAAGGGGTCCATCCCGGCACGCACGGACGCCGACCCGGCGCTGTACACCGACTACCTGGCGATGCCGCTGACGGACTGGAACGATCCCGAGATCGAGCTGGTCGGTTCCCTGGCGCACGGCGTCGTCGCCGGTGGTGCGTTCAACACCGACATCGACTCCGCACTGGGCGAGTTCGTCGCCAGCGGCGACAGCGCCCAGTTCGCGTCGGCGGTGAAGGAGGCGTACGAGGCGAACCAGTGAGTCCATCACCTCGCCGGCCGGTCCCGCGGCCCACCTCCGCGGGGCCGGCTCCGAGGGGTCAGGAGTCCACATGCTCCGTATCCGCAAATGGGGCCCGGCGGCGCTGCTCGTCGCCCCGTCGTTGGTGGCCATCGGTGTCTTCGTGTACGGGTTCCTCGGCTGGAACCTGCGGGTCTCCCTGAGCGACTGGCGCGGCCTGCGCGCCACGTACGACTTCGCCGGTCTCGACAACTACCGGCGGCTGGCCGGCGACACCCGGTTCATCGACGGCGTGCAGAACGTCGTGGTCTTCACGGTGGTGTTCGTGGCGGGGACGCTGATCTTCGGGTTCCTGCTGGCGCTGCTGCTGGAGCGGGGCATCCGCGGCGAGGCGTTCTTCCGCACCGTCTTCCTGTTCCCGATGGCCATCTCGTTCATCGCGACGGCAATCATCTGGCGCTGGCTGATGAGCAACGCCTCCGGTGCCCAGGAGACCGGCCTGAACAAGCTGTTCGACAGCGTCGGACTGGGCTTCCTAGCCAACGACTGGTTCAAGGCCGACTCGTACTGGGCGGTCGCGTCGGTCGCTATCGCCGCCGGCTGGGCGCTCGTCGGCTACATCATGGCGCTGTTCCTCGCCGGCATGCGCGGCGTCTCCGACGACCTGCGCGAGGCCGCGCGGGTGGACGGCGCGAGCGAGGCGAAGGCGTTCTGGCACGTGATCAGGCCGATGTTGCTGCCGGTGGTGATGAGCGCGATCGTCATCCTCGCCCACATCTCCCTGAAGACGTTCGACCTGATCTACGCCATGGACGCCAAGAGCCGGAAGATCGAGACCCCGGCGCTGTACATGTGGTTCACGACGTTCGAGGGTCTCAACTTCTCGATCGGCGCGGCCATCGCGACGCTGCTCGTCCTGGGCATAGCGCTGGTGATCGTCCCCTACATCTGGTACTCGGTCCGATCGGAGCGCCGGCGATGACGACCACCTCCGAGACTTCCACGAGGATCCGCTCGCGCTGGGCGCCGTACGTCACCACGGTCCGCTACCTCGTGCTGTTCGCGCTGGTCTGCGTGTTCCTCATCCCGGTGTACGTGCTGCTGGTCACCGCGATGAAGGACCCGGCGCAGGTCAGCCCGTCGCGGATGTGGAACCTGCCGGACTCGTTCTCGGTGGACACGTTCGGCGAGGTGTGGCCGACGCTGGAGCCCGGCTTCCGCAACAGCGTCCTGATGGCGCTGCCGGCCAGCATCATCTCGTCGCTGCTGGGTGCGGCGAACGGCTTCGTGCTGGCCAAGTGGCGCTTCCCGGGCGCGGACGTCGTCTTCCCGCTGATCCTGTTCGGCATGTTCATCCCGTACCAGGCGATCCTCATCCCGATGCGGGAGCTGCTGACCGACTGGAACATGGTGGGCGGGCTGAGTGGGCTGATCCTGGTGCACATCATCTACGGCCTGCCGATCACCACGCTGATCTTCCGCAGCTACTTCGTCACGATCTCCGACGAGCTGATCGACTCCGCACAGGTCGACGGGGCCGGCATGATCCGCACGCTGGTGTTCGTCGCGCTGCCGATCGCGCTGCCGGCGTTCGCGGTCGCGGTGATCTGGCAGTTCACGTCGGCCTGGAACGACTTCCTGTTCGGCCTGGTGCTCACGTCGACGGACAGCTGGCCGGTCACCGTCGCGCTGAACAACATCGCCGGCGGCCAGGTCGTGCCGTTCCACGAGGCGATGGCGGCCGCGCTGCTGGCCAGCATCCCGACGCTGCTCGTCTATGTCCTGATGGGCCGGTTCTTCATGCGCGGGCTCATGGCCGGCGCGCTGAAGGGGTGAGTGGCATGAGCGAGAAGACCTCAGAGGGGCGGGCCGCCGCGGCGGCCGCCGACGCGCTCACCGCCGAGCTCGCGGGGCGCGAGCCGGCCGGCGTCCGCCTCGACCAGGTCTCGAAGCACTTCCGCGGCGGCGTCCAGGCGATCAGGGACGTGACGCTCACGGTGGCGCCGGGGGAGTTCGTCGTGCTGGTGGGCCCGTCCGGCTGCGGCAAGTCCACCCTGCTGCGGATGATCGCCGGGCTGGAGGAGGTCAGCTCCGGCCGCATCCACATCGGCGACAAGGACGTCACCACCCAGCTGCCCCAGCAGCGCGACGTCGCGATGGTGTTCCAGAGCTATGCCCTGTACCCGAGGATGACGGTCCGCGGCAACATCGGCTTCGGTCTGCGGATGCGCAGGGTGCCGAAGGAGGAGCGTGCCCGCCGCGTCGACGAGGTCGCCCAGATCCTCGGCCTGGAGCACCTGCTCGACCGGCGACCGGCCGCCCTGTCCGGCGGGCAGCGGCAGCGGGTCGCGATGGGCCGGGCGATCGTCCGGGAGCCGCAGATCTTCCTCATGGACGAGCCGCTGTCCAACCTCGACGCCAAGCTGCGGGTCAGCATGCGGGCCCAGCTGACGCTGCTGCACAAGCGCCTGGGCGTCACGACCGTCTACGTCACCCACGACCAGACCGAGGCGATGACGCTGGGGCAGCGGGTGGCGGTCCTGCGCGACGGTGTCCTGCAGCAGGTCGACACGCCCCAGGCGCTGTTCCATCACCCGGTGAACCTCTTCGTCGCCGCCTTCATCGGGTCGCCCTCGATGAACTTCGTCCACGCGACCGTCGACGCCGGTGCGGTCTCGTTCGCCGGCGTACGGATCCCACTGCCGCCCGGGTCGCCGCTGGCGGACGGGGGGCGCCGGGTGATCCTGGGGATGCGGCCGACGTCGCTGTCGGTCGCGTCCGAGGACGGCGCGCCGAGGCTCACGGTGACGCCGGCCATCGTCGAGGACCTCGGCGACGAACGGTTCGTGATCTTCGACGTCGACGCGCCCCGGGTGGACACCGACGCCACCCGCGCCGCGGTCGACGCGCAGGCGGAGGACGACGCGCTCCTCGTCCCGCTGGACCGGGCCACGTTCACCGCCCGCCTGCCGGCCACCACGCCGGTGACGGTCGGTGAGCCGATGGCCGTCGCGATAGACCCTGCCCGGCTGCATTTCTTCGACCCCGCGACCGGCGAGGTCCTCCAGTAGCAACCTGATCGACACGCCGTGCGTCATCCGGAGTGGACGGTGTGACAGACGCTACCGTCGATGTTACTCAAGTGAAGGTTGTTACTGCTGTGACATATGGGGGTGTCGCATGACGGCAGTGGTCGTGGCCATGCTGGCCATCGTGTTGGTGGCGACGGTCGTGCTCGGTGTCGTCGGGCTCTACCACCACCTGGCGAACTCTCCACAGATGCGCCGCCGGATGCGCCGGTGGCGGTACCTCGCGCTGGTCCGCATGGACGGCTGGCGCGACGCGGCGTTCACAGCGCTGCGGCGGATGCGCCGCGGCCTGGCCCGGCGACTCACCAGCGCGGCCACCTCGTAGCGCTGCCGGCGTGGAAAGATGGCCGCCGTGGAGTTCATCGTCATCGCCGCGGTCATCGTCGTTCTCGCCGTCGTCCTGGCGGTCTTGCTGGTTCCTCGTCGCCGACGGGGTCAGGTCGCCCCGCCCGCCCCGCGGCCCGGCGTCGACTACCAGCCCGGGGTCGGCGACGACGCCACCGCGCCGGTCGAGGAGCAGCGCACCCCGCTCAGCGACGTCCAGCTGCCCGAGGCCGAGCCCGCGGAGGCACCGGTCGAGCCGGTCATCGAGCGGCCCGAGCCCGCCGCCGGCCGGCTGCTCCGGCTCCGCTCCCGGCTGGCCCGCTCGCAGTCCGGTTTCGGCAAAGGGCTGCTCGGCCTGCTCTCCCGCGAACGCCTCGACGAGGACACCTGGGAAGAGATCGAGGACACCCTCCTGACTGCCGACCTCGGCGTCACGCCCACCCAGGAGCTGGTGGACCGGCTGCGCACCCGCGCCCGGGTCGAGAGCATCGCCAGCCCCGACGCCGCCCGCACCGTGCTGCGCGAGGAGCTCGTGGCGCTAGTCGACCCGTCGCTTGACCGGACGCTGCGCACCGAGCGGCACGTCGAGGACGGCCGGCCCGCGGTCGTGCTCGTCGTCGGCGTCAACGGCACCGGCAAGACCACCACGATCGGCAAGCTGGCCCGCGTGCTGGTGGCCGAGGACCGCGACGTCGTCCTCGGCGCCGCCGACACCTTCCGCGCCGCCGCCGCGGACCAGCTCACCACGTGGGGCGACCGCGTCGGCGTCCCCACGGTCCGCGGGCCCGAGGGCGGCGACCCGGCCAGCGTCGCGTTCGACGCCGTCAAGGCCGGCATCGAGCAGGAGGTCGACGCCGTCATCGTCGACACCGCCGGCCGCCTGCAGACCAAGGTCGGCCTCATGGACGAGCTGGGGAAGGTCAAGCGGGTCATCGAGAAGCACGGCGCGGTCGACGAGGTGCTGCTCGTCATCGATGCCACCACCGGTCAGAACGGACTCGTCCAGGCCCGCGTGTTCGGCGAGGTGGTCGACGTCACCGGCATCGTGTTGACCAAGCTCGACGGCACCGCGAAGGGCGGAATCGTGGTCGCGGTCCAGCGCGAGCTGGGCGTGCCAGTCAAGCTGGTCGGGCTCGGTGAAGGTCCGGACGACCTCGCCCCGTTCGACCCCGAGGCGTTCGTCGACGGCATCCTGGGCTGACGCCGGCCGGTCAGTGGTGACCGGCGCCGTGGCCGCTGCCTGAGCTGCCGTGGCCGCCGGCCACGTCGGCGAAGACGCCGTCGTAGCGCAACTGGAGCATCATCCCCTCTTCGGCGTGCGGCAGGTTGTGACAGTGGTTCATCCACACGCCCGGGTTCGTGGCCTCGAACGCGACGTCCCAGACCTCGCCCGGCTGGACGTCGAACGTGTCGACCCACAGCGGGCTGCCGGTGGCCGGCTCGCCGTCGCGGGCGAGCACCAGGACGGCGTGCCCGTGCAGGTGCCAGGGATGGGTCTCCAGGCTCCGGTTTACGACGCTCAAACGCACCAGGTCGCCCTCGGCCACCAGCTGCTCCGGGATCGAGGGGTGGCCGCGCCCGTCGACGGTGTGCGCGTAGGTCGGCCGCCCCTCGACCATCGCGACACCGCGGTCCAGCACCATCGTGAAGTGCCGGTCGTACACGGTGTCGAGGTCGAACGGGGCGGCCGCCGGCTCGCCGTAGGCCAGCGGGTCGAGCTCCGGCCAGTCGCCGGTGCCGGCCGCGTCGTCCCCGTCGCCGTCCACCCGCGCGCCGAGCCGTAGCCGGACACTGTCGTCGACCAGCAGCGCCACCGGCCCGTCGGGCATGGGGAACGTCAGGTCGTAACGCCCGCCGGCGGGCAGCCGCAGCGCCCGCCGCTCCACCTCGCCGGGCCCGTTCAGGTCGCGCCCGTCCACCGCGGCCAGCCGGAACGCGGTGCCGGTGAGCGCGAACCGGTGCGGCTCGGAGTCGGTGTTGAGCAGCCGCAGCCGCACGACGGCGCCCGGCTCGGCGGCGTGCGAGGCGACGCCGTCGTCGGCGCCGATCGCCAGCACCTCGTCGTAGGTGTGCACCGGCAGCGTGAGGTCGAGGTCGGCCGGCACCTCGTCGCGCGGTGTCACCACGAGCGTCCCGAACAGCCCGCGCCGCACGGCGGGGTGCGACACCTGGTGCGTGTGGTACCAGTACGTGCCCACCTGCTCGGCGAGGAACCGGTAGGTGAAGGTGCCGCCGGGCGGCACCGGCTCCTGGGTGGCGCCGGGCGCGCCGTCCTCGCCGCACGGCACGTCGTAGCCGTGCCAGTGCAGGGTGACGCCGTCGTCGAGGTCGTCGTTGCGCAGCGTCACCTCGATGAGGTCGCCGTGGACGGCGGTGATCGGCGGGCCCGGCAGGTCGCCGCCGTACGTCCACGCGTCGACCTCCTGCCCGGAGGCCAGCACGACGGTCGCGGTGCGGGCGGTCAGGGTGAGCTGGCGGACGACGCCGCCCGGTGCCGGCTGCGCCGGGCCACGCAGGGTGGTGACAGGGACGCCGTCGCCCGCCTGGTGCTCCGCGGCGGCGCCGCCGCCGGTGACCGTCCCCGGCGCGGACCGGAAGGCCAGCCCCGTCCCGGCGACCCCCGCGGCCACCGCGCCGCCGGTGAGGGCGAGGAAGCGGCGGCGCGGCAGGACGTGGCCGGGCGACGGGACTCCGCCGCCGGGCGCCGTGGTCGCGCGGACGGTGACCAGCGTCGCCACCAGCACCACCGCCACCGCGAGCAGCCCGGCGCTCCACGTCAGCGGGTAGCCGGCGACGATGGTGACCGCGAACAGCGCCGTCGCAGCGTACCCGGCCGCCAGCAGCGTCACGCCCGGCCCGGCACCGGCCAGCGCCACGAGGCCGACCACTACCAGCAGCGGCGGCCCGAGCAGCGCCTTCTCCTGGACGAACCACCAGCCGCGCTCCGCCAGCACCGCCGCCGACGCCGCCCGTCCCACCGTCACCAGCGCGGCCGCACCGGCCAGCAGGCGCACCGCGCCGGGGCCCAACCGCCGGGAGACCGCGACGGCGCCGGCTGCGAGCCACGCCGCCGTCATGAGCAGGGCGACGGCGTGGTCCAGGACGATCAGCTGGCCGGTCGTCACGCGGCAGCTGCCCCCGGCGTGGACGCCGACGGCTGGGCCGGGGAACGGGAGCCGCGCAGCAGCGCACCCACGGCCCCCGTGATCGCCAACGCGTTGAGCGCATGCAGCCCGAACACGACGTCGTTGGTCGAGTCGGCCACCATGGCGATGACCCCTTGGAGCACCGCCAGCCCGGCCACCAGCGCCGCCCGGGCAACGAACCGGCCCGGCATCCGGGCCAGCGCCCCGACCAGCGTCAGCACCAGCGCCATCGGCACGATGGCGTAGCCCAGCTGCCGGTGTATGTCGAACGACTCGTCGTCGGGTCCGGTGTCGAACGCGCCGACCGCGGCCAGGAAGAACTGGGTGACGACCGCCAGCAGCAGCAGGCCGGCGAGTCCGGTGAAGACCTTACGCATGGTGTACTCCTTCGAGTCCGCGGGTGTCCGAGGTCGCCGTGGTGGCCGGCAGGTCCGGGGCGAAGAGCTCCGGACGGCCCTCGACGTGCAGCTGGGGCAGCCGGCGATCCAGCCAGCCCGGCGCCCACCAGTTGGCCCGGCCGAGCACGTGCATGGCGGCCGGGACCAGCAGCATCCGCACGACGGTGGCGTCGATGAGGATGGCCGCGGACATGCCGACACCCATCGCCTTGAGGGTGACGTCGGAGCTGGGGATCAGCGCGGCGAAGACCGTCACCATGATCGCCGCGGCGGCGGTGATGACGCGGCCGGTGCCGGCCAGCCCTTCCACGATGGCGCGGGCGTTGTCGCCGGTGCGCACCCATGCCTCGCGCATCCGGCTGATGAGGAAGACCTCGTAGTCCATCGACAGCCCGAACAGGACCGCGAACATCATCACCGGCACGTAGGCCGGCATCGGCGTCTCGGTGTCGATGCCGACCAGCCCGCCGGCCCAGCCGCCCTCCAGCACCAGCGCGACGACGCCGTAGGCCGCCGCCACCGACAGCAGGTTCATGACGGCCGCCGTCAGCATGATCGTGACGCTGCGGAACGCCAGCACCAGCAGCACCATCGACACGGCGACGACGCCGCCGATGAGCAGCGGCAGCCGGTCGGCGGTGGTGGTGTTGGTGTCGATGACCGCCGCCGTGACGCCTCCCACGTGCACGTCCAGGCCGGTCGCCGGCAGGACGTCGTCGCGCAGGGTGTGCACGAGGTTCTCGGTGGCGCCGTCCTGCGGGCCGGTCTGCGGGATCACCGTCAGCAAGGCGGCGTCGCCGGCGGGGTTGACGACGGCGGGCGGCACGGCCGCGACCCCCGGCGTCGCGGCGACGGCGTCGGCCACCGCGTCGAGCGAGCCCGCCGCGGACCCCGTCGTCGTCAGGTCGGCCACCAGCAGCAGCGGGCCGTTCGCCCCCGCGCCGAAGCCGTCGGAGACCAGGTCGTAGGCCTGCCGGGCGGACGCGTCGTCGGGGTCGTTGCCGGCGTCGGGGAACCCGAACCGGGCACCCAGGAACGGCACCGCCAGCGCGAGCAGCACGACGATGCTGCCGACGGCCGCGAGCCGGCTGCGCCGCTCGATCAGCCGGCTCCACCGCAGCCACGCGCCCGACGGCTCGACGTGCCCGCCGGCGGCCAGCTGGACCGGCCGGCCACCGCCTCGCCGGCGCCCGAGGGGCAGCCGAAGCCGGTCGACCCAGTTCCCGGCGAACCCGAGGAACGCGGGGAACAGCGTCGCCGCCGCGGCCAGCACGACCAGCACCCCGACCATCGTGACCACGGCGGCGCCCTGCATGAACGACAGACCCATCGCGAACAGCCCGAACATGCTGATCATCACGGTCCCGCCGGCCACCATGACCGCACGCCCCGCGGTGTCGAGGGTGGCCACCGTGGCGCGCTCCGCGTCAAGCCCTGCGGCTCGCCACTCGCGGAACCGGGTCACCATGAGCAGCACGTAGTCGATGCCCAGAGCGATACCGAGGACCGAGGCGAGGATCGGCGCCCAGTCCGGCACGTCGATGAGGGCGGCGACCAGCCCGGTCAGCGTCGCGCTGACGGCGAGCCCGGCCAGCGCCACCCCGATCGGCAGGCCGGCCGCGACCACCGAACCGAACGTCACCAGCAGGATCACCGCGGCGGCGATCAGCCCGACGACCTCCGAGCCGAACTCGCTCGCCTCGGCCAGCCGGATCGTGTCGCCGCCGAGCGCGACCTCCAGGCCTGGACGTTCCGCGGCCTCGGCGGCGGCCAGCAGCCGCTCGGTGTCGGCGACCGGCATGTCCTCGGGAACGTCGACGTCCAGGTTGAGGCGGGCGAGCAGGGTCCGCTCGTCCGGTGCCAGCGCGCCGGGAGTGACGTAGGGGTCGTCGACGGCGGCGACGTGCGGCAGCTCGCGCAGCTCGTCCAGCAGCGCGGTGACGTCGGCCTGGACACCGGGGTCGGTCACCGGGCCGTCGGCGTGGACGACCACGTCGACCGGCTCGCCGGAGCGGTCCGGGAACCGGTCGGTCAGCAGCCCCTGGGCCAGCTCGGAGTCCGAGCCGGAGATGGTGTAGTCGGCCTCGTAGTCGCCGCCGAACGCGGCGGTCAGCCCGAACGCGGCGGCCAGTGCGAGCGCCCACGCGACGAGCACGCGGCCTCGACGCCGGTACGCGATGCCGGCGAGCCGGCCGAGCGGCCCCGGCGGGGGCACGTCGAGCGCCCCCGGCGGAGGGTCGCCGAGCGGCCCTGTCCGGCGGTCGCCCTCTGTCTCTACAGGAGTCATGGCAGCGATCATGGTTTGGCGGGGTCGCCCGGTCTTCGGCCTGCGGTCGCCTCCCGGTCGGCGGTTCGGCGCAGCCGGGCGGGGTGCTGCGTACTCCACGGGGAGTAGTCGCCTGCGCCCGCCGGCGGGCGCAGATGTGCGGGAGCGCCGATACGATCTCTGCCATGGAGCGGCGAGCCGACGAGCGAACGGAGTGGGCGGCGGGGCGTGCGGCGGGGTGTGCCGAGGGCCGGAGCCGGCCGCGGAGTGAGTGAGAAGGCGGGCGTGACCGAGTAGATGGAGCGGCTGGTGCGGCGCGGTCCGCTGTCGACGCGGGCCCAGGATGGGCTGCTCGCGGCGTTCGTCACGCTGCTGCAGGTGCTGGGTACGCATTCGGCCATCGCCAACGACGCGGAGGCCAGTGAAGGGCCGCTGGACGCTCTCGGCTACGGCGGCCATGTGCTGCTGATCCTCAGCGGGCTGCTGCTGTTCGTGCGTCGCCGCTGGCCGGTCGCGGTCTTCGTCGCCACCGGACTGGTCAGCATGAGCTACTTCTTGGCCGACTACCCCGACGGGCCGGGCTGGCTGTCGCTGTTCGTGGCGACGTACACGCTGACGGCGCACGGCGACGGTCGTCGGTCGCTGGTGATCGCGGGAAACGGCGCCGTCGTCCTCACCGTCGCGTGGTTCATCGCCGCCGACCTCGACGCCGCCACCGCCGGCTGGCTGGCCTTCCGGGTCGGCGCCACCATCATGGCCGCGGCGCTGGGCGAGTCGGTGCGGTCGCGCCGGGTCATCGCGGCCGAGGCCGAGCGGCGGGCCGAGGTCGCCGAACGGACCCGCGACGAGGAGGCGCGCCGCCGAGTCGACGCCGAGCGGCTGCGCATCGCCCGCGAGGTCCACGACACCGTCGCGCACGCCATCGCCATCATCAACGTCCAGGCCGGGGTGACGGCACATGTGCTGGACAAGCGGCCGGAACGCGCGCGCGAGACCCTGGTCACCATCGAGCAGACCAGCGCGCAGGCGCTGCGCGAGATGCGAGCCATCCTCGGGGTGTTGCGCGGCGACGACGACGAGCGCGCGCCGGGCCCCAGCCTGGCCGCGCTGGACGAGGTGGCGGCGGTGGCGCGGCGCGCGGGTCTCGACGTGACGGTGGTGGCGACGGGCCCGGGCGGGGAACTGCCCAGCGCCGTGGACCGGGCGGCGTACCGCATCGTGCAGGAGGCGGTCACCAACGTCATCCGGCACGCGGGGCCGGCGCGGGTCACCGTCGCCGTCGAGCATCGTCCGGACGAGCTGGAGATCGAGGTCGTCGACGACGGGGGAGCGGCCAGCAGCGGTCTTGCCGGGACAGTGGTCACGCCGGGTCGCGGCATCGTCGGCATGCGCGAGCGGTGCGAGCTGCTCGGCGGCACGCTCACGGCCGGGCCGGCGGGCGAGGGGTTCCGGGTGCACGCGGTGCTGCCGCTGCGGCGGGTGGGCGCGTCGACGCCATGACGGACGCCCCGGTGAAGGTGCTGCTCGCCGACGACCAGGTGCTGGTGCGGGCGGGCTTCCGAGTGCTGCTCGACGTCGAGGACGACATCGAGGTGGTGGGTGAGGCCGCGACCGGCGCGGAGGCCGTCGAGCTGTGCCGGGCGCACCGTCCCGACGTCGTGCTCATGGACATCCGGATGCCGGTGCTCGACGGCATCGAGGCCACCCGTCGGATCGCCGCCACGGCGGGCCTGGACTCCGTGCACGTGCTGATCCTCACCACGTACGACACCGATGCGTACGTCTTCGACGCGCTCGAGGCGGGCGCGAGCGGGTTCCTGCTCAAGGACGCCGGCCCGGCGGAGCTCCTGCACGCCATCCGGGTGGTGGCTGCCGGCGAGGCGCTGCTGGCACCGAAGATCACCAGGCGGCTGATCGCTCAGATCACCGCCAGCCGTGCCGCACACCAGGTGGCCGAGGACCGGCTCGGTGTGCTGACGCAGCGCGAGCGCGAGGTGCTGGCGTTGGTCGGCATCGGCCTGTCCAACGCCGAGATCGCCGCCGAGCTGTCGCTCAGCCCGGCGACCGCGAAGACACACGTGAGCCGCGCCATGATCAAGCTGGGCGCCCGCGACCGCGCACAGCTGGTGGTCATCGCCTACCAGACCGGCCTGGTCGACCCGGTGACGTCACCAAAACGTTGACTCCGCTTCGCCCACGTCGCCATCAACCACCCCGTACCGTTCAACCGGCGTGGACACGATCGGCGCCATGTCGAAGACTTCCTGGCGCACGGCCGCCGCCGTCTCCGTCCTGATGCTGGCGGCGCTGCCGGTCGCGCCTACCGGTGCGGCGCCGGATCGCGAGTTCGACCTGCAGGCGCACCGCGGCGGGCTCGGGCTGCGGCCGGAGAGCACGCTGGCGTCGTTCGGCAACGCGCTGCAGCTCGGCGTCTCGACGCTGGAGCTGGACGTCCAGATCACCCGCGACGAGTACGCCGTCGTCACCCACGACCGGCGCATCAACCCGGCCAAGTGCGCCGACACCGAGCCGGTGACCCCGGGTGACCCGCAGTTCCCGTACGCGCAGGGGCGCTACATCAAGGACCTCACCCTCGCTCAGCTGCGCACGCTGGACTGCGGCAGCCGGCAGCTGGCCGGCTACCCGGAGCAGGAGGTCGTGCCCGGTGCCGGCATGCCGCTGCTCAGCGAGGTGTTCGACCTGGTTGAGCGGCACGACGCCGACGACGTGACGCTCAACATCGAGACGAAGGTCGAGGCCGGCGCGCCGCACGAGACCGCGCCACGCGAGCAGTTCGTCGACGTCGTCGCGCGGGACGTCCGCGTCGCCGGGATGCAGAAGCAGGTCACCGTCCAGTCCTTCGACTGGGGCGCGCTGATGCTCATGGGCGAGGTCGCGCCGGAGCTGCCGCTGGTCGCCCTGACCAACTACGACTTCCTCCAGGTCGACCGGCCCGGCGCGTCGCCGTGGCTGGGCGGTATTGACATCGACGACTTCGACGACGACCCGATCGCCGCGATCGCGTCCTTCGGCGCCGACGTGTTCTCCCCGGTGCACGGCTTCCCGCAGGGCGGCTCGGTGGACGACCCCGGCTACGTCCCGTACGTCACGCGTGACCTGGTCCGCCATGCGCACCGCAACGGCATCGAGGTCGTCCCGTGGACCATCAACGACGTCGCGACCATGAGCAAGCTGATCGACGACGGCGTGGACGGCATCATCACCGACTACCCGGACCGGCTGCGCGGCCTGCTCGACGACCGCGGCTTCCGGCTGCCAGAACCGCACGCGTCGCCGTTCGACATCCAGGCGCACCGCGGCGGACGCTGGGACCGTCCGGAGAACACCCTGCCCGCCTTCGAGCACGCACTGGCCAACCCGGACGTCTCCACGCTCGAGCTGGACACCGGCGTCACCGAGGATGGTGTACTGGTGGTCAGCCATGACCGGACGGTCAACGGCTCGCACTGCCAGGACACCGGGCCGGCCACGCCCGGTGACCCCGAGTTCCCCTACGTCGGCGACCTCGTCCGCGATCTCACGCTGGCGCAGCTGCGGACCATCGACTGTGGGACGCTCACGACGCTGCCGGAGCAGCAGCCGGAGCCGGGCGCGGGCATCCCGACGCTGGACGAGGTCTTCGACCTGGTCGGAGCGAGCGGCCGCGACGACATCCGGCTCAACATCGAGACGAAGATCAGCCCGCTGGTCGACGACACCGCGCCCTACCGGGAGTTCACGGCCGCGCTGGTGGAGGCGGTCCAGGAGGCGAACCTGCGCGACCGCGTCACCATCCAGTCCTTCGACTGGCGCACGATCCGCCACGCCAAGCAGCTGGACGGCCGGATCGACACCGTCGCGCTGATCTGGCAGTACGGCCCGGACGAGTGCCGGTCGCTGGCCGACGAGTGCTCCCTGCAGGCCGTCTACGGCGACTCCTCGGTGAAGAGCCCGTGGACCGCCGGCATCGACTGGTGGCGGGTCGGCGACGTCGGCCGGATGACCCGGATGGCCGGTGCGACGACGGTGTCGGCGAACTGGCAGGTGCACGACCCGGACCAGGGCACTGTGGCCTCCGACGACTGGTACCTGCGCCAGGACCCGGCCTACTTCCACGGCCCGGAGATCGACCGCCTGCACCGGATGGGTCTGTCCGTCGTCCCCTACACCATCAACGACGCCGCCACCATGCAGCACCTCATCGACCTCGGCGTCGACGGGATCATCACCGACGACCCCGGCACCCTGGTCGACGTCGCCGAGCTCAACGGCCTGCGCTGACCTCCTGAGTGAGGCTCGTCCGCAGCTTCCGTGGGTGCGCGTGCCCCCGAAATGATCACGTTCAGCACGAGATCTCGTGTCGCACCATGCTCGCAATCATGGTGAGGCTCGGGGGATCCTGCTGAACGTGATCATTTCGAGGCCACGGTGTGAGACTGCCGCGGCTGACCGGGCGGCGGGGGCAGCGAAGCCACATCCCGAAGCCGCGGCGATCCCGCACCGTTCCAGCCGTTCGCGGCGCCGCACAGCATGCCGCTCGCACGACCGCCTTGGGGACGTCAGCCGAGCAGCAGACCGGCGCCGATCGCGGTCATCACCAGGGCGATCAGGCCGTCCAGGACCTGCCAGGCGCGCGGACGCTCGAACACCCGGCTCAGCGTCCGGGCGCCGAAGCCCAGGGCGACGAACCAGCTCAGGCTCGCCGTCACGGCGCCGGCGCCGTAGAGCCAGCGGCCGTCGTCGCCGTGCTGGTTGGCCAGTGCGCCGAGCAGCACGACGGTGTCCAGGTACACGTGCGGGTTGAGGAAGGTGAACCCGAGGCAGGCCAGGACGGCGGCGCGGGCGGTGGTCGCCGACCGGCCGCTCGCGGACATCGACGACGGCCGCAGCGCCCGCCGGGCCGCCAGCGCCCCGTACCCGAGCACGAACGCCGCGCCCGCGTACCGGGCGACGTCCACGGCCCACGAGTGCGCGGTCAGGACCGCGCCGAGGCCGGCGATCCCGGCGGTGATCAGCAGCGCGTCGGACACCGCGCACACCGCGACCACGGGGACGACGTGCCGGCGGGTGATCCCCTGGCGCAGGATGAACGCGTTCTGCGCACCGATGGCGACGATGAGTGTGAGGGAGGTGACGAACCCGACGGCGGCGCTGGACACGCTTCGACGCTAGGAGTCCGCGGCGGTGAGATCCAGCTAAAGTTTCTACATGTTCCTTAGCTTGGCTTCATCATGCGTATCGATCTCGCGCAGCTGACCGCGCTCGCCGCCGTCGTCGACGAGGGCAGCTTCGAGGCCGCCGCACGCCGCCTGCACGTGACACCGTCGGCGGTGAGCCAGCGGGTCAAGGCGCTCGAGGCGCGGATGGGGCAGATCCTCGTCACCCGCACCCGCCCGACCGGCGCCACTGCGGCGGGGCGGGTGCTCGTCCGGTACGCCGGCCAGGTGCGGCTGTTGGAGAGCGAGGCGTTGTCGGCACTGCCCGGAGCGGACGCCGTCGACCTGCGGCTGCCGCTGGCCGTGAACGCGGACTCGCTGGCCACGTGGTTCCTGCCGGCGCTGGCGGAACTGGCCGACGAGCGGGCCGCGTGCTTCGAGATCCACCAGGAGGACCAGGACCACTCCGCGACCCTGCTGCGCGACGGCACCGTCATGGCCGCGGTGACGGCCGACCCGCACGCCGTCCAGGGCTGTGCCGCGCAGCCGCTGGGGCGCATGCGCTACGTCGGCGTCGCCTCGCCCGGGTTCCTCCGCCGGTACTTCGCCGACGGCCCGACGACGACGGCGTTCGGCGCGGCGCCGATGCTCGTCTTCAACAGCAAGGACGCGCTGCAGTCCCGGTTCGCCCGCGAGGTCGGCGGTCGCCGCGTCGACCCGCCGCTGACGGTGCTGCCGTCGTCGGTGGGCTTCGCCGAGGCCGCGGCGCTGGGCCTGGCGTGGGGGATGGTCCCGACGCGGCTCGCGGCCGCCCCGCTCGCCGACGGCCGGCTGGTGGAGATCGCGCCCGGCCACCACCTCGACGTGCCGCTGTACTGGCAGCGCTGGAAGCTGGACTCGCCGGTCCTCGCCGCACTCACCGCGTCGGTCACGGCGACCGCCGCGGCCTACCTGGACTGAGGCGCCCGCGCGAAGGCGTAGAGGCGACGGCGTGTGCTTCGTCACGCCCGTCGTCGGGCCGGCGCGACCTCGCTGGCCGATGAGTTCTGGCCGGCGGCCCTGTCGGTACCGGTGCCGTGTCACCGAGCCTTGGAGGCAGATCATGACCAGATCACTCAACCCGCGCCTGAGCCGCCTGGACGTCCTGGTGGGCGCCTGGGAGGTGACGGCGTCGTCGAAGGGACGCACCCTGAGCACGGCGCCGTGTACCTTCCAGTGGTACGGCGACGGTGGCCTGCTGGTGCAGCGCACCGATCCCCAGACCTACCTCGTGCCCGAATGGGTCGGCGCGGCCCCGAGCTGGTTCGACGCCGTCATCGGTCTCGACGACCACTCCGACGAGCTCACGATGCTCTACACCGACTCCCGCGGTGTCTGCCGCACCTACCGGATGAGCCTCGACGGCGACCGGTGGACGCTCTCGAGCCGTCCCGGTCCGGACTTTCACCAGCGGTTCGTGGGCACCGTCAGCGACGACGGCACCGAGATCGACGGCAGGTGGGAGGCCTCCGAGGACGGCCAGGCCTGGTCGACGGACTTCGACGTGACCTACCGCCGTCTGCCCGGCTGACTCAGCCGCGGGCCGGCTGCCGATCCAGTTCGAACCGTGCCCGTACCTGATCAGCTCGGCCGACGGACCCATGGCCAGGGACGAGGACATCGACGTCGCCCGCCACGTCCTCGAGCAGCCGCAGCCTGTCTGCGCCAAGGAGATGGCAGGATTTGATCTTGATTTAGCTGGGGCTCAGTAGGCTGACGCCATGCGGAAACTGACCTTTGGCATGAACCTGACCCTGGACGGCTACATCGCCGCGCCCGGCGACGACCTCGGCTGGAGCGTGCCGAGCGACGAGCTGTTCCAGTGGTGGTCCGACCGGGTGGGAGCAACGGGCCTGGCGCTGTATGGGCGGAAACTGTGGGAGACGATGAGTTCCCACTGGCCGACCGCCAACCAGCAGCCCGGCGCCACACAAGCGGAGATCGAGTTCGCCCGCCGCTGGCAGGCCATGCCGAAGGTGGTGTTCTCCTCCACGATCAGCACGGTCGACTGGAACACTCGCCTGGTCACCGGCGACGCGGTCACCGAGATCACCCGGCTCAAGGCCGAGGATGGCGGCCCCATTGACATCGGCGGCGCCACACTCGCCGCAGCGGCGATGCGGGCCGGGCTGATCGACGAGTACGTGCTGGCCACCGCACCGGTCTTGGTGGGCGGCGGCACGCCGTTCTTTACGGCCCTGGACAACTGGGTGAACCTGACCCTGGTGGAGACCCGGACGTTTCCCGACGGCGTGGTCCTGACCAGGTACGAGACCAGGCACTGAGTGCCCTACGTCGGATCGGCGCGAACTTCGGGCCACCCAAGGATCTCGTGGCGCTGCGTTCTGAGGCGACTGTTATACCCCCGCCGGATCACCAACCGTGTATGTGCGAGATCCCCGCAACAGGACGGTCGGACCGGTGGTTACTTGGGTCCCCGTGCCGGTGACGTTCGCTTGCCGCGGCGTCGTGTCGTCAAGGGTTTGGTGGGGCCGCCGCAGGGTGTTCCCTTCAACACCGCCAACACGACCTAAATCTGCCCGGATCTGCTCGTCCACAGCCACCTGCCTGGACGGTTTCCGCGATCTGCTCACCCAGAATGGCCGCGTCGTCCTGCGATCACGGACACCCCCGGGCAGGAGAGTTGGCAGCCCCGGTCCGGATGTCTCCAGGCCCGGATGCGTATGGCCGGCGTCGTCTCCCGCGGGCGCGTCGGCGGTCAGCGCACCACCGGGAACACGAGATGGGTGACGCGGTCGCCTTGAACACAGACCGATGGGTTGCCGAGCAGCACGTCGTCAGCCGAGAGCTTGCCGAAGAAGGGGCGGTTGCCCTCGCCCATCACGACCGGGACGAGGTCTATGGCCACTTCGTCGAGCAGCCCCAGGTCCAGGCACTGCCGGGCGATGGTGCCACCGGTGACCGCGACGACACGGTCGCCAGCGAGCGTCTGCGCATGAGCGACTGCGGCCGCTACTCCGTCGGTCACGAAGGTGAACGGTGCCTCGGGGTGTGCGTCGACCCAGTCGGTGGGGACCCGGTGCGTCACGACGACGACGGGGACGTCCAGTGTGTGGCGACCCTGCCAGCCCTCGGCCACCTCGAACAGCGTCCGGCCGCAGACCAGTGCGCCGAGTGAGGACACCCACCGCCGCCAGTGTTCCGCGCTCGGCGGGGTCAGATGGACGGCGAAGTCCCCAGCGGGAGTCGGGAGCTCGACCTCGCCGTTTTGCAGCCAGTCGAACAACCGGCCGATGGTGTTGTCCTGTTTGGCGACGTACCCGTCGAGCGACATGATCGCCTGCGCCACCACCTTGCCCACGGCTCCTCCCCTTCTCAGATGTGCTGCGGCCGGTAGACGTGCACCACGACGCCGCTGGGAAACGACACGGCCTCGACGAGGCTCAGGCGCCGCGAGTCCGGTAGTTGATCGAACAGCGCCCGTCCCTGGCCCAGCACCAACGGCTGGACGAAGAGGCGGTACTCGTCGATCAGGTCCGCCGCAGCCAGAGCGCCGGCGAACCGTCCGCCGCCCCACACGATCACGTCTGGGCCAGGCGCGGCCTTGATCGCGGCGATCTCGGCCGCGAGGTCACCGCGCGCGACCTGGGTGACCGGCCAGGTCGCCTCGGCGTCGCCGAGTGTCTTGGAGAACACGACCTTGGGGGTGTCGTTCATCGGGGCCGCGTACGGGTCGTCCGACTGCGGCCAGTACGACGACATCTGCTGGTACGTGACGCGGCCCATGAGGTGGGCACCGGCCTTGCTGATGCGGTCGAGCTTCCACTGCTTGAGTTCGGCGCCCTCGGGGATCGCGACCCCGGGGTGCCCACGGTCGCTGTCAACGAACCCGTCCAGTGACATCGACATGTACAGAATGACGTCTCGCATGACCTATCTCTCCTCGATCTTGTTCCCGTCCGGTCGACGGTCGCCGAACAACATCCCGAACCCTCGGCCGGCCACCTGGTTCGCCTCCAGGACCAGGCGTCCGGTCCGGCACTCCACGTGGTCGACGACGCGAGCGACTCGCAAGCCGTCCACCGAATCATGAGGCTGCTTCATTCGGCTTCATGCTTCTCCCTACCGACCGCCCGCGTGCCCGAAACTCATCGTGGCCTACCAGGTCACCGTCCGGGGTCTCCGGGTCGTTGCAGGTCATGCCGCGGGTGCGGGTCGGTGGCGACGGCTTGCTGGAGGAGCCGGTAGAACAGCAGGCCGCGCTTGTGGGCGGTGCGGCGGTTGAACCGGAAGGTGTACTCGCCGAGGTAGTACGGGCAGCTGCTCGGTGCTGACGCGATGGTGCAGGGTGCCGGCGATCCAGCGTTTGAACAGCGACGCGATCAGGTGGACGCCGGGCAGCACGGTCGTCGGGTCGGTCGCGTTGTGGCCGGTGGTGTCGTGATGGACCTAGCCCATGTCGCCTGGCCGGCGCAGCCCTCGGGCGCCGTCGGTGTGGATGGTAGAGCCGGGCTCGACGACACGGGCGGGCGCGGTCTCGTACGAGCCGAACCGGACCCACCGTTCTTCTGCGACGTGACGAACCAGGTCGCGGCGAACCACGTCGCCAGCGGCGTGCGGGTCCAGTGGAAGATCGTGCCCACAGTCACCGACGTCTGTCGCCCACAGGCCGCGCACATGAGCAGCGCCTTGCCGGTCCGCCAGCACGCACCCGCCCCGCAGCGCGGGCAGACGAACCCGTCCCGCCTGCGCAGCCGCTGCCATCATACTTGATCCACCCAGACATTCAGAACATACGTTCGAACGTGTAGTAGGGTGCTGGGTATGAGCGTTGCCTTTCAAGCGTCCTTGCTCGACGGCGCGCTATATGGGCCCGAGCTCCGGCCGCTCGGCGGCGCCGTCGAGCGCACCGAGCTCACCCAGGGTGCCTGGGTCGACCTGCGGCCCGGCTGGGTCAGCGGGTCCGACGAGCTGTTCACCCGCCTGGTCGAATCGGTGCCGTGGAAGGCCGAGCGGCGCACTATGTACGAGCGCGTGGTCGACGTGCCCCGGCTGGTCCGCTTCTACGGCGACGGCGAAGCGCTGCCCGACCCGCTGCTCGAGACTGCGAAGGCACGGCTGAGCCGGCACTATGCAGCCGAGCTCGGCGAGCCGTTTACTACCGCCGGCATGTGCTTCTACCGCGACGGCCGCGACAGCGTGGCCTGGCACGGCGACACCATCGGCCGCAGCCGCACTGAGGACACCATGGTCGCCATCGTGTCGCTCGGTGCTCCGCGGTCGTTGTTGCTGCGCCAGCGTGGCGGCGGAAGCGCCACGCTGCGGTTCTCCGTCGGCCACGGCGACCTGCTGGTGATGGGCGGGTCGTGCCAGCGCACGTGGGAGCACGCCGTGCCGAAGACGGCCAAGCCGGTCGGTCCGCGCATCAGCGTGCAGTTCCGCCCCACCGGCGTGCGCTGAGCTGAACGACCCCGCCTGATCGGCGCCTGGCGCTGCCTTCGAAATGATCACGTTCAGCAGGATCCCCCGAGCCTCACCATGATTGCGAGCATGGTGTGACACGAGATCTCGTGCTGAACGTGATCATTTCGATCGGGCGGCGACGGGGCGAGGCATCCGCCGGATGATCGCCGGGGATGGTTCCGGGCCTGTCGGCGCCGCGTGGCCGAAGTCCGGCGGCGCCTTTGACGCTCTGGGCGCCAGGAGCGGTCACAGCCAGCCGCGCCGCGCGGCCTGCACTCCTGCCTGGAACCGGTTGGTCGCGCCCAGGTGGTCGAACAGCCGCCGCGTCCGCCGCCGCATGGTCCTGGTCGACAGGCCGAGCTGGCGGGCGATGGCGCTGTCGGTGAGGCCGGCAACCAGCAGGCGTGCCAGCTGGAGGTCCTCGGCGTCCGGCACCCCTTGCGGCACGTCCGAAGCCGGCGGGCGGCCGTCCGCGCGGTCCTCGTCCGTCAAGGCGGCGCCCGGCGCACCCGCGGCGCCGGAGCCGGCACCTGACGCCGTCGTCGCCATCGTCCCGCCGCCGGGGCCGAGCGGCACCGCCCGCCGCCAGTACACCTCGAACAGCTCGATCAGAGCGTCCAGCAGGGTCGACTCGCGGATGAGCAGTCCCTGGGCGTGCTCGACGTCGAGTGAGAGCGGCATGAGGGCGATGCGGCGGTCGGCGATCGCGAGCTTCATCGGCAGTCCGGGGAGCACGCGGCCCTGCTCGCCCCGGCTGGTGAGGTCGCTGACCTCGTCCAGCGCGCCGGGGACCTCCAGCGCCTCCGGCGCGTAGATGGCCCGCCAGGTCACGCCGCTGGCCAGCCGCATGGGCTCGACCGGGTTGACCGCGGCCAGCACGTACGGGGGCCGGTCCAGGACCATCATCTCGGTCTGCACCTGGTGTTGCAGCCGCACGAACCACCGGCCCTGTTCCTGCGGCCCGTTGAGCAGCTCGACGGTGCTGCCGCCGCCGGCCTGCCGCCGGGTCGTGTGAAACACCGACGCCAGCGCGAGCACCGATGCGCGGGCCTGCTCCAGCTCGGTGCTGCGTTCGCGCACCAGGGCGTCGACGGCGGCTTCCGGGTCGACGGCGGTGTAGCGGCGGCGCCGGCCAGACATCCGGGTCACCAGGCCGAGGGCGCGCAGCCGGGTGAAGGCCCGGTCGACCTTGGCCTCGGCCTCGCCCAGCTGCTGGGCCAGCGCCGCCGGGGTAGCGTCGGCGCAGGCCAGGAGCGCTCGGTAGACACGCTCGTCGAAGGTGTCGACACCGAGGGCGGCCAGCGAGGTGGGGGAGTCCTCAGTCACGACCACCAGATTGGCCGCATGGTGCCAACGGCCGCAAGCGGCCACTCCAGACCATTGCGACAACTGGTCTAGGCCGCGTACCAATGTGGCCAAACCACCGTGCCGCCCTGGCCGTGGTCTGACCCCTGGAGCATGAAGGTGCCTCGACGACTCCGCGCCGCACTCGGCGTGACGCTGGTGACCGGCCTCGGCGCGACAGGGCTCGCCACGACGGGGCTCGGCCCGGCTGGGCTGACCCCGACCGCCGACGCGGCCGGCGAGGCCGCGACCGACTCCCGCGTCATCGTCGTCATGGACGACGCGCCCAGCCGGAGCCGCGCGGCCACGGCCCAGCGCGATCTGCTGGCCGCCGCGGCCGACGCCGGGGTCGAGGCGGAGGTGGAGCACCAGCTCACCGGCCTCATCGACGCCGTCGCGATGACCGTCCCGGCCGGCGACGTGAACCGGCTGGCCGAGCTGCCCGGAGTGGCCGACGTCGTGCCGGACCGGCGGATGCGCGCGGCCACCGACGTCAGCGTGCCGCTCATCGGCGCGCCGCAGGTCTGGGAGCAAGAGGCGCCCGTGGGCGGCCCGGCCGACGGCGCCGGCACCGTCGTCGCCGTCGTCGACACCGGCGTCGACTACACCAACCCGTCGCTCGGCGGGGCGTTCGGCCCGGGCAACAAGATCGTCGCCGGCCACGACTTCGTCAACGGCGACGACGACCCCATGGACGACAACGGCCACGGCACCCACGTCGCGGGCATCGTCGCCGGCGACGGAGCGGTGACCGGCGTGGCGCCGGGCGCGCTGATGACGGCGTACAAGGTGCTCGACGGCGGTGGCGACGGTTGGGAGTCCGACATCATCGCCGGCCTCGAAGCGGCCGTCGATCCCGCAAACCCGTACCGGGCCGACGTCGTGAACCTGAGCCTCGGCGGTCCCGGCGACGGTACCGACCCGCTCGGCCAGGCGGCCACCGCGGCCGCTGAGGCGGGTGTCGTCGTCGTGGCGGCCGCCGGCAACTCAGGACCCGGCGAGAACACTGTCGGCACCCCGGCCGTCGCCGATGGTGTGCTGTCGGTCGGCGCGTCGGCCAGCGGCATGGTGCTGCCGACGGCCCGGATGGTCGCACCGCGGGTCGAGCCCGTCGACGCCTACCGGGCGCCGTACTCGGCCAGCCCGCCGACCCAACCGGTCAGCGGCGAGCTGGTCGACGTCGGCGCGGGCACGGAAGCCGACTACGACCGCGTCGGCGACGTCACCGGCAAGGTGGTGGCGTACCGGGCCAACATCCCCGGCGACCTCGCGGCGGTCCAGCCGCACCTGCTCGACCAGGCCCGGCTCGCCGAGGAGCGTGGCGCGCTCGCGCTGCTGGCCTACAGCGGCGGCGGTGGCGGCCCGGTCCTGATGTCGGAGACCGCGGCGCCGTCGGCTCCCGGCGAGATCCGGGCCACGGACGCCGAGCCGGGCATCGTCGACGTCCCGCTGTCCGGCGCCGAGTCCGGCGAGAGCTTCCGCATGGACCGCATCGTCGTCATGGGCCTCATGGAGACCCAGTGGGCCCGGCTGCAGAGCGCGATGGCCGAGGGCCCGGTGAGCATCGAGATCACCGGCGAGGACGTCACCGACCAGGTCGCGTCCTTCAGCTCCCGCGGGCCGACCCGAAGTTTCGAGCTCGAACCCGACCTCGTAGCGCCGGGGGTCGAGATCCGCTCCACCTGGCCTCTCGCGCAGTGGGCACCCGGCATCTACCGCATCTCCGGCACCAGCATGGCCGCGCCGCATGTGGCCGGAGCGGCGGCGCTCGTGCGGCAGCTGCACCCGGACGCGTCGGTGGAGGAGGTGGGCGGCCGGCTCGTCGGGTCCGCGGCCGCGACCGCCGCCGGCCCGTCCGCGTCCGGCTCCGGGCGCCTCGACGTCGAGGCCGCCGTCGCCGCGGACGTGATCGCCGAGCCGACGTCCGTGTCGCTGGGCCTGGCCGACCTGGCGGCACCGGTCCTCGACGCCAGCGGCACGACCACGCTGCGCAACACCGGCGACACCGACATCGCCGTGACCCTCGGCGCCGAACCCGCCGCGGACAGCGCCGGCACCGCCGTCGTCTCGCCGGCGCAGGGCGTCATCCCGCCCGGCGGCGAGCTGAGGGTGGAGGTCACCGTCTCCGCGGACCGGCCGGACCAGGACGCCGACCTGGCCGGCTGGGTGGTCGCCTCGCTGGCGGGAAGCATGAGCACCGTCCGCGTGCCGTACCTGCTCTCCGCCCGCCACGTGGTGGTTCAGACGTCGCCGGACCCCAGCGACGGCGCCTCCGCGGCGTTCATCTGGAGTCCGGCACAGCTCGAGCAGCCGCCGACGGTGACGGTGACCCCGCCCGCCGGCCAGCCCTACACCGTCACCGCCGAGCACGAGTACGACAGCTGGTACCGCGCCGAGCTCACCGGCTCCCGGGTCGGCGCGTACGACGTCGCCGTCAGTGCGCTGACGACGCTCGGCGCCACGCTGACCGGCGGCTCCGGCTTCGAGGTGACCGCGCCATTGGGCAGCTCCGCCAGCCCGGCGCGGTGGCAACCCATCGGGCCCAACGCCGAGTCCGGCCCGATCGCCACCACCCCGGCCGACCGCGGCACCGCCGCCGTCACCCAGTACCTGCGGGCCGGACCGTGGACCACCGACGACGGCGGCGAGACCTGGGAGCAGCGCAACCGGCTGCCCGTCGCCGCCGGTACCGGCAACGACAACCTCGTGGTGTCCGCGAACGACCCCGACGTCATGTGGTACGCCGTCAACGGCTCCAGCGGAGGCGCCTTCGACCTCCTGGTCGACCCCAGCTACCAGGGCCGGATCCTGCGCACCGAGGACGGCGGCGACACCTGGCAGCCGCTGGACGTCCCCGACGTCCACGTGATCGCGCTGCTCAGCGACCCGCGCACCCAGGTGCTCGTGGCCGTCACGGCCGACGCCGTGCTGGTCAGCCGGGACGGCGGCGACACCTGGTCGGCGCACGCGAACCCCGTCGGCGGCAACCTGTCCGGCGGCGCGGTCGGCGGCGACGACCTCTACCTCGCCACGTACGACGGGGTGTGGGCGGTGCGCGGGCTGCTGGCCGGCGACCCGACCGGCACCGACCAGGTGTTCACGCCGGCGAGCGGCCTGGTGGAGGGCCTGGTGGCCGACGACTCGCTGGTCGCGGTGCTGGGCGACGACGTCGTGACCGGCTCCTGGGACGGCGGCAACACGTGGGCCGACCTCTACACCGTCCCCGGCGGTGGCGCGCTGGACATCGTCCTCGACGGCGACGTGCTCATGGTGACGACCTACCGGCCCGTGCAGCACGTCAGCCGCGACGGCGGCACGACCTGGTCGCAGGTGGCCCAGCCCGTCAACGGCGCGATCGAAGACGACGCCGTGGCCTGGGGCGACGGTCTGCTGTGGTCGTCGCCGGGTGCCGGGCTCTTCCAGACCGGCGACGACGGCGCCGACCCGCGCCGCATCGGGGTCCAGGGGGCGACGGCGTACGACCTGGCCGTCGTCGAGGACGCCGACGGCACCGCGCGGCTGCTCGCCGGCACCGACGCCGACGTGTTCGGCACCGACCTGCCGACCCGGCCGAAGCTGCCCGACGGGGTGGCCGAGTGGGGTCTGTCCGGGTACGAGGCCTACGTGGGCACGCGAGTGGGGCAGCTCGCCGTCGACCCTCAGGACCCGGCGACGGTGTGGAAGATCCGCAAGGACGCCCTGTCGCAGTTCTGGGTCTACCGCAGCACCGACGGCGGCGCCAGCTGGCAGGTGCGCGGACGCACGAACGAGCTGCCGTTCGACATCGTGGTCTCGCCCACCGACTCCGACCTGGTCGCGGTGGCGTTCTGGAGCCTCGGCGGCGTCGGGCTGTACGTCACCCACGACGCCGGCGCGACCTGGGACAAGCACTTTCACGACCAGGTGTTCACGACCGTCGCCACCGACCCGGCCGACCCCGACCGGCTCTGGCTGGGCAGCTCCGACGGCCTCTACCGCAGCGACGACTTCGGCGTGAGCGCGGAGAAGGTCGCCGACGGCCAGGTGAGCGCGGTCGCGGTCGACGAGCACCGCGTCGTCGCCGCCGGTGCCGCCATCCGGGTCAGCGAGGACGGCGGCCAGACGTTCGCCGTCGCCGACAGCGGCGACCTCCCGATGCTGGTCAGCGAGGTGCTGGTGTCGCCGTCCGACCCCGTCACGTGGTACGCCGCGACCGGCGCGCACACCGCCAACGGGCTGGTCAAAGGCGGTCGCGGGGTGCTGCGCAGCACCGATGGCGGGCACACCTGGGTCAACGTGTCCAGCGGCCTGCAGAACCTGTCCGTGGTGTCGCTGACGGCCAGCCCCGACGGCCGCTGGCTGTACGCGGGCACCGAGAACGGCGGCGTACACCGGGTGCGAGCCCGGTAGTCCCCGAACGCCGCCCGGCGCGAGTGGGACGGCGAGCGTCAGCCGTCGTCCCACTCGTCGCGCAACTCCTTGCGCAACACGTCCACCTGCACCATCAGGGCGCCGAGCAGCTCCTCGCGGTTCAGCCGGTTCGTGGTGCGGTACGACCAGGCCGGCCGCCCGTCCGCGTCCAGCACCTTGATGAGGACGAAGGCCTCGATGGCGGTCTCGCCGGGCGAGAGCGGGTGCAGCTCGAGGCCGCTGAGCACTTGCGCGACCGGGACGCGCTCGTCGCCGCTGGCGTCGTGATCGCTCTGCATGGCGTCATACAACCACTCGTGGCCACGTCCCGCTCAGGGACCACCCTGGGATGACCCTGATGCGGCCCTGAAACCACCCTTGAACTGCTGTTTCACGGCGTCCGTGACCCGTACCGTTGCGGCCATGATCACAGCTGATGGGCTCACCAAGCGCTACGGCGACAAGACCGCCGTCGACGCGATCGACTTCACGGTCCGCCCGGGCTCGGTCACGGGCTTCCTCGGCCCCAACGGTGCCGGGAAGTCCACGACCATGCGGATGGTCATGGGCCTGGACCACCCCTCGCGCGGGAGCGTCACCGTCAACGGGCGCGCCTACCGTGACCTACCGGCACCGCTGCACGAGGTCGGCGCCCTCCTCGAGGCCAAGGCCATCCACGGCGGCCGCAGCGCCTACAACCACCTGCTGTGGCTGGCCAAGTCCAACGGCATCTCCCGGAAGCGGGTCGACGAGGTCATCGGCCTGGTCGGCCTCGGCGAGGTCGCACGCAAGCGGTCCGGTGGGTTCTCCCTGGGCATGGGACAGCGCCTGGGCATCGCCGCCGCACTGCTCGGCGACCCCGGCGTGCTGTTGTTCGACGAGCCGGTCAACGGTCTGGACCCGGAGGGCATCCGCTGGATCCGCACGCTGATCCGCAACCTCGCCGCCGAGGGCCGGACGGTGTTCGTGTCCAGCCACCTGATGTCGGAGATGGCGCTGACCGCCGACCACCTGCTGGTGATCGGCCGCGGCCGCATCCTCGCCGACACCGGCATGGCCGACTTCATCGCCCGCAACTCCGCCGCCTACGTGCGGGTCCGCTCGCCGCACGCGGCACCGCTGGCGACCGCGCTGACCGGCGCCGGCTGGGCGGTCTCACCCGGCAGCGACGACGACCGCACGGCGCTGCGGGTCGAAGGCGCCACGGCCAAGCAGATCGGCGACCTCGCCGGCGCCCACGGTCTGTACCTGCACGAGCTGACCGTGGTCAACGCGTCGCTGGAGGAGGCGTTCATGCGCCTCACCGCGGACAGCGTCGAGTACCACGCACGCATCGACCAGCCGATCCCCGCCGGAGTGTGACGACGCCATGACAACAGCAACCCTCGAACCCGCCACCGCCCCCGCGCGGGCAACCGCGGCGCCGCGGCTGACTTTCGGCCGTCTTCTCGATGCGGAGTGGACGAAGCTGCGCACCGTCCGGTCGACCGTCTGGACGCTGACGGCGTTCGTCACGCTCAGCGTCGGGCTGACGGCCCTCATCTGCCTGGCCGCCGCCGGCGAGCTCAGCGCCGCCGACAACGACGAGCCGGTCGGCGCGTTCGTCACCTGGGGCCTCCTGTTCGGCCAGCTCGCCGCCCTGGTGCTCGGTGTTCTGGTGGCGTCGGCCGAGTACTCCAGCGGGATGATCCGCACGACGCTCGCGGCGGCACCGCGCCGCTGGCCGGTCCTCGCCGCCAAGACGACGGTACTCACCGGGCTGCTGCTGGTCCTGGGCACCATCACGTCGGTCGCCAGCTTCCTGGCCGGCAACTACTTCCTGTCCCGCGAGGGGATCGGGTTGGAGATCTCCGACCCTGAGGCGCTGCGAGCGCTGCTCGGCGGCGGCCTGTACGTGGCCGTGCTCGGCGCGTTCGGCCTCGGCCTGGGAGTCCTGATGCGGCACACCGCCGGCGCGGTCACTGTCGGCATCGCGACCATCTTCGTCGTCGGCAACCTGGTCAACCTGGTCCCCGGCGCGTTCGGGGAGTGGCTGATGAAGCTGATGCCGGGCAACGCCGGCTCGGCCATCGCCAATGTCGAGCAGTTCAACCCCGAGCTGCTCGAACCGTGGGTCGGGTTCGCGGTGTTCGCCGGCGAGACGGCGCTCCTGCTGGCCGTGGCCGGGTGGCTGTTCGCCCGCCGCGACGCCTAGAGACGGTTCCGGTAAATCGAGAGGCGACGGGTCGGGCGGTTCGGTGAGAATGACGCCGTGACCGCCTTCGCCGTCCCCACGAAGCTCGCCGAGTTCGCCGCCCGCGACGACCAGCCCGAGGTCGCCGCCTGGGTGCGTACCCTTCCGGCCCTGGTGCCCGAGCTGTGCGAACGGTGGGAACTGACCGTCGGCGCTCCGTACGAGCCCGGCGGTCAGTGCTCGTGGGTGGCACCGGCCACGACCCGCACCGGCGACGCCGTCGTGCTCAAGGTCGGCTGGCGCCACGAGGAGGCCGAGCACGAGGCGGCCGGGCTGCGCTTCTGGGACGGCGACGGTGCGGCCCGCCTGTTCGCCGACGAGACGTTCGACAGCACCAGCGCGATGCTGATGGAGCGCTGCGAACCGGGCACCATGCTGGCGAGGGCACGGCCGCCGCTCGAACAGGACGAGGTCATCGCCGGCCTGCTGCGCCGGCTGTGGAGGCGGCCACCGGACGGCCACCCATTCCGGCCGCTGACCTCCATGTGCGACTTCTGGGCCGACGAGTTCGAGGAGAAGCTCGCCGCGGCCGCACCCGGCCGCGTCGACCCCGGCATCGCCCGCGCCGCGATGCAGCTGATGCGGTCGCTGCCCCGGGAGAGCACCGACCAGGTCGTCCTCTGCACCGACCTGCACACCGAGAACGTGCTGGCCGCCGAGCGCGAGCCGTGGCTCGTCGTCGACCCCAAGCCGTACGTGGGCGACCGCAGCTACGACGCGTTGCAGCACATGCTCAACATGGACCGGCTGACGAAGGACCCGAACCGGCTGCTCGAGCGGATGGCCGATCTGCTGGATCTCGACCGTGAGCGGCTGCGGCGGTGGTTGTTCGCCCGGTGTGTCCAGGAGTCGCTGGGCTGGGACGGCTTCTACGACGTGGCGTTGCAGGTCGCGCCCCGGGGGTAGCGTCGTGACTCCGCGACGAGGAGGCCAGACATGGCGACGTTCATCACGATCGGCTACGGCGACAGCGCAGGGTACGAGCGGACCGATGGCGCCGTGCGTGACGCGGCCCACGAGCACGACGCCCGGCTGCGCGACGGCGGCGCCGTCATGGGGATCGCCGGCGCGCCGGTGCAGGTGCGCAACCACGACGGCGCGGCAATGCGGACCACCCCAGGGCCGTTCATGCACTCGGACCTGCCGATCGCCGGGTTCGCCGTGATCGAGGCCGACACCATCGAGGAGGCGGTCCAGCTCGTGTCCGGCACGCCCTGCGCCGTCGCTCAGGGTGTGGTCGAGGTCTGGCCGCTGGACCAGCCGGCCGAGTGATCGGGCCGGGTCACGGCGGCGGCGCGGCGCCCTCGCAGGCCGGTGCCGCGGCCGGCGCCGCGGTGCTGCCGATGACCTGTACCCCGACGGTGGACGCGTTGTCGCCGTCGTCGAGCTCGCGCAACAGGCGGTCGGGGTCGGCCGAGAGCGTCAGGCAGTAGACGCCGTCGGCGAGGTCGCGCGGCAGTGGCAACGCCTGGCCGTCGAGGTCGAAACGGTAGAGGTCGCCGAAGCCGACGCTGATGCCCTGGATGCTTTCGCGGTCGCAGTCGCCGAAGGCGCCGTCGCGGGCCGGCCCTTCGAGCGGATGGCTGTCGCGCAGGCAGAAGCTGACCTTGTCGCTGGTTACGATCGGGACGTCGTCGCCGGGCCGGGTCAGCACATAGCTGGCCGACGCGTCGAAATGCCAGTGCAGGTGCGTCGGGTGATCGACCATGCAGCCGCCGGGCGCCGGCTTCACCGAGCGGTCCACCGCCGGGTCGAACCGCCCGTCGCCGTCCACGTCCGCGACGACGCGCTGGGCGGCGTGCCGCTGCCCGGCGGGGCAGACGGCGTGGTCATCGGGCGCCACGATCAGCGGCCCGACCCCCGTGTTCGCGATCGTGGCGGAGAACCGCAGGTCCCGGGTGCCGGCGTCGGTCAGGGTGATCTGGATGTCCTCGGCCGGCAGGCTGTGCAGGTCGGGCAGCAGGTAGGCGGCCCGATCCGGCCGCTTGGCCTGCACCGTTGCACTCGCCGGGGCGTCGGACGGCGTGGGGTCGCCGCCCGCCGCGCCGCCGCAGGCCGCACCCAGGACCGCGGCGACGAGGGTCGCCAGGACCGGCATCGGCAGATCGCCCACAAGCCATCATTGCTCACCAATGGGGTGAATGCGGCCTGCGTCACACCTGGAGTTCGGTTGGGAAGCCGGTCCAGGACGGCCTGCTGTCGGCCACGCTCGCTCAGGCCGCCGTGCCCGCATGCCCGGTGACGCTGATGAGCGGTTGGGAGATCGCGTCGTCACGATGACGCTGTTGGCGCCGCGGTGGTCCGCACCGCGTGGCCGACTCGTCGTCGATCTCTGGACGGGTGCGGTCATAAGGGCGCTGGTTGGGCTGGGTCGGGTGTGGCG
>NZ_SMKZ01000063.1 GCF_004349065.1 Jiangella asiatica
GTCCAGGGGCAGTGTGGTGGTCATGGTTGTCCTCGGCGGTGAGTCGGCGGCGGTTTCGTCGACACCGGTCGGGCTGTGGCCGATCGTTCCGGCCCCCGTCGGTGGCGCTACTCACTCTCGCCGCGCGGACGCGCCGCGGTAACCCGGAATACCCCCGATTCGTGCTGGGGGTATCCCCCGTGTTCCCCTTGGGGACGTCCCAGGGATCAGCCGCTGACCTCGGCGGACCTGAGTGTGGTGGCGGCGACGAAGGCATCGTCGACCGCGTGGCCGAGGCCGGGCGCCGTCGGCACCTGGACGACGCCGGCGGCCGCGGCGACCGGCGGCACGATGACGTCGCGCGCGTAGTACTTGTCCGACGCCGACACGTCCGACGGCAGGCTGAACCCGGGCAGGCTGGACAGCGCGACGTTGGCCGCCCGGCCGACGCCGAACTCGTGCATGCCGCCGCACCAGACCGGGATGCCGTGCTCGCCGGCGAGGTCGTGCGCGGCCACCGCGGCACCGAGTCCGCCCATCCGCGACACCTTGATGTTCAGCACCTTCAACGCGCCGAGCACGATGGCGGTACGCAGGTCGTCCAGGGTGTCGACCGACTCGTCCAGGCAGATCGGCGTCTCGACGCCGCGCTGCAGTGCCGCGTGCGCCAGCAGGTTCCGCGGCCCGAACGGCTGCTCGATCATGGACAGGCCGTAGTCGTCGAGCGCCCGCAGCGCGCGCAGCTCCTCCGCGGACTCCCCGTAGGCACCGTTCGCGTCGACGTGCAGCATCAGCTCCGGGAACGCACGGCGCACCTGCCGCACCGGCTCCACGTCCCATCCCGGCGCGATCTTGAGTTTCACCCGCGGGTACCCGGCGCCGACTTGCTTGGCCACCTGCTCGAGCAGCGCGTCGACCGTCGGCTCGATGCCCAGCGACACCCCGGCGACGACGCTGGTGCGGGTGCCGCCCAGCGCCCGGGCGAGCGGGACCCCGTCGTCGGCGGACCACAGCGCCCACGCCGCGATGTCGACGCCGGCCTTGGCGAAGCGGTGGCCGCGCACCTTGGCCCACGTGCCGGGGACCTCGGACGGGTGCTGCCACCGCTGCCCGACCAGCGCGGGCAGCAGGTAGCGCTCGGCGACCAGCCAGCAGGTGTCGACCGTCTCCGGCGAGTAGTACGGGTCGCTCGGTGAGGCGATCTCGCCCCAGCCGACGGCGCCGTCCTGGTCGACCAGGCGCACCAGGATGTGGTCGAGGTGGTTCTTCGCGTGCGAGCTGGTACGGAACTCGTGCACCAGCGGCAGCCGGACCAGGTGCAGGGACGCGTTCGTGACGAGCAACTCAGCCCTCCCAGTAGATGTCGAGCTCTCGAGCGAGCCGGTCGCGCTCGGCCAGCCGCCGCCGCGCGCCCTTCGCGCTGGCCGTCGTGAGCGTCGCGAGCAGGTGGACGACCGCGGCGACGGCCGTCGGCGAGTCGGCGAACGAGGCACTGTCGGTGGGCACCACGATCGACTGGCCGGCGACGGAGGTCAGCGGCGAAGCGGCCGCGTCGGTGACGGCGACGACGGTCCCGCCGGCGGCGGCGAACCGCTCTGCCAGTGCGACGGTCTCGCGGCGATAGCGGCGCAGCGAGATGGCCACCAGCACGTCGGCGTCGCGGACGTCGGCCAGCACGTCCACGTGCCGCACCAGGGTCCCGTCGACCAGCGTGACGTTGGACAGGCCGGCGGACAGGTCGACCGCCAGCAGCGACGCGTACGCGAACGCCTTGCCGGTGCCGGCGACGAACCGCCGCCGGGCCGCCACCACGGCCGCTGCCGCGGCCGCCACGGAGCCGTCCTCGCTCACCCGTGCGAACGCCTCGGCGAGCGTACGGGTCTCCTGCTCGATGACCCTGGCCTGCAGTGCCGCGGCGGAGTTGGGCCGCTGCAGCCGGGCGCCGAAGCGCTGGTGCGGGCTGGTGAGGTCGCGGTTGGCGCGGCCGCCGGTGCGCCCGTCGACGACGGCGTCGGCTTGCTCGATGCGGTCGGCGTGGCGGGCCATCAGGGCCTCACCCGCATGAAGCGGTAGGCGGCCGTGGACTCCGACAGCCGCACGCACGAGGTGGCGACGTGGCCGGACCCGATGAGCTCGGCGATGGCCCGGCCAAGCTCGGCGCGCCGGCCACCGTCCGCGTCGGAGCCGGCGGCCAGCGGGAGCGGCAGCCAGGCGTCAAGCCCGCTGTGGCGGGGTCGCAGCCAGCCGGCCGGGTCCGGGAGGTCGGGCGGGAGCACTGCCGGTGCGGGCGCCTCGCGGGCCCGGCGCTCGTCGTCGAGGTCCCAGTCGACGATGACGCGGTCGGTGCCAGGGCCGAAGAAGTCGGGCCGGAACCAGCGACCGACCGCACCGAGCACGTCGAGGTTGAAGTGGGCGTTGCGGACCACGGCGGGGTCGTACGACCAGCGCATCCGGGTCTGCCCGCCGGCGAGCGCGACGGCGCGCTGGCCGCGCTTGAGTGCCCGGCCCAGGCCGATGCCCTGGTAGCGGGCGTCGACGACGGCGGCCTGCGAGTAGTGGTAGACCTCGCCGCCGTCGACGCCGACGAAGCCGTACGCGAACGCGACCAGTGCGCCGTCCGGGCCGCGGGCACCGACCACGGACCCGCCGTTGGCCACCAGGGAGGCGAGCAGCCGGGGGTTCGCCGAGTGCGCGGGGTCCTGGTAGCCGAACACCTCGCGGTAGAGCCGCGCCGCGTCCGCCAGGTCGTCGGCGGCGGACAGCGGCTCGACGAGCGGGAGCTGGGCCGGCGTCATGGTTCCCCCTTTCCCACGGAACGCCAACATACGTGCCGTATTTCTAGTTGGCTGCCGCGGATTGCGCGGATCCGCGCGAGGATACGGAACGTATAGTTGCACCATGAACGGTACAGCACCGTCGGCTGGGGCGATGCTCGACCGACTCGAGACCTACGTCCGGCACGAGTCCCCCACCGGCGACGCCGCCCGGCTCGACGCTCTCGGCGAGCTGCTGCTCGAGCGTCATCGCGAGTTGGGCGCGACCGTGCGCCGGGTGCCGTCGCCGGGCGGCGACCATCTGGTCATGGAGCATCCCGGGCGCGGCGCCGGGGCGGGCGCGGCGCCGGTGCTCCTGCTCGGCCACCACGACACCGTCTGGCCGGCCGGGCAGCTCGCCGGGGCCATGCCGTGGCGGGTACACGACGGCGTCGCGCACGGGCCGGGCGCCTACGACATGAAGAGCGGGCTCGTCGTCATCGAGACCGCCCTCGAGCTGGTCGGATCGGCGCCGGCGCAGCGCCAGCACCCGCCGGTCCGGGTGGTGGTCGTGGCCGACGAGGAGATCGGCTCCCCGACCGCGACGCCGCTGGTGCGCGAGTGCGCCGACGGGGTCGCCGCCGTGCTGGGCTTCGAGTCGCCGCACCCGGACGGCTCGCTCAAGTCCGGCCGGCGCGGCAGCACCCGGCTGCGGCTGGAGGTCCGCGGCGTCGAGGCCCACGCGGCCCTCGATCCCGACGCCGGCGTCTCGGCCGTCGACGAGCTGGTCGACCAGCTGATCCTGACCCGCTCCATCGTCCGGCACGCGCCCGGCGAGGTGCTGTGCAACGTCGGCACCATCGGCGGCGGCGGCCGGACGAACGTCGTCCCCGCGGCCGCCTGGGCGGAGGTCGGGCTGCGCTTCGCCGACGCCGAGTCCGAGCGGGTGGTGCTCGACGGGCTCGGGTCGCTGGCGGCGATCCGCCCCGGCGCCGAGGTGTCCACGACGGCGCTGTCCCGCCGGCCCACCTGGGCCCAGTCGCCATCGTCGGCGGACCTGCTGGCGACGGTAGAAGCGGCGGCGCGGCGCCTGGGCCAGTCCATCGCCGGCGCACCGGCCGCCGGTGGCGCCGACACCAACACCACCGGTTCGCTCGGTGTGCCGACCCTGGACGGTTTCGGCCCGCGCGGCGCTGGCGCGCACGCGACCCACGAGCAGGTGGTCGTCGACTCCCTGCCCGAGCGTGCCCTCCTCGTCGCCGAGGTGCTGACCATCCTCTGACGCGCATCCCCCGCGCGTTGGCCGCGCACCCCGTTCCTCTGCCGCCGTGCCCGCCGTGCCCGCCGTGAGTGAGTGACCCCCGATGATCACGTTCAGCACGAGATCTCGTGTCGCACCATGCTTGCGAGCCTGGTGATGCGCGGGAAGTCCTGCTGAACGTGATCATTTCGGGTCACCGGCCTGGTCTGCGGACGGGTCCTCCCGCGCGGCCGCCGCATCCCTGGGGAGCTTGCGTCGTCGTTAATCTGACAGTTACTCTCAGATCAGAGTTACATCTTTAGGCGAGTGACTGTCTCGGAGGCTGTCGTGGCGACCCTGCTGTACCGGATCGGCCGGTTCTCCTACCGCCGCCGTGGGGTGGTGGGAACGATCTGGCTGGCGATCATCGTCCTGGCGGGGGTGGGCGCCGCCACGCTCTCCGGGCCGACGTCGGACTCGTTCTCGATCCCGGGCACCGAGTCACAACGGGCCTACGACCTGCTGGAGGAGCGGTTCCCGGGCTCGTCGGCCGACGGCGCCAACGCTCGCATGGTCTTCGCCGCCCCCGACGGCTCGAGCGTCAGCGACCCCGAGCACAGGGCCGCGATCGAGGCCGCCGTCGCCGAGGTGGACGCCGGGCCGCAGATCGCCTCCGTCGTCGACCCGTTCCAGGCCGAGCTCGTCTCGCCCGACGGCTCGGTCGCGCTGGCCGAGGTCACGTACGCCGTCGACTTCTTCTCCCTGGAGGAGCGGACCCGCGAAACCCTGAAGGACGCGGCGCGGACCGCCCGCGAGTCCGGACTGACGGTCGAACTGGCCGGGACCGCCGTGGAGCAGGAGCCCGAGCTGGGCAGCGAGCTGATCGGCCTGGGCATCGCCGCGATAGTCCTCATCGTCACCTTCGGCTCCCTCGTCGCGGCCGGGATGCCGCTGCTGACCGGGGTCATCGGCGTCGGGATCGGTGCCGCCCTGATCACCGCCACCACCGGGTTCATCGACATCGGGTCGATCACGCCCATCCTCGCCGTGATGCTGGGCCTGGCCGTCGGGATCGACTACGCGCTGTTCATCGCCTCGCGCTACCGGCACGAGCTGGCGATCGGCCGGCCCGGCGACGAGGCCGCCGGCCGCGCCATCGGCACCGCGGGCACCGCGGTCGTGTTCGCCGGCCTCACCGTGGTCATCGCGCTGTCCGGGCTGACTGTGGTCGGCATCCCGGTGCTCACCGAGATGGGCCTGGCCGCCGCGCTGACCGTCGCGATCGCCGTCGTCATCGCGCTGACGCTGCTGCCGGCGCTGTTCGGCTTCGCGGGGCGGCGCCTGCTCACCGCGCGACTGCCCGGGTTCCGGGTCCGCGACGCCGAGGCCGACGACGACCGGCCCACCTGGAGCCGCCGCTGGGTCGGCATGGTGACGCGACGCCCGGTCGCCGTCCTCACCGTCGCGGTGGTCGGCCTCGGCGCCCTTGCCCTGCCGATGGCCGACCTGCGCCTCGGCGTGCCGGACGAGGGCACCTACCCACCGGACAGCACACAGCGCAAGGCCTACGACATCACCGCCGACGGGTTCGGGCCGGGCTTCAACGGCCCGCTGCTCGTCGTCGTCGACCTCGCGGTCGGCGGGGACGGTGGCCGCGGCGGCGCGGTCGGCGATCCGACGGCCGCCGCCGACCAGGTCGCCGCCGCGTTGGCCGAGCTGGACGGGGTCGAGCTGGTCGCGCCGCCGGAGCTGGACCAGGCCGGCCAGACCGCCGTCGTCACCGTCGTGCCGTCCAGCGGCCCGGGCAGCGCGGCCACGGAGGACCTGGTCCACGAGATCCGCTCGGACCTGCCCGTCCCGGCCGGCGCGGCGGTGCTGGTCACCGGGAACACCGCGCTGTTCATCGACTTCTCCGAGCGGGTCGGCGCGGCGCTGCTGCCCTACCTGCTGGTGGTCGTGGGACTGTCGTTCCTGCTGCTGATGCTGGCCTTCCGGTCACTCGTGGTGCCGCTCAAGGCGACGCTCGGGTTCCTGCTGACCATGGCCGCGGCGTTCGGCGCACTGGTCGCCGTGTTCCAGTGGGGCTGGCTGACCGGGCTGCTGGGCGTCGAGGAGACCGGGCTCATCAACAGCCTGCTGCCGATCTTCATCATCGGAGTCGTGTTCGGACTGGCCATGGACTACGAGGTCTTCCTCGTCACCCGGATGCGCGAGGCGTACGTGCACGGCGAGCCGGCCGGCGCGGCGGTCGCGACGGGGTTCCGCCACGGCGCCCGCGTGGTCGCGGCGGCCGCGATCATCATGATCAGTGTGTTCGGCGGGTTCGTGATGAACGAGGCGGTCGACGTGCGGCAAATCGGGTTCGCCCTGGCCGTGGCCATCGCCGTCGACGCCTTCGTGGTGCGGATGACCATCGTCCCGGCCGTGCTGGCCCTGGTCGGCGAGCAGGCGTGGTGGCTGCCTCGATGGCTGGACCGGCTGCTGCCGAACGTGGACATCGAGGGCGCCGCGCTCGAGCAGCACCTGGACGAGGACCGCGACCGACCTCGGGAGCCCGCCGCCAGGTCAGAGGGATAACCCGCCCGTCCGCGTCAGCCGCCAGGATGCCCACTGAACTGCTCGATTTCATCGCCCCGCTCGTACTCGTCCCGGATCTCGCGGACCACACCGGGCGACGGCCCGCTTCTGGAGTTCCAGTTTCACGTCTGCCGCCATGAGGTCTTGGTGGTACGCCGACACGGACATGTGCGCGGCGCTGGCCTTCTGAGCGATGATCTCCGCCACCTCGCCAGGAACGTCACGAACCTGGACCGTCGCCATGATCTCTTCCGGTCCCTCATCAGCGCATGCACCCCTCTGCATGCACAGGTTGGCATGCAGTCTCGGCGTCAGTCCACGGCAGCGCGGGCGCGCACGAAGGCCTCGGCGGCCTCGCGCAGGTCGTCGATGGTGTGCGCCGCCGACACCTGGGTGCGGATGCGCGCCGCACCGTGGGGCACGACCGGGTATGAGAAGCTCACCGCGTACACACCCTCGGCGAACAGCCGCTCCGACAGCCGGGCCGCGCGGCTGGCGTCGCCGATCATCACCGGCACGATCGGGTGCTCGCCCGGCAGCACGTCGAAGCCCTGCGCCGTCAGCGCGGACCGGAAGAACGCGGTGTTCTCGCGCAGCCGCTCCCGCAGCTCCGCGCCGCTGTCCAGCCGTTCGAGCACGGCGGTGGCCGCCGTCACGATCGACGGCGCGACCGAGTTCGAGAACAGGTAGGGCCGTGAGCGCTGGCGCAGGTACTCCACGATCTCCGCCCGGCCCGACGTGTAACCCCCGCTCGCGCCGCCCAGGGCCTTCCCGAGGGTGCCGGTGACGATGTCGACGCGGTCGGTGACGCCGAAGTGCTCGGGCGTCCCGGCGCCGTGCGGTCCGATGAAGCCGACGGCGTGCGAGTCGTCGACCATGACCAGCGCGTCGTACTCGTCCGCGAGATCGCAGATGCGGTCCAGCGGCGCCAGGTACCCGTCCATGGAGAACACGCCGTCGGTGGCGATCAGCCGGTACCGCGCGTCCTCGGCCTCCCGCAGCCGCGCCTCCAGCTCGGCCATGTCCGCGTTGGCGTAGCGCAGCCTCCTCGCCTTGGACAGGCGCACCCCGTCGATGATGCTGGCGTGGTTCAGCGCGTCGGAGATGATCGCGTCGTCCGGCCCGAGCAGGGTCTCGAAGAGCCCGCCGTTGGCGTCGAAGCACGAGCCGTACAGGATGGTGCTCTCGGTGCCGAGGAACCGCGAGATCCTGCCCTCCAGCTCGGTGTGGATGGTCTGGGTGCCGCAGATGAAGCGCACCGACGCCATCCCGAAGCCCCACTCGTCCAGGCCGCGCTTGGCCGCCTCGATCAGGCCGGGGTCGTCGGCGAGGCCGAGGTAGTTGTTGGCGCACATGTTGAGCACGGTGCGCCCGTCGGCCAGGGTGACCCGCGCGCTCTGCGGGCTGCCGATGACGTGCTCAGGCTTGTAGAGGCCGGCCGCCCGGATCTCGTCGAGGTTCTTCCGCAGCTCCTCGCGTATCGCGCCGTACATGACGTGCCTACCTCTCCGCCCATTCGATGATGACCTTGCCGCTGTGTCCGCTGGCCGCAGCGTCGAACGCGGCCTCATGATCGCTGCTGGCGAACCGGTGCGTCACCACGCGCGAGATGTCCACCCCGGCCGCCACCAGCACCGACGCCTGATACCAGGTCTCGAACATCTCGCGGCCGTAGATGCCGGTGATGGTCAGCATGCGCAACACGATGCTCGACCAGTCGACGGTGCTCTCCTTCGACGGCAGGCCCAACATGGCGATGCGCCCGCCGTTGGCCATGCTGTCGATCATGTCGTGCAGCGCCTGCGGGTCGCCGGACATCTCCATGCCGACGTCGAAGCCCTCGGCCATGCCCAGATCGTGGCGCACCTCCTCCAGCGAGGTGCCGCGCACGTCGACGGTGGTACCGACGCCCAGCCGCGCCGCGAGCTCGAGCCGGTACGGGTTGACGTCGGTGACGACGACGTTGCGGGCGCCGGCGTGCCGGGCCACCAGGGCCGCCATGATGCCGATGGGACCGGCGCCGGCCACGAGCACGTCCTCGCCGTGCACCGGGAACTTCAGCGCGGTGTGCACGGCGTTGCCGAACGGGTCGAAGATGGCGGCGGCGTCGAGGTCGATGTCGTCGGGGTGTCGCCACAGGTTGCCCGCCGGCATCGCGATGTACTCTGCGAACGCCCCGTCACGGTGCACGCCGATACCCTCGGTCTGCGGGCACAGGTGCCGCTGGCCGGCCCGGCAGTGCCGGCAGCGTTCGCACACGATGTGCCCTTCGCCGCTGACGATGTCGCCCACCTGGACGCCGCGGCTGCCCGGGCCGACCTCGACGACCTCGCCGACGAACTCGTGTCCGACGACGAGTGGCGGGCGGATGTTCGCCTGAGCCCACGGGTCCCAGTTCACGATGTGCAGGTCGGTGCCGCAGATGCCGGTGCGCAGCACTCGGACCAACGCCTCACCGGCACCGACCACAGGCATGGGGACGTCGGCCAGCTCGACACCGGCCCGCGGACCGGCTTTGACCAGTGCTCTCACGGCGCGAGCGTAACCCACCCGCCCGCGGCGGCCGGAGCGGCCACGACACCCCCGGTCGGCCGCTTGCAACGGGCGCCCTCACGCACCACCCGGACCGTTCACGCACCGGACACCGCTCCTGTCGCCCCACGAAGCCTGATCTTCGGCGGAGATGGTGGTGGTGCGCGGGGCCGTGCTTGCACGGGTGCGAAGCGGGCCGCACACCACCTCCACCGGACACAGTCGGCTAACGTACGGCGAATGCAGGTGGTCATCGCGGGCGGACACGGCCAGATCGCGCTCCGGCTGGAGCGACTGCTCACACTGCGTGGCGACGACGCGGTGGGCCTGATCCGCAACCCGGACCAGGCCGGCGACCTCGCCTCCGTCGGCGCCACCGCCGTGGTCCTCGACCTGGAGCGCAGCGGTGTGGACGAGCTGGCCAGCGAGCTGCGCGGCGCCGACGCCGTCGTGTTCGCCGCCGGCGCCGGGCCCGGCAGCGGCACGGCCCGCAAGGTCACCGTCGACCGGGCGGCCGCGGCGCTGCTGGCCGACGCGGCCCAGGCCGCAGGGGTCCGCCGCTACCTGCTGATCTCGTCGATGGGTGCGACGACGCGGCCGCCGCACGACCCCGAGGACGTGTTCGCCGTCTACCTCAAGGCGAAGGGCGACAGCGAGGCCGACCTGCGCGGCCGCGACCTGGACTGGACGATCCTGCGGCCCGGGCGCCTGACCGACGACCCCGGCGCCGGCACGGTCACGCTGGCCGCCACGACCGGGCGCGGCCGGGTCAGTCGCGACGACGTCGCCGCCGTCCTGCTCGCGCTCCTGGACGAGCCGCGGACGGCGCGGACGACGCTGGAGCTGATCGGCGGCGACACCCCGATCGCCGGGGCGGTCGAGGGCGTCGTCGGCGGCTGATCAGCCCTCCGGCGGCGCGGCGTCGAGGCCCCAGCTGATCACCCGGGTCGGCCGGACCCGGATCAGCGCCTCCGGCCCGGGCACGGCCTCGGCCTGTCCGTGCACGATGAGGGCACGCGGCCGCCACGGCGGGAGGACGTCGTCGACGACGAAGGCGACGTCGGGATTGGCCTGGACGTCGCGGAACCGGCGGGTGGCGGCGACGTCGTGTCCGCCCAGGTCCAGCGTGTCCTGCTCGGCGTTGTACCGCCAGCCGAGCGGGACGACGCGCGGGTGGCCCGCGCCGTCCACGGTCGCCAGTCGGCCCAGCGCGGGCCCGGACGAGAGGTAGGCGAGCTCAGCAGCGGAGAACGCACTCACTGGCATCGAGATCAACTCCCTGGTCGAATAACTTCACACCATGTGCAATTAGCAACTACACACCGCGTGCAGTTATTCCGGCGGTAAAGTTCACACCCGATGTAGTTCGAGCCTGGAAGGCGGGCCGGTGCCGTCGATCGAGGAGCCGCGGAACGCCCGCAGCCGGCGGACCCATCAGGCCCTGCTGGTGGCGGCGCGGGAGCTGATCGAGCAGGACGGCCTGGCGGCACTGACCATGACCACCGTGGCCGAGCGGGCCGGCGTGTCGCGGCGCGCGACCTACCTGCACTTCGCATCGAGGACCGACTTGATCCTCGCGCTCTACCGGCATCTCGGCGAGACCGAGCGACTGGGCGAGTCGCTCCAGGCGGTCTGGGACTCGCCGGACGCGGTCAGCGCCGTCGCCGAATGGGCGGCGCACATCGCCCGTGCGCACCCGAGGATCCTCGCTGTCTCCCGGGCCGTCGAGAGCGCGCGGCACGACGATCCGGGCGCGGCGGCGATGTGGGAGTACACCATGAGCAACTGGCTGCGCGGGTGCACGCGGCTGGTCGCGTGGCTGGAGCGCGACGGCGTCCTCCACCCGGGGTTGACCGTCCGAACCGCGGCGGACCTGCTCTGGGGGCTGATGTCATGGGACCTCCTGGAGCGGTTGATCGTCGACCGCGGGTGGTCCGCCGACGAGTTCGCCGACCGGCTCGAGGCACTGCTCACCGCCACGTTCGTGGACCAGGGCCGGCGGCTCTAAGCTGGGCGCCGTGGCCGCCGAACCGACCCCCGCCACCCTGACCCCCGATCCGATCACCCTGGCGTCGATCGAGCTCGCCCTCCTCGGCGTCGAGCCCGGCACCGTCGCCGTCGAAGTCATGCCCGCCATGGGCCGCCGGCTCAAACCGGGCGCCGAGCTGGCCATCACCGACGCGGAGGGCGCGCCGGTGGCCTCGTTGACGGTGGAGTCGACGGCCACCCGCAAACGCCGCACGACGGTCACCGGCGCGGTCCGCCGCGCCCGCGCCGAGGCCGACGACGGGGAACCACGCGGGCCGTACGCCGCGCTGCGACTGCCGCCGGGGCGGCTACGCCTGGACGATGCCGCCGCGGTCGTGGCGCGCGACCCGATCGACCTGCCGACACTGGCCACGGCGACGGCGAAACCGGCCCAGCCGGTGCTGTTGATCGTCCTCGACGGACCACGCGCGGTGCCCGGCCCGGACCCTGCCGACGTGACCGGCGCCGCGTTGACCGTCCGCGACAAGCTGCGCCGCGACGGGCGCCGGGCCGAGGTCGTCGTCGTCACCGCGCCGCAGTACGGCGACGACCGCGACGACGACCTGGCCGATCGGGTGGCGGCGGCGTACGGCGGCACCCGGGTCGCCCCGCCGACGCCGCCGGACACGGCAGCACTGCGCCGTTGGCTGGACGGCACCGCCGCCGAACCCTCCGACTGGCCGACGGCCAGCCTGCACGCCTGGCGCCGGTGGCACCCACTGCCGCAGGAGCGCGGTCTGGTGCTGTTCTTCACCGGGCTGTCCGGCTCAGGCAAGTCGACCGTGGCACGGGCGGTCACGGAACGGGTCGCCGAGATCGGCACGCGCACCGTCACCCTCCTCGACGGCGACGTGGTCCGGCGCAACCTCTCCGCCGGACTGGGCTTCTCCAAGGAGGACCGCGACCGCAACATCGAGCGCATCGGCTACGTTGCCGCCGAGATCGCCCGGCACGGCGGCATGGCGGTTTGCGCTCCCATCGCGCCGTTCGCCGCCACCCGCGCCGCCGTGCGGCGGATGGCCGAGGCGCACGGCGACTTCCTGCTCGTGTACGTCGCGACACCGCTGGAGGAGTGCGAGCGACGCGACCGCAAGGGCCTGTACGCGAAGGCGCGGGCCGGCGAGATCGCGGAGTTCACCGGCATCTCCAGCCCGTACGAGCTGCCCGAGGACGCCGACCTCGTCCTGGACACGTCGGCGATGACCATCACCGCCGCCCGCGACGCCGTCATCACCCTGCTCGACGAGGGCGGCCGTCTCTAGCGTCAACCGGCGGGCAAGTCCTTGCCCGCCGGTCAGCGCCGTGCGGGCAAGTCGGCGGGCAAGTGTGCTCGGCCACCGTGGGGCGCATGAGCGTCATCACCGAGGACCCTCGCACCCGCACGGGTGCCCGGTGCCGCACCGGCACCGGCGTCGCCGGCCGGCTCAATGACGAGTGGGCCCGGCTGCGCACCGACGACGCCACCGCGGCCACTGTCGCCGGGTGGGCGGTCCGGCACCCGGCGCTGGCCGGCTGCGGCTGCCTGGACGACGTCGAGCTCGCGGTCGCCGGCGCTGACCGCCGCGGCGCCGACGACCTCCTGCTCGCGCTGCTGCGGCTGGCCCAGAGCGGCGACGGGCTCGCGGGGCGGACGGTGCTGCAACTGATGCTCGGCAAGGCGATCCGGATCGCCACCAGCCATGCCGGCCGCGACAGCCGCGACAACCTCGAGCACGCCGCCGTCGCCGCCCTCTGGGCCACCATCGCGACGTACCCCGTCGCGCGCCGGCCGGCCAAGGTGGCGGCCAACCTGGCCATGGACACCCTCGGCGCGGTCAGCCGCGAGCTGGCCCACTCCAGGGCCGAGACACCGGCCGAGCCGGGTTCGGTCGCCGACGCCCTGGGTGAGGCAGCGGCCCGCGACGACGACGGCGACCTCGAGCTCGTCGAGCTGCTGGCCTGGGCGGTGGAGGCGGGGACGATCAGCGCTGCCGACGCGACCCTGGTGCTGGACATCTACGCGCCGGCACCGGGCCAGGAGGGCGGCCGCGCCGCCGCCGAGCGGCGCGGGATCAGCTGGCCGGCGGCCCGGCAGCGGGCCAGCCGGGCGGTGCGCAAGCTGGCCCGGAGCGTCCGTTCGGACAGCTTCGCGGCGTGATGCCGCCAAGGCCGTTGACGCACCCTGGTACCGGGTCTACGTTGAAGTGCGGGCGAGCGACGCCGCCCCCATCCCGCGAGGTGAACTCCCTCGTCCGCTTCCGTCCTCCTGACAGTCCAAGGTGGCACGGTGACGAGTGTGGACGGCCCCGCCACCGTTGCCGGAGAGGCACCCGACATGCCAGAGAACAAGGCAGTCGTCTATCGGGGTATGGGCCACGTCGAGGTCGAGAACGTCGGGTACCCGGCGTTCGAGATCAAGGACGGCCCCGGGGTGAACCCCGACAATGTGGGCCGTCAGCTTCCGCACGGCGTCATCCTGAAGGTGATCGCCACCAACATCTGCGGCAGCGACCAGCACATGGTCCGCGGCCGCACGACAGCGCCGGAGGGGCTGACCCTCGGCCATGAGATCACCGGCGAGGTCATCGAGACCGGCCCAGACGTCGAGTTCATCAAGACCGGCGACCTGGTCTCGGTGCCGTTCAACATCGCCTGCGGCAGGTGTCGCAACTGCAAGGAGGGCAAGACCGGAGTCTGCATGAACGTCAACCCGGAACGTGCGGGATCCGCGTACGGGTACGTCGACATGGGTGGCTGGGTCGGCGGGCAGGCCGAGTACGTGATGGTGCCCTACGCCGACTGGAACTTGCTGAAGTTCCCGGACCGCGACCAGGCGATGGAGAAGATCCGCGACCTGGCCATGCTCGCGGACATCTTCCCGACCGGGTTCCACGGCTGCGTGACTGCCGGTGTCGGGCCGGGCTCCACCGTCTACGTCGCCGGCGCGGGGCCGGTCGGGCTCGCCGCGGCCACGTCGGCCTTCCTGCTCGGTGCGGCCGTCGTCATGGTCGCGGACCTGCAGAAGGACCGGCTCGACCAGGCGCGCAGTTTCGGCTGCGAGACCATCGACGTGACGCAGGGCGACCCGCGGGCGCAGATCGAGCAAATCCTGGGTGAGCCGGAGGTCGACGCGGCCGTCGACGCGGTCGGCTTCGAGGCTCGCGGCCACGGCGACGACGCCCAGACCGAGCGGCCGGCGACGGTGCTCAACACCATCATGGACGTGACCCGCGCCGGTGGCGCCCTGGGCATCCCAGGGCTCTATGTCACCGGTGACCCGGGCGCGTCCGACGACGCGGCCAAGGAGGGATCGCTGTCCATCCGGCTCGGGCTCGGCTGGGCGAAGTCGCTGTCGTTCACGACTGGTCAATGCCCGGTGATGCGGTACAACCGGCAGCTCATGATGGCGATCCTGCACGACCGGGTACAGATCGCGAAGAACGTCAACGCGACCGTGATTCCGCTGGACCAGGCGCCACAGGGCTACACCGAGTTCGACCAGGGTGCGGCGCGCAAGTACGTGCTGGACCCACACGGCATGATCAAGTAAGGGAGGAACACCAGCGCTGCTGGAGCTGTTACTACCTTCGCAGGGGTTGCCATCTGTAGCCTGAGCCCGTCCGCACCGTCGCGGGCGGCTCCTACAGCGCGCCCTGCGAAGGTGGTGACTTTCCCATGAGCATCGACGAGCGCCTCGACCTCGAGTTCGCCTACACCAGCTACGGCGATTCCTGCCGTGACCTCTACTCACCGTCGTACCGGTGCCGGCGTCCGTTCGGCCACGACGGGGTCCACGCCGCGGGCTTCGGCGCCAAGCGGGTGACGTGGAAGCACCACCCCGACCACGGCCCGGACGCGCCGCCTATCTCGTGACGTAGGCCTCCAGGCCGTCGAGGATGGCCCGGAGGCCGAACTCGAGCACGTCCTCGAAGCTGAACGTGAACGTGTCGTCGTCCAGCGTGGTGAAGGTGGGGTACTTGCCGGTCGCCATCATCTTGATGAGCACGGGCTCCTGGACGGCCCAGAACTCCTCCTCGGTGATGCCGGTGCGCTTCTCCGCGTCCCGCGCGTTGACATGCGCGCGGGCGATCGCGACGACGAACCCCTCGACCACCGCCACCATCATCACCAACTCCTTGTCACCGAGGCCGGTCGGCTTGAGCTGGGCCAGGATGTGGTCCATGCCGGCGACATTGTTGGGCCCGAGCAGCGGACGAACCTGGTCCACCATTGGGTACCACGGGTGGTCGACGCAGAGCTCCCACACCCCGTGGGCCACGCGCTGCAGGGCGTCGCGCCACCCAAGCGGCTCCACCTCGTCGTCGACCGGGCCTGCGACGTGGTCGAGCATGAGGTCCAGCAGCTCGGCCTTGCCCGGCACGTAGCGGTACAACGACATCGTCCCGACGCCGAGCTCGGCGGCGACCCGGCGCATGGAGAGCGCGGCGAGTCCCTCGGCGTCGGCGACGGCGACGGCCGCCTCGACGATCTGCTCGAGGGTGAGCCCGGGCTTGGGTCCGCGGGTCGGCCGCTCCTGCATTCCCCACAGGAGCTCGAGGCTCTTGCTTACGTCTCCGCCACCGCTGTGTTCCGTCGTCATCAGCACGAACACTAATAGGCGCGGGTAACCGGGTACGGCGTACGCTAGAATCGCGTACGATGTCCCCAGTTCCGGAAGGAAGCCCCTTGCCCACCTCCACCCACGCGATCCGCGCCGAAGGACTACTGAAGCGGTACGGCGACAAGACCGCCCTCGACGGGTTCGACCTCGCCGTGCCGCAAGGCATGGTCTACGGCCTGCTGGGGCCCAACGGCGCCGGCAAGACGACGGCCGTGCGCATCATGGCGACGCTGCTTCGGCTCGACGGCGGCCGAGCCGAGGTGGCCGGCCACGATGTCGCCACCGAGCCGCGCAAGGTCCGTCGCCGCATCGGCTTCACCGGCCAGGCCCCCGCGGTCGACGAGATCCTGACCGGCCGTCAGAATTTGCGCATGTTCGGCCGGCTGTTCCATCTCAGCCAGGCCCTGGCGTATTCGCGCGCCGACGAGCTGCTGAGGCAATTCGACCTCACAGACGCCGCCGACAAGGGTGTGAAGGAGTACAGCGGCGGCATGCGCCGACGCCTGGACCTGGCCGCCAGCATGATCCTGGCGCCCAAGGTACTGTTCCTCGACGAGCCGACGACCGGCCTGGACCCGCGTGGGCGCAACGAAGTCTGGAGCGCCGTGCGTTCGCTGGTCGCCGGCGGCACGACCGTCCTGCTGACCACCCAGTACCTCGACGAGGCCGATCAGCTGGCCGAGCGGGTCGCCGTCATCGACCACGGCAAGGTCATCGCCGACGACTCGCCGGTGGCGCTCAAGCAGCGGATCGGCGGCGACCAGATCGAGGTCGTGCTCCAGGAGTCGGTCGACCTGCCGGTCGCCCTGCCCGTCGTCGCGAAGGTGGCGGCCGCCGCACCCGAGGTCGACGACGAAAACCGCCGCATCACCGCGCCGGTCGAGCATCGTGTAGCCGCGCTCACCGAGGTCGCACGCACTCTGCAGGACGAGGGCATCGGGGTCGAGGACATCGGGCTGCGCCGGCCAACCCTCGACGAGGTCTTCCTGCGCCTGACCGGCCACCGCACCGGCGAGGAGGTCTCGGCATGAGCACGTCGGCCATCGAACTCGACGTGGACGCGCCGGAACGCCGCCTGCACTGGGCATTGGTCGACGGCTGGACCGTCGCGCGCCGCACCCTCACGCACCTGGTCCGGCAGCCAACGAACATCGCCTGGCAGCTGGGCTTCCCGATCGTCTCGGTGCTGCTGTTCGGGTACGTGTTCGGCAGCGCCATGAGCGTCCCTGGAGGCGGCGACTACCGCGAGTACCTGATGCCGGGCATGTTCGGGATGACCATGGCGATGGGGTTCATGAACACCGCTTACGCCGTCGTCATCGACTCCACGAAGGGGCTCACCGACCGGTTCCGCTCGATGCCGATGGCACCGTCCGCTCCGGTCACCGGGCGCGGCCTGGCCGACATCGTCAGCGCGACCCTGGACCTGGTGGTCCTCGCGCTGACCGCGCTCGTCGTCGGGTGGCGCTCCGACGGCGGCGTGCTGGCGACGCTCGCGGCGTTCGGGCTGCTGTTGCTGCTGCGGTTCGCGCTCATCTGGATCGGCATCCTGCTCGGGCTGATGGCGCCGAACGAGGAGGCCGCGGGCGGCCTGTTCGCGGTCGCGTTCCCGTTCGCGATGATCTCCAGCGTGTTCGTCGCGCCCTCGCAGATGCCGGACTGGCTGGGCGCCATCGCGGCCTGGAACCCGGTGTCGTCGACGGTGACGGCCGCGCGCGAGCTGTTCGGCAACCCCGTCGCCACCAGCGACACGTGGATCGAGCAGAACGCGATGCTGATGGCGGTGGTCTGGCCGCTGGTCATCACGGCGGTCTTCGTTCCCCTCGCTGTCCGCCGGTTCCAGCGCCTGAGCCGGTAGGTCCCATCTCGGGACCGCGATTGATCTATCCAAACGTGACAAACCCGGGCATCATGTGCGATGCAACGTCATATAACTCCGCCCCGGAGGAGTGGCCATGGCACCGCGCAGACCCCTCGCCGTTCGTCGCCGGCTGGTCACCCTGGCCGCCGTCCCGCTGCTCGCCGCCGGTCTCCCGCTGGCGGCCGGCGCCGAGTCCGGCACCACCGCCACCGGGGCCGCCCCCGGCGCACCGGCGATGGACGCGGCACAGCCGGCTGACCTCGTCGAGGTGGTCGTCGCCGACGAGGACGGCATCCTCGACCTCGTCGACGCCGGCGCCGACGTCACCGAATACTCCCGGCCGGTCGACGGCGGGATCGAGGTGCACGTCGTCGCCACGCAGGCCGAGCGGGACCGCCTGCGTGGGCTGGGCTTCGCCGTCGGCGAGACCGTGATCAGCGCGGCGCGGACCGAGGCGACCATCGCCGAGCGGGAGGCCGCGATCCGGCGGGTCGACCAGGCGCTCGCCCGGACGGCGGAGACGCTCACGCCGCTACGGTCGGAGTGGTTCGAGAGCGTCGGCGGTAAGGCGTACGTGAGCGTCGAGGTGAAGACGTCGCTGGGCGCGGACAGCGCCACCGTCCTGACCGCGAGCTTCGGCGGCCAGAGCCTCATCATGGACCGCTTCGTCGACGCCGGCCAGTACCTCTATCACCGCTTCGACCTGCCGGTCCCGGTCGACGACGTCGCGGCCGAGGTGACCATCAGCAGCAGCGCCGGCGCCTCGATCACCGTGCCGGTGACGCAGTGGCTGGGTGACCCGCTCGACGAGCCTGGCCCGCACTACGCCACCGGCTTCGTCGACCACTACATGGACCCGACCGAGGTGTACGAGCGGATCGAGTCGCTGGTCGCGGAGTTCCCGGATGTGGCGGAGATCATCGAGCTGCCCTACCAGACCAACGGCTACCGGCGCCATGCTCAGGCGCAGATCGACGCCGGTTTGGACCTGGATGAGGAGCCGGACAGGGCGTTCTACGTCACCTCGCACGCCTGGGGTCATGAGGGCGGCAACGACCTGCTGCTGGAGACCCGCCACCCGGCCGCCGACAACAGCCCGCTCAGCGTCTCCGTCGATGCCGACAAAATCATCGTGTCGCTGGCGACGGACGGCGACGGCAGCCTGGTCAGCACGGCGGCGCAGGTCGTCGACGCGATCAACAGCTCGGCGCAGGCCTCCGCACTGGTGACGGCCGCCACGTTCCGCGGCAGCTCCGGCGCAGGCGTGGCCGTGGTGGACAGCCAGCCGCTGTCGGACTTCCTGGACGCGCCCGAGTCGATCTCGCGCGAGCCGGTCACCGTCCGGGCCATCCGCATCGGCAAGGACCGCGACGGCTCGAAGACCGGCGTGTTCGCGTACGCGCAGGAGCACGCGCGCGAGTGGGTGACGCCACTGGTGGCGGTCGAGACGGCGGAGCGGTTGCTGCGCAACTACGCCACCGACCCCGACACCAGGAAGCTCGTCGACGACCTGGACATCTTCATCATCCCGTCAGTCAACCCCGACGGCGGGCACTACTCGTTCTACGACTACGCCGGTCAGCGCAAGAACATGACCAACCACTGCCCAGCCGCCACGGCCGACCCGGAGGCGCGCGATGCCTGGGGCGTCGACCTGAACCGCAACTTCAGCGTGGGCTCCCGGCTCGACGGCTACAGCGGCGCGTCCGCGTCGTGCACCAGCGGCACCTACTCCGGCCCTGCCGAGCTGTCCGAGCCGGAGGCCCGCAACGAGGTCTGGCTGACCGAGCAGTACCCGAACATCGAGTTCGCGATGAACATCCACTCCTACGGCGGCTACTTCATGTGGCCGCCTGGCGCGTACATCGCGGACGGAAGGGTGCCGCTGCCGCGTCCGACGCTCGGCGAGGAGGACTACTTCTGGGCCGCGTCCAGCCACATCCTTTCCGACGTCCAGTCCTGGCGCGGCACCGCGGTCTGGCCAGGCCGGACCGGCCCGGTCAGCGACGTGCTCTACTCCGCGGCCGGCAACTCCGCCGATGAGCACTGGTACAACCGCGGCATCTACGGCTGGGACTTCGAAGTCGGCGCGGACCTGTGGAACGAGGCCGACGGCGAGTGGGACCCCGTCGGCTTCCAGCCGCCGTTCGCCGAGGGCTACGAGGAGGCCATGGAGTTCTCCAGCGGCTTGGTCGGGATGCTGGAGGTGGCGCGGGCCTACGGCCGCGACGGCCGGCCGCCGCGCACCACGCTCGAGCTGACCGACGACGGCGTCACGTTCGAGGCCACCGAGGCGGTGACGATCCATTACACGCTCGACGGCAGCCGTCCCACGTACTCTTCGCCGAGGGTGGAGTCGGCCGGGCTGCGCGAGGGCGCCGCGCCGGTGGCGGTGGGCCCGGGCTCGACCCGCGTGCACTGGTTCTCCGTCGACGCCGCCGGCAATGTCGAGAACCGGTACGACCCGGTCCGCGGCGGCAACAACTACCGCAAGAAGACCGTGACGGTCGACTGACGGCGAGTTCCGACACCGGCCGGGCGGGTCCTGCTTCGGCGTCGGGCCCGCGCGGGCACCCGTGGGCGATGTGAGATCGCTTGCCCATCTGCAATGATCGGGCAGTGAAGCTTCGGCGGATGGCGGTCGTCGCAGCGTTCCCGGTACTTCTCACGGGCTGCCAGGACGACGCCCCTGATGGCCCGGCCGAGTCGCCGGTGCCCCAGCCCTCCGGCTCGCCGGTGGGCGAGCCGGTCCTACCCGATTTCGCGCCCGCGCCGCCCGTCGACGTCCACACCAAGGACAACGGCGATGGCTGGCAGATCGAGTTCAGCTCGGTGCTCGTCAACGTGGGCGAGGGCGAGTTCCGCCTCATCGTCGATCGCCCGACGGTCGACGACGACTGGATGGTCACCCAGGTCATCACTCACTCAGGCGGCGGCATCGAGGAAGTACCGACCGACGCCGAAGTCGAGTGGGGCGGCGACGGTCACGACCACTGGCACGTTCGCCGGGTCGTCACGTACCGGCTCGTCGCCATCGACGACAGCGGGACGCCGGCCCTGGACGGCGGGCTCACGGACGCCAAGGTCGGCTTCTGCATCTACGACTTCGGCCGCGAGCTCGACGACCTGGGCCCCGACGACGCCGTCTTCAACCGCGACGGCTGCCAACCCGAGGACGCGCTCACGCTGACGATGGGGCTTTCCCCGGGCTGGGGTGACACCTACGAATGGAACCTGCCCGGCCAGAGCATCGACGTCACGGACTTGCCCGACGGCCCCTACCGCCTCTGGGCAGAGGCCGACGAGAGCGGCCATTTCGTCGAGACGAGCACCGACAACAACGACACCTGGGTCGATCTCGACCTCTCGACGACGGGCGACGGCACCCGCACCGCCGTGGTCGCCGACATCGGCCCTACGCCGGATGAGAGTCCGCCCCCCGGTTAGTCTGGTGCGACGGCCGCGACGGTGCCAGAATGTCGCCCACCAGTCACGACGGGGGGTCGTGGCACAGCAAAGGGGGGCAAATCATGCGCAAGTATCTCGCCGTCGCATGTCTGACGACGTTCGCAAGCGTCGCGATCGCTACGCCGGTGGTGGCTGCCGACCTGTCCAACGGTTCGGGACAGTCGTGCCCGGAGGGTTCGGTCGGGACCTACCACTTCGTCAACAACCAAACCGGCGGAGCGTCGGCAGGCACGCTCACGGCCACGTTCTCCGACGGCACCGTCTGGGTCGTCGGCCCGTCCGCGGTCAACAGGAACACCCAGCATTTCTTGGTCGAGTCCGAGGGCGCGCTGGTCTCGGCCAGCACCGACCTGGCCGGCCGGCTGGTGCTGTCCGACTTCTCGTGCGGCGACGTCAAGAAGGACTGATTCACAGGTCACCGATGCTCCCGTGCCCAGCTCTTGGTCCGGCACGCGCAATCAGCGTGGGTAGCCCAAGGCCTTTGCATGGCCCTCCGCAGCACTGAGCAATCGGTGGCAGGTCTGGTCCAACGAAAGCCCCGCTGACACACGTCAGCGGGGCTTTCGTGTGGTCGGGCCGACAGTGTCGGGTTCCCCCCGAACCACCATCCGTTCGCCGGCGGCCGTAGGATCCGAGTGTCGTCGTCGGATCGGGCACGCGCGTGGGGGCCAGCATCGACGTTCTGTTCGTGTGCACGGCCGGACGGTGCCGCTCGCCAGTCGCGGCCGCGATGCTCGACACCTACGCCCGGCGCGAGGGCGTGCCGCTGACCGGCCGGTCCGCCGCCCTGGTAGGAGCGCACGGTTCGGTCCCGCCCGTCGGGATCACGCTGATGCGCGAGCGCGGCCTGGAACTGGCCGGGCACCGCAGCCTTCCGGTGACGCCCGCGGCGATCACCGCCGCCGATCTCGTGCTCGGCATGGAGCGCGAGCACGTTCGCGAGGTCGTCGGCCGGCACCCCGGTGCGTGGGTCAAGACGTTCACGCTCAAGGACTTCGTCCGCCGTGTCGAGAAGGCCGCGGTCCGCGGCCGGCATCAGCGGCTCACCGACTGGCTCGAGCACGTCGGCGAGGGCCGGACGCTGGCCCACGTGGAGGGCGAGAGCCCCGAGGACGATCTCGCCGACCCCTACGGCCAGCGCGCCGGGGCCTGGCGGGAGGTCATCGACGAGCTCGACGATCTCGTACGGCGGCTGATACCGAACGTGACCTAGGGCGTGCGGCTGCTCTCATCGCGCAGCCAGGTGTCGGGATTCGCGCGACGGGCCCGCAGCCGCGCCACCACGGCGGTGGCGAGGAACAGCGCGACCTTTGGCGCCAGCCGCGGATCGGCGGCGGCGAGCCGGAACAGCTCGCGGCCGCCGGTGCGGGGTGGCGGCCGCACCCCCGCCGGGCGCGGTCCGGTGACCAGCTGGCTGTTCCCGGTCATCGCGCGGACGCGGCGGCGCAGCAGGTCGGCGTAGGTCCGCGGCGGCCGGATCTCGACGATCGCGTCCTGGGCGATCACGCGCTGGTCCGGGCCGAACGACATCGCTACGGCGAGGTCGTCGGACATCACGTCGCCCCAGTCGCCCAACCTGGCGTGCCCGTCCTCGGACAGCGCGATGGCGCCTCGACCGAACAGCTCGTCGCGCACAGCCGGCAGTCGCTGCCACACGTCGTAGTACCAGCGCACCGGCCACCGCACGCCGTCCATCGGGAGGCGTCGCACCGGGCCGGCGGCCAGCACCCCCAGCGTCGACAGAGCTCGGCACAGCGCTCGCACGTCGGCCGTGCGCAGCACCACGTCCGCGTCGACGTACAGTCTCGGATAGCCCCTGGCGGCGGCATCGCCGAGCCCCAGCGCGCCGCTCTTGGACGGCACCGGCGTCTCGACCACCCGCACCTGGCCGAACCCGGCGGCCACCTCGGCGGTCGTGTCGGTGCAGCCGTTGGCGACGACGACGACGTCCAGCTCCGTCGGCGCCGCGTCGGCGAGCAGCGCCGACAGCAGCCGGCCGAGGACCCGCTCCTCGTTGTGGGCGGGAATGACGATGCTGGTCACGCCGGCGAGTATGGCAGCCCGGCGACGGCTTCGGCAGCGGCGTGCACGTCGGCGACGTCGAGCCACCAGCCCCGTGCCTGCCCGGCGACGACGGCGGCGGCCTCCCATGCGGCGGCTCCGTGCCGGTAGTGGTTGAACGACGCCGCCAGCAGCTGAGCCAGCACCTCGCCGGCCGGCATCGGCGTCAGTGTCGTCTCCGCACCGCCGCGGCGCAGCCCCACGACGTGCGCCACCGGCACCGCGCCAGCGACGACGGCGCCGCCGAGCGCATCGCACGGCACGGCCGCCTTGCCGTCGCCCTCGTCCGGACGCGAGCCGGGAAGGCCCATCGTCCGGATCGCCCACGGCGTCAGCATCACCGGCCGCGCCCAGCCCTCGACCGCACCGGTCCGCAGGTCGAGCGCCACCATCTCGTCGCTGAGGTATCCCAGACCTCGACGCACGCAGGCGGCCACCGTGGTGCTCTTGCCCGTCCCCGACGCGCCCGGGAAGAGCACCGCCCGTCCGTCGAGGGCGACCGCACCGGCGTGCAGGAGCAGGCGGGTCGAGCGCTCGATCGCGATCAGCGCGGCCGCACCGTACACGGCTTCGGGCGATCCGTCTCCGTCGGCCGGCACCTCCACCTGGACGCCCAGAACGTCGAGCACCCGGGCCATGCTCATGGGCGGGCGTGACCATCGAGGACGCGATGGGCGGCCAGCTGCTCCAGCGCGGTGTGGACGCCGGAGCGGACGGTGTCGGCGTCGGTGTCGTAGGCACGCGCAAGGAGCTCGACGATCTCGGCAACGGTGCGCTGCCCGTCCAGCAGCCGCCAAACGTCGCTCGCGGTCTGGTTGAGCACCAGCGCGGTCCGCGTCGGTTCGTGGTACAGCGTGACCTCGCCGTCGACGTCCAGCTCGCGAATCGCGGCTGCCGGTGCGAAGGCGGGGGACGAGCTCATGCGGCAGAGCGTAGCCGCAATCTATCCGGTCCGCCGCCTCCGCACGACAAATCGCGCCATATGCCGTTATGATGCTCAACACGCACGGGGGGCGTGCGTATTGACTGATGGGGCCGAAGATGCCGCAAAAGGAAGTCGCCGGGGGGCTGAGTCGCCGGCAGATGCTCAGGCGAGGGGTCGCCGTCGGAACTGCCGCCTGGACGGTTCCCACCGTCACCGCCATCTCGTTGACGCCGGCCAACGCCGCGTCACCCAGTGGCCAGCCGAGCGAGCCACCGAAACCGCCGACCAAGCCGCCGGAGCCACCTGAGCTGCCGACCGACAAGCCGACGTCGCCACCGACGGACGAACCGTCCCGGCCGCCGTCCGGCGAGCAGCCGACCCCGCCCGCCGACCACCCGACGCCGAGGCCGACACCGTCGCACGGCGCACCGGGTGACGACGACACGACAGTCGGCGGTGGTCAGCTCCCCGACACCGGCCCGGGCGACGTCGCGCGGACGGTCGCACTCGGCGGACTGCTCGCCGCCGGCGGCGCGGCCGCCGTCGCAGCCACCCGCAGGCGCACCGACGACGCCGATGCCACGCCGGAGGCGACGGCCTGAGCGCAACACACTGACCTGACAGGCCTGGGGGGGCACACAACATGGGGGTCTTCGGCGCCCGCTCGCGAGCGGGCACCACACGTCGGGTACTGATCGTCGTGCAGAACATCCCGGTGCGCATCGACCGCCGGGTGCGGACCGAATGCCGGGCGCTGCTCGATGCCGGCTACGGCGTGACCGTCATCTGCCCGAAGGAGCGCCCGGACGAGCCGGACCGCCACGAGCTCGACGGCGTCGTCGTCCGGTCGTACCAGCCGCCGCCGGCCACGAGGGGGCTCGTCAGCTACCTCGTGGAGTTCGTGGCGTGCTGGCTGCACACGGCCCGGTTGTCCGTGCGCACCGCCCGCGCCGAGGGCTTCGACGTACTACAGGCGTGCAACCCGCCGGACACCTATTGGCTGCTGGGCCTGCTGTGGAAGCTGCGCGGCAAGAAGTTCGTGTACGACCAGCACGACCTGTGCCCGGAGGTGTACGAGGCCCGGTTCGGGCGCCGCGGAGTCCTGCACCGTGCGCTGCTGCTCCTGGAGCGCGCGACGTACGCCGTGGCCGACCGCGTCATCAGCCCCAACCCGTCCTACCAGGAGATCGCCATCACCCGCGGGCGCGTGCCGGCCGAGCGGACCACCGTCGTGATGAGCACTCCGGACCCCGCGCACATGAAGCGGGGCAAGGCGCGCCCCGAGCTGCGCGGCGACCGGGAACACCTCGTCGTCTACGTCGGGATCATGGGACCGCAGGACGGCGTCGACCGGCTGCTGGAGGCGGCCGAGCACTACGTGCGGGCGCTCGGGCGCGATGACTGCCGGTTCGCGCTGCTCGGCTACGGCGACAGCCTCGACGACCTGCGCGCCCAGAGCGCGCGGCTGCGCCTGGACCCGTGGGTGCACTTCACCGGGCGGGTGGACCAGGCCGAGTTGGGCCGGTGGCTGTCGACCGCGGATGTCGGCGTCACCCCGGACCCGCCGTGCGAGTTCAACCACCGCTCGACCATGAACAAGACCCTGGAGTACATGGCGCACGAGGTTCCTGTCGTCGCGACCGATCTGCGCGAGACGATGCGCTGCGCCGGCCCGGCCGCGGACTACGTGCCCGACGGCGACCCGGTCGTCATGGCCAAGACCATCGCCGCCCTGCTCGACGACCCGCATCGGCGGGCGCGGATGGGCGCTGCCGGCCGGCAGCGCATCGAGACGGAGCTGGCCTGGGCGGACCAGGCCCGCCGCTATGTCGGTCTGTACGAGGCGCTGCGATGACCACCCGCACCTGCCCGGCCTGCTTCGGGGCCGCGCTGACGGAGTTCTACGCCGTTGGCCGCGTCCCGGCGAACAGCTGTCTCATGCTCGGCGACGAGGCGTCCGCGCGGGACTTCCCGACCGGCGAGCTGCGGATCGCCGCCTGCACCGTATGCGGTTTCATCACCAACACCGCCTTCGACCCGGCTCTGACCAGGTACTCCGAGGACTACGAGGAGTCGCAGGCCTGCTCGCCCCGGTTCCGCGAGTACGCCGCGGAGCTCATCGCCGCCTGGGTGAGGCGTTACGACCTGGTCGGCAAGACCGTCGTTGAACTCGGCTGCGGCAAAGGCGAGTTCCTCACCGGGCTGATCCGTGCCGGGGTCGGCTACGGCATCGGGGTCGACCCAGCGGTGCGGCTGGACCGGATCGACCCCGCCGTGGTGCACCGCAGCAGCTGGGTGACCGGTCTCTTCCCGGACGACTTCGAGACGATCGACGCCGACGCCGTCGTGTGCCGGCACACACTGGAGCACATCGCGCCGGTAGGCGCATGGCTACGGTCGGTCCGGTCAGCTATCGGCCCGCGCACCGACACGGTCGTGCTGTTCGAGCTGCCGGACGTGGTGAGGGCGCTGCGCGAGGGCGCGTTCTGGGACGTCTACTACGAGCACTGCTCCTACTTCTCCCCCGGCTCACTGGACGGACTGTTCCGGCGCTCCGGGTTCGATCCGATCGACATGCGCCGCACGTATGACGACCAATACCTCGTCATCGAAGCGCGCCCAGTGCCCGGCACCTGGCCCGTGGCCGGGCTCGCCACGGGGGCCGGCGACCGGGACGCCGTGCTCGCGGCGGCTGTCGGGTTCGCAGCCCAGGCGGAACGGACCCGCGAACACTGGCGCGAGCGGGTGCGCAAGATCGCCGCGGAAGACGGCCGCGTCGTGTTGTGGGGTGCCAGCTCCAAGGCGGTCGCGTTCCTCGCCACCCTCGGCGAGGACGCACGGCACATCGCGGCCGCCGTCGACATCAACCCGCACAAGCAGAACCGGTATCTCGCTGGCACCGGTCACCGCGTGGTCGGCCCGGTCGAGCTCACCGACATCGCGCCGGAGCTCGTCATCGTCATGAACCCCACGTACACCGACGAGATCGCCCGCGACCTGGAGACCATGCGGATTTCCACCGCCCTGGAGGCCCTGTGACCATCAGCCGCTGCCTGGCCTGCGACGGCGACCGACTCGAGCCGGTCGCCGACCTCGGCGTCACGCCGGTGCTCAACGGCGTGATGTTCGACGACCGCGACGCCGCCCGCGCCGCCGCGCTCGGCCGGCTGGACATCGCCGCCTGCCAGGACTGCGGCCACGCGATGAACGTCGCCTTCGACCCCGGGCTGATCGACTACGACGCCGAGTACGACAACTCGCTGCACTTCTCCCCGACGTTCCAGACCTACGCCGAGGACCTCGCGGCCCGGCTGGTCGGCACCTACGACCTGCGGGGTGGCGTCGTCGTCGAGATCGGTTCCGGCAAGGGCGACTTTCTCGAGTCGATCACCCGCCGCACCGGCGGCACCGGCGTCGGGTACGACCCCAGCACGATGCCCGACCGCCAGATCCCGAACGTGCGGCTGGTCAGCGACTACTACCGCCCCGGGCAGGACGTCGAAACCTACGACCTGCTGGTCTGCCGCCACGTGCTGGAGCACCTGGAGGACCCGGCCGCCATCCTTCGCTCGCTCAGCGCGGCAGCGCCGGCGACCGCGATCCACTACCTCGAGGTGCCCGCCGCCGAGTTCGACTTCGGCCCGACCGGCATGTGGGACTTCATCTACCCGCACGTGTCGTACTTCTCCGCCGGCTCGCTGGCGGTCCTCCTGCGTCGCTGCGGGTTCGAGGTCGTGGCCGCCGGCCGGTCCTTCTCCGACCAGTTCCTCTGGGTTGAGGCCCGGGCCGGTGCGGCCGCACCGGATGCCGCCGTCTCCGACGACGCCGCGTCCCACTTGCAGCTGCTGGCTGACTTCAGCACCCGACACCGCGAGCTGGTGCGGCGCTGGCGCGACGACGTCGCCCGGGATCCAGCTCGCACCGCCGTGTGGGGCGCCGGTTCGAAGGGTGTGAGCTTCCTCAACGCAGTCGACCCCGCCGGCACCCTCACCGTCGTCGACCTGAACCCCCGCAAGTGGCAGCGCTACCTACCCGGCAGCGGCCACCAGGTGGTCGCGCCCGAGGCATTGCCTGGCGAACGCATCAGGACCGTCCTCGTCACCAACCCGGCCTATCGGCATGAGATCTCCGGGCAGCTCGGCCAGCTCGGAGTCCCCGCCGAAGTCGTCGCGGTCTGAGCAGGTGGCGAACATGAGTGCTGAGACCGCGAGCGCCGACCGGGTAGTCCGGGGTGCGCTGCGCACAAGGCCGCGGGTCACCCTCGGAATGCCGCTGTACAACGCCGAGCGGTATCTCGCCCAGGCTTTCGACGGTCTGCTGGCGCAAGATTTCGGCGACTTCGAGATCGTGGTCTCCGACAACGCGTCTACCGACTGCACCTGGTCGCTGTGCCAGGACTACGCCGCCCGCGATCCACGGATCCGGCTGTACCGCAGCACCGAGAACCTGGGCGCGGCCTACAACTACAATCGCACGGTTGAGCTGGCACGGGCGCCGCTGTTCAAGTGGGTCGCGTACGACGACGTCTGCTCGCCCACGCTGCTCAGCAGGTGTGTCGAGACCCTCGACGCCGCTGGACCGCGCACCGTCCTCGCCTACCCGCGAACCCTGCTCATCGACGATGACGGCGCCGAAATCGGGCCGTATCGCGACGGCCTCGACCTGCGGTCGCCGCATGCGTTCCGCCGGGTCGCCGGCTTCGCGCGCAACTGGAGTTTGTGCAATGCGGTGTTCGGGGTGGTTCGGACGGACGTGCTGCGATCCACCGGGATGATCCGGCCTTACGTGTCGTCCGATGTGGTGCTGTTGGCCGAGCTTGCCGCGATCGGGCGGTTCCGTGAGGTGCCCGAGCGACTTTTCCGCCGCCGGATCCACGCCGGTTCGAGTCGCCAGAGTGGCAAGGACCTCGCGACGGCGGCGCACTGGTTCGACACCCGCCGTCCCGCCGGCGGCCGGCCGCCGAAGGTCCGCCTCCCACGGCGGGTGACGTCGGCGCTGCTCTCCGCTCCGCTGCCCTGGCACGACCGCATCGGCTCCACCGCCGCGTTCTTGTCGGTCTGGGGCTATCGCAAGACCCACATCAGGGCGAGTCATCTCAAGCATGCGCTGCTGGACCGTACACGGACGCCGGCAGCGACGGAGGCGCCATGAACGTCCACGGCCGAGCAGTCCGGGCAGTGGGCCTGGCTGCGGCAGGCGTCCTGACTGCCGCCCTCCTGGTACCGCAGCTCGCCGGCGCCGACACCACGGGCGTCGTCTCCGACGACTTCTCCGCCGGCACGCTGGACGGCACCCGCTGGAGCGTCGTGGACGCCAAGGGCGACGGCGAGGTCTCGATGACCGGTGCCGGTACCTCGAACGCGAGACTGAACATCGGCGTGCCCGCGGGTGCGGAGCACAACCCCTGGCGCAGTGCCGACGTGCCGCGGGTCATGCAGTCCGTGACAAACGCCGACCTCGCGGTCGAGGCCAAGTTCGACACGCTGCCCAGCGCGGGCACACAGGACCAAGGCCTGCTGTTCGAGCAGGATGCGACCACGTTCACCCGCTTCGACGTCTTCCACGACGGCAACGGTCTGCGCCTGTTCGCCTCCAGCACCGTCAACGGCGCCCCGAAAAGCCGCAGCAACCAGAGCTTGCCCGCGCTGAGCTCGATCCATTTGCGAGTGGCCAGGGCCGGCGACACCTGGACCCTGAGTTGGTCCGGCGACGGCGAGAGCTGGACCACGGCGGCAACCTTTACGCAGGCGATCGACCTGAGCCGAGTCGGCCCGTACGCGGGGAACGCCGGCGGATCGTCGTCGCCGGCATTCACGGCGGTGGTCGACTACGTGTTCGACCCCGCCAGCCCGATCGTCCCCGAGGACGGCGGTGGCTCGGAGCCGGAGCCGCCCCCAACGCCTACCCCAACCCCGACGCCCGAGCCGCCCGACCCGACGCCAACGCCCGAGCCGCCCGACCCGACGCCAACGCCGGGTGGCGTCACGTCGGACGACTTCGCCACCGGCACGCTGGACCCGCAACGCTGGACCGTCGTCGACCCGGCCGCCGACGGCTCGGTCTCGCTCACCGGCGCCGGCACCGCCGACGCCCGGCTCGAGCTCGGCGTGCCAAGCGGTTCGGACCACAATCCATGGCGTAGGGCAGATTCCCTGCGTGTCGTCCAAGCCGTTCCCGACGACGACATCGCTGTCGAGGCCAAGTTCGATTCCATGCCGACGGCCCGGAACCAGACGCAGGGCCTGCTGTTCGAGCAGAATCCGACGACGTTCACCCGCTTCGATGTGTTCCACGACGGCAATGGTTTGCGTTTGTTCGCCTCCAGCACCGTGAACGGCTCCGCCAAGACCCGCACCAATCAGGCGTTGCCCGAGCTGGGGTCGATCCACCTGTGGGTCACGCGAACCGGCAACTCCTGGACACTGCGGTGGTCAGCGGACGGGCAGAGCTGGACGACGGCCGCAACGTTCACCCAGGCCATCGAGCTGACCCGGGCTGGGCCGCACGCGGGCAACGCCGGCGGTTCAGCCGCGACGGCCCACACAGCTCTCGTCGACTACATCTTCGACCCGACCCATCCGGTGGACCCGGAAGATGGTCACGAGCTCCCGCCGGACAACACTTCGCCAGTCATCAGCGCGGCCACCGTCACGGCCACCGCAACGAGCGCCAGCGTGCAATGGCAGACGAACGAGGCGGCAACGGGAGCGGTCGACTACGGGACCACCACGTCCTACGGGAGCACGGCGTCCCACGGCGGCACCCCGCTCAACCACACCGTCACGCTCGATGGGCTCGAACCGGCGACGACATACAGCTACCGAATCGGGGGCACCGATCTCGCCGGTAACGCCGCCACGCCTGTCACTGGCACGTTCACCACCGCAGCGCCCACTGGCACCGGCGACGAGATCGACCTCTGGTACGGGACCGAGCAGTCATTCGGCTCTCTTGCCCATACGCAGCGGTGGGTCAACATCGTGGGGAACGTGGCGAACTCCGATAACCTCACCGGCTTCTCGTATCGGCTCAACGGCGGACCCGCGACGGCGTTGAGCGTCGGGCCGGACAATCGCCGATTGCAAAACGAAGGCGACTTCAACATCGACATCGCGCGCAGTGCGCTGGCCACTGGCCAGAACACCGTCCGGATCACCGCCGCCTACCAGGGCGGACACCAAAGCACCGCGACGATCACAGTCACAGTCGCGAGCCCGGGCGTACTGACGCTGCCACGCACTGTCACGTGGTCGTCAGGCGTACCGCTGCAGTCCCAGGCGCAGGTCGTGGACGGCTTGTGGGCCCTCGGGAACGGAACCTTGCGCACGGGCAGCACCGGCTATGATCGGCTGGTCGCCGTCGGTGACGAGCGCTGGACCGACTACGAGGTCACCGTGCCGATGACCGTGCACGGCTTCGGGCCGGACGCCTACTCGCATTTGTCCGGTGCACCAATGATCGGTATCGGGGTGCGCTGGCAGGGCCACACTGCCGTCGACAGCTCACAACCGGCATGGGATTGGTTCCCGGCCGGCGCCTACAGCTGGTATCGCTTCTTCGCAGAGGGCGCCCGCTGGGAGCTGCGCGGCAACGGCAACTCACCGGTGCAGCGCGGCGTCCGCGAGGGCAGCGGGATCGCCTTCGGCGCCACGTACGTGATGAAGGTGCGAGTGCAGAGCCTGCCCCAAGGTGCCAGGTATTCGATGAAGTGGTGGCGCCACGGCACCGCCGAGCCGACGGCCTGGACAGCGACGATCGACGACGCCGACAGCGTCGCCAACGGCTCCATCGTTCTGATCGCCCACCAACTCGATGCAACCTTCGGGAACGTCGAGATCAATTCACTCACGGGGTCGCCGTGATCGACATGTCTGGACGGACGTGATGTCCGGATGACCACGGAGACGATCGTGCGACGGTCCGCGCCGGGCCGGCACGCCGCTCCCGGGCGGCGCACGGCGGTGACGCGCCGTCGTTACGATGCGCGACGCCGCGCGAAGCCGAGGTCCAGCCTGCGGTCGGCCGCGGTGTGGTCGTACTCGCTGACGATCGGCAAGATGGCCATCACCACCGGGCTGTCGCTGACGCTTGCTGCCATGCTCGGGCCACGGGCGTTCGGTGTGATCGCGATGGCGCTCGTGTTCACGAATTTCATCGAGATGATCCAGCAGCAAGGGCTGATGCCGGCCATCATCTCCCGCAAGACGCTGCCGTCGTTGCACGCAGACACCGCGTTCTGGCTGGTCCTCGGCGCCGGAACGATCGGCACGGTCCTCGGTGTGGCCGCCGCACCGTGGTGGGCCGGCGTCAATGACCTTCCCGAGCTGACACCGGTGATCCAAGTACTGGCGTTGAGCATCCCGCTGAGCTCGTCGGTGGTCGTGCAGGAAGCGATGCTGCGTCGTGAGCTCGAGTTCCGGAAGCTCGCACTCCGCAGTTGGTCGTCCGTCTTTGCCGGTGGCGCAGCCGGCATCGTCGCCGCCGTGCTCGGCTGGGGCGTCTGGGCGCTGGTCACGCAGCAACTCGTCACCACGCTGACGACTGTGCTCGTGCTCTGGCGGGTGTCGCCCTGGCGACCGCGGCCACGGTTCAGTTCCACAGCGGCGCGGAACCTCTGGAGCTACTCTGTCCGCTCTTCTGTTTCCAGCCTGGGCCTGTTCCTGGGCGGCCGGCTCGATGTCATTCTGGCCGGCGCGCTCTTCGGTCCAGTGCTCGTCGGCCTCTACCGGATGGGACAGCGCCTGGCGACCATGGTCGTCGACGTCACAGCTCGGTCGATGCAGGCGGTCTCGCTGCCCGGACTCGCCTCGCTCCAGGACGACCAGCCTGCCTTCAACGCACGGCTGCTGCGGATGCAGCGGCTCACCGTCGCGCTGGCGCTCCCGGTCCTGGGCATCGTCGCCGGGCTCGCGCCGGTCGTGGAGGATCTGCTCGGTCCGGAGTGGGCCGGGACCACCGACGCTATCCGCATCCTCGCGGTGAGCCAAGGCCTCTCGGCGCTGACGCTTCTGCTCGGTCCCGCGCTCCAAGCCCGGGGCAGGCCGGGGACGCTCGCAGTGATCCTCTGGGTGTGGAGCGGCCTCACGGCGGCCGCACTTCTGGGAGCCGCAGCGCTCGACATCGCCGGTGTTGATCGTCTCGTGGTGCTGTGCTGGGCCATCGTCGCGGCCTCCGCAGTGGGCGGCGTCACACTTCTCGTGACCGCCGCGCGGACGTTCGGCATCCGAATTGTGAAGATCTTGAGTAGCGTCCTGCCGGCCGTCCTGGCCGGGCTCGCCGCCGCCGGAGTCGCCGCCGCCATCACCTCGTCGCTAGCTACGTCGCCACTGGTCGCCATGGTGCTCGGCGGGTTGTTAGCCACAATGGTCTCGGTCGCCGTAGTCACAGCTCTCGACCCGGTGGTACGGACCATTCTGCGGCCTTTGCTGCAGGTCACAGGCTTGCAACAGATCGGAGGTCGTGTTTCATTGGGCCGCGTCACAAAACGGTCACGGGTGTCACAGCCCGGTCCGACGTCTATCAGCAGGGACTGATTCAATGCCGAAGTACGGTGGCTCCCCCGCGCGACGCAAGGCGTCGCGCCGCCGCACCATCGTCCTCAGCACGCTCGTCGCCTCCGCCCTCGTCGGTGGCGGCGCGTTGGCGTCGAACGGGCTGCAGTCAGGCGGCCAATCCGAGCCGCAAGCGATCGCCGACGACACACTCTCCGTCGCCCGGGAGCTGGGCACCCCTGGCCCCAAGCCGAAGAAGGACACTCCCCACAAGTACGGCTGGCACAAGGTTCAGCGTCCGAAGCCATCCCCCACGCCGACGGCCACACCGACGCCTACCACGGAACCGACCCAGGAGCCCAGCCGGGAGCCCGAACCGACCGCGACTGCTGAGCCGGCGACCGAGCAGCCGACCGCTCCCGAGGAGCAGGGCCCATTCCCCACGATGGAGACCACCGGCCCGCGAACCTCGGACCTTAGCCCGAGCGAGGGCATCACGACCTCGGAGACCGGCCAGGTCATCGAAGGCCTCGACGTCGACGGCCCTATCAAGATCATCCATGACGACGCCACTGTACGGGACGTACGCATCACGCATACAGGTAGCGGAGGCGGCCAGTACGCCCTTCACATCGCCGAGAAGTCCAATGGCGAGTGCCCGCAAAACGTCGTCATCCAGCACATCGAGATCGTCGGCGACAAGTCCGAGCTCGCTGACGACGCCATTGCGCTATACGGGGCTTGCCCGTTCACGTTGCAGGAATCGCGCATCTACGACGTCGGCTCCGCGGTCCGGATCACCGACGGATCACACATCGAAGGCAACTTTTTGCGCGGCAACTTCTACAACCCAGATTCCGGCACGCACCGGTCCGCCCTGGGACTGAACGGCGGCGCCGACCACGTGATAACCGGCAACACCATCGACTGCGAAGGACCGGGCTGTTCCGGCGCGTTTGTGATGTACGGCGACTTCGCCCAGGTCCGGAACGTCCTTGTCGAGCACAACCTGCTCAACACCACCGGTTCCTACTGCACCTACGCTGGTTCGCTCGACGCGAAGGAGCACCCGGTGGCCGAAGACGTCCGCTACATCGACAACCACTTCGGCCAAAAGTACTTCGACACATGCGGACGGTACGGCCCTGTCTCGGGTCGAGACAGCAATGGCGGGCCCGGTTTCGTTTGGGAGGGCAACGTGTGGGCTGACACTGGAAAACTGATCGAGTGAGAACACACGAGAGTGAACGACTCGGCCGGCCGGCCCCGCGGTGGTCATTCATCGCGGCCTGCCGGCCGCGTCCTGCGCAGCCGGAGCAATGAGATGTCCCGCGAGGTGCTGCTCATCGCGGGAGGCGATGACACGGCATCGAAAAACCGTCGCGCTGGCCTAGTAGCGCAGGCGGCCATCAGCCTCCCCGGCGCAGTCAAGCACGACGTCGTCGAGACGTCGTATGCGACGCTGGCTCTGGTCGAGACGGAAATCGCCGGCGGGACGCTGGCATCGGTCGAGCGCGACGGTGACACCGTGCGCGTCGCGCTCGCCATCACAGCGACTGGACTCGAGGCTGCCACCCAAGATCCCACCAAGGCACGCGGTACCGCCGCTGAGAGCGGACACGTCGCCGTGCGCCTTGCACAGGACGGCAATGTCGTCGTCTCAACCGATGGCATGGCTACCGTGCCCGCGTACTGGTCGGAGCGCGACGGTCAGCTAATCCTCTCCACGCACCTGGCCAGCCTGGTGAGCCTCGGCCTGCCGGGCTTGGTGGACGAACGAGCGCTCTTCGAGTACCTGACAATGCTCCATCCGCTAAAGGAGCGAACGACGCTTCGGGGAGCGCGCCTACTTAGGCCAGGCGAAGTTATCGAATGGCAGCCCGACCGGGCCGCCGGCCGATCGGCGGCGCCCGTCTTCGTACCGGGTGACGCGTCTATGAGCGATCACGAGGCGATCACCGCTTGCCGGCAGGTCTGGGCGGAAGTACTCGAGGATCTCTTCGCACGCAATCGGTCCCAACGCATGGCGGTCGGGCTGAGCGGCGGCTTGGATAGTCGAGCGATCGTAGCTGGCGCTGCGCTGCTCGGCCGCCAGCCACGCGTGTTCTCGTACGGCACCAGTAACAACGTGGACACACGCATCGCGGGCGACATTGCTGATCACCTTGGCATGCCGTTCATCCGCCTGCCGGTCACCGACGACCACCTCATGCCTCGGCCCGACGTTATCGCCGACCGCCTCGATGGCGCACACAGCCCGGCCGAGATGTACGAATCGTGGTTCGCTGAGACCCTGCGTTCGTTCGCCGACGTTCTCGTCAACGGCGCCGGCGGCGGTCAACTCTGGGGCGATGAGAAATCACTGGGGCTTACCGACCACCGATCAATCGCTGCAAAGGTCTGGCATCGCTACCACGATGCAGCATTGGCTGTTAGGCCCTACCTCTCACTTGAATCGAGGGGTGATTTGGAGGCTGAAGTACGCGCCGGCATTGACGAGTCGCTAGAGGAATGGGATCTCGCCCAACGGACTGACATGACGGTCTTCTGGCGGATCGCCAACCGCCAGGTGCGGTGGGGCAACATGCTCGTCAACGCCGCCCGCCGCTCGGGACTGCGTCTTGAGAGTCCGTTCCTGGATTCGCGCTTCATCGAGTTCGCCTCCAGGCTGAGCGCTGAACAACGACTCAATGGACGTCTCCACCTCCAGGTCCATCGTGACCTCTTCACGGCGACAGCCGACTTTCCCCGAAGCGACGACGGGAACAGCCCACGCCATCTCAATCACGTTTACTGGTCTGGCGAGAGTTCATATCGGCAACAACTGGCTCGTCTGACGACTCGACACCCTCTGTCAGGCGGCCGAAGGGCTCTTCGTAGAGCCGTTCAAGTCGGAACTCACACCATCGGGCGGCACACGCCTCTCCAAAGTCCGGCCAGGTGGTGGGACGAACGAACGGCGGTCTTCCCGATCCAACTCTGGAGCACGACACGATCGGTTTTCAGCGAACGCATGGCCACCCTTGTCGAGTCGACAGTGACGCCGCACCCCGTGTTCTCCCAAGACGCTCTCGACCAAGCTGCCGGCGATCTTCGCAGCGGCCGATTCTCTGGTTCTGTCACTGCCCTCGCTCGCGCGGCCACAGCAGCTCGCTGGATCGCCGACTATGAAGCGCGAGCGCGTGCGGCGGCGGCTTTCGGCCGCTGATCGAACGAGGGCGATGCGACAAAGAGCGTCATGGCTGGAATCAAACCGCTTGCCCGTCGCACAATCAACGCCGGCCCGCCGAGCCGGCGCAGACTTGCGGCTGTGAAAAGGCAGAATCGTGACAATGGGAACTGCCGCCCAAGTGCCGCGAAGGCCCGCACACGCGCTTTCTCGGGTAGCCAGTGCAGAATCGGAACACCAGTGTGGAGCTCGATGGGGAATCGACGGTTCGGTGTCGTATGAGCCCAACCACGCCGCGCAACCCGCTGACTCTCCATCAGCAAGCGTCGAGCGCCATCGTAGCCCCCTAGGTGCTCGATGACCGCGTTCGACACCACGTAGTCGAACGATGCATCGTGGAACGGCAGGTGCCGACCATCACCGCGGATGGTGGGCATCCCGAAGATCAGCTCTGCGGCCGGCTCGTATATGAGTGCGACGACCCGTGCATGCCGTGCCAGACCACGTTCGACAAATGATTCTGTACCCACGCCGGCCGCATCGCTCGCGCCCACCAGTAGCACAGTCGAGTCCGGCGGAATCCAGGAACGCAAGGTCTCGAGCTTTCGTTGACGTGACGACTCACTGAGACGGCGCGCCGGTCCACGGAGTATGCGCAAGATCGCCATGGCGTCCCCCCAAGGTCGTCTCGCAGACTACTGCCGGATAAGGCGACGGGATAGGGCACGCACGCGAGATCGTGCACAGGCGATCCCTGTCGACAAGTGCCGGGCCTCACCGGCGCACACTGCTCGTGATCCCGCTCAGAACGGCGGCGGGTCGGGATCGTCGGCTGGTGCGGGCTTCGGCGCCATCGGGTCGGCCGTGGGTCCGATGGGTTCTGGGTTGACGCGGTAGGTGCGGCCGGCTGGGCTGGTCCAGACGAGCACGCCTGGTTCGGGGCTGTCCAGGCGCCAGCCGTGCAGGGTTTTGTCGAGGTGGAAGCGGCGGGCGAGGGGCTGGAGGTTGTGCTCG
>NZ_SMKZ01000064.1 GCF_004349065.1 Jiangella asiatica
CGGGGTGGGTGTGCGGGTCGGCGACGGGGTCCGGCTCGGCGTCTCGGACGGGATCGTCCCCGGGTCCGAGGTGGACGAGCCGGGCGTGCCGACATCGACCGGGTCGCCGAAGTCGTCACCGACGGACGGCGCGGCGACGAGTGCGCCGACGCCGATCGCGCCGGCGATGACGACGACCAGCGCGGCCACGGTGAGGGTTGCCGCCGACTTCATGGACAGCATCGTCGGCCCGCCGCGGGAGACGACGATGAGCCGCGGATGAGAGAGTTCTCATCCGCCGTCGACATCATCGTCGGAGCGCTGGTCACGGGTCGAGTGTCCCACCATCCGGGGCGGAGTGTCCCGGGTCATCCTGGTGGTGGCAGCCGCCAGACCCAGCCCTCGGCCACCAGCTCGCCGTCGGGCCAGCGCGAGCCGCCCCACAAGAACACCGTCGTGCCGTCGGCGGTGTCGGCGAGTGCGACGGCCTGCCCCTGGACGTGGCCGTCCTCCGGCGGGTCGGGCACCCTGCTCCAGGTCAGCGTGGGCACGTCGAGCACCCACGCGCCGGAGACGACGGTCCGCTCGCCGCTGACGTCGCCAGGGACCATGAACCCGTCCAGCGAATCGCGCTCGGCCCGCTCGGGCAGCTCGGACCAGGTGCCGGCGACGGGGTCGAGGAGGCCGGCGTACGGGATCCGGCGGCCCCAGTTGTTGGTCTCGCCGCCGTCGGCGCCGCCCTCGACCGCACTCACCAGGACGTTTCCGACGCGACGGAAGCCGATGCCGGTGAGGACGTCGCCGTCGGGCAGCCGCGACCACGTGCCCGACGCCGGGTCGAGGGTGGCGGCGCGGACCACCGGCGGGTCGACGCCGGGGTCCGGGACCAGGTCGCTGGTCAGCAGCACGGCGCCGTCGTCGGTGCCGACCAGCCGGCGGTCGAACGACGGCGCGAGCGGGTCGGGCGGGAGCTCGGACCACGTGTCGGTGACGGCGTCGTAGACGAGGTCGGGCGGGATCGGGTCGCGGGCCGCGCCGCTCCCCCCGGTCTCGTGCGAGCTGAGGTAGGCGACAATCTGCCCGGCCACTGTCGTGAGGCTCCACCAGTCGTCGGCGCCCGGCGGTGTCAGGGTCGCCCAACTGTCCGCGGCGGCGTCGTAGGCCAGGAACGACCGCAGCAACGCCCCGTCCGCCGGGTATTGCGTCGATAGCAGGTACACGGTGTCGCCGACGACGGCGGCGGTGTCCGGCCCGGCGCCCACCGGGGCCGGCGCGTCCGAGATCGGTGCCCACGCGTCGGCGACGGGATCGTAGGCCGCACCGTCGCGCAGCAGCTCCGGCGGGCCGGCGCAGCCCGCGTTCGGCGGGCACGGCGGACCGTCGCTGCCGCCGATGACCAGGATCGAGTCGCCGACGGTGACCGTCAGCGGCGCCTCGCGCGGGCTGAGCGGCGCGTCGGCGACCCGCTCCCAGCCCGACTCCGTCGAATCGCTGTCCGTCCCCGGATCGAACGCGTCCGCACCGCAACCCGCCGCGAGCAGGGCCACCAGCCCTGTCGCGGCCACCCACCGTGCCCGTGGCGGCGTCATGCACCTTGGACGCGGTGGCCAGCCTGCCCGTTCCGGCGCCACTCAGCCCTGCACTTGCCACCGACCCCTGCTTCTTCGCGTCCCCTCGCCGTTGGTGAGCGCGGGGCGAACGGGCTTGACGGCCCGTCTGATCACGGCAGGCCGAGCTCGTCGGCGAAGAGGTCGTAGCCGACGAAGGAGACGATGTCGAGCAGGGAGTGCGCGATGACCAGCGGCATCACCCGGCCCGTCCGGTGGTACCACCACGCGAAGAGCACGCCCATGAGCGCATTGCCGATCGCCATCCCGAAACCCTGGTACAGGTGGTAGGAGCCGCGCACCGCGGCGCTCATGGCGATGACGGCCGGCAGCTCCCAGCCGAGCTGCTTCAGGCGAGTCATGAGGTACCCGACGACGATGACCTCCTCGACCACCGCGTTCTGCAGGGCCGACAGGATCAGGACCGGGACGGTCCACCAGTACGCGTCCAGTGCGCTGGGCACCACGGTCGCGCTGACGCCGAGCTCGCGGCCCAGCACGTAGACGCCGATGCCGGGAAGGCCGACGACGACTGCCAGCCCGGCGCCGACCAGGAGGTCGCGGCGCGGCTGTCCGAGGTCGAACCCGATGGCCCGGGCCGCTGAGCGGCCCGGCGCCGACAGCAGGTAGAGCGCCAGCACCACCGGCACCAGCGCGAACCCGATGGACAGCAGCTGGTACGTCAGGTCGAGGTACTCGCGGGTGCTCTGCGGCGCGTTGAGGGTGGCCGTCTGGTCGCGCAGGCTGCCCTCACGGGTCAGCTTGGCGATCAGGCTGACGACGGCGTACACCGCCGACTGCCCGAGCGACAGGCCCAGGACGATCCAGACCTCGGCCGTGATTCGCCGCCGCGACGGCTGCGTCATCTGCTCGTCGTGCGTCGCGGGCACCTGCTGACCGACCACGGTTCCGAGGGTAACCGCGACCGGCCCCGACGCGGGCTCATGCGCGTCAGGGCCGGGAGGTCCGGGCGGGGCTCGTGGCCAGGACGGTGCCTTCACGGCCGGGACGGACGGCGTGCCCCCGGTCAGCCGGCAACCCGGCGGATCGCCACCGTCTCGACGACGGCGAACCCCGCGACCAGCGCGGCCTGGGCAAGGACCCACACGGTGCCGGCGGTGGTCAGGTCGAACCAGCCGGCCGCGGCGACGACGACGCTGTCGACCACCCAGACGGCGTTGATCGCGACGACGCCCCACAGCCAGGCGACCGGGACGACGCGCCGTGTCGACAGCGCCACCAGGACGGCGCCGGCCAGGACGAGGAACGCGCCGGCCGGGTACAGCAGCGCGGTCGGCAGGCCGAGCCGGTCGCCGATCCACCCGGCCGCGACGAGGTAGGCCAGGCCGTTCAGCCCGGTGCCGACGCCATCGAGCTCGAGGACCCAGCGCAGCAGCGGGGTCTCCCGGACCCGGGCGACGGAGGCGGTGCGGGCGACGGTGTTCGTGGTCATGAGGACCAGCTCCTTGAGTGAGGTGCGAATGCGTGTCGGACACCGCCCACCGTCGCCGGCAGACCACTGCCACCTGCAGACCTGGCACTGCCAATCACTGCCAGTTCGCCCGCGCGGGGAGTCAGCGGGGAGTCAGTCGTCGCGCGAGCGCAGGTCCAGCGCCACCACCCGGGCCGCCGCGTTCTGCCAGTTGTAGAGGGTCCGCTCCGGCACGTAGCGGCGCAGCCAGTCGAACGCCCGGCGCGAGGTGTCGTCCAGGCCGCTGAGGTCGGGCTGGCGGCGGTACGGACGGATGCCGGCCACGTACGGGAAGTACAGGGCGTTCCAGAAGGTGGGGTCAGTCCATACGTTCAGGAGGGCCGATGTCCACGACCAACGCACCCCTGCGCCAGCGTAAGCTCCAGAGCCTCGACCGACTGCTGGTGTGGCTCCCTCACATCACCTACCCGATCGCGTTCGTGATCTTCGCGGTGTCGACACGATGATCCGCGACCCGAAGTTCTACGCCCTGCTGGGCATCGCGGTCCTGCTCTCGCTGATCCTCGTGGTCCTGCTCGCCGACCGCGGCGTCGTGGCTCCCCCCGAGCCGCAGCCGGCGCCCTACAGCACCGGCGACCGGCTGGAGGGCACCGACCCGGTGCTGTGCATCGAGGACCACACCAGCGGCTTCCCCGTCGCCCAGGCGGCCGCCGAGTTCGAGGGTCTCGTGCGGATGGTCGTGGAGGACGACTGCAGCGGGCAGCCGAACGCTGTGCTCGTCGCCCTGGTGATCCGCGACGACGAGAGCTGGTCCGGCTGGTACAACGGGCCGAACCCGTCCCGCGACGGCGCCGCGTTGATCTCGCTGAACGTCGCCGAGGCGTTCCGGCTCGACGCGCGCGGCTGGCGGATGGTCCTCGTGCACGAGCTCGGCCACGCCGCCGGCCTCGACCACACCTTCGAGGGCGAGTCGGTCATGGACCCGCTCGACTACAGCGACCACGACGGCCTGACCGAGTCGGACCGGCGCCAGCTTGCGGAGATGTACGGGTAGCTCAGGCGCCCATGCCGCTGATGACCCACCAGTTGGTTCCGTCGTAGACAACGGTGCGGAGCCCCAGAGGGCTTTCGATGCCGATGGTCGGTGTGCCGTCGATGTTGGCCCCGGAGCCGTCGATGGTGATGCCGAGCGTGCCGGCGACCTGCTTGATCGTGAAGACCTTGCCGGCTGGCGCGTCGGTGGGCAGGTTGACTGCTGTGTCGTTGACGTTGCCCGTAGTGTCGATCAGCTGAACTGTGGGCGAGTCGGCTGCCAGGTTGACGGTTTCGCCGGTTTGGGTGGTGACGGTGAGGTGTCCACCACCAACGCCGGCCACGGCAGAGTCGACGTACGCCTTGGTGGCCGTGGAGATGGGCTTGTCGGCGTCGCTGGTGTTATCGACGTTGCCGAGCCCGACGTCGGCCTTCACGAGCGTGACCGCGCCGGTGTGGCCGTTGACCGAGATGACGCCGGTCGCCGCCTCGAACTTCTGCCAGACCGCGCCCTCGTAGACGACCAGGTCGCCCACGTCGAAGGTGATCGACCCGGAGCCGAGATCCTGTGAGCCGGCGACGTGCACCCGGTACATGTCGCCGGCCGCCCCGGTCCCGTCGGCGAGCGTCGGCGTGTTCGTGCTGGCATCCCAGTTGCCGTGGTAGTTCAGGCCACTGATCGGCATCTGAGCCAGCTTGATGAGTCCGGAGCCGTCGAGCACCGGCACACCATTGGCCGCGTCCGTGGTGAGCGACAGAACGACGTCATCGCCGTTCGGGGTGACGACCAGCGGCGGGTCAGCGGTCACCTGGTCGCTGGCGTTGCCGCCCAGGGTCGTGATGGGCGTGGCGACGCCGTCAACGACCGCGTAGAGCGCCACGCGCCCCACCAGGTCGCCGTCAGCGGTCCGCGGGAAGCCGTCGACCTCCTCGCCCTGCAGTGCGGTGGCTGGGTCGCCGTCGGCGTACGGGACGGCGCGGCCGACGAGCTGGCCGTCAGCGGTTCGAGCGGGTGCCATTGCGCGTGACCTCCTGATATGTACTGGGCGTGTCTCCGTCAGGAGACCGCCATCGCCTGCCACGAGACCGGGATATTCGACCAGCTCGTCGTGCTGCCCGTGGAGTTGAAGATGAACAGCGTGAAGCCGGTGGTGGTGACGCTGATCGCCCGGCTGTGATGCTGGGCCGTCGCCCCCGATCCGCTGACGATCTCGGTGGTCACTGCGGGCGGCGCATCGAACGTCCGGCCGAAGCTCACGTTCTGCGTATGCGTGGTTTGCGAGGTGAACGACACGGTGGCGATGCCGGCCGCTGCGTCCGGCGGGCTCGTCGTCTCTGCCCAGTCCGACCAGACGTCCGCGGCCGCACGCCAGTGCCGCACCCACTGCTGCGCCGTTTCCTGCGATCCGACCTTGAAGAACTGCTGCACCGTCCGGGCGGAAGTCGGATGCCGGAAGGTGACCACGAAACCGAAGTTCTCCGGCCACGTGTTGTCCCCGGACACGTTGCTGACCGATAGCCCGATCGGGTATGCGGTCTCGTCGGTCGATGCCGGAGGCGCCGCCGGGATCTGCGACGACATGAACTGACCCAGCAGGGCGACGTTTCCGCTCGACCGGGTGTCGATCCCGTCTACCGTCTCCTCGATGGCGCGGAAGCCGGCGTCGATCTGGTCCGGGCCGTCCGGCTCGTCGTCGAGGGTGGGGACCGGCCAGCCGTAGATGGGCGTGTTCATGGCGTTCCTCTCTTGGTGACTGAATACGGCATGCCGATGACCAAGCCGGAGCCGCCGGTCCTGCGCAGCTGCAGCTCCAGCGTCCAGAACCCGTACGGCGTCATGACGGGGTCCGGGAGGAGGCGAGGACCGAGGTCGACGATCTGGGCCGTGGTGCCGGAGAACGCCTCCGTGCTGCCGAGCTGGTGGCCGCCGACCAACACCCGAACGGCGCCCCCCGTGGCTTCCGGAGCGCACCAGCAGCGCATGGCCACATGCAGTGCTGGGTGCGTCACATAGAGGCGCCCGAGCCAGACGGTCGTGTATGCAGTGGAGTCGACCGAACTGTTGCCGAGCGAGGACACCGGGTACACCGGGACGTCCATGTAGGGGCGGTCGAGCATGCCGGCCGGCCCGGCGTCGGTGGCCAGAGCCCGGACGCCCTCGTGGTCGGAGATGCGCACGATCGGCGGTGCGTTCGGCTCTGGCGGCGCGATGCCGAACAGGTCTCGCCGGTCGTCCTGCTGGACCACCAACCCCTGGCCGACGATCTCGCCGGTGTCCTCGATGATCAGCTGTCCTGCGATCATGTGCGGGACGCCGTTGGGGTGGTAGGTGACGATCTCGCCGCCGCCGGCCGAGGTGCGGCGGATGCGGACGGTGGCGCGGCCGGCGCCGTCGCGCACCACGATCTCGCCAGGGTCGGTGGAGATGCGCCCCAGCACGAAGTACTGCGACTTCACACGCAGGACGCCCACGACGTCGCCGACCTGAATGGCCAGGGCCTCGGTGCGCATCAGGAACGGCACGCCCGTGATCGAGGTGCCGGCGATGACGATGGCGTTGTGCCCGGTGTCGGTCTCCCACTGGGTCACGATGCCGGACCGGAACCCGATGTCACCCTCGCCGGCAGACACCAGCCGCGTGAGCGCGGTGGTCAGATCGTCCTGGGTGCTCATGACAGCCCGATCTCGATGCTGGTCTGGTCCTTCGTGGTCGCCGTCAGCGGCTCACCGGCAGTGAGCGGGATGGTGACCGTCTGCAGCGTGTGGATGTAGTCGTGGTCCCGCGTGAGCACGCGGACCGGGTCGAAGGGCTCCAGGGCCGGGTTGGGCACCGCGGCGAGGTCGAGCGAGAACGGCAGCCCGAGGTTGTCGCGCAGCATCTTGGCGGCGGCGGCCTGCGCCTGCTGGGTGGTGGTGAGGAACTGCGAGGAGTAGAACCGCGGCACCTTCCCGAAGGTCAGACCGTACTGGTTCACACCATGCCAGTACGTGGGCGACGCCGGGTCGTCGTCGACGGCCAGCGCCCGGACGGGGACTGTCTGGTCCGCGCCTTCACCGGTGGCTACGACGCCGTTGTAGACGCCCTCGCGGGTGAGCTCCCGGGACATCTCCACCAGGACGCCGTTGCGGCCGGCGTTGACCTCGAACACCGGCTCCGCGGGGTCGGGCCGGTCCTTGACGACGAAGATCCCCCGGTAGTCGACGTAGAAGTCCTTGGCCATCGCGTCGGCCAGGTCGCGCAGGAAGGCGTACCGGTCCTCCTCGGCGACCATGTTGCGGTTGAACACCACCGAGGTCATGTCGAAGTCGGCGTCGATGACCGCCGACGGGTACACGTCGAGGATCAGCTGCTCGAACGCCTCCTGCAGGGTGGTGCCGAGCGCGAACTGCACGGGCGCGACCAGGCGCCCGTCCACGATCGCGGCCATCCGGTCCTTGGCGGTCACCTCGACCTCACCGAGCGGTGCTGCATCCTGGGCCGGCGACTCGACACGGAAGTAGCCGAGGCTCACCCATTCCACGTGACGGTCGCCGAACTCGATGCCGCGCCGGACGAACAGCTCCTGCCCGTACGGCGCGAGCACGTCGGTGTGGTCGTTGGGCCACAGTGCCGGCTCGGTGGTCAGGTCGAGGCTGGCGCGGACGTCGGCGGTGCCGTCGGACACGACGTTGCCGCCCAGGATCTTGATCTGTGTGCCGGTGGGGTTGACGCCGGTCTGGTGGCCGGGCACGGCGATCACCTCGGCGCGCATCTTGTGCGAGTCGCGCACCGCGTCGAGGAACTGCTGGCTAACCGGCCTCATGGGACGATCACGTCCGTCGGGTCGCCGATGCGGTCCATGAGCTGCGCCCACGTGGCGTTGGCGGCGATGACGTCGCGCCAGGTGGCGTAGGCGTTGAGGACGCCCTGCCAGGTGACGGTGGACCCGACGATGGACGGGTCGGGCGCGGCGACCTCGGTAAGCGGCAGGTCGAAGTAGCGCCGCATCCCCCGGGTGGACCGCCGGCCCTCGGTGGTGTCGCCGATCACCACGTACATGGTGTCCACGCCGCAGGTGGCTGGCGCATGCAGGAACATCGGGTCGCCGGAGGACAGGATCACGTCAAAGTCGCGGGCGTCACCGAGGTTGTCGGTCATGATCGTGATGGTCTGCTGCCGCGACATCCGCAGGTCGGTCACGGCGACCGGGTAGCTGCGGCCGACGACGGGGAACACGCCGTTACGGGAGGCACGCTCGACCTCGGAGAAGTCGGTCAGCGCCACCTTGCGGTTCAGGAACGGCCGGGTGAGCGACTTCAACCACAGGCCGTCCAGGGCCACCGTGATCGAGGCGGTGAGCACTACGTCCGTGACCGAGCCGACCGCGACGGTGAAGCCGCGAGCGTTGAACAGGCCGTCGGTGTCGCCGGCTTCGAGGTCGAACGCGAATGCCTGCTGGCCACTCTGGCCAGCTGAGGCGAGGTGCCGCGTGTAGACCGCGCCGAGCATGTACCCGTCGGTGCTCCCGCTCGTGACGATGGGCGTCGCTGCGTCGGCCGACTTCGTGTACCCGGCCTGGTCCAGGAAGTCGCTGTTTCCGGTGGCCGGAGTCGGTGCCTGCACCTGCCCGGTCGGCATGCGGAGCTCGAAGTCATGCGGGCCGGTGGGGTCCACCGACGGCGTCTCGACCGGGTTGAGCGTCGGGAGGAGGCCGGAGAAGGCTGAGGCGGCTACCGGCGCCAGGTCTTCGCGGCCGCCGCTGATCGCGGCCACGGCAACGACGCATGCGCCGTCGGTGGACTTGCGGAAGATGTAGAACGGGGGCAACGTGTCGCCCTGCACCTTCCACCAGAGCTTGCAGAAGCCGCCGGAAATCAACGGGTGCCAGGTGTCACCACCGCCGAAGTCGCTTGGGAGCGTCATGTCGGCGGCGCTTCCGCCCTGCTGCATCTGGAGGGCGACGATCACGTCCCCCGGCTGGACTCCGGCCGGGGGTGTCACAGACTGGTTGTCGAACCCGTCGTCGGTGGCTGTGTCGACGGCGATGGAGCGCAGGTCCGCGGTCGGGGCATCGGCCGGTGGCCGCACCCGGTAGAAGTTCTCGACCGAGTCGGCGAACTCGTAGTCGTCCAGCTTGAACGCGCCGTTGACGACCGGCACGGCCGTGCCGCCGCGGACCGTGGTCCACCGGATCTGGTCGGTCGACCGCTCCACTATTGCGATCCCAGCCGGCAGGTCGGTGGCCTCGATCCGAACCCGGGACAGGTCGTCGAGGTAAGTCAGGGTGAGGCTGCTCATGCGGTCGCCACCCTCGGTGCGCCGGAGGTGATCGCCCGCTTGATCGCCCTGCCGTTCTTCTTGATCTCGACCTGGGCGATGCCGGCGATGGCCTCCTTGGAGAGCATCACGTTCACGGTGATCTCGCCGCCGCCCTGGCCGGGCGTCAGGACCCGCTCGCCGCGGCGCAACAGCGCCAGCCCCTCGGAGCGGCCGTCGCGGGGCATGAACACGCCGCCGGAGTGCAGCGTGGGGATGTTGGGCGTGTTGAAGGTGAACCGGGGCACGGTGATGGTTGGCCCGAACTGCCCGAGCGGGTCGTACGAGCCGCCGCCAATGGTGAACGACAGCCGGTTCCAGCCTCGGATGATCCCGTTGATCGCGCTGCGGAAGGCGTTGCCCAGCCCGTTGAACGCCCCGGACACGGCCCGCGAGATGCGCCCGGGCATCCCGGTGAAGAACCCGACGATGGCGTCAACCCGGCCGCCTACCCAGCTGGCCGCGCCACCGACCGCATCACGAACGGTCCGCATCGCCGTGGCGACGCCGTTGCCGACGGCGCGGCCAGCGGCCAGCACGGCGCCGAACGCTGCCTGGACGATGCGACGGAACGTCTCCGAGCGCTGATAGGCGAGCACCACGGCGGCCACCAGGGCCGCCAGGACGGTGATGACGATGCCGATGGGGTTGGCCCGCAGCACAGCGTTGAGCGCGCGCTGCACGACCGTGTAGGCGGTCGTCGCGGCGGTGGCGGCCCTCGTGGTGACGGTGTGCGCGACGGTAGCAGTGGTCGCCCTCACGGTCGCTACGGCGTTCGAGATGAACCCGGTAGCGGCGGCCTTCACGCTGGGGATGAGGAAGTTCGCGAACCCGGACGCGAGGTCACCGACGCCCATACCGAGGGTGAACAGGCCGTTGAACAGGTCACCCTTGGCGATCATCGATACGCCACTCATCGAGTCCTGGACACCTGTCAGGGTGTCGCGGAACCCCATGGCTCGGGTGTCGACGGAGTCGGCGGCCTCGCCGGCGCGGTCGAAGCTGGCGCCGGCATCGCGGCTCGCGCTCGACACGCGGTCCAGGCCGCGACTGGCTCCGTCGGTGGCGTTCTCCAGGCCACGCGCGTCACCGGTGAACTTGATCTTTACGGTACGCTCGCCGGCCATCATCCACCTCGCGTGAACTCGTCGATGATCTCGTCGGCGGCCGCGTTCCACTCGCGGCTGATCAGCGCCTCCTCGGACTCGATGGTCTTGAAGAACCAGTACGAGCCGCGACCCAGGTGCGGCCGGAACTGCCGGTACCGGCGCGAGCCGAACTCCGAGCCGAACAGCAGCTTGAACGCGGGCGCCCGGTTGCGGCCCAGGCGCTTCGTCCCGCCGGCCTCGACGACGGGTACACGGTCGCGCCGCGCCTTCACCGTGGTGGCGACGAGACGGGCCTGGCGCCCCTCGGCGCGGCCGGACTGGGTGGCGCGGTCGGCGAGCAGCTGCGCCAGCCGCTGGGCGCGGTCGCGCAGCTGGTCGTTGGCGTCCTTGGGCAGGTCCCGGAAGGCGTCGAGGGTCTCGTGGACGCCGTCGACCCGGACGGTCATCGTCAGCGACGTCCTAGCCACGAGAGTCCCCCTCCTTCTTCAACGCCTGTTCGATCAGCTCGGTCGCGGTGACGATCGCCGGCATCCCCTCCTCCACCCACACCGACGGCGCGATGCCGGTGGCGACCGCCAGCTCGATCACTCGTCGGGCGAGTGATCCGGCTGGGTAGGGTCCGGCTCGTCGTCCTGGTCTTCCTCGAACGCCAGGTCGTGGGTGTCGGCGAACTCGTCGAGCGAGCCGGCGAACATGCCCTGCCGGCGGCACGCTGTGTGCGCCAGCTGGTACAGCTCGGTCATGGTGCCGCCGCCGCGCAGGTTCGAGAACGCGGCGCCGCGGTACGCCTTCTCCCACAGGAAGACGTCGCGGGAGGCGGCGGTGATGTCGAACGGCTCGCCGTGGTCCGGCTTGACGGTGAACTCGATCACGACTGAAGGTCCCTGCTGTAGATCGGCTTCCCCTCGATCGGGAAGGTGACGGTCTGGGTCTCGGTGGTGCGCACGGCACCCCCGGCGCTGGGCGCCTTGACCTTGCATTCGCCGGTCCACTGGACGCCCCAGTCCGGGTCGTCCGGGTGGTTGACGAGCAGGAACGTCACCCACTGCCCGTCGAGGGTGGTGAGGACGTCGCTGATGCCGCCCACGGTCCAGTCGGCGAAGTAGGTGAGCTCCAGCGCGTAGTCGGGGTCGGCCTCCTCGCGGAACTCCCCGTCCGGGCAGAACGTGTAGAACCGCTCGCCGTCCTCGGTGTTGTTGACCACCTGCCAGTTCGACACCTGGCACTGGTAGTCCACGCCGTCCAGCGTGAGCGTGATCTCCTTGAGCTTCTTGTGGTTCACCATGTCCGGTCCTTCCTCACAGGTCCGCCTCGACGGTCAGTTCGTACGCGGGCAGATCGGCGTTGCCGACCTGGTAGGTGCCGGGCAACGCGATGGTGACCACGGCGAAGTCGGTGCCCTCGTCGATGGCGGCCGCCGCAACCGGCACGAGATCCCACAGGTTCTCGATGCTGCGGTCGTCGAACCGCTGCGTGAGGTAGACCAGGAACGTCGCTGCCGTCGGCTCGGTGCAGCCGGTCTCCCACGTCAGCCGCGGCGGCATGATGACGGCGGCCGGCGGGTCCAGCGATGCGCCCGGGTCTCGCGTCACCCGCAGGTTCGGCACGGCGGCCAACGCCGCCTCGATGGCCTCGGCGGCCTCGCGGACGTTCATCCGACCACCGGTCTCGCGTGGCGGCCGATGCGCAGCAGACGGTCGATGTCGGGGTCGACGGACGGCACGCGCCCTGACCCGGCCTCGGCCATCATCACCAGGCCGTCGGGCGACCGGTTGCGCGCGTGCCACCGGCCGGCCAGCCTGATCGTGCCCAGGATCAGGCTGGCGTCACCGGCCGGGTCGGGCTTCGTCGAGGTCGAGCCGCCGCCGAAGTTGTAGTCACGCGCGCGCACCCGCTCGACGAAGAACACCGAGGCGTCGAGGACACGGGTGAGCCGCTCGTCGTCGCGGTCGTCGGTGATCTTCAGATCGTCCTTCAGCTCGTCCAGCGTCGGCGGCCACGCCATGCCCAGTCACCTCCCTACTTCTTCTCGATCTCCCAGCCGCGCTCGGTGAGCACGTGCCCACCGGCGCGGACCGGCTCGGCCTTCGGCTTCGCCTTGGCCTTCGGCTTGCGCTCGGCCATCAGGAGCCCGCGGTGTGCCGGACGGCGAACAGGCCGACCGGGCGCAGCAGCCGCGTCGCGAAGTAGCCGAACAGCGCCAGGTCGATCTGGGCGGGGCCGTTGCGCTCCTCGTAGCGGAAGGTGAGCAGAGCCGACTCCCACGCCCACACGTCCGAGCGGTTGTAGCCGAGGACGTCGGCGTCGCCGGCGCCATTGCCGAGCATCGACCAGGTGGGCACGTTGGCCAGCCCGTCGACGGACCAGCCCTGCTGGACGGCGTTGCCGAGGCCGGCGGTGTTGGTGGCGCCGATGCTGGGCAGCAGCGGCCGACCGTCGGCACCGACAGCGCCCGCGTACTCCGAGGTGGCCTCCTGGCTCAGGTGGGCCAGGGTGGGCGCGGCGAACCGGCGGAACGGGTAGACCGCGAGGGCCTGCCGCACCGTGGTCAGCAGCTCCAGGCCAGCGCCGGCGCTGGTGAACACCTGGGCACCGGCTCCGGAGAAGCCGTTGGTGATGGTGCCGCCCTGGCCGTTCGGCCCATTCAGCTCGGCGTACACCTTGGCCTCGCACTGCTGGCTGTACGACTCGCGCATGGCCTGCAGGGCGATCGCGTCGATCTGCGGGTTGGACGAGTCGACCAGCTCGCGGGTGACCTCCATCAGGCCCGAGATGGCGCCCGGGGTGACCGTCACCGGCTCGAACGTGATGCTGCCCGGCGTCGGGTTGGTGCCCTCCGTGTGGTCGCTGGTGGCGTTGGTGGCAGACACGAACCGCGGCACGGTGAACGGCGTGGCGTCGGTGAGGGTGCCGCGCGACACGGTGTCGACGAGCGGGCGGCCCTGCGGCAGCTGGCCCACGTACAGGTCGGGCCGGTAGCCGGGCGGGATGATCTGCGGGTCGCTCGTGGTGGACTCCACGAACTTGAGCTCGGCGGCCCGCTGGGCGAAGTCGGCGGACTGCTCGGAGTACTTGCGCAGCCGCGCCACGGCGTCGTCGGCGGCAGGACCGTGCTCCTGCTTCGCCTTCCAGGCGTCGCGGACGAACGACGGGCCGGAGCCGTCGAGCCGGTAGACGGGCGCCTCCCGGACGACCTGCACGCCGGGCGTCGGGCGGCCGGCGCGGACGACCTCGCGGATGTTCTGCGGGTCCTCGGGGTCCACGCCGATGCGGGCGAAGCCGGCCGTGACGGCCTTCTCCACGGCCTCGGCGATGCCGGCGGTGAACGCGGTCAGGTCCGGCGCCTCGGCCGTCTCCTTGACCTTGGTGTCGGACATGTCGGGTTCCTCTCGTTCCGCGGTCACGGTTGTGACTCGCGCGTCTTCGAAGGCGGGCATCGCCGTGATGGTGATCTCCCGCAGGGCCGCGTTGCGGACCAGGCGCACAGCGCGGTCGGTCGGGTCGGCCTGCCAACCGTCCTCGTCGGTGAAGTCGACGCCGACGCTCAGGCCATCCAGCACGCCATCCTCAGCGAGCGAGAGCACGCGGTCGCCCTCCTCACCGCGGGCGACACTGAACGTCGCCTCCAGGCCGGCGTCGGTGGCCTTCAGCGCGGTGGCACGGCCGACGGCCTGGCGCGCGTCGTGGTCACGCAGCAGCTTCACCCGAGCCGGGTCCGTCCACGACAGCGAGCCCTTGGCGAACCGCCAGCCGTATCCCCCGGAGCGCGCGGCGACGCCCCACGGCACGGCGAGGCCGGTGATGGTGCGCTTCTCGGCGTTGACCCGGAACGCGGCGGCAACCTCGGGCGTGTCGAACTGGACGGCCGGGCCGGCGCTGAACGTACGCTCGGCGGGTCGCTCGGCTTCGGTCTCGGTCACGGCCTCCTCCTGGGGCTGGGTCTGCGGCTGGGCAGCGGGACGGATGCGGGCGAGCTCGGCCGGCGTGAGGGCCGGCTTGTCTTCGAGCTCGCGGATCTCCTCGACGGTGAAGGCGCCGACGCGCAGACCGACCTCGTAGGTCTGCATCCGCGTGAGGGTGTCGCCGCGCAGGAACGCGGCCCAGTCGACGTGGGCGGTGTAGCCGCGCGGCAGCGTGTCGTTCATCGACAGCCGGTCCTCGACGGCGGACACGTACGGCGCCAGCGTGAAGTCGATCAAGTCCTGGCGGCGCTGCTCGCTGTTCTGGTACGTCCGGGTCGTGACGGACACGCCGAGGTCGGTGGGGTCGATGCCGGTGGCGCGGGCGATCTCCAGCACGGCGTGCTGGCGGGCGTCGGCCATCTGCAGCTGCTCGGGGTTGTATCCGAGCTGGTGCAGCTGCAGGCCGCCGACGTAGCCCCAGGCGTTGCGCTGCCGGGACGTCTGCCAGTCGTCGATGATCTCCTGGACCTCGTCCTTGTCCGGGAGGTCCGCACCCTCGGGCGCGGAGAAGTAGCCGAGCGGCGGCACGCCGAAGGCGAACAGCGCGGCGGCCTTGTCCAACATGAGAGCGGACCGGATGGCGCGGGCGCCGTGGATCAGCAGCGGCGGGTTCGGCGAGTCGAACCGGATCACCTGGTCGTCGGGGACGTAGACGCCGTCGATGTAGACGCGGCCGTGCTCCGGCCAGCGCGGGTTCTCCGGGTCGTAGTCCGACGGCAGCAGTGGCCCGTCGGGCTGGACGGTGACGGCGTCGAGCGGGACGTGTTGGGCGCGGGTCGGGAAGCCGTGCCAGCCGAGCTGGGTGACGCGCCAGAACGAGACCGACTCGAACAGCAGGTCGGCGTAGGTCACGGCCAGCGTGACGCTGTTGGGCACGTCCGGGTCGATCTGGCCGCCGAGCAGGTAGGTGGCGTCGGGGACGACGCGGCGGTCTGGTCCGTGCACGCGGTGCGGCAGCGACCCCGGCGTGCTGATCAGGTTCCGCGCCCGCAGCACGGCCGGCACCTGCAGAGCCTCGCTGCGGGAGATGCGCGGTGCGATGCCGGCAGGCGCCATCGCCTCCAGCAGCTCGGGCGGAATGGTGATGCTGGAGAACGTCTGGCGCGGCGCCGGTGCGACGGCCTGAACCCCGGCCGCTCGGCGCGTCAGTCGCAGTGCATCCCGCCATCCCACGTACCAGATGGTACGCCAAGATTCTTGACGTCGAGATTCTTGATGCGACGATGATGGTGTGTCGACCGTCCTGGGGTGCGAGCAGCCGCGGCTGTTCACGCTGCCGCTGCGCGAGCTGACACCGGAGACGTCGCTGGGCTTCGAGGCCACCGAGTGGATCGAGAAGCACCTGTTCCCGCTGCTGCCGTGGCAGCGCTGGTGGCTGGTGCACGCGCTGGAGCTGCGGCCGGACGGGACGCTGCGGTTCCGCACGCTGATCACGCTGATCGCCCGGCAGAACGGCAAGAGCCGGCTCATGCAGGCGCTCACGTTGTGGATGATCTTCACCGGCCGCGCCAAGTTGGCGTTGGGTGCCGCGCAGTCGCTCGACGTCGCCCGGGAGGCGTGGACCGGCGCCGTCGACCTCGCCCAGGACGACGACGACCTGCGCATGGACATTGCCCGCGTGCGGATGGCGAACGGCGAGCAGGAGCTGCGCCTGGCCAGCGGCGCCCGCTACAAGATCACGGCGGCGACGAGGTCAGCCGGCCGCGGCCTGTCCGTCGACCTGCTGAACCTCGACGAGCTGCGCGAGCACCGCGACTGGCTCGCCTGGGGTGCGCTCTCGAAGACGACGACGGCCCGGCCGCAGGCGATCACCGCGGCGTTCTCCAATGCCGGCGACGACGACAGCGTGGTGCTGAACAGCCTCCGTGACGGCGCGCTGGCGGCGATCGAGGACCCGGAGACGAGGGTGTTCCTCGCCGAGTGGTCCGCACCGGACGGCTGCGAGCTCGACGACGTGGAGGCCATCCGCCAGGCGAACCCGGGCCTCGGGCACATCATCGACATCGACAGCATCCACGCTGCCCGGCTCGTCGACCCGCCGGCCGTCTACCGCACCGAGACGCTGTGTCAGCGCGTCGCCGCGATGGACGGAGCGATCGATCTTGCCGCCTGGACCGACAGCGGCGACATCGGCACCCTCGACGGCGTCCGCGACCGCGTGTGCCTCGGCCTCGACGTGAGCCCGGACCTGCAGCACGTCACGCTCGTGGCTGCCGCCCTCCTCGACGACGGCCGGGTGCGCGCCGAGGTGGTCGCCGCGTGGTCCAGCACCGAGGACGCACGCTACGAGCTGGATGAGCTGCTGGACCGCATCAAGCCGCGCGCCGTCGGATGGCTGCCAGGTGGGCCGGCCGCCGCTCTCGCCGCAGACCTGCGGGGCCGGCGAGGTCTCACCGAGATCAAGTCGGCCGACGTCGGCGCCATCTGCCAGGGCCTGGCCGAATTCGTGTCCGCCAGGCGTGTTCTGCACTCGAATGACCCGTTGCTGACTGCGCAGGTGCAGGGCGCATCGAAGCTGTACAGCGGCGACGGATGGCGATTCACGCGCAAGGGAGTCGGCCACGTCGACGGCGTCTACGCGCTGAGCGCCGCCGTGCACCTCGCGCGCACCCTCCCAGCGCCACGCGAACGCCCACGCCTGATCCTGCCGCGCGCAAGCTGATCAAGAGAGAGAGATTCATAGGGGGCATGGATGTCCGCGGCTGGTGGTGCGGGAAAAATGGGACCTGCTGTCACCTGCTGGGTCTGTGACTACTCACCACTGTGTTCTTGGTCTGGGTGGTGGGTCCTTCGCGAGGCGTGTCGGATCGCCGACTCGCAGGTTGCAGTGCTTGCAGCTGGCGACGAGGTGAGCTGGGTCGTCGCCTGTGACGCTGCGCCCGAGTGTGTGGTGTACCTCGGTGGCGATGGTGGTGCATCCGGGTAGCTGCAGTCGGCAGCGTCGTCCGTCGCGGGCGAGCACCCGTGCACGGACGACGCGCCATGCACGGGTGCTGCCCTTGGCCCACGCTTTGCTCACGTCGGGATGGTGGAGGCGAACAGGTACCCGGTAGAGCCGAGCACACCGACGGTGGCGATGAGTACCTGGCTGATGTGGCCGGCGTCGGATGGGCGTGGTGTGCGCTGGCCCTCGCTGATCTTGCGGCGGTGGCGCCGGCAGCGTCGGCAGGCGCAGGCTCGTGCGCGTTCGGCGAGTAGCTGTTCTCCGAGTGCGCGGATGGTGTCCCGCTGTTCGGCGACTCGTTCGGTGGCGTCGGTGAGCAGCTGTTCGACGGCGGGCGGCATGTCGCGCCACCAGGGCGAGTCGGCGCTGTTGGCCAGGTGCTGCTCCAGCTGTGCTCGTGCGGTCTCTCGTGCGTCGTCGCTCATGCTGCTGCTCTCCTCTCGCTGATGATCTTGTTCACGATGATCTGCGGAGTGTGGACCCCGTTGGCGAGCATGCCGTCGACCTCCGAGCGCTCGATATCGCCGACCGGCTCGTGGCCTCTCATCGCCAGCGATTCGTCGATGCAGCCGGTGACGTCGTCGTGGCTGTCGTCGATGCAGTGCCAGCCGTCGTCGCGTTCTTCGACGTGATCACTCCATCGCCAGGGCCGCGACTCGTCGCGGTCCCGACGAGGAGGAGGCGACGAAGGAGCCGACGACGAGGCGGAACGCTCTTCTTCGTCTCGGTCCTTCGTCTCGGTCCTTCGTATAGCGCCTGGTTCTCCGACGCCTGGTTCTCCGACGCCGGTTTTCCAGTCCTCGGCGCCACCTGCAAGGATGCCGGATTCGCCCTGGTCGGAGTGCTGCGGCGTCTCATACACGAACGTGACCGTGATCCATCGCCCTCGCTCGCCCCGCTGCTTGCGCCGCACGACGTAGCCGGCGTCCTCCAGCTCCCGCAGCGCTGCACGGATCGCATCGCGCCCCTCGCGACCCTCACGGGTCAGCTGGGTGGAGTTGGTGCGCCAGTCCGCCGGTCGGCTGAGGATGGCGGCCAGCAGGCCGCGAGCACGGAACGACAGGCGCTCGTCGCGCAGCAGCGCGTTGTCCAGGATGGTGAAGTGCGCCGTGTGACCCGGAGCCCTGACAATCATGCCGCCACCGCCTTGGCGCGGTCGTTGATGCGGTGGCACAGGATGCAGCGCGGCTCGTAGTCGTCCGGCCACGGCGAGTACCTCAACCCTCGCGGGTTGATCAGCTCGTCGGGCGAGTCGCCTCTGTACGACCACTCCAGCGCTCGTGCGCCGCAGTCGACGCAGCGGTGCTCGGCGGCGTCACCGCGGGCCGCTGCGACTCGTTGGTGAGCGCTGGAGTACGCCGGGGTCGTCGTTCGGTAGCCGCCGCGCGCCATCATGCACCTCGCAGCAGGTCGGCGAGACGGTCACGCTGCTCGGGAGTCAGCGGAGGGAATGAATCGACGAGATTCTTGATGTATTCCTCGGCATTCAGGAAATGCAATTCCCGTCGCGCTTCCTGTGCCTTTTCGTGGTGCCCCCATCGCGTATTCTGTGCGATTTGGCCACCGAGCGACTTACGTCGCTGCTCGATCTGACTTGCCATTGAGATCTCACCTTTCGATAAGGCGATAACCTCTCTCGACCATTAACTCTAGCTGTCGTACAGTCGTTCGGCAAGCTGGATCATGCAGGTGATATAGGGACTCCTGGTCCCTCCGTGGCCCTATTTGAAAGAATGCCCTGGTCGCCGCTTGATCCAACAAGAATGGCCCCCCGGAATTCACCGAAGGGCCATTCCTATGGCGAGCTAGCTTCGCGGTTGGATGAGCACGCTTTCGGGCCTGAATGTCCGAATTCCTCTACCCGGCGACAACAGCTTCACCGTCATCAGCTCGGCGATGACGGCTCGCCGCTGCTGGAGGTCCAGGCCCTCCCACACCGCCCGCGCCTGCTCGGCGCCCGCGAACGCCAGCAGGGCGCTCTCCCGCGCCGCTGCTGCCAGCTGGCCGTCCAGCTGCTCCAGGCGCCCGTCGAGGCGTTCAGTGCCGACTCGCAGCTGTGAGGCCGTCAGCTCGCCGTCGGCGAACAGCACGGCCAGCTGGTCACGCCGCTGCCGCAGCGTCGCAGCCTCGGTATGCAGGGCACCGACGTCCGGGCGCTTCGCCGCGACCAGATCGGCGACGTCCGGGCGCCCCAGTCGCTCGCACACCACTGCAGTCACGAAGTCGTCGACCGGGCCGGCCGCGCGCACCACGTGGCTCTTGGAGGCGCACCGGTAGGTCCGGTTGCCGTGGTTGAGGCCGCCGGCCCGGATCAGGCCACCGCAGACGCCGCACGTCGCCAGACCCGTCAGAAGGTAGGTCCGCTCGGTCCCGGGCGACACCCGCCGCTCAGGGTCGCTGAGAATTCCCTGCACGAGCCGCCACAGCTCCTCGTCCACGATCGCCGGCCACGCACCCTCCCCCACGACCTCACCGCGGTATGAGCGCAAGGCGGCGTAGCGCGGGTTCGCCAGGACCGTCCGGACGGCGCGAGGTGTCCACGGGCGCCCCCACGTCGTCGTGTGGCCCTCCCAGGCACGGACGATCGACAGCACCGACCCGCCGGCGGCCACCTTCTCGAAGGCGCAGCGGACGAGCTCGGCCTCGACGGGTACCAGTTCCATGCCGTCGGAGCTGTAGCCGAACGCGCGCGGCCCCTGCGGCGGGCGTCCCTGCCGGGCACGCTGCGCATTCGCGAGCACCTGCCGGCTCGACTTCCGCTCCACCTCACCACGGGCCACGGCGGTCAGGATACGGCCCACGAGGCGCCCGGAGTCGGTGGCGAGGTCAAGGTCTCCCTGGACGGTCACGACCGCGATGCCGGCGCGCTCGCACAGCACCACCAGGCGCTCCATGTCGGCCACGCCGCGGGTGAGCCGGTCCAGGGACCACGCCATGATGACGTCGTACCGGCCGGCCTCGGCGTCGGCGAGGAGCTGCGTCCAGCGCGGCCGCGCGCCGTTCGTCGCGGAGACGCTGTTGTCGACGTACTCCTCGACGACGGTCAGCCCGCGAGCCTGCGCGAGGCTGGTGCACGCGTCCCGCTGCCGATCGACGGCGGCGCCGTCACCGGTCCGGTCGAGCGACTGCCTCAGATAGAGCACTGCCCTCTTGCCATCCATACCCTGAACTATGGCATAGTCGTAACAGCTGATTGTAGTAGCGCCACTCCTCGCTGGTGCCGAACTCCTGGTCGCGCGGGCGCAGCCGCTCGATGCTCTCCAGCAGCATGGCTTTCAGCTCGACCGCGCGCTCCAGTGCGTGGTCGGCGTGGTCACGGCGCTGCAGCCGCTTGTCGACTGCCGGCAGCCCGATGAGCGGGCTCGACACCAGCTTGCCGAGGTCGCCGTAGTTGCGCAGGGCGTCGCGGACCAGCCGGGTGAACCCGTCGTCGTCGAGGTCGGCGATCCGCGGGTGCTCGTCGCGGCGCGGCAGCGCGTCGGCGGCGTCGCGCAGATCGGACCGCTCGGCGCGCAGCTCGGGCCGGCCGGTGAAGACCAGGCGGTCGACGAGCGCCTGCAGCGGACTGGCCAGCGTGACCACCGCGATGGCCGCCCCGACGACGCCGAAGGCGAGCGGGCGCAGCGCGTCGGCGTCGTCGGCGCCGACGGCCACCAGCCCGACCTGCCCGCCGAAGACGACCACCGCGATCCCGGCACCGACCGCCGACCGGCGCAGGTCCGCGGCCACCGCCTCGCCGGCGTCCAGGGCGTTCGACACCGCGACGACGACGCCGAGGACGGCCAGGTCGAGCCCGACCCCGGCCAGCACCAGCCCGGTCGGCAGCAGGTCCAGCGACATCAGCAGGGCCGCGGCGCCCAGCGCGAACAGTACGCTCACCAGCACGACCGCGCCCCGCCGCAGGTCGCCGCCGAGCCCGTGCTCGCGCAGCAGCACGACCAGCGCGGCCACCAGCGGCGCCAGCACCAGCACCGCCGTCAGCGGCTCCCAGCTGCCGCCGACGACCGCGGCCGCCACCAGCTCCGCCGTCCCCAGCGGCAGGACGACCCACCGCCACCCGAGCTCGGCGGCGGAGCGCCACCGATGATCCGGCGGTAGCAGCGCGAGCAGCACGCCGGTCCAGATCAGCACCGGCAGCCCCGCGAGCACGTAGCCGGCGGCGTCGGCGAAGGACCCGTCGAACGGCGCGAACGCCAGCGCCAGCGCGTAGGCGAGCAGCCCCAGCCCGGCCCGGCGCATGGCGGCGTCCGTCACGTCGCGGGCGATCAGGTAGAGCCCGAGCCACCAGGCGACGGAGAACGCGACGACGGCCACGATCAGCACGACAGGAGGCTAGCCGTTCGCCGTGCCGGCCCTTATGGGTACGGTGATGCGGTGTCGCACACGTCGGGATGTTGCGGTCCGTCCGCCGATCGCGGGCCGGCCGAAGGCCACGCGCCGTCGGGCGCCGTCGAGCTGCCGTTCACACCACCGGTCCGGGACGCCCGCGAGGTCGCCCGCGGCATGGTCCGCATCGACGGCGGTGAGTTCGCGATGGGCGGTGACGACCCCGACGCCTTCCCCGACGACGGTGAGGGCCCGGTCCGGGCGGTCACGTTGTCGCCGTACCTCATCGACGCGACCGCCGTCACCAACCGGCAGTTCGCCGCGTTCGTCAAGGCGACCGGGTACACCACGGAGGCCGAACGGTTCGGCTGGTCGTTCGTGTTCCACTTGTTCATCGGCCCGGAGCAGCGCCGGCACGTCATGGACGCGACAGTGCCGCAGGCGCCGTGGTGGAACGCCGTCGAGGGCGCGTACTGGCGGGCCCCCGACGGTCCCGGCTCGGACGTGACCACCCGGCCGCAGCACCCCGTCGTCCACGTGTCGTGGAACGACGCGAGCGCCTACGCCGCCTGGGCCGGCAAGCGACTGCCCACCGAGGCCGAGTGGGAGATGGCCGCCCGCGGCGGGCTGCGGCGCGCGAAGTTCGCCTGGGGCGACGACCTGGTGCCGAAGAACCGCTGGCGCTGCAACATCTGGCAGGGCCGGTTTCCGGCGGTCAACACGTCCGAGGACGGCCACGTCGGCCCGGCGCCGGTCAAGTCGTACCCGCCGAACGGCTACGGGCTGTACGAGGTGGCCGGCAACGTGTGGGAGTGGTGCTCGGACTGGTGGAGCACCACGTGGCACGCCGACGACCGCCCCGAGACCCGCACCGACCCGGCCGGCCCGCCCGACGGCTCCGCCCGGGTGACCCGCGGCGGCAGCTACCTGTGCCACGAGTCGTACTGCAACCGCTACCGGGTGGCCGCGCGCACCAGCAACACCCCGGACAGCTCGACGGGCAACATCGGCTTCCGCTGCGCCGCCGACCTACCGACCGGGTAGCCCGGAGCGTCGCGTGAGCCGTGACCCACACGAGCTCGGCGACCCGGCCGTCGTGGCCGGGCTGAGGCGGCGCGATCTCCTCGCCGGTGCGGGCGGACTGCTCCTGGCCAGCGTCGCCGCCGGCACCCCCGGCGCGGACGCGGTCCCGACCGCGGCCGGCGACGCCACCGTGCGGCAGGCGCGCGGTGCCGACCGCGCCTCGCTGATCACCCGGGACCGGCGGCTGGTCCACGCCGACCTGCACAACCACACCGCGCTCTCCGACGGTGCCGGCGACCCGGAACGGGCGTTCGCGTCGCTGCGCTCGGCCGGGCTGGACGTGGCGGCACTCACCGACCACGCGATCGTCGCCGACGGAGCCCTCACCGTCCTGGACCCGCTGCTCCCGGCCGACGCGAACCGGGTGCTCGGGTTGAGCCGCCGCGGTTGGCGGCTGACCGGGGCGCTGGCCGACGCCGCCGACGACCCCGGCCGGTTCACCGCGATCCGCGGCTTCGAATGGTCCAACCCGCTGCTGGGACACATGAACGTGTGGTTCACCGGCGAGTACACCGACGTGCTCCAGGCGTCCGTCATGAGCGAGTTCTTCGACTGGCTGACCCGCGAGTCCGGCTTCCTGGGCCTGGGCGACGGCGGCGCCGACGGGCTGGCGGGTTTCAACCACCCGGGCCGCGAGCCCGGCCGGTTCCAGGGATTCCGGTTCGAACGGGCCGCGCGCGACCAGGTGGTGAGCCTGGAGATGTTCAACCGCCGCGACGACTACCTGTTCCGCGGCTGGTCCGACGGGGTCAGGTCGCCGCTGGTCGCGTGCCTGAACGCGGGCTGGCGGCCGGGCCTGAGCGGCGTCACCGACGAGCACGGCACCGACTGGGGGCATCCGGAGGGCAAGGGCCGCACCGGGATGTGGGTCACCGAGAACACCCGGAGCGGAGTCTTCACGGCGATGAGCGAGCGGCGGTTCTTCGCCACCCGGGTCTCCGGGCTGCGGCTGGACGCGACCGCCGACGGGGTACCGATGGGCGGCGGCCTCACCAGCTCCCGCGGCGACGTCCGGTTCGCCGTCGACCTGGACCGTGGACCGGAGTGGGCCGGCCGGCGGCTCGACGTCCAGGTGCTGCGGCCCGGCGCCGAGGTCCCCGAGGTCGCCGACGTGGTCCCGGTGACGGTCGGGCAGGTCACCCGGTTCACGGTGCCGCTGGACGCCGACGACGGCGACTGGGTGGTGCTGCGCGTGGCCGACCCTGAACAGCCGAACGAGACACCGGGGCCGGACGGCCACCCGGGCAACGACTGGGGCGTCGCCTACTCCAGCCCGTGGTGGCTGGAGTAGGCCGCGACCGCTCATGGAGACGGTCTTCACCGCGGCGCTGCCCGGAGTTCATCCGGAACGTGGCCCACAGTCCGGACAGTTGTGATGAGATCGGGCACCCCCTCAGTGCCTTGGAGGCGTCCGTGCCCGATCGTCAGCTCACTCTCGACCGTCGTCGGTTCCTCGCCCTCGCCGGCGGCGGCGCCGTCACCTTCGCCGCCGCGCTCACCGGGTTCTCGGCGGCACCGGTCCGCGCCAACCCGGTCTTCCGCCAGAACCCGTTCACCCTCGGCGTGGCCTCCGGCGACCCGCTGCCCGACGGCGTCGTGCTCTGGACCCGCCTGGCACCGGAGCCGCTGGCCGTCGACGGCAGCGGCGGAATGGCCGCGCAGTCCGTCCCGGTGCAGTGGCAGCTCGCCCGCGATCCCGCGTTCGGGCAGGTCGAGCGGTCCGGCACCGTCCGGGCCACACCGGAGCTGGCCCACTCGGTCCATGCGGAGGTCACCGGCCTGGAGCCGGACCGCGAGTACTGGTACCGCTTCCGCGCCGGCCGCGAGCTCAGCGCCGTCGGGCGCACCCGCACCGCGCCGGCCGTCGACGCGCGGCCGAACGATGTCACCTTCGCGTTCGCCAGCTGCCAGAACTACTCCGAGGGATTCTTCACCGCGTACCGCCACCTGGCCGCCGACGGCGTCGACCTCGTCGTCCACCTCGGCGACTACATCTACGAGGGCTCCGGGCAGGGCACCATCGGCCGCGGCCACCTGCCGGCCGTCGAGTGCCACTCGCTGCAGGACTACCGGGTGCGCTACAGCCAGTACAAGACCGACCCCGACCTGCAGGCCGGCCACGCGGCCGCACCGTGGATCGTGGTGCTCGACGACCACGAGATCGACAACAACTGGGCCGACGACCTCGACGGCGGCGACGCCGGCGGTCCGGAGTTCCTGGCCCGCCGCACCGCCGCGATGCAGGCGTATTACGAGAACACCCCGCTGCGCCGTGCCTCGATGCCGTCCGGTCCGGACATGCAGCTCTACCGCCGGCTGCGTTACGGCACGCTGGCCGACTTCAACGTCGTCGACACCCGCCAGCACCGCGACAACCAGGCCTGCGGCGACGGCCGCCAGATCGACTGCGAGGAGCGCCTGGACCCGGCGCGCACCATGCTCGGCGACGCGCAGGAGGCGTGGCTGCTGGACGGCCTGGAGGGGTCGCCGGCCACCTGGAAGGTCATGGCGAACCAGATCTTCATGATGCAGGCCGACCACGACGCCGGCCCGGTGCAGGCGTTCGGCATGGACACCTGGGACGGCTACGCGGCGGCCCGGTCGCGGCTGCTCACCGGCGTGCGCGACCGCGGCGTGGAGAACCTCGTCGTCATCACCGGCGACGCCCACCGCAGCGTCGCGGCCGACCTCAAGCTCGACTTCGACGACCCCGAGTCCGCCACCGTCGGCACCGAGTTCCTGTCAACGTCCATCAGCGCCAGCGGCGACGGCGTCGATCAGGACGCGCTGGGCCAGGTGTGGCTGGCGGAGAACCCGCACATGAAGTTCCACAACGTGCAGCGCGGCTACGCCCTGTGCACGCTGACGCCTGAGTCGTGGCGGACCGACTACCGCGTCATGCCCTACGTCCGCCAGCCGGATGCGCCGGTGAGCACGCGCGCCAGCGTCTATGTCGAGGCCGGCCGCCCCGGCATCGTCCAGGTCGACGCCGACTGATCACGTCAGCTTCCGGTCGCGTCGCCGATCGGGGTCCAGGACGACCCGGGCATCAGTCGTCCAGTCCGCGTGCCCGCAGCGCCTCGCCCATCGCGTCGGCGTGCCGCAGCACCCCGACGACGAGCGGCACGGCGAAGGCCCGGGCGCTGCGCCGCCCGCCGCGCGCCCAGCGGGCCTCCCGCAGCCGGGCCGCGATGCCGGCCACCACCGGCACGCTGCGCAGCGCCAGCGACATGGTCAGCGACACCCGAGCGGGGTCGACGCCGACTCGGCGCAGCGGCCGCAGCGCCCGTTCCAGCGTCGCCATCAGGTCGGTCGTGCGCGTCGTGAGCGTCACGAGAGCGGCCAGCGCGACCGCGAGCACCAGCCGCCCGGTCAGCGCCACCGCGGTGGACACGTCGGCGATGAGCACCTGGACCACGATCAGCACCACGACGAACCACCGCAGCGGCCGCAGCTGCGCCCAGGCGGCCGCGGGCCCGATCCGGCCCACCGCGTACAGCGCGACCACGACCACCGCGCACGCGGCCACCAGCAGCGGGGTCCGGGCCAGCAGCAGTGCCGTGCACGCCGTCGCCAGCAGTGCCAGCTTCGGCCCGGCCGGCGCCCGGTGCAGCGGCGACGTGCCGGGAACGTAGGCACCGGTCAGCAGCGCGCTCACCGGACCACCTCGAACAGCCCGGCCACGCCCATCCCGCCGCCGATGGCCGCCGTCGCCAGGCCGAGGGTTCCGGCCGGCGCGCCGCCGCGGACCAGCCGGCTGAACAGCCGCACGACGACGACGGCGCCGGACGCGCCCCACGGGTGGCCCAGTGCCAGTGCGCCGCCGTCCGCGCAGACCAGCGCGGCGTCGCGGTCCAGCGGTTGGAGCCCCAGCGCGTCGGTCACGGCGAGCACCTGACCGGCGAACGCCTCGACGACCTCGATGGCCGACACGTCGCGCAGGGTCACGCCGGCGTCGCGCAGCACGCGGCGAACGGCCGGCACCGGGCCCCAGCCGGGCAGCCGCGGATCGCACCCGACGACGGCGCCGGCCACCAGCCGCAGCCCCGGGCGGCCGCCGCGCAGCCCGTCGGAGACCAGCGCAACCACCGCGGCACCGTCGCTGTTCGGGCAGGAGTTGCCGGCGGTGACCGAGCCGCGGGGCACGAACGCGGCCGGCATCCGGGCCAGCACCGCGGGCGCCAGCCGGCGCGGGCGGTCGTCGGAGGTGACCTCGCCCAGAGGCACGAGCTCGGCGTCGTACCGGCCTGCGTCGCGGGCGGCCAGCGCCTTGGCGTGGCTGGCGGCGGCGTAGGCGTCCTGCCGCTCGCGGGTGACGCCGCGGGCGCGGGCGAGCGCGTCGGCGGCGGCGCCCATGTCGGGGTCGCCGAACTCCGGCGGGGTGAACGGCGCGCGGTCGTACGGCCCGGGCTCTCCACCGTCGGGCGGCACCCGGTGCGACCGCTGCGGCGCGGTGGAGGCGCTCTCGGCGCCGCCGGCCAGCATCAGCCGCGCGTCACCGGCCCGGATCGCCTGTCCCGCCTGCAGGATCGCCGCCAGGCCGCTGCCGCACTGCCGGTCGACCGTCACGCCCGGCACACCCTCGCCGAGCCCGGCGGCCAGGGCCGACACCCGGGCGATGTTGCCGCCAGGGCCCAGGCAGTTGCCGAGCACGACGTCGTCGACCCCGCGCGCCGCGCCGAGCGGCCACACGTCGTCGACGACGGCGGCGACGACCGGCGTGGCCAGCCGGTCGACCGTGACGTCGCGCAGTGCCTTGCCGGCGGTCCCGATCGGGGTGCGCCGGGCCGCGATGACGACCGGGGCGCTCATGGCACCGGCCGGGTCGCGAGCGTGCCCGCCGCCACGCCCGCTCCGATCAGCGCCCGGGCGGGTTTCCCGCCGGCGGTCCGCGGCAGCTCGTCCACGGCGAACCAGCGGCGCGGCCGCTGCGCGGGTGCCAGGCCGGCCCGGGCCGCGGCCTCGAGCGAACGCCGTCGTACCCCGTCACCCTCGACGACCGCGGCGACCACCGCGCCGAGCCCGTCGTGCGGCAGCCCCACGACGACGACGCCGGCCACTCCCGGCACCGCGGCCAGCACGGACTCGACGTCCTCGGGAACCACGGTGGCGCCACCGGTGAGCACGGTGCCGTCGCCGCGCCCGCGCAGTCGCAGTGGCGAGCCTGGGGTGGCGGGCTCGGCGAGGTCGCCGACGGTGGCCCAGCCGGCGGCGTCGCGGCGCAGCGGCCCGGCCGCGCCCAGGTAGCCGTGCGCGATCCACGGCGAGCGCACCCACACCTCGCCCGGCCGCCGTACGTCGATCTCCACCTCGGGGAACGGGCGCAGGCCCGACCCGTCGGCGTCGACGGCGACGAAGGACAGCTCGGCGGCGCCGTAGTACGCGACCGCCCCGACCCCCGCCGCGGCGGCCCGCTCCCGCAGCGTCTCCGGGAGGGCCGCGCCACCGACGACTGCCGTGCGCAACCTGCCGCGGCCGGCCCGGGCCACCGTCTCCAGCGCATGCGGGACGAGGTGGACGACGTCCGAGCCGGGCAGCGCGGCGTGCAGCAGCCGCGGCGACCAGCCGGGCGTGAGCACGAGGGTGGCGCCGACGGCGAGCGTGTGCAGTGCCGCGAACGCGTACAGCGACGACACCAGCGGCCCCGGGACCAGAACAGTGTCGTCGGGGGTGGTGCCGGTGAGCCGGGACAGCGCAGCGTAGCTGCCGGTCCACGAGGCGCGGCGGCGGACGACCACGCGTGGCCGGCCGGCGCTCCCGGAGGTGAACCCGGCCCAGGCGAGGTCGTGCTCGGCCGCGCCGTCCACCGTCGCCGGCAGCGCGCCGAGCACCGCCCGCCGGTGGTCCGGGCGCCAGGCGGGGTCGCAGATCAGCGGCACCGCGCCGGCGAGGTCCGCGGCGATCACCCCGCTCAGGACGTCGACCGGGTCGGTCGAGGTCAGCGGGACGAGCCGGCCGGCGTCCGTGCCATTTGTTCCCCGCTCGGCGTCCCGGGCGAGCTGCGCGTACGTCCGGGTGACGTCACCACAGCGGACGGCGACATGGTGCGGCCGGCCGGCGGCATGGGCGAGGACCTCGCGGGCGATCGGCATGGTGAGAGCTTCAGGACCGGCCGTCGATGCGCTCGCGCCAGGCGGCCGGCGCGGCGTCGGGGTAGGCCCGCTGGGCGCCCGCCGCCACGAGCGCCGCGACGATCGCCTTGGCGGTGTCGCCGGGGACGAAGGCGAGGGCCAGTCGGAACGTCTCGGCCAGCGGCACGCCGCTGACGGCCGCTTGCACCGGGATGCCGACGGCCAGCGTGGTAGCCGACCCGAGCAGGCAGGCGATCAGCACCCAGTGGGTGCCCGGCCGCCGCCCCGACCGCTCCACGATCAGCCCGGCGACGAACGCGGCCGCCACCCACCCGATCAGGTAGCCCACTGACGGCCCGGCGAACACGCCCAGGCCGCCGCGACCGCCGGCCAGCAGCGGCATCCCGGCCGCGACCAGCGCCAGCAGCAGGATCACCGACAGCGCACCGCGCCTGGCGCCGAGGATCGCGCCGGCCAACAGCGGCCCCATCGACTGCAGCGTCACCGGCACCGAGTTCCCGAACAGGGTGAACGCGCCGGGCAGGCCGAGGACCGCGATGAAGGCGGCGAAGGCCGCGATCCGCGCCAGGTCGCCGGCCGGCAGCTTGGACCGGCCCTCCGTCGAACGCGCCATCGAACCTCTCCTTGTCATGACGGACCTCCACCGGCCCGTCCGCTCGAAGCGTGATACCCGTCCACTCTGACCGACGGACCGCTCCGGGACATAGTCGGCACATCGCACCATCGCGGCTGCCGCGCCTTGGGGATCCTCCACAACAGGCCATCGCGCCCCCGCGCCGGGGTGTGTTCTGTCTCGTCCGACTCTCCGGTGGGGGAGGCTGCGGCTTCGCGCCGCGGAGCTTGTCGGTGGGCGGGGGCAGAATGGGCGGCATGGTCGATGATGTGGCCGTCGGCGGCCTCGACACGCCGGTCGGCCCGCTGGCGGTGGCCGTCACCCGCGACGGCCTGGCCGCGGTGGGCTGGGGCGCCCCGGCGCGGCTGACCGGCCGTGCCCAGGTCCCCGTCGCCGACGACGCCGCGCGGACCGCCCCCGTGCTCACCCAGCTGGGCGAGTACTTTGCCGGCACGCGGCGGCACTTCGACGTCCCGGTCGACTGGCGCTACGTCACCGGCTCGGCGCGCACGGTGCTGACCACACTGCACTCCACCGTCGGCTACGGCGCCTCGGTCACCTACGGCGAGCTGGCCGGCCGCGGCGGCACCGGCGTCCCGGCCCGCGGCATCGGCGGCATCATGGGCGCCAACCCCATTCCCATCGTGGTCCCGTGCCACCGCGTCCTCGCCCATGACGGCCTCGGCGGCTACAGCGGCGGCTCCGGCGGCAACGGCCTCGAGGTCAAGCGGTGGCTGCTCACCCTCGAAGGCGTCCTACCCCCGACCTTCGACTGGAACCCCAACCACCTGAGCACCTGACGGCCATCGGCACCACCTGAGCGGCGTTCATGCGCCAGGACTGAGCACCGGGTAACCTCCCAGCCGGCACTCGCGACCTGGCGCGTCAGCCCGCGACAGCGTGGAGGGCGCCTGGGCGCCGGCCGGTCAGGCGATCCAATGCCGCGGAGGACGCGTCGTCGGCGGGCAGGTAGACGACCAGGCGTTGGTGCCCGGCGTCGGGCAAGTCGAGGGTCTCGAAGGCCAGCCGCAGCTCACCGGCATCCGGGTGGACCAGCCGTTCGACCCCGGTCCGCTCGGCGACGGCGGACGGAGCGGCCCACCGGTCGGCGAACGGGGCACCGGCGACCACGGTCAGCTCGTCCACGAGCGTGGCCAGATGTGGATCGGAGGGTCCGGACTCGAACTTGAGCGTCGCGACGTACCGGTCGGCGACAGCCTCCCAGTCCGGGTACGCGGTCCGGGCGCCGGGGTGGGTGAACAGGTATCGCGGCACGTTGGGCGGGTCGCCGCGGAGCAGTCCGAGCGGCCCGGCCAGGGCGCCGAAGCCGGCGGTCGCGTCCAGTACGTCGCCGATGCGGTTGATCAGGACGGCCGGCGTCGGCTCCAGCCGTTGGAGCAGGGCCCGGACGGTGGGGCGCACGGTCCGGGCCGGCGGTTCCTCCATGGACGGGCAGAAGGCGTCACCTTCGGCGACCTTGGCGAGGTTGCGCAGCACGACCCGGTCGGCCAGCTCTAGGCACAGCGCGTCGGCCAGGGCCGAGAGCACTTGGGCGGACGGGCGGCGGTCACGGCCCTGCTCCAAGCGGGTGAGGTAGTCGACGCTGACGCCGGCGAGGGTGGCGAGCTCTGCCCGGCGCAGGCCCGGGGTGCGGCGCCGCGGCCCAACCGGCAGCCCGACCTCGGCGGGGCTGACGGCCTCGCGCCGGGAGCGCAGGAACGCGCCCAATTCGGTGTCGCTCACCACGCCAGGCTATGCCCGACCGCGACGGTCGCCGCCTGGCCCTGCCGGGGCTAGCCTCGGCACGGCCTTCCTGACGGCCGCCGACACGCCTCAAGCTGGAGTCATGACCAGCACGTTCACCGACTCCGAGATCGCCTACCTGACCAGCCAGCGCCTGGGCCGGCTGGCGACCGTCGGCCCCGGCAACCGTCCGCAGCTCGCACCGGTCGGAGTCTTCTTCGACCCGGCGACACAGACCATCGTGGTCGCCGGCCACGAGGGCACCGGCATGGCGAGGAGCCAGAAGTTCCACAACGCACGGCAGCGCCCCGACGTGACATTCATCGTCGACGACCTGATCAGCGTCGACCCGTACCTTCCCCGCGCGCTCGAAGTCCGCGGTCGCGCCGAGACCGCCGACGCGGGCGGCGAGGAGCTTGGCCGCCGGATCACCACCATCATGCCGTTCGACCCGGCGTACATCCGGATTCATCCGCGGCGCATCCTGTCCCGGGGCATCGACTCCGACCCGTTCGAGCTGCTCGCCCGCGACGTCGGCTGAGCCGCTCAGGCGCGTGGACGACGTACGGCACACCGTTCCGGCTGCGCAGCACCGGTGAGCGGACGAACCCTCCTCACCGAGCCGGATCGACAGATGTCCGATGAAAGCGGTAGAAGCCCAAGCTGGTCGCCGAGTCCGGCTGCGGGCTCATCGCGATCACGCGCGATCTCGGCGTGGTGGCCGGCCTCTGTGACACTGTGCACGTGATGTACGCCGGGCGAATCGTGGAGTCCGCCGGCACGAAGGAGCTGTTCGGCCGGCCCTCGCACCCATACACCGACGGGCTGCTCCAGTCGATCCCGCGGATCGACGACGAGGACCCGTCGACGCTGCTGCACACGATCCCGGGGTCGGCGCGCGACACTGTCCCATGGGAAGTGCGTGCGGCCGGTGGGCGCGGACCTGCTCGTCGACGAAGGGAACGTGGCCCGGTGAGTCTGCTCGAAGTCCGCGACCTCGAGGTCCACTTCCCCATCAGGGCCGGGACGCTGTTCCGGCGCTCCGTCGGCGCGGTCAAGGCCGTTGACGGCGTCGACCTGGACATCGAGGCGGGTACGACGTCCGGGCTGGTGGGCGAGTCCGGCTGCGGGAAGTCCACGCTTGGCCGCGCGGTCATGCGGCTGATCGAGCCGACGGCCGGTTGCCGGTTCCACACCCGCTGCCCGTGGAAGCAGGACACGCGCTGCGACACCGAACGGCCGGCGCTGCGCGCACTTGCCGGCGGGCACGAGGTCGCCTGCCACTTCGCCGAGGACATCCGCGACGGGAAATTCGCCCCGCACGAGGTGAAGCCGGAGGAGGTCGCGTCGACCGCCCCCGGTTCACCTGGCGGAATCAAGGCCGCCATCGACGCTGAAGAGGCACACGTCGCCGGTGGGCTCACTCCCGGAGGGCCTCCTGGTGCCCGCTGACGTCGTGGTGATCGGCGCCGGCGTGGTCGGCGCCGCCACCGCCTGGTACGCCACCCGCGCGGGGCTGTCGGTCACCGTCGTCGACCGCGGACCGGTGGCCGGTGGCACCACCGGCGCCGGCGAGGGCAACATCCTCGTCTCCGACAAGCCACCGGGCGCGGAGCTGGACCTGGCCATGCTGTCGTCGCGGCTGTGGCGCGAGCTGGGCACCGAGGTCGGCGGGTTCGAGTACGACGCCAAGGGCGGCCTGGTGGTCGCGTCGGCGGCGGACGGCGTCGCGGCCCTGTCCGGGCTGGCCGCGGAGCAGGCGAAGGCCGGCGTCGACACGGTGGTGGTCCCGGCCGGCGACCTGGCCGAACACGAGCCGCACCTGAACCCCGAGCTGGCCGGCGGCGTGCTGTACCCGCAGGACGCCCAGGTGCAGCCGATGCTGGCCGCGGCCCGGCTGCTGCGCTCGGCCCGCCGCTCCGGCGCCACGGTGCACACCGGCGTCGAGGTCACCGGGTTCCTGCGCTCGGGCGGCCAGGTGACGGGCGTGCGCACCTCCACAGGCGACCTGCCGGCCGGCGCCGTCGTCAACGCCGCGGGCACCTGGGGCGGCGAGATCGCCTCACTGGCAGGAGTGGAGGTGCCGGTGCTGCCGCGGCGCGGGTTCATCTTGGTCACCGAGCCGCTGCCGCGGCTGATCCGGCACAAGGTGTACGCCGCGGAGTACGTCTCCGACGTGGCCAGCGACGACGCCGCCCTGCAGACATCGCCGGTGGTCGAAGGCACCCGGGCCGGGACCGTCCTGATCGGTGCCAGCCGCGAGCGCGTCGGGTACGACCGAACACTGTCGGTGCGCGTGCTGCGGGCGCTGGCCGCCCAGGCGGTCGAGCTGTTCCCGGTTCTGGCCGGCGTGCAGGTGATCCGCGCCTACCGCGGCTTCCGCCCGTACTGCCCCGACCACCTGCCGGTCATCGGGCCCGATCCGCGCGCGCCCGGACTGTTCCACGCCTGCGGGCACGAGGGCGCCGGCATCGGGCTCGCGGCCGCCACTGGACTGCTGATCGCGGAGCTGATCGACGGGCAGCAGCCGTCCCTCGACGTCGCCCCCTTCCGCCCGGAGCGCTTCCGATGACCCGCCGGTTCCCCCGGCTATGGCGGATGGCCTGGTGGGCCTGTAGCGCCACCAAACCGCCCGCCATCACCGCGCCAACGCGCGGCCGCGGACCAGGAGGCGGGTGCCCGTGAGCCACACCTTCGACTTCGACGGTCGCGCCATCCCGTTCACGACGGGACAGAGCGTGGGCGCCGCGCTGGTGGCGGCGGGCATCCGGGCCTGGCGGACGACTCGGCGCGAGGGCCGGCCGCGCGGGATCTTCTGCGGCATCGGCGTGTGCTTCGACTGCCTGGTCGAGGTCGACGGCGTCCCGAACCAGCGTGCCTGCCTGGTCCCGGCCGCCGCGGACATGATCGTGCGACGTCAGGAAGGAGCCGGCCGTGGTCACCTCGCCGTCTGACGGTACTCCGCCGGCCGGCAGGGCCATGGAGACCTACGACGTCGCCGTCGTCGGTGGCGGACCGGCCGGGCTCGCGGCCGCGTCGGCGGCGCTGGCCACCGGCGCCAGGGTCGTGCTCGTCGACGCCGGGCGGCAGCCCGGCGGGCAGTACTGGCGGCACCCGATCGGCGACCTCGGCGCCGTCGCCGACCTGCACCACGACCTGGCGACCTTCCGGCGGCTGGTCGCCGGCGCCAGCGCAGCGGTGCGCTTGTTCGGCCACCAGGCCTGGACCGTGGAGCCAGCCGAGCGCGGCTTCCTGGTCCGTGCCGTCGCCGACGGCATGGAGCGTGCGGTGCCCGCTCGGGTGCTCGTGCTGGCCCCCGGCGGCTACGACCGGCAGGTCCCGTTCCGCGGCTGGGACCTGCCGGGTGTCTACACCGCCGGGGGCGCTCAGGCCCTGCTCAAGGGCCATCAGGTGGTGGCCGGGAGGCGGGTCGTGGTCGGCGGCACGGGACCGTTCCTGCTGCCGGTCGCGGCCGGCCTCGCGGTCCGCGGCGCGTCCGTGGCCGGCGTGTTCGAGGCCAACGCGCCGGCCGGCTGGCTGCGCCGGGCCGGCTCGGTGCTGCCGGTGGCGGGCAAGCTCACCGAGGGCGCCGGTTACGCCGCGGCGCTCGCCCGGCACCGGGTGCCCTACCGGAGCCGGCGGGCCATCGTCGCCGCGCACGGCGCCGAGTCGCTGACCGCGGTCACGGTGGCCCGGCTGGACGCCCGCTGGCGGGTGCTGCCCGGCTCGGAGCGGATCGTCGAGTGCGACACCGCCGCGGTCGGCTGGGGCTTCACCCCGCAACTGGAGCTGCCGCTCGCGCTGGGCTGCGCCACCCGCGTCGACGTCGACGGCTCCCTCGTCGTGGCCGTCGACGACCTCCAGCGCACGTCGGTGCCGGGCGTGTACGTCGCCGGTGAGGCCTGCGGCATCGGCGGAGCGCCGCTCGCCGTCGCCGAGGGCGAGATCGCCGGCCGGGCGGCCGCGAACGCCGCCACCGCCGCGAACGCCGCCGGCCAGCCCGCCGTGGTCGTTCCGAGCCGGCTGCGACGGCGCCGGCGCGCGCTGCGTCGTTTCGCCGCCGCCATGCACGAGGTGCACCCGGTCCGCGACGGCTGGCAGACCTGGCTGGGCGAGGACACGCTGGTCTGCCGGTGCGAGGAGGTCACCGCCGGCGAGGTCCGGGCCGCCGTCGACGAGCTGGGCGCCACCGACGCGCGCACCGCGAAGCTGCTCAGCCGCGCCGGGATGGGCTGGTGCCAGGGCCGGGTCTGCGGGTACGCGACCGCGTGCGTGGCCGCCGGTTCCGGCCGTCCCGTCGAGGCCGATCTGCGCGGCGTCGCCGAGCGCCCGATCGCCGCTCCGATCACGCTCAGTGCGCTCGCGAACCCGGAAGGAGCACCCCGCCAACAGTGACATTTCACATGTCACTAAGATAATCTGGTGAAAGCACCCGAGTCGGCGTGGGCCGCCCCACGCCGGCTCGGTCGTCGATCTGGCCACCGGCCGTCTGGAGAGCTGACCATGTCTGATGTCGATCACGCGGTTCGCGACGCGGCGGAGACCGCCGCGGCGTTCGAGCAGCGTGGCCGGACTGGCCGCGCTGACGCGCTGGACGCCGTCGCCGAAGCCCTCGAGACCGACCGCGAGGCCATCGTCGCCACCGCGGACCTCGAGACCGCGCTGGGCCCGACCCGCCTGAACGGCGAGCTCACGCGCACCACCTTCCAGCTCCGGCTCTTCGGCGAGGTGCTGCGCGAGGGCTCCTACGTCGAGGCCACGATCGACCACGCCGGCGACACCTCGATGGGCCCGCGGCCGGATCTGCGCCGGATGCTGGTGCCGGTCGGCGTCGTCGGGGTCTTCGGCGCCAGCAACTTCCCGCTCGCGTTCAGCGTCCCCGGCGGCGACACCGCCTCCGCGCTGGCCGCCGGCTGCCCCGTCGTCGTCAAGGCCCACCC
>NZ_SMKZ01000065.1 GCF_004349065.1 Jiangella asiatica
CATCAACGGTTGGCAACGCTATGACGTAGCCAACCGTTGATGATCACGGGGGCGATCGACGGCGGACGTTGTCGGTGGCGGGCCGTAGCGTCCTGCGGCGTGAGCGGACTGCGGTGGCGGGGCGGGTACGGGCGGCTGTGGTCCGCGGCGGTGCTGTCGCGGTTCGGTGACTCGGTACGCAATGTCGCGCTGCCCGTCGTCGCGGCCGGGTTGACCGCGTCGCCGCTCGCGCTGTCGCTGGTTTCGGCGGCCGGCTACCTGCCATGGCTGCTGTTCGGGCTGCTCAGCGGCGCGCTCGCCGACCGGGTCGACCGCCGGCGGGCCATGTGGATCGTCGACGCGGTTCGCGGCGGGCTGGTCGGCGCGTTCGCGGTCGCACTCGCTCTCGGGTACGCGCACCTCGCGCTGCTGGTGGCACTGTCCTTCGCCCTCACCACGCTGCAGACGCTGTTCGACAACGCCGCGACCGCCATTCTCCCCACGCTCGTCCCGCGCGCGGCGCTGCCGACGGCCAACGCGCGGCTGATGACCGGTCAAGCCATCGCCGGGACGTTCCTGGGTGCGCCGGCGGGGGGTCTGCTGGTCACCGCCGGGGTCGCCGCGCCGTTCGCCGTCGACGCCACGACCTACCTGGTGGCCGCGGCGCTGATCGCTTCTCTCCCGACGGCGTCGGCTACGGCGACGGTGACACCCGCGAAGGCCACCGGCTCGACGCTGCGGGCCGAGATCGCCGCCGGGCTGCGGGTCCTGTGGCGCGACCACCTGCTTCGGGGCATCTGCCTGGCCAACCTGCTCGGCAACATCGTCATCGGCGGGCTGACGGCGCTGATGGTGCTCATCATCACGCGCTGGGCCGGCGCCTCCGATGTCGTGTTCGGGCTCGTGCTGGCCGCGTACGGTGCCGGGGCGACGGTGGGCGGGCTGGTGTCCGCACGGGTCGGCCGGTGGCTCGGCGGCGCCCGGGCGCTGGTGCTCGCGCTGACCGTCCAGACCGCGTGCCTCGTCGTCATCGGGTCGGTGGCACACCCGGCGGCGACGGCGTGCGCGCTGGGTCTCTTCGGGGTCGCGGGCATGATCGTCAACGTGCACGCGGTCACGCTCACCCAGCAGCGGGTACCGGTCGAGCTGCTCGGCCGGGTCAGCGCCGCCGGGCGCACCGTCGGCATCGTGGGCGCGCCTGTCGGTGCCGTGCTCGCGGGCGCTTTGGCCGAGGTCAGCGACGTGAACGTGCCGACGCTCGCGAGCGCGGTGGTGATGGCGTCAGCGGCGCTGGTGGTGCTGCGTGCCGCTCGTTCCGCGCGGCTCGTCCAGGTGTGAGGCTGCGCACGTCGGCTGGCCTCCACACCGGCTGTCCGGGTAGTGTTCAGGGCAGCGAAGGGGAGTAGCCCCCAATGTCGCGGTCGACATACTGACGCCGTCACCGGCGTCCGGCCGTGCGGCCTCGAACTCGAGGCGGGCGAGACCTTCGACCCAAGGCAGCGATGCCGGGTCGGAGTCTCGCATCTTCCGGTCCGGTGTGATCGGAAGGAAGTCGATGGCCGACCTCTGGGCCGCGTTCCTCGTGAGCTTCGGCGTCATCTTCGTCGCCGAGCTCGGAGACAAGTCCCAGCTCATGGCGATGACGTTCGCCACGCGCTTCAAGGCGTGGCAGGTGATCCTCGGCATCACCATCGCCACCACGGTCGTGCACCTGGCGTCCGTGGTCATCGGTTTCGGGCTGGGTGAGGCGTTGCCCACCGGCTGGATCAACATCGTCGCCGCCGTCGCGTTCTTCGGCTTCGCAACCTGGACGTGGCGTGGCGACACCCTGACCGACGAGGAACAGGGCAAGGCCGAGCGGGCCACCCGGACCGCGGTCGTCGCCGTCGGCACCGCGTTCTTCCTGGCCGAGCTGGGCGACAAGACCATGCTCGCGACCATCACGCTCGCCACCGACTACGACTGGGCCGGCGTCTGGATCGGCTCCACCGTCGGCATGGTGGCCGCGGACGCCCTGGCCATCGTCGTCGGCCGGCTGCTCGGCCAGCGGCTGCCCGAGCACGTCGTCCGCTACGGGGCGGCCGCCCTGTTTGTGCTGTTCGGTGCCGGGCTGCTGATCGAAGGCGTGGCCGAGCTCACCTGACCTGGCGGGTCAGATCCAGCTGTCGAACCACATGCGCGAGCGCCAGTCGTCGTACGGGAGGAGCTGGTCGACATGGATCGGGTAGAAGTACCAGGCCACGGCCAGGACCACCAGCACGTAGCCACCCGCGACGGCCACGCCTACGGCGCGGCGGCGCGGTGCCGCCTCCGGTGGCCCGATGATCAACCCGAGCACGAACACGACGCCCAGCACCAGGAACGGGATGATGGCGACGGCGTAGAAGTAGAAGATGGTGCGGTCGACGAAGAGCAGCCACGGCACCCAGGTGGCGATGACGCCGGCCAGGACCGCGCCGGCCCGCCAGTCGCGCCTGAAGAACCACCACCACAGGCAGATCAGCAGCGCCGCGCAGGCGCCCCACCACAGCGGCGGGTTGCCGAGCGCGAGCACGGCCTGGCTGCAGCGATCGACCTCGCAGCCCCCCTGGCCGAGGTCGTAGCCCTCGTAGTCGAACGACACCGGCCGGCCGAGGTACAGCCACTCCCACGCCTGCGACATGTAGTCGTGGTCGTTGCTGAGGCCGCTGTGGAAGTGCCACATCTCCCAGTGGTAGTGCCAGAGGCTGCGCAGCCAGTCCGGCGCGATCACGCCCAGCCCTGACGGGGGGTTGTCCGCCGCCCACTGCCGGCTCCAGCTGTCCTCGGAGAATATCCAGCCCCACCACGAGACCAGGTACGTCACGAGCGCCGAGCCGATCATCGACACGAACGCGACCGGGCCGTCGCGCAGCAGCGAGTTCAGCACCGGGCTCTGGATGCCGGCCGCGCGCCGGGCGCTGACCTCCCAGAGCACCGTCATGAGCCCGAAGATCGCCACCGCGTAGAGACCGCTCCACTTGGTGCCGCAGGCCAGGCCGAGCATGACGCCGGCGGCGATGCGCCATGGCCGCCAGCCGAACAGCGGCCCGTCGCCCAGTGCCTGGCCCGCTCTGACCCTGGTCGCGGCCCACTGCGCGTACTTGGCCCTGGCATGGTCGCGGTCGACCAGCAGGCAGCCGAAGGCCGCCACGACGAACATCGCCAGGATGCCGTCGAGCACCGCGGTCCGGCTCATCACGATCGACAGTCCGTCGACGGCGACCAGCAGTCCGGCCAGACACCCCAGCAGCGTCGAGCGGAACATCCGCCGGCCGATCCGGGCTACCATGATCACCGTGGCCACGCCCGCCAGTGCCACCGCGATGCGCCAGCCGAACGGGTCCATCCCGAACACCCGGATGCCCTGCGCGATCAGGAACTTGCCGGCCGGCGGGTGCACGACGAACGACGGCTCGTTCAGGAACACGTCGAGGTCGCCGTCCAGGATGCGTTCGTTCGCGTCCTCGACGAACTTGCGCGCGTAGCCGAACTCCAGCTGCGACAGCGCGTCCTTGGCGTAATACGTCTCGTCGAAGATGATCTTGTGAGGCCGGCCGAGGTCGATCAGCCGCAGCACCGCCGCGACCGCCCCGACCAGCAACGGTCCGATCCAGCCCCAGACCCGGTCGGTCGGCATCGGCCTGGTCAGCCGGGCACGCACCACGTCGGCGGGCCGGCTCTCGCCGCTCGCCTCTGCCGTGTCCACCGTCTGGGTCACCGGGTCATCCTACGAGCGCCGGCTGTGAACCCAAGCCGAGTCACCGGTGCCGTGGCCGTGTCGGTGCCGGGCCGGGCGCCGGCTGCGCGAGGATGGACCCGTGGATCGACCTGTGACCGACGGTGTGCTGGTGCTCGCCGGCACCCCGATCGGCGACGTCGGCGATGCGCCGCCGCGGCTGGGCCGGGAGCTGTCCGCCGCGGACGTCGTCGCCGCCGAGGACACCCGCCGGCTGCTCCGGCTGGCCGCCGCGCTGGGCGTGACCATCGAAGGCCGGTTGGTCTCGTACTTCGAGGGCAACGAGGCGGCGCGGACCGCCGAGCTGCTGCGGCTGCTGATCGGGGGCGCACGGGTCGTGCTGGTGACCGACGCCGGCATGCCGTCGGTGTCCGACCCCGGGTACCGCCTGGTGGCGGCCGCGGTCGAGGCCGGCGTGGCGGTGACGTCGGTGCCGGGGCCGTCGGCGGTGCTGACGGCGCTGGCGGTCAGCGGGTTGCCGGTCAACCGGTTCTGCTTCGAGGGGTTCCCGCCGCGCAAGCCCGGTGAGCGGGCGCGGGCGTTCGAGCGGCTGGCCGACGAGCCGCGGACGATGGTGTTCTTCGAGTCGCGGCACCGGCTTGCTGCGACGCTGGGCGCGATGGCGGAGGCGTTCGGCGGCGACCGCCCGGCAGCGGTCTGTCGCGAGCTGACGAAGACCCACGAAGAGGTCAAACGCGGCCCGCTGGGCTCGCTCACGACCTGGGCCGACGAGGACGGGCCGCTGGGCGAGATCACCCTGGTCGTCGCCGGAGCGTCCCGCGAGTCCGCGCCCGTCTCGGCCGCCGACGCGGCGCGGCTGGTGGCCGACCGCGAGGCGGCCGGGGTCGCCCGCAAGGAGGCGATCGCCGCTGTCGCCCGCGAGCTCGGACTCCCCAAGCGCGAGGTCTACGCTGCCGTCGTCGCCGCCAAGGAGTCGCTCACCTGAACTGATGCGACCTCTCTCCCCCGAATGATCACGTTCAGCACGAAGTCTCGTGTCGCACCATGCTCACAAGCCTCGTGAGGCACGGGTGAGCCTGGTGATGTGCCGCCTGAGCATGTCAGTTTGCCGCAGTGGGTCCTCAGGCCTGACCGGTCTCCAGGCGGCCGATCTTCCCGTCGGCGACGGTGAACGCCCACGTCGTGCGCATCTCGCCCCAGGTGTCGTTGCGGAACCGCGCCGTGAGGGCGAGCCCGTCCGCCGACTGCGTATCGACGTCCATGTGGCCGTTGGCGGTGAAGATCTCGCGGTCGATCCATTCCTCGAGGTTCCGCTGGGTGCCGTCGTCGGTCAGGGTCGCGTCGGGGGTGAGCAGCCTGAGGAACGCGGCACGGTCACCGTCGTTGATCGCCGTCACCAGCGAACGCACTGTCGGGTCGGTCAGGTCGGCGGTGGAGATCATCAGAGCACCCTTCGGATCGGTGACGCCGTCACGTGCCAAAACTACGCCGACCGTCACCATGCCTACCGGTGCATCACGAGGCTTGTGAGCATGGTGCGACAGGAGATTTCGTGCTGAACGTGATCATTTCGGAAGGGGTTGGCGGGGGCGGCGAGGGGTGAGGGCAGCGCAACCAGGTCAGCGGAGGGCCGACGCCAGGGCGGTGAGCCAGGGCGCGGCGACGGTGATGGTGGGGACGACGACGAGGGCCGCGGCGGCTGCGTAGGCCAGGGCCGCCTGCATCCACGGGGGCACCGCGCCCGCGCCACCGCCGGGCTCGCCAGCCGCCAGGCGCCGGATGCGGACCACGGGCGACACCGCGCCGGAGGCGAGCGTTCCGGCGGGCACCGGCGCGTCGGCCAGCCGGGCCAGCGCCCGCGCCAACGGGACGGGGCCGCAGCGACGGCGGGCGGCGTCGTCGGCGAGCATCTCGACCAGGCCGGCCGCCGACTCCCGGGCGACGGAACTGCGGACGAACCGGGGGAACGCGTTGTGCAGGACGCTGAACGCCTCGAGGACGAGGTCGTGGCGGGCTCGGGCGTGTGCCCGTTCGTGGGTGAGGATGGCGTCGACCTCGGCCGGCGCGAGGTGCTCCAGCGCGGGCGCGGACACGACCAGCCGCGACGGCATGCCGGGGATGCAGTAGGCCAGGGGCCGGGCGGCGTCGAGCACGTGAGCGCCTGGTGCCCGCCGGTCGGCGCGGCCCACCAGGTCGACCAGGTGGCGCTGCCACCGTCGCCGGGACCGCAGCGCCATGCCCAGCGTGTGGGCCGACCACAGCAGCCGCGCCAGCACCACGACGGTCAGCAGCATCGCGGCCCCGTGCAGCGCGACCAGCCCGGCACCGGGCGAGGAGTGCGCCACCACCAGCGACCCGGCCGACGCGCCGGCACCGAGCGCGGAGAGCACTGCGGCCAGCGCGAGTGCCTGCCACAGGACCAGCGCCGCCCGTGGCACCGCCAGCGGCCAGCGCGCGCGGGCCAGCAGCGCCGGGGCCGGCCCGGTCAGCAGCAGCGCCAGCAACAGCAACACGACCGGCGTCGTCTCGTTCACGACTCGGCCCGCCGTTCCACCGCCTCCAACGCGTCCCGCAGCGCTTCCGCGTCGTCCTCCGACGCGGAGCCGACGAAGCGCAGCAGCGCCGCCGTGCGGTCCGAGCCGTCGACGGTGTCGAGTGCCTCGTGCATCAGTTCAGCGGTGAGCTCGTCACGGCTCATGGCGGGGCGGTAGCGGTAGGCGCGGCCGTCGCGGATCTGCTCGGCCGAGCCTTTGCGGGCCAGCCGGTCGAGCACCGTCATGACGGTGGTGTAAGCAACCTCACGCGATCCGGCCAGCGCTTCGTGCACCTGACGGACGGTCGCGGGCTCGTCGAGCGCCCACAGGTGCTCCATGACGGCCCGTTCGAGCTCGCCCAACCTGGCTCGTCCTCTCACACCGTCCATTCTACCGACCGGGTGTAGTACTACGATCCGTCGTAGAATCTACGACAGGACGTAGTAACAAAGCAGAGGGACGCGTATGGACGTGCTCGATCTGGCCCGCTGGCAGTTCGGCATCACGACGGTGGTGCACTTCTTCTTCGTACCGTTCACCATCTCGATGGCGTTTCTCGTCGCGATCTTTCAGACAATGTGGATGCGCGCCACGCCCCGAACGAGCGAGCGCTGGCTGCGCCTCACCCGCTTCTTCGGCAAGCTGCTGCTGATCAACCTGGCTGTCGGCGTGGTCACCGGGCTGGTTCAGGAGTTCCAGTTCGGCATGAACTGGAGCGACTTCAGTCGGTTCGTCGGTGACGTGTTCGGCGCGCCGCTGGCCATGGAGGCGTTGCTCGCGTTCTACCTCGAGTCCGTCTTCATCGGGGTCTGGATCTTCGGCTGGGGGCGCATCCCGCCGAAGATCCACCTGGCGACCATCTGGGTGACGGCGTTCGCGTCGCTGTTGTCGGCCTACTTCATCCTGGCCGCCAACTCGTTCATGCAGAACCCGGTCGGCTACGAGATCGACGAGGCTGCCGGCCGGGCCGAGCTCACCGACATCTGGGCTGTGCTCACCAACAAGGTCCTGCTCATCACGTTCCCGCACACGATCTTCGCGGCGTTCATGGTGGGCGGCGGCGTGGTCGCGGCGGTCGCGATGTGGCACCTGGTCCGCGGCGCTCGCGACCCGCAGGCAGCCGAGCCCGGCGCGCCCTCGGACAGATCGGCCTTCCGGACCGCGCTGCGCATCGGCGCGGTCACGGTCATCGTCGGCGGCATCGGCGTCGCGATCACCGGCGACACCCAGGGCAAGGTGATGACCGAGGTCCAGCCGATGAAGATGGCAGCGGCCGAGGCGCTCTACGAGACCCAGCAGCCGGCGCCGTTCTCGCTGTTCACCATCGGGACGCTGGACGGCAGCGAAGCGCTGTACTCGATCGAGATCCCGCAGCTCCTGTCCTTCCTGGGCACGGGGTCGTTCGACGGCGAGGTGCAGGGCATCGACAACCTGCAGCAGGAGTACGAGGAGCTCTACGGCCCCGGCGACTACAGCCCCAACATCCCGGTGACCTACTGGACGTTCCGCATGATGATCACCGCGGGCGGGCTGGCCGGAGCGATCGCGCTGTGGCAGCTGTGGGCCACCCGGCGCGGGCGGATGCCGACCTCACGGTGGGCGCTGCGGTCGGCGGCCGTGCTGCCGGTGCTGCCGCTCGCCGGCAACGCGTTCGGCTGGATCTTCACCGAGATGGGCCGGCAGCCCTGGCTGGTGTTCGGCCTGATGCCGACCGCGTCGGGCCTCACGCCCGGGTCCACCAGCACGACGGTGTTCATCTCGCTGGCCGCGTTCACCGTCCTCTACGCCGGTCTGACCTGGCTGTGGGTGCACCTGCTGCTCAAGCACGCACGGCCCGGCCTGCCCGCCGTCACGCCACCGGACTCCGCCGACGACGGGGAACGCGGCGGCTCGGCACCCGGTGCCTGCGACGGCGACGACGCCGACCGTCCGCTGACCTTCGCCTACTAGGGGGTGTCTCGATGGAGCTCAGCACCCTGTGGTTCGTACTGATCGCTGTGCTGTGGATCGGCTACCTGGCGCTCGAGGGGTTCGACTTCGGCGTCGGCATGCTGACCCGGCGCTTCGCCCGTGATGACCGCGAGCGCCGGGTGCTCATCAACACCATCGGCCCGGTGTGGGACGGCAACGAGGTGTGGGTCATCACCTCGGTCGGCGCCACGTTCGCCGCGTTCCCGGAGTGGTACGCCACGGCCTGGTCGGCGTACTACCTGCCGCTACTGGTGCTCCTGCTGGCCCTGATCGGTCGCGGCGTGGCGTTCGAGTACCGCGCCAAGGGCGACACCGAGACCTGGCGTCGCCGCTGGGACCTGCTCATCTTCGCCGGATCGACAGTGCCGGCGTTCGCGTGGGGCGTGCTGCTGGCCGGGTTCGTCCAGGGCCTGCCCCTGGACGCCGACCACGACTTCACCGGCGGCCTCGGCGACGTCCTGACGCCGTACACGCTGCTCGGCGGAGTCCTCACGGTGACCTTGTCGCTGCTGCACGGTGCGCACTACGTGGCGCTGAAGACGGTCGGCGACATCCGCGACCGGGCCGGCCGGCTGGCCCGGTGGCTGGCGCTGCCGGTGGGTGCGCTGGTGGCCGCGTTCCTCGGGTGGACGCTGGTGCGCGACGACGACCCGTCGTGGCTGGCGACGGCGTTCGCGGTGGCGGCCGTCGCGGCGCTGGTCCTCGGGGCGGCTGCGATCGGGCGGGCCCGCGAGGGCTGGGCGTTCGTCGCCACCTTCGCCGCGGTGGTGGCCACCGCGGCGACGCTGTTCGCCGCGCTGTTCCCGGACGTGCTGCCGTCGACGCTGGCGGCCGCGGACGGGCTGACGACGGCGAACGCGTCGTCGTCGGACTACACGCTCACGGTGATGACCTGGGTCGCGGTGCCGTTCCTGCCCGCCGTCCTCGCCTACCAGAGCTGGGTCTACTGGATGTTCCGTCGGCGCATCGGCGTGCAGCACATCCCCTGACCGCTATGGTGCGGTCGAGCGGGGGTGAGGGCGATCCAGCTGCTTCTGGTGGTCGTGGGTGCGATCGCGGTGACGGCGGTCGCGAACCGCCGCGGGCTGCAGCCGTCGCTGGTCGTCGTGGTGATCGCCTCGGCGGTGTCGTTCATCCCCGGGCTGCCCCGGTTCGAGCTGGAGCCGGAGCTCATCCTCAGCGTGGTGCTGCCGCCGCTGCTGTACTCGGTCGCGCTGGACTTCTCCGTCTTCAGCCTGGCCCGCAACCTGCGGCCTATCCTCGCGCTCGGCGTCGGCATGGTCATCGTGTCGACGCTGGTGACGGGGGTCGTCGCCTGGCAGGTGGTGCCGGCGATGGCATTGGTGCCGGCCCTCGTGCTGGGTGCGGTGGTGGCGCCGCCGGACGCTGTCAGCGCGGTGGCCATCGGCCGCAAGCTCGGGCTGCCGAAACGGCTCCTGACCATCCTGACCGGCGAGAGCCTGGTCAACGACGCCACCGCGCTGACCATCTTCACGCTGGCGGTCGCCGCGGCAACCGGCAGCCACCCGTACATCGACAACCCGGTGCTCCTGTTCCTGTATGCGGCCGTGGTCGGCTGCGGTGTCGGCCTGGCGCTGGCCGCCGTCGTGCACTGGATCCGGCAGCGGCTGGGCGAGAGCGGGCTGGAGACGGCGCTCGGCCTGCTGGTGCCGTTCGCCGCCTACCTGTTCGCCGAGGAGCTGCACGCGTCCGGGGTACTCGCGGTGGTGACCGCCGGGTTCTTCCTCGGCCACCGCGACGCCGACGCCGGGTTCGCGACCCGGCTGCAGGGCCGGCAGGTCTGGAAGACCCTCGACGTGCTGCTGGAGGCGTTCGTCTTCGCGTACATGGGGCTGCAGTGCCGGTTCGTCTTCGCCGACCTCGCCCTCGACGAGTCGACCTGGGCGCGGTTCGCGCTGTCCGCGGCGGTGGTCCTCCTGGTCGTGCTGCTGCTCCGGCCGGTCTGGGTGTTCCTCGTCTACGGTCCGCGCGCGCTGCGCCGCCGGTGGCTGCCGTGGCTGCCGCGGGCGCCGTGGGCCAGGCGCGGCGATCCGCTGCCGCGTTCGCACCTGATCGTCATCTCGTGGTCGGGGATGCGTGGCGTCGTGACGCTGGCCGCCGCCGCGGGCGTGCCGGCCATGACCGCCGACGGCGAGCCGTTCCCGGGCCGCAGCACCATCCAGGCGCTGGCGTTCGTCGTCGCCGTCGGGAGTCTGCTCGTCCAGGGCCCGACGCTGCCGCTTCTGGTGCGAAGGCTGAGGATCTCCACCGAGGCCGAAGCGGAGGCGGAGGCCGCGGCGGAGCGGCGGGCCCGCCAGATCGCGGGGACGGCGGCCGGCGACGCGCTGCGCGACCTGCTGCGCGACCCGCCGCCCGGCGCCGACCCGACCGTACTGGCGCAGATGCGGGGACGGATCGCCGCGGCGATGGATGCCCGTCAGTCCGCCGACGACCGCGACGCCGACGTGGAGGAGGCCGAGCGGTCGCCCGCTGTCCGCGAGACCATGCTGGCCGTGCGGCGCGCCGTCCTCGCCGCCCAGCGCCAGGCGCTGGCCGCCGCCCGCGACTCCGGCGAGCTGGACGACGAGGTCATGCGCCGCGAGCTGGAGCGGCTGGACTTCGAGGAGGCCGCGGCTTCGCAGTGATGCCGCCGCGTACGTACGCTCAATACAGGAGGCGGCGCCGCTCGCCGACCGGGGCGCCGGTTGCCATGAAGGGCGACAGGGTCGAAATCGTCATCGACGCGGGCGACACCACGCGCACCTACGAGCTGGCCGCAACCCGGGCCGGGCGCCGCGTCGACGTGAGCATCGGCCGCGGCGTGGTCGTCGTCGCCGAGGTCACCCGGTCCGGTACGCCGGTGCGCACCGCGCGGTTCATGTCAGCGCGGGTGTTGGCGCTCGTGGAGCACCCGGCGTCCCAGGCGCCGATCGCCCAGGACGCGGGCGAGCCGGGCTGACCGCGCGTCACATGTTGCGCGGGAACGGCGGGTAGACGTAGCCCGGCGCCCAGAACGGCGGGTACCCGTAGTAGCCGTAGAGGTCCTCGTAGTAGGTGGGTCGCTGCTCGACCAGCTCGGGGTCGTAGGCCGGTGCGGCGGCCACCCTGGTCCGTTTGGTGCCGAGGTGGACCTTGTCGTCGTCCACCCTGACAACCGCGTCCACGGGGATCAGCTGCTTCTTCTCCCCGATGCCGAGGAAGCCGCCCGAGCCGACCTGCAAGAACCTGACCTTGCGCTCGTTGGGGTCGATGACGAGGTCGTCGACGTCGCCCACGTCGTCGCCGTTGCTGTCGACGACGGCGCGGCCGCGGACGTCGTCGTCCGGGTCGGCCAGGGTCAGGTCCGTGTCAACGAGATGTACCAATGCCTTCGGCGATTCGACGGTCATGGGACTCCCTTCCACATCAAGAGCCGTTCCCGCGCGGCCGGTGTCCAAACGGTGTGTGACGGTCCGGCCGCGCCGGTCCCGCGGCACGGAGAGGTGTGAGACACATCACATCTGACCGGGTGGCGTGCTGTCACGGCACCGCGTCGGCTCATCCGAGTAGACGACCGGCGTGGGGCGCGCCGGCGTCGGGGAGGCAGGGCGATGGCGGAGCCGAAGAAGCGGGGGAGATTCCGGGCCAGGCGGCGGGGCCGAGACATCCTGACGCCGGAGTTCGCGCGCGAGCTGCGCCGGGTGTTGCGGCGGGTGCAGCACTCGACCACCGTCACCTTGATCGTGCTGTTCCTGTGCTCGATCGTGGCTGCCGGTGTGGGCGTGGTGAGCGTCGGCGCCCTCGGCTGAACCACCCCGGTGCCCGGCCGACCGGCGCGTTCGGGCTCACCGGGGACGGGGACAGCCGGGCCCGTCCGCCTCGGCCTCCCCCCACGGGGCCCCGCGCCGGACCGAGGTCAGCCGGCGCGGGGCCCGTAGTGCGTGCCGGGCGGTGTCGCGGCCGCGGTCTAGGGTGGTGGTCATGTCGGCGTCGACGGTGCTCGAGGTCGCCGGCCGCGAGGTGACCATCACCCATCCGGACAAGATGGTCTTCCCCGAGGGCGGGCACACGAAGCTGGATCTGGTGACGTACTACCTGACGGTGGCCGACGGTGCCCTGCGCGGGGTCGCAGGGCGGCCCATGATCCTCAAACGGTTCGTCAAGGGCATCGACCGGGAGGCGTTCTTCCAGAAGCGCGCCCCGGAGAAGCGCCCGGACTGGATCGAGGTCGCCACGCTGCGCTACCGCTCCGGCACCAGCGCCGACGAGGTGGTCGTTCGCGACGCGGCCGCGTTGGCCTGGGTGGTCAACCTCGGCTGCATCGACCTCAACCCGCACCCCGTCCTGGCCGAGGATCTCGACCGCCCCGACGAGCTGCGCATCGACCTCGACCCCAACCCGGGCATCGAATGGCCACAGATCATCGATGTGGCAGCCGTCGCTCGTGAAGTGCTGCAGGACCACGGGCTCACCGCCTGGCCGAAGACCTCCGGTTCGCGTGGCTTCCACGTCTACACCCGCATCGACCCGCACTGGACCTACCGGCAGGTGCGGCTGGCCGCCGAGAGCGTCGCCCGCGAGGTCGAGAACCGTGCACCTGACATCGCCACCAGCAAGTGGTGGAAAGAGGAGCGCGAGGGCGTCTTCGTCGACTTCAACCAGAACGCCAAGGACCGCACCGTCGCCTCGGCGTACTCCGTGCGGGCCAAGCCCGACGCGCGCGTGTCCATGCCGCTGACCTGGGACGAGGTGCCCTCCTGCCGGCCGGCTGACTTCACACTGGCCACCGCGGCCAAGCGGTTCCAGGACATCGGCGATCCTTGGGAGGGCATCGAGACCTCGGCCGGGTCCCTGGAACCGCTGCTGGAGCTGGCCGAGCGGCTGGGCCCGGCCGAGAAGCCGCCGAAGGGTGAGGGACGGCGGCAGCAGACCATGCCGCTGATCGAGATCGCCCGGGCCAAGACGAAGGACGAGGCACTGGCGGGCCTGGAGCGCTGGAAGGCCCGGCACCGGTCGGTGGTGCCGCACCTTCGCCCGGCCGACACCCTCGTCGACGGCATGCGTGGACGCAGCTCGCTCTGGTACCGCATCCGGGTCAACCTGCGGCACGTGCCCGAGGCCGAGCGGCCCGAGCAGGAGCCGCTCGAGGTCGACTACGACCCGTGGGCCGGCACGCCCTGGGCGGGCACCGACGAGCAGTCCACCGGGTGACCGACAAGGCGCCAGTACCCCCTGGCGGGTAGCCACTTCTGTCGGTCACCACGTAGTCGTGCAGGCGGCCGGAACCGTCCAGCATCGCCGCACTCCGGGCGGTCAGCTCGTCCTCTCGCTGTGCCGGCACGGCACCCAGCGCCTCGGCGGCGCCCTGGTGGGTGTGTCGCGGAAGTTCGGCAGGTCAGTCCGCCGAAGGACATCTCGGTGGCCGGTGAGCGCTCCGCTTGACCTCAACTATAGTTGAGGTTGTTGGGTGGGGGTAGAGCAACCGAGTGAGAGGTGCCCCCATGACAGCCCTGTACGGTGCCGCGCTCCCGGCGTCGGCGCGCCGGCTGCCCGAGCTGATCGAGGCGACCCGGATCGCCGAGGACCTGGGCGCCGACCTCGTCACCGTCTCCGACCACCCGTACCTGCCGAACGAGCTGGACGCCTGGACGCTGATCCCGCTGCTCCTGGCCCGGACCGAGCGGGTGCGGGTGTCGCCGAACGTGACGGCGCTGCCGCTACGGACGCCGACGGTGATCGCCAAGGCCGCGGCAACGCTCCAGTTCACCAGTGGCGGCCGGTTCGTGCTCGGCATCGGCACCGGCGGGCCGTTCGAGCGCATCCCCGTCTGGGGCGGCACGTGGCCGACGCACGGCGAGGCGATCGGCGCGCTGGACGAGGCGATCCCGCTGATCCGCCGGCTGTGGGGGACCGAGCCCGTCGACCACGAGGGGCGGTACTACCAGCTGCGCGGCGCGGTCGCCGGCCCCGCGCCCAAGCCTGCGCCGCCGATCTGGGTGGGCTCGTTCAAGCCGCGGATGCTGGCGCTGACCGGCCGGCACGCCGACGGTTGGCTGCCCACCAACGCCTATCTCTCGCTCGACGAGGTGCCCCAGATGCGGCGGGTCATCGACGACGCCGCCACGGCGGCGGGCCGCGACCCGTCGGCGATCCGGCGCGTCTTCAACGTCATGGGCGTCATCTCCGAGTCCGAGCCGGAGCGCAACGACCAGCTGTTGGTCGGGTCGGCGGAGTTCTGGGCCGACGCGCTGATCGACTATCGCGAGCGGCTCGGCTTCGACTCCTTCGTCTTCTGGCCGGTCCGCGGCGACACCCGGTCGCAGGTCGAGCTGTTCTTCGAGAAGGTGGTCGCCATGATCATCAACGGTTGACGACGCTATGACGTCGCCGACCGTTGATGATCAAGGGGGATCGCGCAGGGCCCGCAGCAGCACCGGTGCGGTGACCAGCAGGGCGATCGCCCGGACGGCGGCCGCGACCAGGTAGGGCGCCCGCAGCCCGAGCAGGTGCGCGACGAACCCGCCGGTCAGAGCGCCGAGCGGGGTGAGGCCCCAGCCGACCATGCGGTAGACGCCGGTGACCCGGCCCAGCAGGTCCGACGGCACCAGCCGCTGCCGCAGGCTGACGGTGACGACGTTCCAGAGCGTGGTGGCGAAGCCGGTGACGCCCAGCAGCGCGCCGAGGACCCGCGGGTCCGGGCTCAGCCCGATGCCGGCGAACGCGACCGCATTGGTGCCGAGCGAGCCGAACAGCGCACCCCGCACGCCGACCACCGCGATGACCCGAGAGCTGGTCAGCCCGCCGAGGACGCTACCAACGGCGGCCGCGGCCAGCAGCAGGCCGTAGCCGCGGGCGTTGAGCCCGAGGGTCTGGGTCGCCAGCAGCACCAGTGTCGCCGTCGCCAGCGCGAAGCAGAATGTGTTGAGCGCGAGCAGCACGGCCAGGGTCCGCAGCAGCCGGTGCCGCGCCAGCCAGCGCAGCCCGTCCGCGATCGCCGTGCGCACCGGCGGATGCCCGCCTCGTCCGGGCGACCCGGTCCGCGCGGCTGTCGGACGGCGCAGCGTGGCCAGCAGCAGCGCGGACACGGCGAGCGCGGCGGCGTCCACTCCGAACGGGAGCGCGACGGCGACGGCGAACAACAGACTCCCCACCGGCGGCCCCACGAACTGCTGGCCGACGGTGACGACCGTCTGGTGGTAGCCGTTCGCCCGGTGCAGCAGGGGCCCGGCGACCAGGTCGGGCAGCAGCGCCTGCGCGGCGGTGCCGGCAACGACCTGGCAGGCACCGAGCGCGAACGCCAGCAGCGCCAGCGCGGCCACGCCGAGCCGGCCGGTCCCGGCCAGCACGGCGACGCCGCCGACCAGGAGCGCCTGGATCGCCTGCGCCCGCCACGTCAGCCCGGCCCGGTCGTGCCGGTCCACCAGCACGCCGGCCGGGAGCGACAGCAGCAGCCAGGGCAGGTAGGTCGCCGCGGTCACCGCGGACACCAGCCGGGCGTCGTCGGTGAGCGTCGCCGCCAGCAACGGGACCGCCGCGGCGAACGCTCCCTCGCCGACCGCGTTCACGCCGGCCGCACCGGCCAGCCGCCAGAACGGGCCGGGCAGCCGGGGCCGCTCGGCGGCGGGTGGGGTCATGGCGGCATCGTCACGGCGGCGCGCGGCGGCACGACACGATGTAGCCCACTGCTACATACTCCGGGCATGGCGTTGACGGTCGAGGTGGGCGTGGCAGAGCTGGCCGCCACCCGGTTCGCCGTCTCCCCGCTGTCGGAGACGGTGGCCGCGCTGCAGCAGCTGGCCGGCCGGGACCGGCAGCCGGTGCACCGGCGGTGGCTGCGGTGGGCGACGGCGGAACTGGCCGGGCACCCCATCGACCTCTCACACACCTGGCCGCTGATCGTCAGCGACCGGCTCGGCTGGCCGGAGTTCCTGGTTCCCGCACCGGCCGGCCCGGGCACGTCCATCGACGACGACCTCGCGGCGCTGCGGCGCACCACACCCGCGCAGGTCCGGGCGAGCCTGCGCCGGGTCTTCGCCGACGAGCCGCCACCGGCGGCCCGCGACCTGTCGGCCCGGCCGGTCACCGGGCTGCGTGCGATCGCCGGGGAGCTGCGCGCCGCACACGACCGCCTGGTCGCGCCGCACTGGCCGCGTATCCGCGCCGTGCTCGACGCCGACGTCGCCTACCGCGCCCGCCGGCTGGCGATCGGCGGCGCGGCGGACCTCTTCGCCGACCTCCACCCGGACCTGCACTGGCACGACGAACGGCTGGTGCTCGACGGGGCGCGGTGGCGCACCGACCGCGTCGTCAACCGGGGCCCTGGCGGGCTGGTCCTGATGCCGGTCGTCCTCGGCTCGGCCTACGTCCTGATCAAGAAGAGCACGTCCACCCAGACGACGGTCCGCTACCCGGCTCGCGGCGCGGGTGCGCTGTGGACCGCCGGGGCGCGGCCGGCCCCGGGCGGTACTGTCCGGCTGATCGGCAGGGCCCGGGCCGAGCTGCTCGAGGCGCTGCGTTCGCCGGCGACCCCGACCGACCTGGCGCGCTCGCTCGGCGTCACCCCCAGCGCGGTGTCGCAGCACCTGCGGGTCCTGCGGGAGAACGGCCTGGTGGCCGGCGAGCGGTCCGGCCGCGCCGTCCTGTACTCGACGACGGCGCTCGGTGCGGCCCTAGGCGACGCCCCCGCTGCCACCGCCTCCCCATGATCATCAACCGACAGCGACCTCATGGCGTCGCCAACCGTTGATGATCATGGGAACGGGGCAGTCCGGGCCGCAGGCGCGCGGCCTGCCCGTCCAGCCTCGGTCCCGGAGCACGCGGCCCTGCTCGGCCGCGACGCCGCAGGGATCGCCGAAGACATCCGAGTGGCCGTATCGGAGCGTGGCACGGCCGTCGGAGGTGGCGCGGTTGTCGCGGCGACGGTCGCGGAACCGGCCGTCGTCGACGTGACCGACCCTGCCGTCCAGCTCGATGCGCAGTGCGTACCTGTCGTAGTCGACGTCGACCCAGATGACGCGGCTGCCGGCCACGCGCCGTTGGCGGTGCCCGCGCGGCATGGCGTGCGCGCGCTCGACCGCGCGTAGGTGCCGCAGCTCGAGCGGCGACTGTGCGCCCGCGGCGACGTCGCCGAGCATGCTCTCGAGCATCGGCCGCCAGCGGATCTTCTTGCGCCGGCCGAGCGCGTCGGCGAGCCGCTCCGGGGTGGTCAGTCGTCGCTGGCACGCCGACGTCACCCACGTCTCGACCTCACGCGGGCGCGCGGTGGCGTCAACGAGGTCGAGGACGGTGTCCTCGACTCGCGTGCGCGGCGGCGAGAGCGTGGGATGGCGGGTGTGGCACAGCCGATGCGCGTAGTGGAGACCGACGCCGTCGACCCGGCTGCGGACGTGCCGATCCGCGGGCAGCGTCACGTGGATGAGCGGCCCGGGATCATCACAGAGCCCGTCGAGGAAGGCAGCCGTACGGTGACTCGCGACGGCGCCGCGACCGGCCCGCAGGATGGCCGCCCAGACCTGCGCTTCGAACGGAAGCGGGCCGGTGAACGTCGCGTACACCCGCGCGTGGACCCGTTGCCAATGGCCGGACCGCACGAGCCAGCCCACGCGCCGCTGCGTCATCCCGGCCGCGACCGCCTGCTCCAAGCCGACGACACCGTGCTGCAGGGCTGCGAGGTCGATGAGGGTGACTGGCAGGACCACGCCGCCGAGCTTCATCCCGCGCCGGCCCGAACACCAGATGCAGAACGCGATCTGTGGACAACCGCCCGCCGTCTCCCATGATCATCAACCGACAGCGACGTCATCGCGTCGCCAACCGTTGATGATCATGGGAGGGGGCGGGCTACCATCGGGCCATGCCCAAGGCGTTCTACGTCACCACACCCATCTACTACGTCAACGACGCGCCGCACATCGGGCACGCGTACACGACGGTCGCCACCGACTTCATCGCCCGCTGGCACCGCCAGCGCCAGGAGGACGTCTGGTTCCTCACCGGCACCGACGAGCACGGCGAGAAGGTCCTGCGCACGGCCGAGAGCAACGGCACCAGCCCCAGGGCGTGGGCCGACCGCCTGGTCGAGACCGCCTGGAAGCCGGTGCTGCGCACCATCGACGCGTCGAACGACGACTTCATCCGCACCACCGAGGACCGCCACGTCGAGCGGGTCAAGGAGTTCATCCAGGGCCTGCACGACGCCGGCGAGATCTTCGAGGGGACGTACGAGGGCGCCTACTGCGTGGCCTGCGAGGAGTACAAGCAGCCGGGCGACCTGGTCGAGGGCACCGGCGACCAATCGGGGCTCCAACTGTGCTCAATTCATGGCCAGCCGGTCGAGATGCTCGCGGAGACCAACTACTTCTTCCGGATGTCGGCCTACACCGACCGCCTGCTGGACTTCTACGAGCAGAACCCCGGCTTCGTGCAGCCGGAGAGCGCCCGCAACGAGGTCGTGAGCTTCGTCAAGCAGGGCCTGCAGGACCTCTCCATCTCGCGGTCGACGTTCGACTGGGGCGTCACCGTGCCGTGGGACCCCTCCCACGTCATCTACGTGTGGATCGACGCGCTGCTCAACTACGCGACGGCGGCCGGCTACGGCGCGGACCGGGAGAAGTTCGACAAGACCTGGCCGGCCGACATCCACTTCGTCGGCAAGGACATCCTGCGCTTCCACGCCGTCATCTGGCCGGCCATGCTGATGGCGGCCGGGTTGCCGCTGCCGAAGAAGGTGTTCGCGCACGGCTGGTTGCTGGTGGGCGGCGAGAAGATGAGCAAGTCCAAGCTCACCGGCATCGCGCCGGCGCAGATCACCGACACGTTCGGCTCCGACGCCTTCCGCTACTACTTCCTGCGCGCCATCGCCTTCGGCAACGACGGTTCGTTCTCGTGGGAGGACATCGCCGCGCGGTACCAGGCCGAGCTCGCCAACGGGCTGGGCAACCTCGCCTCCCGGGTGACGGCCATGGTGGGCCGCTACTTCGACGGTGTGCTGCCGGCGCCGCGGACCGACGTCACCGACGCCGAGCGCACCCTTGCCACCGTCGCCGCTCAGGCCGCGAAGGAGGCCGACGCCGCCGTCGACCGGGTCGCGCCGCACGAAGCGCTGGCAGCGGTGTGGGTCCTTGTCGACGCCGCCAACGGCTACCTGACCGAGCAGCAGCCGTGGGCCGTCGCGAAGGACGAGAGCCAGCGGGAGCGGCTGGCCACCATCCTGTACTCCTCGGCCGAGGCGCTGCGCGCGCTGGCGGTGCTGCTCAACGCCGCCATGCCCAAGGCGTCGGCGCGGCTGTGGGAGTCGCTGGGCGCGGAGAAGGCGCTCGGCTCGCTGGCCGCACAGCCGGTGGGCGACGCCGGCCGGTGGGGTCAGTTGGTGCCCGGCACCGAGGTGACGAAGGGCGAGGCGCTGTTCCCGCGCATCGACCCCGACGCACAGTAGCTCCATGCGCACCAACCAGCGCCGGTCCGCGACGGACGAGGGCGGCCGGCGGCGCGACCGTTCCCGCCCGCCGGCGCCAGAGCCGCTGCCGTACCCCGTCACCGACACGCACTGTCACCTCGACATCGCCGATGCCGACGACGGCGACGAGCTCACCGTCGGCGACGCGCTCGCCGCGGCCGCCGCGGTCAATGTGACGCGGATCGTTCAGGTGGGCTGCGACCTGCCGAGCTCGACGTGGGCGGTCGCGGCCGCCGAGCGCTACCCGAGCGTCGTCGCCACCGTGGCCGTGCATCCCAACGAGGCGCCCGGGCTGGCCGAGCAGGGCCGCCTGGACGACGCGCTGGCCGAGATCGACCGGCTGGCCGGGTCCAGCCCGCGAGTGCGTGGCGTCGGCGAGACCGGCCTGGACCACTTCCGCACCGGGCCGGACGGCCGGGCCGCGCAGGAGGCATCCTTCCGGGCGCACGCCGAGATCGCCCGGCAGCGCGAGCTGGCGCTGGTCATCCACGACAGGGACGCCCACGACGACGTTCTACGGGTGCTGAACGACGTCGAGACGCCGGAACGTGTCGTATTTCACTGTTTCTCCGGGAACGAGACCATGGCGCGTGACGTCGCGGAGCGCGGCTGGTTCCTCTCCTTCGCCGGCCCGGTCACGTTCAAGAACGCCGCTGAACTGCGGGCCGCGCTGGCCGTCACGCCCCTGGAGAACGTGCTCGTCGAGACCGATGCGCCGTTCCTCACCCCGCACCCCTTCCGTGGCCGGCCGAACGCGTCGTACCTGGTCCCGGTCACGGTCCGGGTCGTCGCCGAGGTGCTGGGGGTGGACCTGGGGACGGTATGCCAGGCGCTTCGGAGCAACGCCGAGCGGGCTTTCGGCGCGTGGTGACGCAGAGTCGTCGCCGCTGGTCAAGCGTGTGTTCGCGGGGTGCCGCGGCCGGCGGGGAGCGGTCGCGGCGCGGCGGTGCGTCACCGGAGAGCGGGGTGTCACAACCGGGTCAGAATCTACCTATATGTCGCATTTATGGGCGTGGTTCGGTTGTCCGGCGGGCCGAGTTACGTTACCGTCCCGAGATTGTTAGCCGGGGTCGGGGAAGCTTCGGGTGGCACAGAGATCGGCCGGACACGCCGGCCGGCAGGCAGCGCGCGCACCATGCGACGCGATAGCTTGGCCGGTTGGTGACCGGCCGAGCCACGGGGTCCCGTGCCCGGGAGGTACGACCAAGGAGCACAGTGCGCCTGTCCGCGAAGACGATGGCGATCAACACCGCCGTCGTCGCTGCTCTGGTAGGCGGCGGAGTCGCCTACATCACGCTCGACAACGCCGTCACGCTCACCGTCGACGGCCAGGCCGAGACCGTGCACACCTTCGGCAGTAGCGTCGAGGACGTCCTCGACGAGCAGGGCATCGAACTCAGTGCGCGCGACGAGGTCATCCCCACGCTGGACAGTGCCGTCGAGGACGGCACAGAGATCTCCGTCCGGTACGCCCGTCAGATCACCGTGACCGTCGACGGCGAGGAGCAGGAGCTCTGGACCACGGCGCTCTCGGTCGACGAGGCGCTCGGCGACCTGGACATCCGGCACGAAGACGCCGAGATCTCCGTCGCCCGGTCGCAGTCGATCGGTCGTGGCGGTCTGGACTTCGAGATCCGCACCCCCAAGGAGATCACCGTCGTCGCCGACGGCGCCTCGAACCCGGTGACCACCACCGCGCTGACCGTGCGCGAGGCGCTCAACGACGTCGGCGTCACGCTCGGCGACCGCGACCTGGTGGAACCGACGCTTGAGTCCCCGCTGGACGACGCGCTCACCGTCACCGTACGGCGGGTCACCGTCGAGACCGAGACGGTCACCGCGGCGGTGCCGTTCGGAACCACCGAGCAGGAGGACGACTCCCTCGAGATCGGCACCGAGTCGGTCGAGACAAAGGGCGTCAACGGCTCGGTCGAGCGCGTGGTCGAGAAGACATACGTCGACGGCACGCTTCAATCCGAGAAGGTTCTCTCCGAGACCGTCGTCGCCGCACCCGTCGACGAGGTCGTGCTGATCGGCACCAAGGAGCCGGCCCCGCCCGCCGAGGACGAGGGCGACGGCGGCGGCGACGACAACGTCGACGGCGGCGTCTGGGACCGGCTGGCCCAGTGCGAGTCAGGCGGCAACTGGTCCATCAACACCGGCAACGGCTACTACGGCGGTCTGCAGTTCTCGCTGGGCACCTGGCGAGCCTTCGGCGGCTCGGGCTACCCGCACGAGAACAGCAAGGCCGAGCAGATCCGCATCGCCGAGAAGGTCCGCGACAACCGCGGCGGCTACGGCGACTGGCCGGCTTGCGCCCGCGAGCTGGGCCTGCCGCTCGGCTGAGGCCTGGAAGCGCAGCTGTCGGCGAACCGGCCGCCGGCCGGTGCGGCGCGGGGCAGTACGCTCGGCCCGTGCCGATGAGCGACGACACGTCCGTCGGCCCCAGACTCCTGGGGCCGGCGGACGTTCGCCGTCTGGCGGCCGAGCTCGGGCTGCGGCCCACGAAGTCCCTCGGGCAGAACTTCGTCATCGACCCCAACACAGTGCGGCGCATCGTGCGGGTGGCGGGCGTCGGCCCCGATGACGTCGTCGTCGAGGTGGGACCCGGCCTCGGCTCACTGACCCTGGCGCTGCTGCCGGTCGTCCGGCGCGTTGTCGCGGTCGAGGTCGACCGGCTGCTGGCCGGGCGGCTCCCGGCAACGGTGTCGGCGTACGCGCCCGCCGTGGCCGGCCGGCTGGAGGTCGTGCCCGCGGACGCGCTGCGGGTGCGGTCGCTGCCGGGCCCGCCGCCGACCGCAATGGTGGCCAACCTTCCCTACAACGTCTCGGTTCCGGTCCTGCTGCACCTGCTGGAGGCGTTCCCGAGCCTGTCCCGGGTGCTGGTGATGGTGCAGAAGGAGGTGGCCGATCGGCTCGCCGCGCCCCCGGGTTCGCGCACCTACGGAGTTCCGTCGGTCAAGGCGGCCTGGTACGCGACGGTGTCGCCGGCCGGTGCGGTCGGGCGAAACGTCTTCTGGCCTGCCCCCAACGTCGACTCCGGGCTGGTGCTGCTGGAACGCCGCCCGAGCCCGCTCAGCGCCGACCGGGCCGCCGTCTTCGCCGTCGTCGACGCCGCCTTCGCGCAGCGCCGCAAGACGCTGCGGGCGGCGCTCAGCGGCTGGGCCGGGTCGGCCGCCGCCGCGGAGGCCGCGCTGACGGAGGCCGGGATCGACCCGCGCACCCGCGGCGAGCAGCTCACCGTGGGCGATTTCGCCCGGATCGCCACGGCTGGTACCTCGATAGGCTCGTGAGTCGGCTTTCCGGTAGCGTCACCCTGGTGCTACAGGTGATCGCCCGCGTCCCGGCGAAGATCAATCTGCTGCTGGCGGTCGGCCCGGTGCGTCCTGACGGCTTTCACGAGCTCGCCACCGTCTTCCATGCCGTGTCCCTCTACGACGAGGTCACCGGCTCGTCCGACGACGGCGTCAGCGTCACCCTCGGCGGCCCGTACGGGACGCGCGCTCCGGACGGTGACGAAAACCTCGCGGTGCTGGCGGCGCGCGCGCTGGCGCGGCGGGCCCGGCCCGCCAGGCCGCCGGGCGTGCGGCTGGGCATCCACAAGGAGATCCCGGTGGCGTCCGGCCTGGCCGGCGGCAGCGCCGACGCCGCCGGCGCCCTGCTCGTCTGCAACCAGCTGTGGGGCCTGCGACTGTCCGACGCCCGACTGGCCATCGTTGCCGCGTCGCTCGGCAGCGACGTGCCGTTCTCGCTGACCGGCGGGACGGCTGTCGGCACCGGCCGCGGCGAGAGGCTGCGTCCCGTTCCCGTCGGGGGGCCGCTGCACTGGGTCCTGGCCTTCGCCGACGGGGAGCTGTCGACGCCGCAGGTGTACCGGCGGTTGGACGAGCTGCGCGCCGAGCGGTCCGCACCGGTGCCCCCGCCCGCGGTGCCCGACGACGTGCTGGCGGCGCTGGCGGCCGTCGACGCCCCCGCGCTGGCCGGGCTGCTCCACAACGACCTCCAGGAGGCGGCGCTGGCGCTGCGGCCGTCGCTGTCCGACACGCTGCGAGCCGGCGACGAGCTGGGCGCACTGGCGGGTCTCGTCTCCGGTTCCGGCCCCACGTGTGCCTTCCTGGCCCGCGACGACGCACACGCCGCGGCGCTGGCGTCCGGCCTCGCCGAGTCGGGCACCTGCGCGGGCGCCGTCGCCGTCGTCGGGCCCGCGCCCCTCGGCACGTGACGTCGCACCCGCCCGTCGACCGTTGACGGCCGCTGACGCCGGCGGCGGTGGCTGGACGCCGCGCTGGAGCTGGTCAGCCCCGCGCATCCTTGGCGAGCCCGGCTCTGAACGCACCGGATGCCGGGTTGTTGGCTACTACGACTCCTTCGACCACGACACGCTTCGATGCGCCGTTCGTGTCGTGCAACGCCGCCTTCCAGTTCAGGACCGCACGCGGTAGGTCACGTGCGTGACCAGTCTCGCTGGACGCGCCTTCACCTGCTCGAGCGTCAGCGGCGGCACGCCCTCGAAGAGCCGCGTGCCGGCGCCGAGCGTGAGCGGCACGATGTGCAGGCGCAGCTCGTCGATCAGGCCGGCGGCGAGGTACTGGTTGATGGTGGTCGCGCCGCCCATGATGGCGACATCGCCGTCGCCGGCCGCCGCGCGTGCCTGTGCCAGCGCCGACTCGATCCCGTCGGTGACGAAGTGGTACGTGGTGCCGCCCTCCATCGGCTGGGGCTCGCGTGCGTGGTGGGTGAGCACGAAGACCGGGGCGTGGTACGGCGGATCATCTCCCCACCAGCCGTTCCACTGGCGGTCCCACTCGCCACGCACCGGGCCGAACATGTTGCGCCCCATGATGAATGCGCTGGCGGCGGTCATCTCGTCGATCTCTTCCTGGTTCTCCTCGGGGGTCTCGGAGAACCAGGCGTGCAGCCTGTCGCCCCAGCCGTCGCCGCCGTCGTCGCCGAACGGGCGTTGCTCGGTCTGGTTGAGCCCGGCAGTGTAGCCGTCGGCCGACATGGTGATGCCACAGATCACCCTGCCCGTACCTGCGGTCATTGCCCATTCCTCCTCATAGCGACCTCCGTCGATTTCGCGGTGAGCTTGCGTGACAGGGTTCGCCCGCTTTCCCGATCTGTTTCCGCTGGGCAACTGTTTCCGTCGAGGGACAACTGTGTCCTACGGATACAATTTTCGCAAGCCTCACTGTGGGCGGGTCCGTCCCGTCGTTGGCTCACCGGACGAGCCGCCGGCGTCGCGCGTTACCCGTGATCCCGAGTGCCCGATGTGTCACCAGGCGATGTCGACGCACCGGCGCGAGCAGGTGGGTGGGAAGAACAGGCACTACTGCCCGGCGTGAGAAACTGGTGTCGACATGGCGCCCCGCAACCTCATCAACCTCGAGTCGGCCTCGCTGGCCTACGGGACCCGGCACATTCTGGACGGTGTCTCGCTCGGGGTCGCCGAGGGTGACCGCATCGGCATCGTCGGGCGCAACGGCAGCGGCAAGTCCACGTTGCTGCGCGTCCTGGCCGGCCTGGAGTCCCTCGACGCCGGCCGGGTCAGCCACACCGGCGGGTTGACGCTGGCGCGGCTCGGACAGGGCGACGAGCTCGACCCGGCGGCCACCGTCGGGCAGAGCGTCGTCGGCGACCGACTCACCCACGAGTGGGCCGGCGAGGCCCGCATCCGCGACGTGCTGGCGCACCTCGTGCCCGGCCTCCCGATGGACGCGCCGGTCGGCCCGCTGTCCGGCGGTGAACGACGGCGGGTGGCGCTGGCCCGCCTGCTGATCGGTGAGCACGACGTCGTCATGCTCGACGAGCCCACCAACCACCTCGACGTCGAGGCCATCGACTGGCTGTCGCGGCACCTCGCCGCCAGCAGGCGCTCGCTGGTGATGGTCACGCACGACCGCTGGCTGCTCGACACCGTCGCCACCACCACCTGGGAGGTCGCCGACGGCGCCGTACACGCCTACGACGGCGGCTACGCCGCCTACGTGCTGGCCCGGGCCGAGCGCGTCCGGGTCGCCGCGGCCGACGAGGCGCGCCGGCAGAACCTCCTGCGCAAGGAGCTGGCCTGGCTGCGTCGCGGTCCGCCGGCCCGCACCTCCAAACCGAGGTTCCGCATCGCGGCGGCCAACGCGCTCATCGAGAACGAGCCGCCGCCGCGGGACCGCTATGAGCTGGCCCGGATGGCCACGACCCGGCTGGGCAAGAGCGTGTTCGACGCCGAGGGCGTCACCGTGTCGCTCGGCGGGCGCACGCTGCTCGACGACGTCACCTGGCGGCTCGGCCCCGGCGACCGTGCCGGCATCGTCGGCGTCAACGGCTCCGGGAAGACGACGCTGCTGCGCCTGCTCGGCGGCGAGCTCACGCCGGACGAGGGCCGGGTCAAGGTGGGCCGCACGGTCGCCGTCGCGCACCTGGAACAGGAGGTCGCCGGCCTCGACCCCGCGCAGCGCGTGCTCCAGTCCGTCGAGGAGGTCCACGGCGAGGTCCGGCTCGGCAGCGGCGACAGCCTCACCGCGGGGCAGATGTTGGAGCGGTTCGGGTTCTCCGGGCCGCGCCAGTGGACTCAGATCGGCGACCTCTCCGGCGGCGAGCGGCGCCGCCTGCAGCTGCTCCGGCTGCTCATGGGCGAGCCGAACGTGCTGCTGCTGGACGAGCCGACCAACGACCTCGACGTCGAGACGCTCACCGTGCTCGAGGACGTCCTCGACGGCTGGGCCGGCTCCATGGTCGTCGTCAGCCACGACCGCTGGTTCCTCGAGCGCGTCACCGACGCCGTGTGGGCGCTGCTCGGTGACGGCCAGCTGGTCCAGCTCCCCGGCGGCGTCGACCAGTACCTGGATGTGCGCCGGACCCAGGCGGAGGCCGTGCCGGCGCCGTCGTCGTCTCGTGCCAGAACCGGCGACACCCGGGCGGCCCGGAAGGAGATCGCCCGCATCGAGCGCGAGCTGGACAAGCTCGACCGGCGCGAGAAGGACCTGCACACGCGCATCGCCGACAACGCGACCGACCATCAGAAGGTCCTGGAGCTCGACACCGCGCTACGGGCGGTGGCCGGCGATCGCGAGTCGCTGGAGTCACGCTGGCTGGAGCTGGCCGACGAGGTCGGCTGAGAGTCAAGGCGCATGGCTACGCGCCGGCCGGGTAGTCGGTCCGGCAGTGAGAACGTGCGGTGAAGGAGGCGATGCGTCAGATGCCGATGCCCTGCTCCTCGAGCCAGGTGCGGGGGTTGACCGGGTCGCCGCCGTCGGGGTGGACCTCGAGGTGCAGGTGCGGACCGGTGGAGTTGCCGGTGGAGCCGACCTGACCGATGACCTCGCCGGGCGCTACCTCGCCGGAGCGGAGCACGAACCGCGAGAGGTGGCAGTACCAGACGACGGTGCCGTCCCAGTGCTCGATCGCGATCTTGTTGCCGTACGGGCCGTCGTACTCGGCGAAGACGATCTCGCCGGAGGAGATGGCGCGAACCTCGGTGCCAGTCGGGGCGGCGAAGTCCAGGCCGGTGTGGCGGTTGCTCCACATGGAGCCGCCGGCGCCGAAGCCCGCGCTGATGCGGTAGTCCGACAGCGGGGCCAGCCAGCGTTTGGCCTCCCGCTCGGCGCGTGCCGCAGCCTCGGCCGCTTCGACGCGCTGCTGCTCGACGATGCGCGTGTGCGCTTCCTGAGCGGTCTCGGTGGCCTCGGCGGTGAGCGACTGCTCGGCCGCGGCGAGGGTGTCCAGGGCGCCTCCACTGGAGGCGGCGACCTGCCCCTGCGGGCGCTGCGCGATCGCGTTGAGATCCTCGGGGTCGGTTGGCGAGCCGGCCGCATGTGGCATGGCCAGAGCGCCGGAAGCCGCTGCCGCAACAGCTACGGAACCGACCACCGACGGGACACTGACGTGCCTGCGGCGGCTACGGTGACGCCCGCTGCCGGAGCGTTGCGACACGCCAGAACCTTTCACCGGAGACATGGACTCGGAGGACGATAACCGCCCCCTAGGGGTCCTGCCAAACGCCCCCGCCCAGGCGTTTCCGGTGATGATCACGGTCTGTGACGGTGGAAACGCGGGGCGTGACCTCGTGATCAGGCCGTGACCTCGAAGGACGACGGTTCCTTGATCGACCTTGAGGTTGGACGTTCGGTGACTCTCTGTGACATGTGATCTGCGTCACATTTGCCGTCTTCTCATCCAGGCGGTTGAGGTCCATCATCCGGACGGCTGGTGGCCCGTCGGCCACCTGGCGTTCGCCTTCCGGACACCGTGCACCCGCCGAGGCGTCTATCGCGGTCACGGCGAGTTACTGTGCAGTCAGCCGTCGGAACAGAGCCGCTCCTGGAGGTAGTCATGGCAGAGGGTCGTCCACTGCGGGTCGTAGTGGCCAAGCCCGGTCTCGATGGCCACGACCGCGGCGCCAAGATCGTGGCCCGTGCGTTGCGTGACGCCGGCGTCGAGGTCATCTACACCGGCCTGCACCAGACTCCGGAGCAGATCGTCGAGGCCGCAGTCCAGGAGGACGCCGACGCCGTCGGCCTGTCCATCCTCTCCGGCGCGCACATGACCCTGTTCAAGCGGGTCCTCGAGCTGCTGGCCGAGCGCGACGCCTCCGACATCGTCGTCTTCGGCGGTGGCATCATCCCCGAGGCCGACATCCCGCCGCTGACCGAGCTGGGTGTCGCCAAGGTCTTCACCCCCGGCGCGCCCACCCAGGACATCGTCGCCTGGGTCCACTCCCTCCGCGACCGCGCCGAGGCCTCCTGACCCCGTAGCACTACCCGCCTCGCCCGCTCGCGTGGCCGGCCTCGGGCCCAGCCTCTCGTGTTGCTCATGGCCTAGAGACATCACCAAGCGTTCTCGCGCCTCACCAGGCTTGCAAGCATGGTGAAGCACACACAATCCTCGTGATTTCCCGCCGGGCTAGTCCGATTCTGTCCGCTGTCGGTAAGGTTTGCCGGAAATTCACCGGTATGCGACTCGGCGCTCGGTCGTGGGTCGTCCGACACCGATGAGGTGGCTCCGTGTTGAATCGACGCGCTCGCGTGATCATCCCCGCCGCCGTCACCGCGCTGATCGCAGCCGCCACCGCGGTCACGACGCCGACAGCGGTGGCGGTCGATCCGGACGACCTGACCAGGCCGGGGGAGTCGGTCCTGGTCGAGACCGGCAACGAGACGATCGCACCGGGGATGGAGCTCACCACGTTCTCCCGGCTGGAGGACGGCGGCTGGAACGCCGGCTCGGTCCTGGAGGTCGACCTCGACGCCGGTGTCACGCTCGACTACCAGTACTCGGGTGAGGTCACGCGGACGGCCACGGTGCGGTCTCTCGCCGAGGCGAGCGGCGCGACCGCCGCCATCAACGGCGACTTCTACGACATCAACAACTCCAACGCTCCGCTGGGCGCCGGGGTCAGCCGCGACGAGGGCATGGTCACCGCGCCGACGGCGGGCCACGAGAACGCGCTCGCCGTGTCCAGCGAGGGAGCGGTCCAGCTGGCGCAGGTGTTCCTGGAGGGCACGGCGGTCACCGGCGACGGCGTCAGCCTGCGGCTCGCGGGCGTCAATACCTTCCGGCTCCCAGCCGACGGCATCGGCGTCTTCACGTCCGCGTGGGGCGAGTACACCCGCGCGAACACCGTGGACGGGGCCGCCGGCAAGGCCGAGGTGGCCGTCGTCGACGGCGTCGTGACCGCGGTCGGCACCACGCTCGGTGTCGGCCCGATCGCCGCGGACACCATGATCCTGGTGGGACGCGACGCCGGCGCGGCCGCGCTGCTGGAGCTGCAGCCGGGTGACACCGTGGACGTCACCTACGCGCCCCGGTCCGACCTCGGCGAGGTGGCGGTGGCCGTCGGCGGCAACCACATGCTCGTCGACGACGGCGTCCAGCGCACGTTCACCGACACCGAGCCGGCCGCGCGGTCCGCCGTCGGGCTGTCGGAGGACGGCCGCACCATGTATCTGGTGTCGATCGACGGCAAGCAGGCGCACTCGCGCGGCATGACGCTCACCGAGACCGCCGAGGTCATGCACGACCTCGGTGCGTACGACGCGCTGAACATCGACGGCGGCGGATCGTCCACGCTGGTGGTCCGCGACCCGGCCACCGACGACCACGCCGTCGTCAACAGCCCGTCCGACGGCAGCGAGCGCTCGGTCTCCAACGGGCTGGCGCTGTTCGCCGCCGAGGGTTCCGGCGAGCTCGACGGGTTCCGCGTCACCGCGGGCGCCGTCACCTCCGACCCCGACGGCACCGCCGACGGGTACAGCGACGACGGCATCGACCGGGTGTTCCCCGGACTGACCCGGACGGTCCAGGCGCTCGGGCACGACGAGACCTACGCTCCGGTCGCGGCCCGGCCGCGCTGGCAGAGCTCGGATCGCCGCGTCGCGACCGTGACCCGTGACGCCGACGGCACCGCCACCGTCACCGGCGTCCGGCCCGGCGAGGCGGACATCGAGGCGAGCCTGCTCGGCGCCGACGGCGAGGTCGAGATCACCGTGCTCGGCGAGCTGCGCCACATCGAGCCGACCGCCACGCTGGTCCCGCTGGGCGGCGCCGACGACACCGGCCGGGTCGAGCTGACCGGCTACGACGTCGACGGCTACCGGGCGCCGATCGAGCCGGCGGACGTGACGGTGGCCGGGGTCGACGGCGTGGTGGAGCTCGTGCCCGACGGCGACGGGTTCAGCGTGCGGCCGCTGACGGACAACGGCTCGGCCCTGGTGAGGCTCGAGGCCGCCGGCGTCGAGACCAGTGTCGCGGTGACGATCGGCCTGGAGGAGGTCACCGTCGCCGACTTCGCCGACGCCGCGGACTGGACCGTCGCGTTCGCGCGGGCGACCGGTACCATCGCGCCGGCCCAGGGCCCGGACGGCCGCGATGCGGTGGAGCTGACCTACGACTTCACCGGCCCCAACACCCGGGCCGCCTATGCGATGCCGCCGGCGCAGTTCTCCATGCCGGGACAGCCGCAGGCCGTCAACGCCTGGGTCGAAGGCGACGGGCAGGGCACCTGGATCCGGATGCGTGTCTACGACCGCAACGGCACACTGCTCACGCTCAACGGCGGCTACACGACGTTCACCGGCTGGCAGCAGCTCACGTTCCCGGTGCCGCCGGGCACCGAGTACCCCTTGACCTTCCGCGACATCTACGCCGTCGAAGCCTCCGGTGCGCGCAGCTACCACGGCACGACGTCGTTCAGCGACATCAGCGTCGAGATCGCGCCGGAGGTGGACCTGCCCGTCGAGGACCGGTTCGAGGACCCCGTCATCGTCACGAACGGCACCGTCGACGACGCCGCCCAGCAGATCGCGGTCATGAGCGACTCGCAGTTCGTCGGCCGCGACCCCGGCAGCGACATCGTCGCCGCCGCTCGGCGCACGCTCCAGGAGATCGTCGCCGCCGACCCGGACGCCCTGGTCATCAACGGCGACCTGGTCGACGAGGCGGCGCCGATCGACTTCGACCTGGCCCGGCAGGTGCTCGACGAGGAACTGGCCGGCGTCGACTTCCCCTGGTACTACGTGCCCGGCAACCACGAGGTGCAGGGCGGCCCGATCGACAACTTCGTCGCCGAGTTCGGTGCCACCCAGAACACCGTCGACATCGAGACCGACGACGGCACCACCCGGATCATCACCCTGAACTCCGCGTTCGGGACGCTGCGCGGCGGTGGCTTCGACCAGATCGCCCAGCTGCGCGCCGGTCTGGACGAGGCCGCAGCGGACCCTGAAGTCACCGGGGTGCTGGTCTTCGCCCACCACCCGCCGAACGACCCGCTGCCGACGGCGAACAGCCAGCTCGCCGACCGGCGCGAGGCCGCGATGCTCGAGACGTGGTTGGCCGACTTCGAGGCCGCCAGTGGCAAGTCCGCGGCGTTCGTCGGCGCGCACGCCGGGGTGTTCGACGCCAGCTCCGTCGACGGGGTCCCGTTCCTGGTGAACGGCAACTCCGGCAAGGGCCCGGCCAGCACCCCGGACCACGGCGGCTTCACCGGATGGACGATGCTCGGCCTGGAGCCGTCTCACGGCGACCACGGCGACGACGACGCCTGGCTGCGGGCCGAGGTCATCGCGCGGGTCGACGCGATCGCGCTGGATGTCCCGGCGACGCTCGCCGTCGGGGCGACCGGTTCCGTTTCGGCCACCGTCGACCAGGACGGCGTGCGTACCGTGCCCGTCCAGTGGCCGGTGTCGGCGCTGTGGGGTGGCGACGGCGTCCACGTCGGCGCCCCGGCGGATGCCCCGCGGGACGCCGTTGTCGCCGTCGACCCGGCCGCCGGCACGATCCAGGGCTTGCGGTCCGGGACGGCCACAGTCACCGTCACGGTCAACGGCTGGACGGCCACGCGGGACGTCACCGTCGGCTGATCACCGGGAGGGCGCGTCGGCCGTCGCGGCGAGCGGGATAGGCTGCGCTCGGACCGAGACTGAAGGATGGATTCGCGTGGACCTGATGGAGTACCAGGCGAAGGAGCTCTTCGCCAAGCACGGAGTACCGGTGCTGCCGGGAACCGTGGTCGAGACCGCTGATGCCGCCCGGGACGCCGCGGCCGCGATCGGCGGCCAGGTCGTCGTCAAGGCGCAGGTGAAGACCGGCGGGCGCGGCAAGGCCGGCGGCGTGAAGCTGGCCGAGGACCCGGACGAGGCGGCCGAGAAGGCCGGGGCGATCCTCGGCATGGACATCAAGGGCCACCAGGTCCACCGGGTGCTCGTCACCCTGGCCAGCGATATCGCGGAGGAGTACTACGTCTCCTTCCTGCTCGACCGCGCCAACCGCACGTACCTGGCGATGGCCAGCGTCGAGGGCGGCGTGGAGATCGAGCAGCTTGCGGTCGAGCGGCCGCAGGCCCTGGCGCGCATCCCCGTCGACGCCCTGACCGGTGTCGACACGGCGAAGGCAGCCGAGATCGCCGATGCGGCAGGGTTCAGCGCCGACGTTCGCGACCAGGTCGTCGCGCTGCTGCAGACGCTGTGGACGGTGTTCACCAGGGAGGACGCCACGCTCGTGGAGGTCAACCCGCTGGTGAAGACGCCGGACGGGAAGGTCGTCGCGCTGGACGGCAAGGTCAGCCTCGACGACAACGCCGAGTTCCGGCACGAGGACCACGCGGCGTTCGAGGACAAGGCCGCCGCCGACCCGCTCGAGGCTCGGGCCAAGGAGAAGGACCTCAACTACGTCAAGTTGTCCGGCGAGGTCGGCATCATCGGCAACGGCGCGGGCCTGGTCATGTCGACGCTGGACGTCGTCGCGTACGCCGGCGAGCAGGTGGGCGGCGTGAAACCGGCCAACTTCCTCGATATCGGTGGCGGCGCGTCGGCGGAGGTCATGGCCAACGGGCTGGAGATCATCCTGTCCGACGACGAGGTCAAGAGCGTCTTCGTCAACGTTTTCGGCGGCATCACCGCGTGCGACGCCGTCGCCAACGGCATCGTGCACGCGTTCGAGCTGCTCGAGAGCCGCGGCGACCAGGTGACCAAACCGCTGGTCGTCCGCCTGGACGGCAACAATGCCGAGGAGGGCCGCCGCATCCTGTCCGAGTTCGCCGCGAAGGCGCCGGAAGGGCTGATCGAGCAGGTCGACACGATGGACGGCGCCGCGCGACGCGCGGCCGAGCTCGCGGCAGCGAAGTAGGGGCGACGGCAACCATGGCAATCTTCCTCGACGAGAACAGCAGGATCATCGTCCAGGGCATCACCGGCGCCGAGGGCACCAAGCACACTCAGCGGATGTTGAAGGCAGGCGCCAAGATCGTCGGCGGCGTCAACGCCCGCAAGGCCGGCCAGGAGCTCGACTTCACCGAGTTCTCACCGGAGGCCATGCTGACCGTGTACGGCACCGTCGCCGAGGCGATGGAGAAGACCGGTGCCAACGTGTCGGTGGCGTTCGTGCCGCCGAGGTTCACCAAGGACGCCGTCATCGAAGCAGTTGATGCGGCGGTGGGCCTCTTGGTGGTCATCACCGAGGGCGTCCCGGTCCACGACACCGCGGAGTTCTGGGCCTACGCGTCGTCGAAGGGCAACAAGACCCGCATCGTCGGCCCCAACTGCCCCGGCGTCATCAGCCCCGGGAAGTCCAACGCCGGCATCATCCCGGCCGACATCACCGGGCCCGGCCCGATCGGCCTGGTCAGCAAGTCCGGCACGCTGACCTACCAGATGATGTACGAGCTACGCGACATCGGGTTCTCCACCGCTGTCGGCATCGGCGGCGACCCGGTCATCGGCACCACGCACATCGACGCGCTGGAGGCGTTCGAGGCCGACCCCGACACCAAGGCCATCGTCATGATCGGCGAGATCGGCGGTGACGCCGAGGAACGGGCCGCGGCGTACATCAAGGAGCACGTCACCAAGCCCGTGGTCGGCTACGTCGCCGGCTTCACCGCACCGGAGGGCAAGACCATGGGCCACGCCGGCGCCATCGTGTCCGGCTCGTCCGGCACCGCCGAGGCCAAGAAGGAGGCCCTCGAGGCCGCCGGGGTCAGCGTCGGCAAGACCCCCAGCGAGACCGCCCGGCTGATGCGCGAGATCTACCAGCAGCTCGGCTAGGCAGTCCCGCCCGTTGATCATGGAGAAGTTCATGATCCATCGGTCGGGGAACCTGACCTAGTCCATGATCAACGGGGCCAGTGGGCGGCGGGCCAGGGGTGGGGTACGGG
>NZ_SMKZ01000066.1 GCF_004349065.1 Jiangella asiatica
GTGATGGCGGCCGCGGTGAGCGCGACCGCGGTGGCCAGGGCGCCGACGGCGAACGCGCGGGCGGGGTGGGTGGCCAGGGCGCGGGCGTGGTGGATGGGTGCCTCGACGAGGCGGTGGGTGAGCCAGGCGGGGACGATGCTGGCGGTGACCACGAGCAGGCCCTGGGCGGTGCTGAGCCCGCCCCAGCCGGCGGTGGCGGCCATGAGCAGCGGCCAGTGCCACAGGTACAGCGAGTAGGACAGCCCACCGATGAAGCGCATCGGTGCGGTGCCCAGCAGGGCACCGGGACTGGTGCGGTGTGTGGTGGTGCCGGCGGCGATGACCGCGGCCGCGCCCAGAGTGGGCAGCAGCGCGGTGTGGCCGGGAAAGGCGGTGGTGGCGTCGTAGGTGAGCGCGGCCACGGCGATGGCGCCCAGCCCGGCCCAGGCCGCCACGGTGGCGCTGCGGTGGGGTAGCCGGGCCAGCCGGGTGGCGGCCAGCGCGAGCGCGGCGCCGATGGCCAGCTCCCAGGCGCGGGTGGTGGACACGAAGTAGGCCTGCCCCGGGGAGGTGGCGGTGAGGTGGACCGACCAGGCCAGCGACGGGACGGCGATGACGGCAAGCCCGGCCACCAGCGCCCGCCGCGGGGAGGAACGGCGCCCGAAGCGGCGGTGCGCCCACACCACGGCGATGATCAGCAGCGGCCAGGCCAGGTAGAACTGTTCCTCCACGGCCAGGGACCAGAAGTGCTGCACCGGGCTGGGTGGGGCATCGGCGGACAGGTAGTCCACCGCGTCACCGGCCAGCCGCCAGTTCACCACGTACCCGGCCGCGGCGGCGATGTCCCCGGCGGTCTGTGCCCACCGCACCGGCGGCAGCACCGCGACGGTCAGCGCGGCGGTCGCGGCCAGCACCACCGCGGTGGCCGGCAACAACCGCCGGATCCGGCGGGCGTAGAAGCGGGCCAGCCGCAACCGGCCGGTGGTCTCCACCTCCCGCACGATCAACCCGGTGATCAAGAACCCGGAGATGACGAAGAACACGTCCACCCCGACGAACCCGCCCGGCACCCACGGCAACCCGGCGTGATAGGCCAACACCAGACCCACCGCCACCGCACGCAGACCCTCGATGTCCGCGCGGAAGCCCTCGCGCCGCTCGGCGCGGCGCCGCGTGCGGCCGGTCGAGCGAGGGCCGGTGGAGGTGCCGGTGACAGTCGGCGTAGCGCGCGTCGTGCTCGAACTCGGGGCAGTCGGCTCGACCGCCGTCGACATCAAACCACCTCTCGCGTGTCGTCCTGCCGGGTTCGCAGCCACCGATGATGCCATCAGCCCCGCGCCGATCCGAAATCAGGCGCGAGGCTACGTCCGGTCCTACCCGGAATCACCCAGATCACACCCGCCGGGGGAGCGGGGGCCCGCCGAGAAGGCGGGGACGCTCAGCTGACCGGCTGGCCGATCGCACCGAGCAGGTCGGCGAACCACGGGGTGGACGGATCGAACGCCTTGCCGCCCTTGACGCGCTCGAACTCGATGGCGCGTAGCCGGCCGCCGTGCTCCTCGTCGTGGCCGATGAGGCCGCCCTCGTGGCGCAGCGCGCACTCGACCGCGAGGTCGGTGCAGCTTTTGATCAGCCGCAGGTCGTCGCCGCCCGCCGCGGCCGACCGGCTGTAGTAGCCACTCTTCTGGACCATGACCTTCTCCGCGCCGACCCGGGCGGCGAACTGGTCGGCGAACCAGGCGCCGGGGTTGATCTTGTCGATCTTCACGTGACCGAACGGGTCGCGCGGGATCTCCTCGCCCGCCTCCTCCATCTCCGCGACGACGGAGTCGACGCCGGCGCCCTCGGACAGGAAGATGTTGACGCAGCCGGTGGCGTCCATGACGCTGCGCAGCCGGCCGGCTTCGGCGTCCAGGTCGATCTTCTGCTCGGGCAGGTATACGGCGTGCACGTCCCAGCGCCGCGGGTCCAGGCCGATCTCCGGTGCCCATTCCTGCGCCGCCAGCCACCGCCGGTAGGCCCGCGCCGTCGCCGCGGTGAGCCAGCCGCAGTGCCGGCCCATGACCTCGTGGACGATGAGCATCCGCGGGTTGGACGAGTGCTCGGCGATGATGTTGCGCGCGTAGATGGAGCCCTGCTCGGCGGCGGTCCAGGCACCCAGGCTCTGCCGCACCGGCACGATGTCGTTGTCGACGGTCTTGGGTAGCCCCACGACCGTAAGCTCGTAGTCGTTGCCGGCGAGGTAGGCCGCGAGGTCGGCGGCGGAGGTGTTGGTGTCGTCGCCGCCGATGGTGTGCAGCACGTCGACACCGTCGCGGGTGAGCTGCTGAGCCGCGACGTGCAAGGGGTCCTGGCCCTCCTGGACCAGCCCGCGCTTGACGCAGTCGGCGACGTTGGTCAGCTTGACCCGGCTGTTGCCGATGGGCGAGCCGCCGAAGCGGTGCAGGCGGGAGGCGGTGGAGCGCAGCTCCGGCGTGACGGTGACCGAACGGCCGGTCAGAAGGCCGGCGTAGCCGTCGAGGTAACCGATGATCTCCACCTCGGGCGCGATCTCGGTGTACCGCTCGATCAAACCACCGACGGCCGACGACAGGCATGGCGCCAGTCCTCCGGCGGTGAGCATGGCGACCTTCCGCACAGCAGTGCTCTCGGGCATGGATTCGTGACCTTCTGTCGGATGTGGGCTCTGGGCGGATCGCAGCCAACATTATCCCCGCGGCGTCGACGACGATGTCCGCGGTGTGGGCGCTCGCGCCCGGCCGCTCGGGCGACGTCCTACCCTGTAAGGCGTGAACTCGCCCGAGGACCGTGCGCTCTACGACGAGCTGATCCAGACCGTGGGTGCGCTGCCGGCGCAGCAGCAGCCGGAGTGGCCCGACGCCGCCGGGGTCGAGGACGCCGTCGCCCAGCTCCGGTCCATGCCGCCGCTGGTGTTCGCCGGCGAGTGCGACCTGCTCCGCGAGCGGCTGGCCGCCGTCGCCCGGGGCGAGGCGTTCGTCCTGCAGGGCGGCGACTGCGCCGAGACCTTCGCCGGCGTGAGCGCCGACAACGTCCGCAACAAGCTCAAGACTCTGCTGCAGATGGCTGTCGTGCTCACCTACGCCGCGAGCGTGCCGGTGGTGAAGATCGGGCGGCTGGCCGGGCAGTACGCCAAGCCCCGCTCCAAGTCCACCGAGACGCGCGACGGTGTGACGCTGCCGGCCTTCCGCGGCGACATCGTCAACGACTTCGACTTCACCGAGACCGCCCGGGTGCCCGACCCGTACCGGATGGTTCGCGCCTACCACGCCTCCGCCGCCACGCTTAACCTGACGCGGGCTTTCGTCGGCGGCGGCTACGCCGACCTGCACCAAGTGCACTCGTGGAACACCGACTTCGTGCGCACCTCGCCGGCGGGCCAGCGCTACGAGCGGCTGGCCCGACGCCTGGACCAGGCACTGTCGTTCATGAAGGCCATCGAGATCGACACCGACCAGCTGCGCACCGTCGAGCTGTACTCCAGCCACGAGGCTCTCCTGCTCGACTACGAGTTGGCGCTGACCAGGGTCGACTCCCGCACCGGGGCGCCGTACGACGTCTCCGGCCACTACGTGTGGGTCGGCGAGCGCACCCGCCAGCTCGGCGGCGCCCACCTGGAGTTCGCCGCACGCATCCGCAACCCCATCGGCGTCAAGGTGGGCCCGTCGACCACGCCGGACGACTTGCTGGCGCTGGCGGACAAGCTGGACCCGCAGCGCGAGCCGGGCCGCCTGACGTTCGTCACCCGCATGGGTGCCGGCACCATCCGCGAGGTGCTGCCGGCGCTGATCCAGAAGGCCACCGCCGACGGCCTCGTCGCGTCGTGGATCTGCGACCCCATGCACGGCAACACCTACGAGGCGCCCAGCGGTCACAAGACCCGCCGCTTCGACGACGTCGTCGACGAGGTCCGCGGCTTCTTCGAGGTGCACCGTGCCCTGGGCACCCACCCCGGTGGCATCCACGTCGAGCTGACCGGCGACGACGTCACAGAGTGCGTCGGCGGCGGCGACCCGATCGCCGAGGACGGCCTGGGCAGCCGCTACGAGACGGTCTGCGACCCGCGGCTCAACCGCACCCAGTCGCTGGAGCTGGCCTTCCTGGTCGCCGAGCTGCTCGAGTCCGCGAGCTGACCCCGGCCCGGCCCGTGATCATCAACCGTTGGCGACCGTATGACGTCGCCAACGGTTGATGATCATGGGCTCAGTGCTCGGTGTTGCCGAACTCGTTCCAGTACGTGACCTCCTCCACCGGCCGGCGGCGGGCGGGCTTGAACTCCGTCCCGATCGTGTGCGCGACCGGCAGCAGGGCCACCTGTGTCACGTCGTCGGGGATGCCGATCAGGGCAGCCGCCTCCCGCTCGTGCGCGAGGTGGAACGTCGTCCACGTCGAGCCCAGGCCGCGTGAACGCAGCGCCAGCATGAAGCTCCACGCGGCCGGGTGGATCGAGCCGAAGAAGCCGGCCTGGTTCTCCACCGCCGGCGGCCGGCCGATGAGGCACGGGATGACGTGGACCGGCACGCGCTCGATGACACTGGCGAGGTACTCCGACGACTCCGCGGCCCGCAGCTGGTCGTCGGTCGTGATCGAGGCGCGGCGAGTGGCCAGGTAGTCGCGCCCGCCGGAGCGGTAGAGCTCGCCCAGGCCGGCGCGCTTCTCCGGATCGGTGACCACGACGAACCGCCAGTTCTGCCGGTTGCCGCCGCTGGGCGCCTGGATCGCCAGCCGCAGGCACTCGAGGATCACGCCGGGCTCGACCGGTCGCTCGAGGTCGAGCCTCTTGCGCACGGCGCGGGTGGTCGAGAGCAGGTGGTCGATCTCGGACGTGGACACGGTTGGCTCCTCCGGATGGTCGGCATGCATGTGCATGCATGGTCGGTTCAGACGTTAGCCACCCTCTTCGTGATCATGGGCGGCGGCTGGTTTCCTGACCGTTGTGGGACCCGCTCGCGCGTGGGATCTCACGGTTGGCACTGTGGCTTAGGGTGGCGGCCATGGGCCCTGGCGTGATCGACCTTCGCAGCGACACCGTGACCCGGCCGACCGCGGGCATGCTGGCGGCGATGTCGCGGGCCGAGACCGGTGACGACGTCTACGACGAGGACCCGACAGTCCACGCTCTGGAGGAGCGGGTCGCGGGCCTCCTCGGCCACGAGGCCGCGCTGTTCACCGTCAGCGGCTCGCTGGCCAACCTGCTCGGGGTGCGGGCGTTGGTCGGGCCCGGCCAGGAGCTGCTGTGCGAGGCGCAGGCGCACGTCGTGCGCGCCGAGCTGGGCGCGCACGCCACCTGGACCGGCGTGACGACCCGCACATGGTCGCACCCACGCGGCGGGGTCGACCTGGCCGCCGTGCGCCGTCTGATGGCACCCGACGCCGGGCCGTACCTCGTCTCGACCGCTGCGGTCGCGGTCGAGAACACCCACAACTTCGCCGGCGGTTCCGTCCAGCCGCTCGACGACCTCGTGGCCCTGCGGGACCTGGTCGAACCGGTCGGCATCCGGCTGCACCTCGACGGTGCCCGTATCTGGAACGCGCACGTCGCGACCGGCACCGCCACAAGCGACTACGGCCGGCTCTTCGACACCGTCGCCGTCTGCCTCTCCAAGGGACTGGGCGCGCCGGTGGGCTCGCTGCTGGCCGGCTCCGCCGACGCGATCGCGCAGGCTCGGATCTGGCGCAAGCGCCTGGGTGCCGGCTGGCGCCAGGCCGGCGTCCTGGCCGCCGCCGGCCTCTACGCACTCGACCACCACGTCGAACGGCTGGCCGAGGACCACGCGAACGCCCGCACCATCGCCGCCGCGGTCGCCGAGGCCGACCCGAGCGTCGTCGACCCCGGCACCGTCGAGACGAACATCGTGCTTCTGGACGTCGGCGACCGGGCCGAGCAGCTGGTCGACCGGGCCCGCGCCGAAGGCATCCTCACTGGCATCGTCGGCGCCGGCGTGGTGCGGCTCATCACCCACCTCGACCTCACCGCCGCCGACGCACAGCGAGCGGCCAAGGTGCTCGCCCAGCTCGTCCGCTGAGCCGCCGGGTAGCCCTACTTCGACAGCCGGCGACGACCACGGCGCTCGACGATCTCGTCGTCCGGTCGGTGAGACGCCGGCCTCCATCCGTTGACCACCGGGCTCCCGTAGGCGACTATTCCTATAGATTCGATGGTTTAAGTTGGCATTAGGGAGCGCGCATGCGCACACTCGTCCTGCTGGGCCTGGCCGGCATGGCAGCGCAGCTGGTCGACGGCAGTCTGGGCATGGCCTACGGCGTCACGTCGACCACACTGCTGCTGGCCGTCAGCACCAACCCGGCGGCGGCGTCGGCGACCGTGCACCTGGCCGAGATCGGCACCACCCTGGTATCGGGGCTGTCGCACTGGCGGTTCGGCAACGTCGACTGGAAGGTCGTGGCGAAGATCGGCGTGCCGGGCGCGGTCGGCGCGTTCGCCGGCGCGACCTTCCTCTCCAACCTCTCCACCAAGGCCGCCGCGCCGGTGATGTCGATCATCCTGTTGGCGCTCGGCCTGTACATCCTGGTCCGCTTCACCGGCTGGGGCCTGCCGGCGGATCGGCTCGGCCGGCCGTTGCGACGGCGGTTCCTGACGCCGCTGGGGCTGGTCGCCGGCTTCGTCGACGCCACCGGCGGGGGAGGCTGGGGCCCGGTCGGCACTCCGGCGATCCTGGCCAGCGGGCGGATGGAGCCACGTAAGGTCATCGGGTCCATCGACACCAGCGAGTTCATGGTGGCCGTGGCCGCGAGCGCGGGCTTCCTGGTGGGTCTGGGCTCGCAGAACATCGAGGCGTCGTGGGTCGCGGTGCTGCTGGCCGGTGGCGTCGTCGCGGCACCGGTCGCGGCCTGGCTGGTGCGCCACGTGCCGCCGCGGGTGCTGGGACCGGCCGTCGGCGGCCTGATCGTGTTGACCAACACCCGGACCATCCTGCGCAGCGACTGGGTCGACGCCGGCGACGGTGTCCGCGCGGCCGCCTACACGCTGGCCGCGGTGGCCTGGGCGGGAGCGCTGGCGTACTCGATCCGGGCGCACCTAACACAGCGTGACGTTGTGGACACCGTCACCGGCCGGGAGGGCGACGGCGTCGAGCCCGTCGCCCGCTGACCGGCAGCTGGGGTCACATCCCGACGGGGGACGGGCTGCCCAGGTGGCGGCCGGTGGCCGGGATCAGCTTGCGCATCGTGGACGCCAGCTCACGCACGTCGGCACCGGCCAGCGCCTGCGGCCCGTCGCACAGTGCGGACTCGGGGTCGGGATGGACGTCCACGAGGATGCCGTCGGCGCCGACGGCGATGGCGGCGCGCGACAGCGGCAGCACCAGCTCGCGCCGGCCGGCGGAGTGCGAGGGGTCGACGATGACCGGCAGGTGCGACTGCCGCTGCACGACGGGGACGGCGGCGATGTCGAGCGTGGTCTGGGTGGACGTCTCGAAGGTGCGGATGCCGCGCTCGCACAGGACGATGTCGAGGTTGCCGCGCTGCGCGACGTACTCGGCAGCCATCAGCCACTCCTCGACGGTTGCCTGGATGCCGCGCTTGAGCAGCACCGGCTTGCCGGCGGCTCCGACGGCCTGCAGCAGCGCAGTGTTCTGCATGTTGCGGGCGCCGACCTGGAGCATGTCGGCGAACGAGCTCACCAGGCCGACGTCGGCGGCGTCGATGACCTCGGTGACGACGGGAAGGCCGGTGACCTCGCGCACCTCCGCCAGGATGTGCAGCCCGGTCTTGCCCAGGCCCTGGAACGCCTGCGGCGACGTGCGCGGCTTGAACGCGCCGCCGCGGAGCACGGTGGCGCCGGCGGCCTTGGCCATCTCGGCCGCCTCGAGGGTCTGCTCCAGGGACTCGACCGCGCACGGGCCGGCGATCAGCGTGAACGTGCCGGGGCCGATCATCACCGGATGCGCGCCGGACTCCACGCCGACGACGACGGTACTTCGCTCCGGCTGGTGGTCGACGCTCACGAGCTTGTACGGGGTGGAGATGGCGATGACGTCGGCGACGCCGGGCATGCCACGCAGGTTGAGGGCCCGGAAGTCGTCGAGGTCGCCGACCAGGCCGACGATGGTGCGGTGCCGGCCGCGGCTGACGAACGCCTCGCCGCCGGTCATCCGGACGCGGACGACGACCGCCTCGATCTGCTCGTTGCTAGCCTCAGGTGACATCACGACCACCATGACGCAACCTCCCGACCGCTCGTGCCCTATTCGAACGTAGGCCACGGAAAGGCCAGTACGGACGGGTTGTCCAGAGAGTAAGACAGTTGGTCACAAACTGGTCACTTGACATCTCATGTTGTTATTCGCGGGAAGTCGGCTGTAATTTTTCCAACAGCGAAAGATCTTCGGCGTAGGCCGGCGGGCCACCGGGCGTCTCCAGCACCACAGGCAATCCGGCGACCGATTTGTGGTGCAGAAGTTCGCCGAACGCGGCAGTGCCGATATGGCCGGCACCGATGCGTTGGTGGCGGTCGCGGAACGAGCCGCACCGGTCCACGGAGTCGTTGGCGTGAACCGCTGCCAGCCGGTCGACGCCGGCGATCTCGGCGAACCGGTCCAGCATGGCGGTCATGCCGCCCGGCGTGGCGAGGTCGTGGCCCGCGGCGAACAGGTGGCACGTGTCCAGGCAGACCCGGGCGCGCGGGTGGTAATCGAGCGCGTCGAGATAGCCGGCGAGATCGTCCAGGCCCGCGCACAGCGACCGGCCCTGCCCCGCGGTCGGTTCCAGCAGCAGGTCGGGGGAGCCGTCGCCCAGGCCGTCCAGCAGGGGTAGCAATGCCTCGCGCACCTGGCGCATCGCCCGGTCGTGGTCGCCGTCGGCGACGCAGGAGCCGGTGTGCACGACGACGCCGCTCGCGCCTACCTCCCGGGCCCGGACCAGCGCGTACGACAGGCTCGTGACCGAGCGCTCGTAGGTGAGCGGTGTCGGGCTGCCGAGGTTGACCAAGTACGCGGCGTGCACCAGGACCGTCAGCTCGCACTCGACCGCGGCGTCCCGGAACGCCGCGTCGGTGGCCCGATCGCCGGGCGTGGCCGCCCAGCCGCGCGGGTTGCCGAGGAACACCTGCACGCTGGCGGCGCCGAGCGCCGCGGCGCGAGCCGGCACCGTCGCCAGCTTGCCGGCGGCGGGGAGGTGAGTGCCGAGCAGGGCGGTGGCGGGCATCAGAAGTGGTAAAGCGTGATGGTCGAGCCGCGCGGCAGGCTCGAACCCTCGGGCTCGACTCGTACGACCCGGGCGCCGCGGTCGTCGCCGGGCATCTCGAGCAGATCCTCGACCTCGACCACGAATCCGGCCTCGCTGAGCAATTCCTCAGCGCGCGCGACTCTTTCGCCGATGACGTTGGGAACTTCCACCAATTCCGGACCGAGGGAGATCACGATTGTGATCTCGTCGTCACGGAATCCGGTGCCGCTTGCGGGATGTTGAGAGATCACGAGCCCGGCGGCGACGCTGTCGGAGTTCTCCTCGCGTGAATTGACGGTGAACCCTTGTTCCTCGAGCGCGGCCCGGGCATCATCGCCGGATTGGCCGGTGAAGTCCTGGATCTCGATCGGCTGCGGCCCGAGACTGACGACGACGGAGACCTCGGAGTCGCGGCGAACCTGCTCGCCCGGTTCGACGCTCTGCGAGATGATCAGGCCGGCCTCGACGTCGTTGCTGTAGATCTCCTCGTCGACCCGAACGGTGATGGACTGGGCCGCCCCGGCCTCCGTGGCTGCGTCGACGGTGAGGCCCGTGAGCTGCGGCACCTCGTAGCGTTCCGGGCCCCGGGAAAGCACGTAGGAGATCTCGCCGCCCCCCAGGATCCGCTCGCCGGGCGCGGGGTCGGTGCTGAGGACCAGGCCGGCCTCGACCGTCTCGGAGAACGCCTCGCCGTCGGCGGTGGCGGTGAGGCCGTGCTCCTCGGCCGTGGCCTGCGCCTGCTCGGCGCTCAGGTTGAGCAGCGACGGCGTGGACTCCCAGCGGCCGGACCCGTACCACCAGGCGCCCACCGCCACACCGACGGCGAGCAGCAGGACGAAGAAGAACAGGAACAGGCCGCGCCGGCTGCGGGTGCGACCGCGGTGGGCGGCCGAGCGCGACCGGGTGGCCGGCGCCGCGGGCGCCGGCGTGTCGATGAGCCGGGTGGTGCCGCGGCGCCCGTCGTCTTCGTCTTCGTCGTCGAAGATGGTCAGGGAACCGGCCGCGGCTGGCGGGTGTCGATGGGTGTCGTCGCCGGCGTACCGGGCGGCGTCGTCGGGCCGGTCGTCCTCGGCATCGGCCGGCTGCTCGTCGTCCGCCGGGGCTTCCAGCTGATCGGCCAGGACGGTGCCGGCCAGTGCCTCGTCGAGCGTGACACCCGCGGAGTCGCGCGGCTCGGCGTGCAGGTGGGCGTGGTCCGCGGCGTCGTCGACCTCGGGCAGCTCGACGCCGGTGAGGCTCGCGCGCCCGGTCCGGACCGCCTCGAGGAACGCGCCGGCGTCGGCGTAGCGGTCGCGCGGGTCGCGGGCGGTGGCGGCGAGCACGATGTCGTCGACCGCCGGCGGCAGCGGCACCGACTCCGACGGCGGCGGGACGTCGTCGTCGATGTGGCTGCGTACGACGACGAAGTCGGTGGGGCCTTCATGCGGGGTGCGGCCGGTGAGCAGCTCGAAGAGCATGATGCCGGCGGAGTAGACGTCGGAGCGCGGGGTGGCCCGCTCGCCGAGCGCCTGCTCCGGTGAGATGTAGCTGACGGTGCCGAGCAGGCCCCGGGTGGTCTTGGACGAGCTGCTCAGCGCCCGGGCCAGGCCGAAGTCGGCCACCTTGACCCGTCCGTCGTTGCCGACCAGGACGTTCTCGGGCTTCACGTCGCGGTGGACGATGCCGGCCCGGTGCGCGGCGGCCAGCGCGGAGAGCACCGATTCGGTGACCTCGAGCGCCAGGTCGGCGCCGAGCCGGCCGCGCTCGTGCAGCACGTCGCGCAGCGTCCGCCCGTGGATGTACTCCATGGCCAGGTAGACGGCACCGTCGTCCTCGCCCTGGTCGAAGACGTTGACGACGTTGGGGTCGGACAGCTTGGCCACGGCCCGGGCCTCACCGATGAAGCGCGCGACGAAGTCGTCGTCCGCGGCCAGCTCGGCGTGCATGACCTTCAGGGCCACCAAGCGGTCGAGCCGGGTGTCGGTTGCCCGGTAGACGGTGGCCATCCCGCCGCGCGCCAGCAGCGCCTCGATCCGGTAGCGGCCGTCGAGCAGGCGGCCCACCGGTGCGTCGGAGACGGAGATGTCCACGGGGGGAGTGTACGTTCACCGGAAGGTGGCGGCCGATCGACACGATGGACCGGCGGCACGGTTGCGATCGCTGCCCCGCAGCCTATTCAGAAGTCGCGTCATGCAAAGGTCACGAACTCTCCCCAGTCGACATCCGGCCTCGACCGAGGGCTCAGCGAAGCCTTCGGCCCCCGTCGCCCCTCGGTTCTGCATAACGCTCCGGAGGTCCGAACAGTCCCAAATGTCCCATGTCGCAGGTGGTTCGGAGTCGCGAAAACCGTTGGCCGTATGGCGCGAGCCCGTCGATCGGGCTATGGTCGCCGCCCGTGACTTCCGCGCCCCGACGCCCGGTGCCGTCGACGCCGTTCGGCGACGACGACGGCTCGGCCGACCCCCGGATCGAGGCGGCACTGGCCGCGTACGGGCGCGGCGAGGGCGGTCCAGCCGACGTGCTCGCCGCGCTCGCGGGCGGTCGGCTGCTGATCCCCGTGGTGGCCGTTCCGGCCGCCGAGGCGGCACCCGACGAGGTGCCGACCGAGGCGGTGGCGGGGGAGAAGCTCACCGAGATGGCGACGGTGCTGACCACCGGCCGGGACGGACGGCGCGGGCTGCTCGCCTTCACCTGCGTCCAGGCGCTCCAGCGGTGGGACCCCGAGGCTCGGCCGACCCCGGTGCCAACGCGCAGTGCCGCAGAAGCAGCGCTGGCCGACGGCGCCGACGCGCTCGTCATCGACCTGGCTGGGCCGGTCGTGTTCTCCGTCGACACCGCGGAGCTGAGGTCGCTCGCCGCCGGCTGGCGGCCGCTGGGCACCTGGGCCGGGCTGGTGCCGACGGAGCCCGTCGAGAGTGAGCCCGCGACCGGTGCGGCTTCGTCGCCTGGCCCGCGGGTGCGTCACGCCGGAGCCCGGGTCCGGCGCACCGGCGGCCGGATGTGGCGGCGGGTCCGCCGGGCGATGATCCGCTGAGCGGTGGGACGGCTCAGGAGTAGACCGGGCCGGTGAACTTCTCACCGGGGCCCTGGCCGACGGGGTCCGGTAGCGGCGATGCCTCACGGAAGGCCAGCTGCAGCGTCTTGAGGCCATCGCGGAGCGGCGCGGCGTGATGGCTGCCGAGCGCCGGAGCGCTCGCGGTGATCAGGCCGGCCAGCGCCTCGATGAGGGTCCGGGCCTCGTCCAGGTCGCGGTGGTCGGGGAGGTCCTCGGCCAGCCCGAGATGCACAGCCGCGGCGCTCATGAGATGGACGGCGGCGGTCGACACCACCTCGACGGCCGGGACCTCGGCCAGATCGCGGGTGGCCTGGTCGGGAATGTGCTCCGGAATGCTCACTCGTGGTAGGCTCTCACACCGACCGGACCGGTCTGTTCTCGGGCGGATCGGCCAGCAAGCGGAGACTCTCCCACCCGCACCGATCGCGCAGATCGTCGGGTCCCAGGTCAGGACATCCAGCACGGGTGTCTGCGGTGTCGTGACGCGGAATGCGTCGTGGCGCTGATGGGTTGGCCTCCGCGAGCATGCTCTGCGGGGGCCAGTTGTGTTTCCACGGGGTGTGGTCGCAACACAGCCCGTCGAATTCAGGAGGAAGGCATCAGCACAGAGCCCCGCATCAACGACCGGATCCGCGCCTCGGAGGTCCGGCTCGTCGGCCCCAACGGTGAGCAGGTGGGGATCGTCCGTATCGAGGACGCCCTCAGGCTCGCCGCGGAAGCGGACCTCGACCTCGTCGAGGTCGCGCCCGGCGCTCGCCCGCCGGTGACCAGGCTCATGGACTATGGCAAGTTCAAGTACGAGTCCGCCATGAAGGAGCGCGCGGCTCGCCGGAACCAGAGTCATGTCCTGATCAAGGAGCAGAAGCTCCGACCCAAGATCGACAAGCACGACTACGAAACCAAGAAGCGGAACGTCGAGCGGTTCCTGGCCGAGGGCGACAAGGTCAAGGTCACCATCATGTTCCGCGGCCGCGAGCAGTCCCGGCCGGAGCTGGGCTTCCGGCTGCTGCAGCGACTGGCCGAGGACGTCACCGACCTGGGTTTCGTCGAGTCGTCGCCCAAGCAGGACGGCCGCAACATGATCATGGTGTTGGGGCCGCACAAGAAGAAGGCCGACGCCAAGGCCGAGCGCGAAGCGGCCAAGATCGAACGGCAGGCGCAGCGGCGCGCGGACGAAGAGGCCGAGCGGGCCGAGCGCGCGGCCGGCCGGGCGGCCGCGGAGGCCAGCAAGGCCGACCGCGGCGAGGTCGTCAGGCCGACCCCGGACAACGAAGACTAAGAGGAGACACGCGGCGCCATGCCGAAGAACAAGACGCACAGCGGTGCCAGCAAGCGTTTCCGGATCACCGGCACCGGCCGGATCCGGCGCCAGAAGGCGAACCGCCGCCACTACCTGGAGCACAAGCCCTCCACGCTGACCCGTCGCCTCGACGGCACCACCGAGGTGGCGAAGGCCGACCAGAAGCGCGTCAAGAAGCTGCTCGGCAAGTAGCCGGCGACCGAACCGAATCACTCGTCCGGTCCGATCCGGCCGAACCTAGCAAGGAGTAACAGTGGCACGCGTGAAGCGGGCGGCGAACGCCCACAAGAAGCGCCGCGAGACGCTCGAGAGGGCCAGCGGCTACCGGGGTCAGCGCTCCCGGATGTACCGGAAGGCGAAGGAGCAGGTCACCCACTCGCTCGTCTACGCCTACCGCGACCGCAAGCAGCGCAAGGGCGACTTCCGGCAGCTCTGGATCACTCGGATCAACGCGGCCGCTCGCGCCGAGGGCTTGACGTACAACCGCTTCATCCAGGGGCTGCGGCTGGCCGAGGTCGATGTCGACCGCAAGATGCTCGCCGACCTCGCCGTCAACGACCCGGCCGCCTTCACGGCGCTGGTCGAGGTTGCGCGCGGCGCCCTTCCGGCCGACCGGAACGCCCCGGCCGCCTGAGCGTCGTTCCGTCGAGACCGGGTCTGCCGCCAGCAGGCCCGGTCTTCGCATGTTCCGATGATCATGTTCTCTGGCGGTCGCAGGGTGACCGCCAGAAAACATGATCATCGGGAGGCGGTGGAGGCCACACATGTTGACCGATCGCTCCGGGCGGGTGCGCGAGGCGCGCAAGCTGCTGCGCCGGCCCGCCCGCGAGAAGACCGGGCGCTTCCTGGCCGAAGGGCCGCAGGCGGTCCGTGAGGCCGTCGCGGCCGGTGCGGATAGAGTCGTCGAGGTGTTCGCGACGCCGGCCGCGGCCGAGCGCTGGCCGGAGATCGTCGCCGGCGCGCGGGCCGCCGGCGTGGCCGTCGTGACCGCGGACGACGCCGCCCTCGCCGCGTTGTCGGAGACCGTGACGCCGCAGGGGCTGGTCGCGGTGTGCCGCTCGCTGACCGTGGATCTGCCGACGGCGTTGGGCGGCGGCACGTGGCTGGTGGCGGTCCTGGCCGAGGCGCGCGACCCCGGCAACGCCGGGACCGTCATCCGCTGCGCCGACGCGGCCGGCGCGGACGCCGTCGTGCTCACCCGCGGCTCGGTCGACCCGCAGGGCGGCAAGGCGGTCCGGGCTTCGGCCGGCAGCGTGTTCCACCTGCCGGTGGTCGCCGACGTCCCGGCCACCGAGGCCGTCGACGCGCTGCGCCGTGGCGGGCTGACGGTGCTGGCCGCCGACGGCGCCGCCGACCTCGACCTCGACGAAGCCGAAAGCGCCGGGATGCTGGACGGCCCGGTCGCCTGGCTGTTCGGCAACGAGGCATGGGGCCTGCCCGACGACGTGCGGGCACTGGCCGACCACGTCGTGAGCGTGCCCATCCACGGCCGCGCCGAGAGCCTGAACCTGGCCACCGCCGCGGCCGTGTGCCTCTACGCGGCCGCCCGGGTGCAGCGCTGCCGAGGCGGCCGGCGTGTCTAGGTGTGTCGTTGGTGTATGACCCGCACCAACATCGATCTCGACGACGACCTCGTTGACGAGGTGATGCGGAGATATGGCGTCACCACGAAGCGCGAGGCCGTCGACCTCGCCCTGCGCCGTCTCGTCGGCGTGCCGCTGACCAAGGACTTCCTGCTCGGTCTGCGCGGCGTGGGCTGGGGCGCGGACCTGGACGAGCTTCGTTCTGGCGACGCACCGGCCTCGACGGCATGATCCTCGTCGACACGCCAGCCTGGATCGACTACCTGCGCGCGACGGACAGCTCGGCGGCGGTCGAGCTCACCCGCCTGATCGAGAAGGCGCCGACATCAGCACCACGGAGCCGGTGGTCATGGAGCTTCTGGCGGGCGCGGACACGCCGGCTCGTACGGACGCGCTGGAGAGACTGACCAACGGTCTTCCGGTCCTCGGCCTTGATCCGCGGCTGGACTTCCGGCAGGCCGCGGCCGTCCATCTCGCCGTGCGCCGGCCGGGCCGCACGGTGCGTAGTCGTGTGGACTGCCTCATCGCCGCGGTAGCGCTGCGCAACGGCGTCGCCCTGTTGCACCAGGACGCCGACTACACCGCCATCGCCGACTGCCTGCCGCTCCGGGTCCACCCGGTCTGAGCCTCACCACGTCAGGCGCCGCAGGCTGCGGCGAACTCACGCATCCGGTCGCCGAACCCGTCGTGGTGACCGAACCAGACGGCGAGGGCGTCCGCACCGGCCGCGGCGGTGCGCCGGACACTGTCGACCGTGGCGGCGAGCTCGTGCCGGTCGCCTCCGGTCCACTCGGTGCGCAGGCCGGTACGGATCGGCCCGGCGCCTGCCTCGTCGCGCAGGCGCCGCAGGGTTCGCAGCCGCACCGCGAACTCGTCGGGGGTCATGGCGAAGCCCTGCCACTCATCGGCGAGCGCGGCCGCGCGGGCGAGCGCGCGGTCCGAGACCCCACCCACCATGATCGGCAGCGGGGTCGCCGGCACCGGCTCGAACGTGCCGGCCTCGAACCGGTGGTGCGTCCCGTGGTACGACGACGCGCCGTCGAACAGCGCGCGCATCAGGCCGATGGCGTCGTCGGCCCGGGCGCCGCGGCCGGCGAACTCGGCACCGAGCGCCGCGAACTCCGACCGGTTCCAGCCGAGGCCGAGGCCCAGGGTCAGCCGACCGCCGGACAGCCGGTGCACCGTCGCCGCCTGCTTCGCCACCACGAACGGGTTGCGCAGCGGCAGGATCAGCACCGAGGTGCCCAGCCGCAGCCGCTCGGTGCGCGCGGCCAGGTACGCCAGCGTCGTCAGCGGCTCGTAGACGCCCCCGTACTCCCTGCCGAACGGGCCGGGTGGCAGGACGTGGTCTGGCAGCCACGCTGCCTGGTAGCCGAACGACTCGGCCTCGGCCGCGAGGCCGGCGAGCCGTTCCGGCGGCAGGTCAGGGGATTCGCCGGGTAGCACCACCTGCAGATCCATGACCTCGACGCTATGCGTTTCACATCGGTGTGAAGGTCAAGCCCAGCAGCGTCGTAGGGTGAGGCCCATGCCGAGCATCGCGACCAACACGACCGTCGATCTTGCCGGGCTGCTGGAGTTCGTCCGGCCCCGCCACCATGGCATCGTCATCACCGCCCGCGCCGACGGCTCGCCGCAGGCGTCGCCGGTGACCTGCGGCGTCGACGACTCCGGACGCATCGTCGTCTCGACCTACCCCGACCGCGCGAAGGCGCAGAACGTCCGGCACCGGCCGCACGCGAGCATCCTCGTGCTGTCCGACGATTTCAATGGGCCGTGGGTCCAGCTCGACGGTCCGGCGGAGGTGATCGACCTGCCCGACTCCGTCGAGCCGCTGGTCGAGTACTACCGCAACATCGCCGGCGACCACGACGACTGGGACGCCTACCGCGAGGCCATGCACCGGCAGGGCAAGTCCCTGCTGCGCATCACGCCGCAGCGGTGGGGCCCGATCGCCACCGGCGGCTTCCCCGCGCGGCTGTTCCCGGAGGAGCAGCACCACTGACGGCCCAGGTCGTCGCGGTCTCGTCCGCCGCCCCTCCGTTGATCTTGAGCAACGGTGGAATCTATCGGGCATTCCGGGCCGCAATGTCGCGTTCACTCCAAGATCAACGGGGGAAGGGCGGGCGTGGTGCGCCAGGCGAGGTCGGGGTCGTAGACTCGCGCTTTGTCTTGGGTGACCACCCGGGCGACCGCCCGCCGGCCCTGACCACGCGTGAGTAGACGAGGAAGATGTCCGCGCCGAACAGCGACTACGACCCGAAGAGAGTGACGCCGCTCGAGCCCGCCGAGGTGGCGCGGACGGTGTCCGACGCCCTGGCCGCGTTCTCCGCGGCCGCCGACCTGGAGCAGCTGAAACAGGCCCGGCTCGCCCACACCGGAGACCGCTCGCCGCTCGCGCTGGCCAACCGCGAGATCGGCGCGCTGCCGCCGCAGGCGCGCAAGGAGGCCGGCCAGCGGGTGGGCGCCGCCCGCCGAGAGGTCGCCGAGGCGCTGGCCGCGCGGCAGGAGGAGCTGGAGGCCGAGCGCGACGAGCGGGTCCTCGTCGAGGAGGCCGTCGACGTCACGCTGCCCTGGGACCGGGCGCCGCGGGGCGCGCGGCACCCGCTGACCACGATCCAGGAGCGGGTCGCCGACGTGTTCGTGGCCATGGGCTGGGAGGTCGCCGAGGGTCCCGAGGTCGAGGCCGAATGGCTGAACTTCGACGCGCTCAACATCGGGCCGGACCACCCGGCGCGCACCATGCAAGATACCTTCTGGGTCGAGGCTGGGGGTTCTGGGGACTCCGGCCTGGTGCTGCGCACGCACACCTCGCCGGTGCAGGCGCGCACCATGCTCTCCCGCAAGCCGCCCATCTACGTGATCTGTCCCGGGCGCACGTTCCGCACCGACGAGCTCGACGCCACCCACACGCCGGTGTTCAGCCAAGTCGAAGGGCTCGCCGTCGACGAGGGCCTGACGATGGCGCACCTCAAGGGCACGCTGGACCACTTCGCCTCGTCCATGTTCGGCGACGGCATCACCACCCGGCTGCGCCCGTCGTACTTCCCGTTCACCGAACCCAGCGCCGAGATGGACCTGCAGTGCTTCGTGTGCCGCGGCGCGTCCGTCGGCGACCCGGACAACCCGTGCCGCACCTGCGGTTCCGAGGGCTGGATCGAGTGGGGAGGTTGCGGCATGGTCAACCCGCGGGTGCTCGTCGCCTGCGGCATCGACCCGGACCGGTACACCGGGTTCGCCTTCGGGATGGGCCTGGAGCGCACGCTGATGTTCCGGCACGGCATCGAGGACATGCACGACATGGTCGAGGGCGACGTCCGCTTCGCAGCGGCCTTCGGGATGGAGATCTGATGCGCGTCCCCCTGAGCTGGCTGCGCGAGTACGTCCAGCTGCCCGACGACGTCGCCGCCCGCGAGGTGGGCGCCCGCCTGGTCCGCGCCGGGCTCGAGGTCGAGACCGTCGAGGAGGCCGGCGCCGACGTCAGCGGACCGCTCGTTGCCGGCCGGGTGGTGGAGTTCACCGACGAGCCGCAGAAGAACGGCAAGACCATCCGCTGGTGCTCGGTCGACGTGGGCGAGCCGGAGCCGCGTGGCATCGTCTGCGGCGCACACAACTTCGCCGTCGGCGACCTCGTCGTCGTCTCCCTGCCCGGTGCCGTGCTGCCCGGAGGGTTCGCCATCACCGCCCGAAAGACGTACGGGCACGTCTCCGACGGCATGATCTGCTCTGCACGTGAGCTCGGGCTCGGCGACGACCACACCGGCATCCTCGTGCTGGAGCCGGAAGAGGCCTCGCCGGGCGACGACGCGATCGAGCTGCTGAAGCTGCGCGACGACGTCCTCGACATCGCCGTGACGCCTGACCGCGGCTACTGCCTGTCCGTCCGGGGCGTGGCCCGGGAGACGGCGACGGCGTTCGGCGCGGCCTTCCGCGACCCGGGAGCGGCCCCGGAGCAGCCGGCACCTGGGGACGCGACCGGCAACTACCCGGTGCGGGTCGACGACACCGACCGGTGCCCGGTGTTCGCGGCGCGGACGGTGACCGGCCTGGACCCCGCGGCCCCGAGTCCGCGCTGGCTACAGCGGCGCATCCAACTTGCCGGCATGCGGCCCATCTCCCTCGCCGTCGACGTCACCAACTACGTCATGCTCGAGCTGGGGCAGCCCATCCACGGCTACGACCGCGACGCGCTGGCCGGGACCATCGTGGTCCGGCGGGCCACGAAGGGCGAGAAGATCACCACGCTGGACGGCGTGGTCCGCGGCCTCGACCCCGACGACCTGCTCATCACCGACGACTCCGGGCCGATCGGACTCGCCGGTGTCATGGGCGGCGGCACCACCGAGCTGAGCGGCGCCACCGCGTCCATCGTGGTCGAGGCGGCGAACTTCGAGCCGACCGGGATCGCCCGCACGGCGCGCCGGCACAAGCTGCCCAGTGAGGCGTCCAAGCGGTTCGAGCGCGGCGTCGACCCCGCCCTGCCGGCGGTCGCGGCGAAGCGGGTCGTCGACCTGCTGGTGTCCCTCGGAGGTGCCACCGAGGAGCCGGGCCTGACGCTGGTCGGCGCGGCGCCACAGCCCGCGACCATCGAGATCGACGCCGCCCTCCCGGCCCGCGTCACCGGCGTGGACTACCCGGCCGACGAGGTGACCGCGCTGCTGACGGCCGTCGGCGCCAGGGTGGAGGACGCCGGCGCCGGTGCCGGGCGGATCGCCGTCCACCCACCGACCTGGCGGCCCGATCTCACCGACCCGTACGACCTGGTCGAGGAGGTCGCCCGGCTGCACGGCTACGACGCGATCCCGTCGGTGCTGCCGGTCGCCCCGGCCGGGCGCGGCATCACCGCGGCGCAGCGACTGCGGCGGCGGGTTGAGCGTGCGGTCGCGGCGGCCGGCTACATCGAGGCGCCGTCGTACCCCTTCGTCGGCGACGCGGAGTTCGACGCGCTCGGATTCCCCGCCGACGACGCGCGCCGGCACGCGCTGCGACTGGCCAACCCGCTCTCCGAAGAGCAGCCGCTGCTGCGCACGACGCTGCTGCCCGGCCTGCTGGCGACACTGCGGCGCAACATCGGTCGAGGGGCGCCGGACGTCGCGCTGTTCGAGTCCGGTCTCGTCTTCCGGCCCGAGCCGGGCACGCTTGCGGTGCCGCCGCGGCTGGCCGTCGACCGCCGGCCCACCGACGAGGAGCTGGCCGACCTGCTGGCCGCGGTGCCGTCGCAGCCGCACCGGGTGGCCGTCGCGCTGGCCGGTGACCGCGAACCCGCCGGCTGGTGGGGCCCGGCCCGCCCGGTGAGCTGGGCCGACGCCGTCGAGGCTGGCCAGGTCGTGGCGCGGGCGGCCGGCGTGACGCTGCGGGTGGAGCGCGACGAGCACGCGCCGTGGCACCCGGGACGGTGCGCGGCGCTCTACGTCGACGACACGCTGGTCGGGCACGCCGGTGAGCTGCACCCGCGCGTCGTCGCGGCACTCGGTCTGCCGGCCCGCACCGTGGCCATGGAGCTGGAGCTCGACCGCTACTTCGGGGCGGACGGCGTGGTCGAGGAGCCGGTGCGGGCGCCGTCGGTGTCCACGTTCCCGGTGGCGATGCAGGACGTCGCGCTGGTCGTCGACCAGTCGGTGCCGGCGGCCTCGGTCGAGGCGGCCCTGCGTGCTGGTGCCGGCGAGCTGCTGGAGTCGGTGCGGTTGTTCGACGTCTTCACCGGCGCCCAGCTCGGCGTGGGCCGCAAGTCCCTGGCGTACGCGCTGCGCTTCCGCGCGCCGGACCGGACGCTCACGGTGGACGAGACGACGGCGGCCCGCGACGCCGCGGTGGCCGCGGCGGCCGAGCGTACCGGCGCCGTACTGCGAGGCAGTTGATGGTCGTGGTGCCGGAGGTGCCGGCCGGCCGGACGGCGCTGATCACCGGTGCCAGCCGGGGCATCGGCCGGGCGCTGGCGCTCGGCCTGGCCGACCGGGGCGTCGCGGTGGGCCTGCTCGCCCGCGACCGGGAGCGTCTCGACGAGGTGGTGGCCGAGTGCCGGCACCGCCGCGTGGCCGCGGTGGGTGTCACCGCCGACGTCACGAGCCGCGAGGAGGTGGCCGCCGCCGTCGAGGCGGTCGCCGGCCACCTCGACCGCATCGACCTCCTGGTCAACAACGCCGGCATCATCGAGCGGGTGGAGCGGCCGTTCCTGGACACCGACGTCGAGGACAGCTGGCGGGTCATCGAGGTCGACGTGCGCGGCCCACTGCTCGTCACCCATGCCGTAATGCCGGTCATGCTGGCCGGGGGCGGCGGCAGGGTGGTCAACCTGAACAGCGGCCTGGGATACCGGCCGGCGCCGTACTACACCGGCTACGCCATGGCCAAGGGCGCGCTGGCCCGCTTCACGTCGATGCTGGACGTCCAGTACCGCGGGCAGGGGATCGCCACCTTCGACCTCTCACCCGGCCATGTCGAGACCGGCATGACCACGGCGATGCCCATGCACGTTGGCCGCACGACGTGGACGGCGGCCACCGACGTCGTGGACCTGGTGGGCGCGATCAGCGACGGCCGCCTCGACGAGCTGTCCGGGCGGTTCTTCCGCGCCGGCACCGACACCGCGGAGTCCCTGCTGGCGCTGCGCGAGGAGATCCTAGCCCGCGATGCCCGAGCGCTGCGGCTCTCGACCGCCGGTCCGGACGACCCCCTCGGCTGAGTTATCCACAGCCCTGTGGACAGCGATTCGCGCGGTCGGTGCCGGCGCGGCAGCATCGGCGGTCGTGACGAACAGGAGGCACGATGGTGGTCATGACCGCGCAGCGCGGCGACGAGCTGCCGCCGCTGAACCCCGGGCCGTTCACCCGGGCTGAGCTCGATGCGTTGCCCGATGACGGGAATCGGCACGAGCTGCTGGACGGGGTGCTCATCGTGACGCCGGCACCGGCTCCGAAGCACCAGCGGGCGGTGACCCGCCTGCTCCGGCTACTCGACGGCGCCTGTCCGGCCGGTCTCGAGGTCTTCCCCGCGCTCCTCGACGTGGCGCTGAGCGACGACACCGTGCTCGAGCCGGACGTGCTGGTCGCGCGGGTCGGCGACCTCACCGAGGGGGATGTGCCGAAGCCGCCACAGCTGGCGGTCGAGGTGCTGTCGCCGTCCACTCGCCGGTACGATTTGCTGCTCAAACGTTCCCGCTACGAGGCCGCCGGAACCCCGTCGTACTGGGTGGTCGACCCCGACGAGCCATCGGTCATCGCCTGGGACCTGCGCGACGGCGTCTACGCCGAGGCCGGCCGGGCCGTTGGCGACGAGTCGCTCCAGCTGGATGCTCCATTCGAGGTCCGTGTCGTCCCGGCGGAGCTGCTGAGCGCGCGCTGAGGCGCCGCGCCTCACTCCCACCCGGTGCGGCGGCGCACCCATGCGAGGGTCGTCGCGTGCTGGGTTCGCTGGAACTCCCGCAGCGTCGGCAGCCCGGGCGGCGCCGGCCGGCGGGCGTAGGCGCCGAAGAACCCGGTCATGCCTGCCAGCAGCGCCGTCACGTGCTCCGGGTCGGCACCGGCGATCAGCGGGTGACCATCCAGGTACGGCTCGGGGTCGTGGCCATGGTAGGCGGCGTTGATCAGCAGCGTCGCCGAGTCGATCCACGCCGCGCCGCGGAACGCCCACGGCCAGTCGACGAACCACACCCGCGAGCCTTCCAGCAGCACGTTGTCCGCGCGCAGGTCGAAGTGGACGAGGGCGTCGCCGTCGACGTGATCCAGTGCCGACCTCGCCAGGTCGGCCAGCCGGTCCAGGTGGCGGCGCTCCCACGGGTCCAGGTCGCCCGGCGGGTCGGCGGCCAGCTCGCGGTAGCAGAGCATCTCGCCGCGCATGGCCGCCGAGGCCGGACGGAGATCCGGGACAGGGCACGGCGTCAGCGTCTCGGCCAGCTCCACTACGGCGTCGACGACCGCCCGCAGCTCGTCCGCGCGCCACGGGTCGTGCGGCATCCGGCCGTCGACAACCTCGTCGAAGACCAGCGCGACCCAGTCGCCGTCGTCGTGGGTGCCGCGCAGCCGGGGTACGGGTGCCTCGGTCGGCATCCGCGCCACCACCGCCGCCTCGGCCCGGTAGATGCCCGGCGACTCGGGATTGAGCGGCGTGCCGACCGCCTTGACGAACGCCCGGCTGCCGTCCTCGCACCGGACCCGGGCGGCCAGGCCGGGGGAGAAGCCGCCGCTCTGGTTCACGGCGGCGACGACGGGTGCGCCGAGCACGTCCTCGACGCCGGCTCGCACCGCGGCCGGCAGCTCCTCCCAGGCCGGGCGGACTCCGGCGGCGACGATGCGCGGCGAGCTCATCGGTCCATCGTGCCCATCGGCGTCTCCGAGCGCTCGTGGATTTCGCGGGCCGGACGATTGCCCTGCCGCGACACGGCGCCCGGGCAACCGATGATCATCAACGATCGCCGACATCACCAGGCGTTCACGCGCCTCACCAGGCTCACAAGCATGGTTCACCACGTAATTACGTGCTGAACGTGATCATTCCGAGGGGGTGGCGGGGAGGGGGAGGTGCCGAACCGGACATACGCGGTTGCATGAAGTTGCGGAGTTCTGCATAATCATTCGCATGGGAGCGACAGTCGCGATCGCGGGTGCCAGTGGTTACGCCGGAGGTGAACTGCTGCGCCTGCTGCTCGCGCACCCCGAGCTGGGCGTCGGCACGGTGACGGCGCATTCGAAGGCGGGCGAGCGTCTCGGCGGGCACCACCCGCAGCTGGTGGAACTGGCCGAGCGGACTCTGGAGCCCACCACCGCCGAGGCGCTGGCCGGGCACGACGTGGTGATCCTCGCGCTGCCGCACGGCGCGTCCGCCGAGATCGCCGCGCAGCTTCCCGACGACGTCCTCGTGCTGGACTGCGGGGCGGACCACCGGCTCACCGACGCCGCGGCCTGGCAGCGCTTCTACGGCACCGAGCACGCCGGCAGCTGGCCGTACGGCCTGCCCGAGCTGGTGCTGGCCGGCGGCGGCAAGCAGCGCGACGCGCTGCCGGGCGCCAGGCGGGTCGCTGTCCCGGGCTGCAACGTGACGGCGGTGACGCTGGCGCTGGCGCCGGGCCTCGCCGCCGGTGTCGTCGCCCCCGACGACATCGTCGCGGTCCTGGCCTGCGGCACCTCCGGCGCCGGGAAGTCGCTCAAGCCGCACCTGCTGGCCAGTGAGATCATGGGTGCGGCCACCCCGTACGCGGTCGGCGGCGTGCACCGGCACATCCCGGAGATCCAGCAGAACCTCCAGCTGGCCGGCGGCGCGCCGGTCACCCTGTCGTTCACTCCGACCCTGGTGCCAATGAGCCGCGGCATCCTCGCCACCGTGACGGCCAAGCTGACCGGTGACGCCGACACCGTGCGGGCCGCCTGGGCCGACGCCTACGCCGACGAGCCGTTCGTGCACCTGCTGCCCGAGGGGCGGTGGCCCACCACCGCCGCCGTCCTCGGCGCCAACACCGCGCACGTCCAGGTGACGGTGGACGAGACGGCCGGCCGGGTGGTCGCGATCGCGGCCGTCGACAACCTCACCAAAGGCACCGCCGGCGCGGCCGTGCAGTCGGCCAACCTGGCGCTCGGCCTGCCGGAGACACTTGGCCTGCCCGTGACGGGGGTGGCGCCGTGAGCGTCACCGCGGCCGGCGGGTTCCGGGCGGCCGGGGTCGCGGCCGGGCTCAAGCTCAGCGGCAAGCCGGACGTCGCCCTCGTCGTCAACGACGGTCCGCGGCACGCCGCCGCCGCCGTCTTCACGTCCAACCGGTGCAAGGCGAACCCGGTCCTGTGGAGCGAACGCACCATCGTCGACGGACGGCTCACCGCCGTCGTCCTGAACTCCGGCGGGGCCAACTGCTACAACGGCCCGGACGGCTTCCAGACCACGCACGCCAGCGCCGAGCTCGTCGCCGAGCTGACCGGCGGCCAGGCCTTCGACGTCGCCGTCTGCTCCACCGGCCTGATCGGGCAGCCGCTGGACCGGCCGATCCTCGAGGCCGGCATCCGGGCCGCGGCCGAGGTCCTGTCCGCCGACGGCGGACCGGCGGCGGCGCAGGCGATCATGACCACCGACACGGTCCGCAAGGAGGCCGTCGCCACCGGTGACGGCTGGGTCGTGGGCGGCATGGCCAAGGGCGCCGGCATGCTCGCGCCGGCGCTGGCCACCATGCTCGTCGTCATCACCACCGATGCGGTCGCCGACGCCGCCACGCTGGACGCGGCGCTGCGCACGGCGACGACGACGACGTTCGACCGGCTCGACACCGACGGCTGCATGTCCACCAACGACACAGTCGTACTCATGGCCAGCGGCGCCTCCGGCGTCGCGGCAGACCCTGGCGCACTGGCCGGCGCCGTCACCCGGGTCTGCGCCGATCTGGCCGAACAGCTGTGGCACGACGCCGAGGGCGCACACCACGACATCCGCATCGAGGTCACCGGCGCGGTGACCGGGGCGGACGCGGTCGAGGTCGCCCGGGCGGTCGCGCGCAGCAACCTGTTCAAGGCCGCGGTGTTCGGCAACGACCCGAACTGGGGCCGGGTGCTCGCCGCGGTCGGCACCACGACGGCCGCGTTCGAGCCGGAGAAGATCGACATCTCGATGAACGGCGTCACCGTGTGCCGGGCGGGCGGTACCCAGCTGGGCGAGCCGTCCGGCGCCGTCGATCTCACCGGCCGCGACGTGCACGTGCTGGTCGACCTCAACGAGGGTGGGCAGACCGCGGCCATCCTGACCAGCGATCTCACGCACGACTACGTGCACGAGAACTCGGCGTACTCGACATGACCGGCACACTGCAGGACCACGAAGGGTTGCTGGACGGCGTCGGTGCGCTGGCGAAGGCCGGCGTGCTGGTGGAGGCACTGCCGTGGCTCAAGCGGTTCCACGACAAGATCGTCGTGGTCAAGTACGGCGGCAACGCCATGGTCGACGAGGGACTCAAGCGTGCCTTCGCCGACGACATCGTCTTCCTGCGGCTGGCCGGGCTCAAGCCGGTCGTCGTCCACGGCGGCGGTCCGCAGATCACCGCGATGCTGGGCCGGCTCGGCATCGACAGCGAGTTCCGCGGCGGGTTGCGTGTCACCACGCCCGAAGCCATGGATGTCGTGCGTATGGTGCTCGTCGGACAGGTCGGACGTGAGATCGTCGGGCTCATGAACACGCACGGGCCGCTGGCCGTGGGGCTCTCCGGCGAGGACGCGGGCCTGTTCACCGCCCGCCGGCAGCCCGCGGTCGTCGACGGCGAGCCCGTCGACATCGGGCTGGTGGGCGACGTCGCCGAGGTCAACGCCGACGCCGTGCGCGACCTCATCGACGCCGGGCGCATCCCGGTCGTGTCGTCGGTCGCGCCGGACCCGGACGGTGTGGTGCACAACGTCAACGCCGACACCGCGGCCGCGGCGCTGGCGGTCGAGCTGGGTGCGGAGAAGCTGGTGGTCCTCACCGACGTCGAGGGGCTCTACCGCAACTACCCTGGCACATCCGCGGCCTCGGCTGGGAAGCGCACCTCGGCCGGGGACACCGAGATCGTGCAGGAGATCACCACCGGCGAGCTGACGACGCTGCTGCCGTCGCTGTCGGCGGGCATGATCCCGAAGATGCAGGCTTGCCTTCGTGCGGTCGAGGGCGGCGTGCCGGAAGCCACGGTCATCGACGGCCGGGTGCCGAACTCGCTGTTGCTAGAGGTCTTCACCGACGAAGGTGTGGGAACTATGGTCGTACCGGGAGTGGGCGCGTCATGACGTACCAGGCGGAGGCGTCCGCGCAGCTGGCCGAGCTGCCGGGCTTCTCCAAGGACCCGCTTGCGGCCGGCAACAACGCGGCCTGGACCGCGCGCTACGAGCGGTCGCTGATGAACACGTTCGGATCGCCGCAGCGGGTTCTGGTGCGCGGCGAGGGCTGCTACGTGTGGGACGCCGACGGCCGGCGCTACCTCGACCTGCTCGGTGGGCTCGCGGTCAACTCGCTGGGGTACGCACACCCCCTGCTGGTGTCCACCGTCACCGCGCAGCTGGCCACCCTCGGGCACGTCTCGAACTTCTTCGCCACCGCTCCGCAGGTGGCGCTGGCCGAGCGACTGCTCGGCCTACTCGGCCAGCCTGGCCGGGTGTTCTTCACCAACTCCGGCACCGAGGCCAACGAGGCGGCGTTCAAAATCGCCCGTCGCACCGGGCGGCCGAACCTTGTCGCAACCGAGGGCGGCTTCCACGGCCGCACCATGGGTGCGCTGGCGCTCACCGGCAAGCCGTCCATCCGCGCGCCGTTCGAGCCGCTGCCCGCAGGCGTGTCGTTCGTGCCGTTCGGCGACGTCGCCGCGCTGGAGGCGGCGGTCGACGACGACACCGCCGCGGTGTTCCTGGAGCCGATCCAGGGGGAGGGCGGTGTCGTGCCCGCGCCGGCCGGCTACCTGGCGGCCGCCCGCGAGATCACCGCCCGGCACGGCGCCCTGCTCGTCGTCGACGAGATCCAAACCGGGATCGGCCGCACCGGCGACTGGTTCGGCCACACCGGCGATGACATCACGCCCGACGTCGTCACCGTCGCGAAGGGCCTGGGCGGCGGCATCCCGATCGGCGCCTGCATCGGCCTGGGTCGGGCCGCCGAGCTGCTCGGACCGGGTGCGCACGGCACCACGTTCGGCGGCAACCCGGTCGCCGCGGCCGCGGGGCTGGCCGTGCTGCACGCCATCGAGCGCGACGGCCTGCTCGACAACGTGCGGACCGTCGGTGCGCACCTGCGCGCCGGCGTCCTCGGCCTCGGCCACCCGCTGGTGCAGGGGGTCCGTGGCCGCGGGCTGCTGCTCGGCATCAACGTGGCCACCCCGCTGGCCGCGCAGGCAGCCGGGGAGGCGCTCGCGGCCGGCTTCATCGTCAACCCGGTCGCACCGGGCACCCTCCGGCTGGCGCCGCCGCTCATCCTCGACACCGCGCAAGCCGATGAGTTCCTCGCCGCCCTGCCCGCGGTGCTGGACGCCGTCGCCCACGGCAAGGAGACACCATGACCCGGCACTTCCTCCGCGACGACGACCTCTCGCCGTCGGAGTACCTGCAGGTCCTGGACATGGCCGACGAGCTCAAGGCGGACCGGTTCGCCTACCGACCCCTCGACGGGCCGAAAGCCGTCGCCGTCATCTTCGACAAGCACTCCACCCGCACGCGGGTGTCTTTCAGCGTCGGCATCGCCGAGCTCGGCGGGTATCCGCTGGTCATCGACGCGCAGACGTCGCAGCTGGGCCGCGGTGAGCCCATCGCCGACACCGCCCGGGTGCTGGACCGGCAGTGCGTGGCGATCGCCTGGCGCACGTACGCGCAGGCCAGGATCCAGGAGATGGCGGCCGCGTCCGCCGTCCCCGTCGTGAACGCGCTCACCGACGAGTTCCACCCCTGCCAGCTGCTGGCCGACCTGCAGACGGTCCGCGAACGCAAGGGCGCGCTGGCCGGGCTCACCCTGACCTACGCCGGCGACGGCGCCAACAACATGGCCCACTCCTACCTGTTGGCAGGCGCCAGCGTCGGCATGCACGTCCGGGTCGCCTCGCCGGAGGGCTACGGGCCCGACGGCGACGTCTTGCGCCAGGCCGCCGCCGTCGCGGCCGCCACCGGCGGCTCCGTTGCCCACGTCACCGACCCGGCCGACGCGTTCGCCGACGCCGACGTGCTGGCCACCGACACGTGGGTGTCGATGGGACAAGAAGCGGAGGGTCGGAGTCGAGAGCAGCCGTTCGTCCCGTACGCGCTCACACAGGCCGCGCTGGACGCCGCCGCGCCCGAACCGGTCGTGCTGCACTGCCTGCCGGCCTATCGTGGCAAGGAGATCGCCGCCGAGGTCATGGACGGCCCGGCGAGCGCAATCTGGGACGAGGCGGAGAACCGGTTGCATGCGCAGAAGGCGCTGCTGACCTGGCTGCTCTCACAGGAGGCGATGGCATGACACAACCTGCCACGCGTGCGGCCCGGCACAGTCGGATCGCCGACATCCTCGCGCAGACCCCCATCCGGTCGCAGTCCGAGCTGGCCATCCGGCTGGCCGAGAGCGGCATCGAGGTCACGCAGGGCACGCTCTCGCGTGACTTGGACGAGCTCGGCGCGGTGAAGATCCGCAACGCCCAAGGCTGGCTGGTGTACGCGCTGCCCGGCGAGGGTGGCGACACTCGTCCACGCGCCGCCGAGGAGGGTGCCGTGGACGCCCGGCTGGTCCGGGTCTGCGAGGAGATCCTGGTCTCGGCACGTTCGTCGGCCAACCTGGTGGTGCTGCGGACGCCGCCGGGTGCCGCGCAGTACCTGGCCTCCGCGATCGACCACGCGGCGCGCACGGACATCCTGGGCACCATCGCCGGCGACGACACGGTCCTCGTCATCGCCACCGACCCCGACGGCGGGGAGCGGGTCGCCACGTGGTTCCTGGCGCTCGCGGAGGGCAACCTCCCCGCCCCGTCGGCGTGAGGAGCCCGCTCCACCATGTCTGACCTCGTCGTCCTCGCCCTCGGCGAGGGTGGGCTCGGAGGCCCTGGTTCGGGTGGGTCGATCGGCGCGCGGGTCGTCGCCGTCGCCGTCCAGGTGGGACCCGGCAGTGGCGACGCCGACGCGGTCCGGGACCGGGCCCTCGCGGCCGGGGCCGTCGCGGCGGACGTCGTCGACGCCCGCGATGAGTTCGCCGACCACCACTGCCTCCCCGCGCTCAAGGCCAACGCCCTGCACCCGCGGCTGCTGCCCGCGCTGTCCACGCCGCTGGTCGCCGAGCACCTGGTTGCCGCCGCGCGCCGGCACGGTGCGCGGACCGTCGCGCACGGGTTCACCGGCGACGCACGGGTCGGGTTCGAGGCCGGCGTCGCAGCGCTCGCGCCGGACCTGACCTGCCTTGCCGTCGACGCGGTGCCGTCGAGGCCCGCCGCAGCGCTCTGGGGGCCGCCGCGCGACGGTGACGCCGACGAGCTGGTCGTCACCTTCGACGCCGGCCGGCCGGTCGCAATCGACGGTGAGACCGTCACGATGTGGCAGGCCATCGAGCTGACAACGCAGCGGGCACGGGCCCAGGGCGTCGGTGACACCGCGATGCCGGGCGCGAGCGTCCTGGCCGCCGCGCACCGCGACCTGGAGGCCGGCACCGTCGAGCGTGACCTGGCGCGGTTCAAGGCCGGCGTCGACCGGCGGTGGAGCGGGCTGGTCCACGCCGGCCGGTGGTTCTCGCCGCTGCGGCGGGCCTTGGACGACTTCGTCGAGACCGCGAACCGGCCCGTCTCCGGCGAGGTCCGGCTGACGTTGCGGGCCGGCGCGGTCTCCCTTGATCATCAGCCGTTGGCCGCGTGACCGAGTTCGGAGGACGAGTGAGCAACAGCGCATTGTGGGGCGCCCGGTTCGAGGGTGGGCCGGCCGACGCCCTGGCCGCCCTGTCGAAGTCGACGCAGTTCGACTGGCGGCTCGCGCCCCACGACATCGCCGGGTCGCGGGCGCACGCGACGGTGCTGCACCGGGCCGGCTTGCTGACCGACGAGGAGCTCGCGGACATGCTCGCCGGGCTGGACCGGTTGGCCGCGGATGTGGAGTCCGGCGCGTTCGGCCCGGCGCCGGCGGACGAGGACGTACACACCGCGCTGGAGCGCGGCCTGATCGAGCGGGTGGGCCCCGACCTCGGCGGGAAGCTGCGAGCCGGACGCTCGCGCAACGACCAGATCGCGACGCTGTTGCGGATGTACCTGCGCGAGTCCGCGCGCACCGTCGGCGGGCTGGTCCTGGACCTGGTGGACGCGTTGGTCGGACAGGCCTCGGCGCACCTGGACGCGGCGATGCCGGGCCGCACCCACCTGCAGCACGCCCAGCCGGTGCTGCTCTCGCACCACCTGCTGGCGCACGCGTGGGCGCTGCTGCGCGACGTCGACCGGTTGCGCGACTGGGACCGGCGCACCGACGTGTCGCCGTACGGTTCCGGGGCGCTGGCGGGGTCGTCGCTGGGCCTGGACCCGTCGTTCGTCGCCTCGTACCTGGGCTTCTCGGCCGCGGCGGAGAACTCCATCGACGCGACGGCTTCGCGCGACTTCGCTGCCGAGGCAGCGTTCGTGCTGGCGATGATCGGCGTGGACGTGTCGCGGATCGCCGAGGAGGTCATCCTTTGGGCGACCAAGGAGTTCTCCTTCGTCATCCTCGACGACGCCTGGTCGACCGGCTCGTCGATCATGCCGCAGAAGAAGAACCCGGACATCGCCGAGCTGGCCCGCGGCAAGGCCGGCCGCCTGGTAGGCAACCTCACCGGCCTGATGATGACGCTCAAGGCGCTGCCGCTGGCGTACAACCGCGACCTGCAGGAGGACAAGGAGCCGGTCTTCGACTCCCTCGACACGCTCCACGTCCTGCTGCCGGCGTTCACCGGCATGGTGGCGACGCTGCGCTTCCAGACCGAGCGACTGGAGGAGCTGGCGCCACAGGGGTTCTCGCTTGCCACGGACATCGCGGAATGGCTGGTCCGGCAGGGCGTGCCGTTCCGCTCGGCACACGAGGTGGCCGGCGCGTGCGTGCGCCTGTGCGAGTCGCGCGGCATCGAGCTGTGGGACCTCACCGACGACGACCTGGCGTCGGTGTCGCCGGCCCTGACGCCGGCGGTGCGTTCGGTGCTCTCGGTGCCCGGTGCGCTGGCCTCACGCTCGGCGAAGGGCGGCACCGCGCCGGATCGCGTGCGCGAGCAGCTCGACGCCGTCCGGGCCGCCGTGGCGGCGGGCCGGGCTGCGTTGGCCTGACCTCCGGCCGCCACCCTGACCGCCCGCCTTCGGCGCAGGCCACGGTCACTCAGAACGGTGGTGGTTGCAGCGGTTGGCTGGCGCCAGGCGCGGAGGTCGATCCGGTCGGTCTGCTCGCGGTGATGGGTCCGATGGCCTCGGGTTCGGTGGGGTAGGTGAAGCCGGCGGGGGTTGTCCACCACCTGGTGCCGTCCGGGTCGGTGCGGATGATGTGGCCGTGATGGGTCCGATCCAGGTGATGGGCGCGGTGCAAGAGCCACGTGTTCGTCGCGCCGGTGGTGCCGCCATGACGGTACGGCACCACGTGGTCGATGTCCGCCTCGCCTGACGGTCGGTCGCAGGTGGGGAACCGGCACGTCGCATCGCGGGCGGTGACGAACGCGGCCAGTGCGGCGGGCGGGGCGTAAGTGGTGTGTCCGTATTCGAGGACCTCTCCGGTGGCGGGGTCGGTGAGCAGCCGGCGCAGGGTGGCGTCGGCGGCGATGCGGCGGGCAGTGGTGGCGGTGATAGGGCCGTGGCCGTCGAGCCAGCCGGGTTGGTCGTCGGCTCCGGCGAGGGTGTTGATCGGCACGGTGGCCAGGACTGTCGCCGCCCGCCCGTGTCGTTTCGCGAGCCGGAGGATGCCGTCCCTGCCGCTGCGTGCGCCGTCGCTCGCGGCGGTGGTCGTGTCGGAGCCGGTGTCGGTGCTGCTGGTCTGGCTGGTTGCGAGGCAGGTGGGGTGGCAGCAGCCGAGGTGGCCGAGGTTGAGGGCGGTCCAGCCGAGCCCGGTGAGGG
>NZ_SMKZ01000067.1 GCF_004349065.1 Jiangella asiatica
CCACCGCCCCACCACCGCCGATGGCCCCTCCGCCATCGTCCACCGAAGGCTGAGCCAGAGCAGCAGCACACCTCGCGGGCCAGAACCGTGCGCGGCACCCCGAAATGATCACGTTCAGCACGAGATCTCGTGTCACACCATGCTCGCAATCATGGTGTGACTCGGGTGATCCTGCTGAACGTGATCATTTTGGGCACCACGCGCGGTTCTGGCCTGCGCAGCGGCGGCCTCAGGCCAGGGCCGCGTCCAGAGTGATGGTGGTGCCGGTCAGCGCCTTGCTCACCGGGCAGTTGGCCTTCGCGTCCTCGGCCGCGGCAACGAAGTCCTCGGTCGACATGCCCGGGACGACGCCGCGGACGGTGATCTTGACGCCGGTGATGCCCTCGCCCGGCTGGAACGTCACGTCGGCGGAAGTGTCCAGCGAGGTCGGCGGGGTGCCGGCCTTGGCCAGGCCGTTCGAGAACGCCATCGAGAAGCAGGACGAGTGCGCGGCCGCGATCAGCTCCTCCGGCGAGGTCATCCCGTTGGGCGCCTCCGTGCGGGCCGGCCAGCTGACGTCGTAGGTGCCGAGGCCCGACGACTTGAGCGTGACTCGTCCGGCGCCTTCGAACAGCGAGCCCTCCCAGTGCGTGGTGGCGGTGCGGGTCGTAGCCATTGAGTTGTCCTCTCGTGTGCGAAACGTTTCCAAGACCGCATCTATCCTCTCGCGCGCGATCCGGCGCGGTCGGGCCACCCCGCCGTGGTCACCTCGTGGACGCATGCGTCCATCACCGAGCGTCGGTTGATCGCCCCGGCCGGCGACCGGACCAACGGGTGAGCTGCCGTCGCTGGCTGTCCCGCCCGCACCGGCGCGGCTCGACTCAGCACGACTCGGGTGCGGCGATGGTGACGGGCGGCCCACCGCGCCACGAGGATTTCCCGCGCACACCATGCCTGCGATCATGGTGCGACACGAGATTTCGTGCTGAACGTGATCATTCGGAGCAGGTCGTAGGCTCTGGTGGGTGGATCAGTTTGTCGCGGACGAGCTGGAGCTGCTCGACGCCGCGCGGCGAGGTGACCAGGCGGCGTTCGAGCGGCTGGTCGCGGCGTATCGGCGCGAGCTGACCGCGCACTGCTACCGGATGCTCGGCTCGTTCCACGACGCCGAGGACGCGGTGCAGGAGTCGCTGCTGAGCGTGTGGCGGGCGATACCGCGGTTCGAGGGGCGCAGCTCGCTGCGCACGTGGCTGTACCGCATCTGCACCAACGCCTGCCTGCGCCTCGACACCAAACGGCCCAAGCGGCTGCGCTCGCCCGACCACGGCCCGCCCCGCCACGACACCGCCGACCTGGGCGAGCCGGTCCTGGGGCCGGTCTGGCTCGAGCCGTGGCCCGACGACATCGCCTCCGACGAGGCCGGACCGGCGGCCAGCTACGAGCGGCGCGAGAGCGTGGAGCTGGCATTCGTCGCGGCGCTGCAGCACCTGCCCGCCTTCCAGCGTGCCGTGCTGATCCTGCGCGAGGTGCTGGAGTACTCCGCGGCCGACGTCGCGGCGCTGCTGGACACCACGCCGGCCGCGGTCAACAGCGCACTACAGCGGGCCCGCAAGGGAGCCGCCGACCGGATGCCGGCGCGCAGCCAGCAGGCCGAGCTGGCAACGCTCGGGCCGGGCGGCCAGCGCGATTTGGTCGACGCGTTGGTGACCGCCTGGGAGCGGGCCGACGTCGACGCCGTCGTCGCGCTGCTCGCCGACGACGTCCGGTTCACCATGCCGCCGCTGCCGGCCTGGTTCGACGGCCGCGACGACGTCACCCGGTTCCTGGCCGAGCGGGTGTTCGCCATCGCCTGGCGCCTGGTCCCGATCGCCGTCGCCAAGGCGCCCGCCACCGTCGGCACCAAACCCGCCGCTCCCGGCGAGCAGCCCGGCACCGTCAACGGGCAGCCGGCCCTCGCCAGTTATCAGCAGCAGCCCGACGGGCGTTTCCTCATCGGCGCGATCCTCGTGCTGAGCGTCCGCGACGGCCGGATCACCGAGCTCGCCAGCTTCCTGGACCCCGAGCTGTACCCCCGGTTCGGCCTGCCGCACGAACTCCCCGCCGAGAAATCCGGACGCGAGCGATGAATCCGCCGGGCCGGCTGTCTCTGATCTGATGACGCGTGCGATCCGCGCACGCCGCGACCGGAGGAGACACCGATGCGCACTCTCGTCGTCACCAACATCGTCACACCTGACGGGCGATACGCCGGACCCGGCGACGACATCATGGTCATGCCGTTCGACGAGACCTTCGACGACTACAACGCCGAGCGGCTGCAGGCCGCGGACACCGTGCTGCTCGGCCGCCGCTCGTTCGAGGGCTTCAAGGGCTTCTGGCCACAGATCGCCGACGACGACACCGTGCGGCCGGTCGAGCGGGAGATCTCGCGCCAGATGACGGCGACGGAGAAGGTCGTGGTCTCCGACACGCTGACGCCGGAGCACACGGCGCCGTGGACCAACACCCGCATCGTCCGGCGCGCGGACGCCCACGCCCAGGTGAAGCAGCTCAAGAGCGGCGACGGCGGCGAGATCCTCGTCTTCGGCAGCCACCTGCTGTGGAACGACCTGCTCGCCGCCGGCCTGGTCGACGAGCTGCACCTGCTGGTCGGCTCCGCCCTGCTCGGTGCCGGTGTCCCGGTGTTCGAGGGCCAGCCGCGCGCCGCGCTGCGGCTGCTGGAGGCGCGGCGGCTGGGCGCCTCGCAGCTCGCGCTGCTGCGCTACGACGCACGTCACGCCGACTGAGCGCGACGCCCGGCCGAAGAACCACTTTGCACGAGACCACCCGGCACGACGACTATGGAGGGCGTGACCACGCGCCTGGACAACTTCTACGACGCCGTCGGCGGGCACGAGACGTTCGCGCGCCTCGTGCACCGCTTCTACGAGGGCGTCGCCGACGACCCCCTGCTCCGCCCGATGTATCCCGAGGATGACCTCGGGCCGGCCGAGCAACGCCTGCTCATGTTCCTGGAGCAGTACTGGGGCGGTCCGACCACGTACTCCGATCAGCGCGGCCACCCACGGCTGCGGATGCGCCACACGCCGTTCGCGGTCAACCCGGCCGCCCGCGACCGCTGGCTGCACCACATGAAGGTCGCCGTCGACGAGCTCGACCTGCCGCCGGTCTACCGGGCCACTCTCTGGGATTACCTGGAACGCGCGGCATACTCCATGGTCAATACCTTCGAGTAAGGTCTACGGACCCGCCCGGAAAGGGTCCCGTTGCTCGGAAACGCCCGCCTCGTGCGCCGGCGTGCCGCTCGGCACGTCGGCGTCCTGCTGACGGCCACGCTCACCGCGCTCGTCACCGCGGTGCTTCTGGTGTCGGCGACTGTGCTGGCGCCCGGCGTCGCGCAGAGCGCCCTTGAGCGCACGCTCGCCGGCGCCGACACCGACGAGAGCGAGCTGACCGCGTCCACCGGCATGGACGAGGAGTGGCTCGGCCTGGACGAACGGGTGCGCGCGGTCGCGACGGAGTCCGGCGTCGTCGCCTCGGTCGTCGCCTCTGCCGCCAGCGCCGCGTACTCCGCGCCCGGCATGCCCGACGACCACCGGCTCGCGGTCTCCTACGTCGAGGGCGCCGACACCCGGGCGGAGCTGACCGACGGACGGTGGCCGGCCGACGGCGCGCCGGTGGTCGAGGCGGCGGTGCACCGCGCCGCACTGGACACGCTGCGCATCGCGGTCGGCGACATCCTGGAGCTGCACCCTCTCACCGGTGACGACACCCCCGTCCCGGTGACGGTGGTCGGCGCGTACGTCCCGGCCGATGCCGCCGATCCGGTGTGGCGCGGTTACGGCGCGGGGGTCCGGCCGGCGCCGAGCGGCGGGTTCACCGTCGTCGGCCCCGTCCTGGCCGAGCGCGACGACTTCGCCGGCCGGCTCGCCCCCGACACCGCCTCCGCGGCCTGGCAGCTGGCCCTGGACCGCGACGCCGTCACCCTCGACACCGCCGTCGACGCCGCAGCGGCCGTGCGGGAGCTGCGCGGCCGGCTGTCCGACCTGCGCGCGACCGAGGCCGGCCAGCAGGTGTCCGTCGACGGCGCGGTCGCCGAGCTGGTCGAGCGAGCCCGCGACGCCGCCGCGGCCACCCGGGCGTTGCTGCTGGTCGTCGTGGTCATGCTGGCCGTGCTCAGTGGCTGGGCGCTGCTGTTCACCGCCCGGCTGGTGGCCGGTCGCCGGGCACCAGCCAGCGCGCTGCTGCGGGCCCGCGGTGCCCGGACCGGCCCGATGCTGCGTTGGTCGGCGACGGGCGTGCTCGTCCCGGCGGCCCTGGTGGCGCTCGCCGCTCCCCCGCTGGCGCGGCTGGTCCTGCGGCCGCTGCGGGAGGAGGTCGAAGGCACCCCGACGGCCGCGGCCGGCTGGATCGTGGCGGCAGCCGTCGCCGCCGGCTGGCTGGTGCTCATGGTCGCCGTCGACCTGCGGTCGGGCCGGTCGGTCAGCGGGGTGGCGGCCGAGACAGCCCGGCCACGGCGCGCGGCGGCGCAGCGGGCCGGACTGGACCTGGCGCTGCTGGTCCTGGGCATGATCGCCCTGCAACAGCTGCGCCGGCCGCCCGGCGAGGCCGGCGAGGTCGTGGTGACGGTCGCGCCGGCCCTGGTGGTCGTGGCAGGCACCGTCGTGCTGATCAGGGCGCTGCCGTGGGTGGCTCGCGCCGTTGCCTCCCTGACCACGGCCCGGCCCGGCATCGCGGCCATGCTCGGCGCCCAGGAGACCGCCCGGCGCACCGCCCGGCACGTCGCGGCCGGCGTCCTCGTCGTCCTCGCCATCACCGTGTCGGTGTTCTCCGCGACCACGCAGTCCACCTGGGCGGCGTTCCGCGGCGACGCCGTCGACCTCGCCGAGCCGGCCGACGTGCGGGTCGTGGTCGACACCGCCGTGCCGGCCGCCGGCTCGCAGGACGAGACGCGGGACGAGCTGCTCGGACTGCCCGGAGTCGAGGCGGCGATGCCGGTCGTGCGCGGCGGCTACCGCGACGGCGAGCTCACCGTCGACGTCGTCGGTGTCGATCTCGAGGCGGCACCGTCCGTGGTGCGCTGGGGCGAGACCGACCGCCTGTCCGCCCTCCACGGCGAGGCCCGCGGCGCCCTGCCGGTCCTGGTCACGAGCGGTTTCGCCGAGGCTCTCGGGCTAAGCAGCGGCGACGAGGCCACGCTCGACCTCGGCGGCGGACAGCCGGTGCCGGTGCTCGTCGCCGGCCTCGTCGACACCGTACCCGGGTCGACCCGGGCCGCCGCCGTCCTCGCCGACGCCGAAGCGCTGTCCACCCGGCTCGGGCTGCCCGCCGGCGCCGAGTGGTGGCTGTCCACCGTCGACGACGGCGCCGCCGCGGCCACCGCGGCACGTGAGCTGACCGCAGTCGACGACGTCACCACGCACGCGCAGGCTCTCGCGGACGCCGAGGACGACCCGTCGTCGGCGGGCATCATGACCGGGCTGACCGCTGGACTCGCGTTCACCGCGGTGTTCGTGGTCATCGGCGTCGTGGTGCACTCGGTGACGTCGTTCCAGTCACGCTCCGCCGAGTACGCCCTGCTGAGGGCCATCGGGCTGGGACGCCGCAGCGTCGCCGGCTCGGTCACCGTCGAGCACACCGTGCTGCTGGGCTTCGCCACGCTGGCCGGGCTCGGACTCGGGCTCGTGGTCGCCTGGCTGGTGGTGCCGCACGCCGTCGCCGGCCTCACCGGGCTCCCGGAGGTGCCGCCGCTGCGGCTGTCGGTCCCGTGGCCGGTCGTCGCGCTGCTGGGTTGCGCCATCGTCGTGCTCGCCGCGGTGCTCGTCGCCGTCCAGATCGCGCTGACCCGGCATATCGACGCCGCCGCCGTGCTGAGGGAGGGGACGTGAGCGTCTGGCTGCTGGTGCGCCGCGCGCTGACCACCCACCGGGGCGCGGCGGTGCTGCTCGCCGTCGTCGTGGGCGTCGGGGCGTTCCTCGGCGCCGCCGCGCCGCGCTGGGTCGGCGAGCGACTCGACGACACCCTGCGCGGCACCGTCACCGCCGCCGGACCGGCCGCACAGCTGTCGGCCAGGGACGCCCGTCAGGTGCAGCCGGCCGACTTCGACCGCGAGCTCAGCCTGCTCGACAGCGGCGCCAGCGCGGATCTGCGCTCGCTGCTGGGCGAAGGGCGCTGGTCCACCAGCACCGGCGCGCGGGGCTTCGTGACGCAGAACGGCGCGCAGGTCGACGACGGCCAGCGCCCGCGGATGGTCAACGTCCGGGCGCCCGACGACCTCGCCGGCCGGGTGCGCGTGGTCGACGGCGAGCTCCCGGCCACCGTCACGTCCGCTCCGGGGCCCGGCGGCGACGCCAGCCTGGTTGACGCGGTGGTGACGGCCGAGGTGGCCGAGGCACTGCGGCTCGAGGTCGGCGACACCCTGGCGTTCGAACGAGCCGGGGCCGCCGACGATCTGGCGCCGGTCGAGCCCGGCGCGGTCCCCGGCCTGCGCGTCACCGGCGTCATCGAGCCGCTCGACCCGGACGACCCGTTGTGGGCCGACGCGCGCACCGCGCTCGTCCCCGACCTCGGCGTGCCCGGTTCGGAGCCGCGCATCACCACCGGGACCGTGCTCACCGACCCCACGCTGGTCGCCACCTGGGCGGCGGCCACCGCGGACAGGTTCGACACCGAGTGGCACGTCCCGCTCGAAGCTGATGCCCTGACCTCGGCGATCCTCGACCGGGTCACGGCCGAGCTGCGCCAGCTCGCAGGCGGCGGCATGTGGTCCAGCGGCCTCATCACCACACTGGAGGCCTACCCGGCGCAGCGGGCGGCGGCCGAGGGCGTCGTCGGGTTCGGCATCGTCTCGTTCGCGGCGCTGTGCGGGGCCCTGGTGCTGCTGTCGTCGCGGCTGCTGGCAGAGCGGCGGGCGGACGAGGTCGCGCTGGCCCGGACCCGGGGCGCCGCCGACGGCCGGCTGGCCCGGCTGCTCGCGCTGGACGCCGCCGTCGTGGCCGTCCCGCCGGCTGTCGTCGGCGCCGCCGCGGCCACCGTCGCCGTCGACGGGCCAGGTGGCTGGGCGGGTCCGGCGCTGGCCGCCGGGCTGGTGCTCGTCGCCGTCGCCGCGGTGCCGGTCATGGCGCTGCGGGCTCGTTCGAACGCCGCGGGCATCGACGCGCGGCCCGACGTCGCCGCCGTCCGTCCGTCGCCGCGCCGGCTGGTGCTGGAGGCCGCGGCGGTCGCGCTGGCCGGGCTCGGCCTATGGCTGGCCGGCACCCGGCAGCCCGGCGCCGGGATCGACCCGGTGGTGTCGCTGGCGCCGATCCTCGTCGCCGGCGCCACCGGCCTGGTCATCTTCCGGGCGCTGCCGCACCTGGTCCGGGCGGTGCTGCCGCCGCTGCGCCGGGCCCGCACGCTCACCCCGTTCCTGGCCCTCGCCCGCACCGCGCGCACCCCGGGCCACGCGGTCCTGCCGGTGATCGCGCTCCTGGTGGCCATCGGCGTGGCCGCGTTCGGCGGCACCGTCCAGGCCAGCGTGGAACGGGCGCGCGAGGTGTCGTCGTGGGAGTCCGTCGGCGCCGACGCACTGATCCGCTCCGACGTCATCCGGGTCGACTCCGGCGTCGTGGAGTCGCTGCCCGGCGCCGACGCCGTCGCCGCCGGGTACCTGTTCACGAACCAGCGGCCGGTCAACCTCGACAACGGCCGCAGCGCCGGCGTGGACGTGCTGGCGGTCGACATCGACGCGTGGCAGGCGGTGACGAGCGGGGCGCCGGAGCTGCCGGCGGCGCTCGCGGCCCTGACCGGGCCGACCGCCTCCGGTGCGCCGGCCGCCCTGATCACCGGCAACATCGACGTCGTCGACGTCGGCGACCAGCTCGAAGTCACCATCGGCGACGCCACGACCACCGTCGAGGTGGCCGAGTCCACCGGCGACGTCCCCGGCACCGACCAGGGCATCGCGCTCGTCGTACCGCTGGACCAGGTGGCCGCCGCGCTGCCGCCCTGGCCCGACGTCATCTACGTGGCCGGCGACGTCGACGACGACCAGGTGGCCGCCGCGCTCGGAGTCGACCCGTCCGAGGTGACGCTGCGCACCGACGTCCTCGCCACCAGCAGCAGCGACGTCGTCCTCGATACGGTGCTGGACGTGTTCCAGGTCGTCACCGCTGCCAGCGCGGTCCTGGCCGCGGCGGCCGCCGTGTTGGCGCTCGCCGTCGGCGACCGCGGGCGGCAGCACGGGCTGTCGATCTTGCGGACGCTGGGCCTGACGGCGCGCCAGTCCGCCGTGCTGACCGCGTCCGACGTGGTGCCGATCTGTGTGCTTGCCGCCGTCGCCGGCATCGGCGTGGGCACCGCGACCGGCCTGGTCACCGCCGGCGCCGTCGACCTGCCCGCGCTGTCCGGCGTGCTGGTGGGCGGCACCGCGACCGTGCCGGACCTGCCGTCCGCGGTGGTGGCCGCCGCGGCGGTCCTGGCGGCCGTGCTGGTCGCCGTGGCCGTCTCCGTCGTCGTCGGGCGGCGGGCCCGGCTCGGCTCCGTCCTGCGAGCGGGAGAACCGACATGACCACAGAACCCAGCATCGTGTGCGACAACCTCGTGCGCATCTACCAGACCGAGGGCGTCGAGGTAGTCGCGCTGCAGGGCCTGGACCTGCTGGTGGAGCCGGGCGACCTGCTGGCCATCGTCGGCGCGTCCGGCTCGGGCAAGTCGACGCTGCTGAACATCCTCTCCGGCAACGACGTGCCGACGGCGGGTCGTGCCAGTGTCGCCGGTTACGACCTGCTCGAGCTGTCCGGACGCCGGCGCGCGGAGTACCGCCGCGACGTCGCCGGGTTCGTCTGGCAGCAGGCGTCGCACGGGCTGATGCCATTCCTGTCCGCGGCGGAGAACGTCGCGTTGCCGCTGCTCATCAGCGGTGTGCCGCGGCGGGAACGGACCGAGCGGGCCGCCGAGCTGCTGACGCTCCTGGACATCGACCACTGCCGCGACCACCGGCCGGCCGAGATGTCCGGCGGTGAGCAGCAGCGCTGTGCCATCGCCGTCGCCGTCGCGAACCGGCCGCAGGTGCTCTTCGCCGACGAGCCCACCGGCGAGCTGGACTCCACCACCGCCGACGAGGTCTTCGCCGCGCTGCGCCGCACCAACGACGAGCTCGGCACCACCATCGTCATCGTCACCCACGACCCCGAGGTGGCCGAGCACGTCGACCGCACCGTCGCCATCCGCGACGGGCGCACCGCCAGCGAGACCCTGCGCCGCACCGAGCTCACGGCCGAGGGACACGAACGCATCGTCGCCGAGGAGTACGCCGTCCTCGACCGTGCCGGCCGGGTCCAACTGCCGCGCGAGTTCGTGTCGACGCTGGGGCTGCGGGACCGGGTGCGGCTGGAGCTGGAACCGGACCACGTCGGGGTCTGGCCCGGCGCCGGCGGGCCGGTCTCGGGCTCTGGTGAGCCCGGCGGCGAGGAGGAGGCCCGATGAGTCCGCTGGTCACCGTCGACGAGGTGGTGCGGACGTTCCGCCGCGGCACCGACACCGTCCGGGCGCTGCGCGGCGTCACCCTGCACGTCGAGGCGGGCGAGCTGGTCGCCCTGGTCGGGCGGTCCGGTTCGGGCAAGACGACGCTGCTCAACCTGATCGGCGGCCTGGACCGGCCGGACGGCGGCGAGGTGGTCGTCGACGGCAACAAGCTCGCCGCCCTTGACGACGCCGGCCTGCTGCGGCTGCGCCGCGAGTGGATCGGCTTCGTGTTCCAGTCGTTCGGGCTGCTGCCCTACCTGTCCGCCCGCGAGAACGTCGGCGTGCCGCTGCGGATGCTCCGGACGGCGTCGGCGGAGCGGGAGGAGCGGGTCGATGAGCTGCTCCGGGCGGTCGCGTTGGACGGGCACGCCGAGCAGCGACCCGCCGAGCTGTCCGGCGGGCAACAGCAGCGGGTGGCGATCGCGCGAGCCCTGGCCGCGAAGCCGGCGCTGCTGCTCGCCGACGAGCCCACCGGCCAGCTGGACTCCGAGACCGGCCGGACGGTGATCGGCCTGCTCCGCGACCTGGTGCACGAGTCCGGTAGCGCCGCCTTGGTGGCCACCCACGACCAGACGCTGGTGTCCTACGCCGACCGCGTCCTCCACCTGCACGACGGCCGCATCACCGTCCCCGAATGATCACGTTCAGCACGAGATCTCGTGTCACACCATGCTCACAAGCCTCGTGATGCACGGGTGATCCTGGTGATGGGCGGCGTCAGCGGCGGCGGACGGTGCCGCGCACGAACGCCGCCTGGCCGACGTGCTGGGCGTCGTCGTTGATCACGCTGACCAGCCGGACGCCGAGGGTCACCGGCGGGTCCCAGCGCTCGTCGACGATCGCGTCGAGGTCGTCGTCGCCGAGCTGGCGGACATAGGCGACGGTGGCTTCGTGCACCGCGTCGTGGTAGCCGGTCAGCAACGCCGGGTCGGACACCGTCACGGCGGCGACGTCCGCGCTGCGCTGCCCGAAGCCGGTGGCGCGCGGCGGGAACGGCAGCCCGAAGCGGTCGACCCACTTCTCCGCGGTCCACACCTGCTCACGGCCGGCCACCTCGGCCACGTGGTCGTCCTGGACGCGGGTCAGGTGCCACACCAGCCAGGCGATGGAGTTGGCGCCGTCGTCGACACGGAACGCCAGCTGCTCCGGCGTCAACCCGTCGACCACGGCGTGCACACTCTCGCGGACTCGTCCGAAACCGTCGACGAGGACCTCAGAGGCTTTCACGTGGGTGCCACTCCTCAGGAATCGGTTGATGGTTGGCGTCCTGCCATGACAACACACTCGCTGCTCGGTTCCTGACCGAGGCCGCGGCCGGACGGGTTCGGCGGCCGCGGTCGCTGCGCGCGTTCCTCGCGGCTGGATTCGCCCCCATCGGAAGCGAGGTGCTCATCCGGCCGGCGCGGCGGGCCCGACCGCGTGCTTCGCGGTTGGTCGGCGGCCTGCCTTAGTGTGGTGTTCCGTGACTCAGGCTTCCCGTGACTGGTGGAGAGACGCGATCATCTACCAGGTCTACATCCGGTCCTTCGCAGACGGCAACGGCGACGGCGAGGGTGACATCGCCGGCCTCCGCGACCGGCTTCCCTACCTCCGCGACCTCGGTGTCGAGGCGCTGTGGATCAACCCGTGGTACCCGTCGCCGCTCAACGACGGCGGCTACGACGTCGCCGACTTCCGCGACATCGACCCGCGGTTCGGCGACCTCGCGCAGGCGAAGTCGCTGCTGGACGAGGCGCACGGGCTCGGCCTGAAGATCCTGCTCGACATCGTGCCCAACCACAGCTCGTCGGATCACGCCTGGTTCAAGGAGGCGCTGGCCGCCGGACCCGGCTCGCCGGAGCGGGCGCGCTACATCTTCCGCGACGGCGTCGGCCCGGACGGCAGCGAGCCGCCGAACAACTGGCGCAGCGTCTTCGGCGGGCCGGCGTGGGAGCGGGTCACCGAGCCCGACGGCACCCCCGGGCAGTGGTACTTCCACATCTTCGACGTGTCGCAGCCGGACTTCGACTGGGAGAACCCTGAGGTCAGGGCGGAGTTCCTCGACATCCTGCGGTTCTGGTTCGACTTGGGCGTCGACGGGTTCCGCATCGACGTCGCGCACGGCATGGTCAAGAACATGGCCGGGCCGGACCTGCCCTATGAGGACTCGGGCCTGCTCGATCGGCCGAGCATCGCCGACCACCCGTTCTTCGACCGCGACGGCGTCCACGACATCTACCGCGGCTGGCGCGAGGTCGCCGACTCCTACGACCCGCCGAAGCTCTACGTCGCCGAGGCATGGGTCGAGCCGGCCGAGCGGCTGGCCCGGTACCTGCGCGACGACGAGCTGCACAGCGCGTTCAACTTCGAGTACCTGAAGTCCGCGTGGTCCGCCGCCGACCTGCGCCGATCGATCGACAGCTCGATCACCGTGCTCGCCTCGGTCGGCGCGCCCGCGACCTGGGTGCTGGAGAACCACGACGTCGAGCGGGTCGTCACCCGGTACGGCCGCGAGACCACCGGTGCCGGCACCGGCGCCGCGCGCGTCGCCACCGGTCCCGCCGACCTGGAGCTCGGCCTGCACCGGGCCCGCGCGGCCGCCCTGCTCATGCTGGCGCTGCCCGGCGGCGCCTACGTCTACCAGGGCCAGGAGCTGGGGCTGCCGGAGGTGCTCGACCTGCCCGTGGAGTCGCTGCAGGACCCGGTGTGGGAGCGTTCCGGTCACACCGAGCGCGGCCGTGACGGCTGCCGGGTCCCGCTGCCGTGGACCGTCGACGGCCCGTCGTCCGGGTTCGGGTCGGGCGGGTCGTGGCTGCCGCAACCGGCCGGTTGGGGCGCCCTGTCGGTGCAGGCGTCGTCGGCCGACGACGGCTCGATGCTCACGCTGTATCGCACCGCACTGCGGCTGCGCCGCTCCATCCCGTCCGTCGAGCCGCTGAGCTGGGTCGACGCCGGCGCCGATGTCGTGGCGTTCCAGCGCGGCACCGGGTTCGCCTGCGTGGTCAACCTCGGTGCGGCGCCGGTCGCGCTGCCGGCGCATCGGGAAGTGCTGCTTGCCAGCGGGCCGCTCGACGCCGACGGACACCTCCCAACGGACACCGCGGCCTGGCTGGCACTCTGATCATTCTGACCCGCCAGGAGCTCGACGTGAGTGGTCAGAGGGCGAACAGCGCCAGGCCGGTGCGGGCGAGCATGGTGCCGTTGGGTGCGTCGAGGCGCCACCACGCGCCGACGGCGCGCAGGACCACCTCCCCGGCGTCGTCGGGGCCGCCGAGGAAGCCGTAGGACCCGGCGGCGTGGGCGAGCCGGAGCGGCACGCCGGACGCGAGCTCACGGTCCCAGATCTCCGTCGCCAGCCCTTCCAGCGCGGCCCGGCCGGCCCGCAGCGACTTGCCGTCGGCGACGCCGGCCGCGCGCTCACGGAACTCCTCGACGCCGCGGTCGACATCGGCGACGACGTCGACGAGCTTCAGGCGGGCGAGCTCGGTCCACCCGCTGCGTGGCGGCAGACTGCTGGCCCAGCGCAGCGCGGGCAGCGCCGGCGGCAGCTCGAACTCCCCCGCGGTGCCGACCGCACGCGCGGCGAGAGTCCCGGCCTCGACGACGACGTCGAACTCGGCGGGCTCGGCGAGGGCGACGGCCCGCAGGGCGAGCGCGTCGAAGGGCGTCTCGGCGAAGCAGCCGGCGACCGGACCGTACGCGACGATCCGCACGACCGCGTCGGCCTCGAACTTCGCGACCCGGCGGGCGAAGGTGGCGAGATCGGCGGCCGCGCTCGGGTGCGCCGGGACGAACGAGGTCACGGCGCCGGCTCGAGGTAGCGTTCGAGGACCTCGCGCTCGGCCGGGCTGACCGGACGCGGCCGGTCTGCCTTGACGTCGTAGGCGACCAGCACACCGGTGGCCCGCGCGAACAGCATCGAGGTGTCGCTGACCTCGTAGGCGAGGTCGAACGACGACGTGCCGATGCGGGTGATCCACACGTGCACCTGCAGCGGCTCGGTACGGAACGGGACCGGCGCGAGGTAGTCGATGCTCTGGTGGACGACGACCACACCCTCGTGCGGCGCGTTCCCCGTAACCAGCTGCCGGTGCGCGAAGTCGACCCGTGCCTCCTGCAGGTACTCGGCGAACGTCACGTTGTTGACGTGGCCGAACGCGTCGAGGTCGTCGAACCGCACGGAGCACTCGTAAACGTGCTTCATGCGGTCGCCTTCCCCTTGCCCGGCACCGGGCCTTCCGGCTCGAAGAAGGACTCCAGGACCGACCGCTCCTCGGCCATGACGCGGCGGGGGCGGGCGTCGTCGAGGTCGTACGGCACGAGAGTGGTCGAGGCGACCGCGTACACCGTCCGGTCACCGTCGTCGACGTCCAGGATCTCGTAGCCCAGCTCGAACGACGAGTTGCCGACCCGCCGCACCCACGTCTCGACCCGCACCGGCTCACCGCGGAACCGCAGCTGCGCTTGGTAGCTGATCTCGTGACGGGCGACGACGACGCCTTCCGCCAACTGCTCGGCCCCCTGCTTCGGAGCGTGCACGAACAGCATGTCCACACGCGCTTCCTGCAGGTAGCGCAGGTAGACGACGTTGTTGACGTGGCCGTATGCGTCCATGTCCGCCCAGCGCAGGGGGACGAGCGTGACGTGTCTGGGCACCGGAGTGCCCCTCAGTCGCGGCTGAGCTTGCGGTAGGTGACGCGGTGCGGACGCGCGGCCTCGGCGCCGAGCCGCTCGATCTTGTTCTTCTCGTAGCTCTCGAAGTTGCCCTCGAACCAGAACCACTTGGCCGGGTCCTCGTCGTCGCCCTCCCACGCCAGGATGTGGGTGGCGACGCGGTCGAGGAACCACCGGTCGTGCGACGTGATGACGGCGCAGCCGGGGAACTCCAGCAGCGCGTTCTCCAGCGACTGCAGCGTCTCGACGTCGAGGTCGTTCGTCGGCTCGTCCAGCAGGATGAGGTTGCCGCCTTGCTTGAGCGTGAGCGCCAGGTTGAGTCGGTTGCGCTCACCGCCGGACAGCACGCCGGCCGGCTTCTGCTGGTCCGGGCCCTTGAAGCCGAAGGCCGACACGTAGGCCCGGCTGGGCATCTCGACCTGGCCGACCTTGATGTGGTCGAGCTCGTCGGAGACGACCTGCCAGACGTTCTTCTTCGGGTCGATGCCGGCGCGGGACTGGTCGACGTAGGACAGCCGGACGGTGTCGCCGATGCGGAACTCGCCGGAGTCCGGCGACTCCTGCCCGACGATCATCTTGAACAGCGTCGTCTTACCCACGCCATTCGGGCCGATGATGCCGACGATGCCGTTGCGCGGCAGCGAGAACGACAGGTCGCGCATGAGGACGCGGTCGCCGAAGCCCTTCGTGACGCTCTGCGCCTCGACCACCAAGTTGCCCAGGCGGGGACCCGGCGGGATCTGGATCTCCTCGAAGTCCAGCTTGCGGGTCTTCTCCGCCTCCGCGGCCATCTCCTCGTAGCGCTCGAGGCGGGCGCGCTGCTTGGTCTGGCGGCCCTTCGCGTTGGACCGGACCCAGTCCAGCTCCTCGCGCAGCCGGCGCTGCCGCTTGGCGTCCTTCTGCCCCTCGACCTTGAGGCGGGCCTGCTTGGTCTCGAGGTACGTGGTGTAGTTGCCCTCGTAGCCGTGGACGCGGCCGCGGTCGACCTCGGCGATCCACTGGGCGACGTGGTCGAGGAAGTAGCGGTCGTGGGTAACGGCGATGACGGCGCCGGGGTACTTCTCGAGGTGCTGCTCCAGCCACTGCACGCTCTCGGCGTCCAGGTGGTTGGTCGGCTCGTCCAGGAGCAACAGGTCGGGCTGCTGCAGCAACAGCCGGCACAGCGCAACCCGGCGCCGCTCACCACCGGACAGCACCTTGACCTCGGCGTCCGGCGGCGGGCAGCGCAGCGCGTCCATGGCCTGCTCGAGCTGGGAGTCCAGCTCCCACGCGTTGCGATGGTCGAGCTGCTCCTGCAGCTTGCCCATCTCCTCGAGGAGCTCGTCGGAGTAGTCGACCGCCATCTTCTCGGCGATCTCGTTGAACCGCTCGAGCATCTCGATGGTCTCGGCGACGCCCTCCTGGACGTTGCCCAGGACCGTCTTGTCCTCGTTGAGCGTCGGCTCCTGCGCCAGGAAGCCCACCGTGGCGCCGGGCGCGAGCTGAGCATCGCCGTTCGATGGCTGGTCGAGCCCAGCCATGATCTTCAGGATGCTCGACTTACCGGCACCGTTCGGCCCGACGACACCGATCTTCGCTCCGGGGAGGAAGTACAGAGTGACGTCGTCAAGGATGACCTTGTCGCCGTGCGCCTTGCGCGCCTTACGCATGGAGTAAATGAAGTCCGCCATAACGTCTCCAAGCCTACGGCCTCAGCACCCATGCCGACGACCACCTACCCTGCACGGGCCGACGTCGTGCTGTTGTGGCACCGGTGTTGTGGCACCGGCCCCTTGATCACGTTCCCTCGCGGACGCTGAGGACCGTGAGGGAACGTGATCAAGGGACGGGACGGGACTGGGTCAGCCGGTGACGCCGCTGGGCTGCTTGGCCCGCGTGGACGATCCGGCGCGCGTGGTGCGGGTCGTCCGGGGCGCGCGAGCCGGCCGCGGCGGTTCGGCCGCGGCTGCACTGGGCGTGTCGCCGAGTGCGGGTCGGTCGCCGCCGGCCGCCGTGCTCGGCACCAGCCCGTCGCCGCCCGGCCGACCGCCGCCCAGCCGATCGCCGCCCGGCCCATCGCCGCCCAGCCGATCGCCGCCCGGCTCATCATCGGCGCGCTCATCAGCGCCGCGCTCATCGCCGCCGGGCTCGTCCTGGGCGGCACGGCTGGCGCGGCGACCGGACCCGTGACCGTTACCGGACCCCGAATGGAACTCCGCTCCACCACGGGTAGGCTCGCCCGGCGAGCTGCCGTCACCAGCCCGGCCGAGCCCCGCGCCGTCGTTGCCCGGCGCAGCGAACCGTGCACGGGCTCCGTCGAGCCCGGCCAGGTCACCACCGAGCGCACCACCATCGGCACGTGACCGGGCTACTCCGGCACGGTCGCCGTCGAGCTCCGGGCCGTCGGAGCCGCGTCCGCGAATCGCACGACCGGCACCACCCGCCAGAACGGGTCCAGCGGCGTCGTCGGCGGGCTGGGAATCGCCGCTCGGGCCGCCGGCGCCAGGACCGTGGCCGGGACGCTCGTCGGCGCCGCGGAGCTGGCTGACCGTGAAGACCTCGCCGGTGGAGGGGTCGACGATGACGTCCTGGGCGGCGTTGGCGCGCTGCTGGGAGCGGATGAGGTCGAGCGGGTCCTCGTCGTCCTCGACTGTGACCTGGCGCCGGCTGCGGGTGAACACGGCCGTTCCGCGCATGAGGTCGTACCCGACGGACCAGGCGTCGATCTCGGCGTCGGTGCGGGTGTGGCCCTGGCTGTCGGTCCAGTCCTTCAGTTTCAGCCGCCCCTGCACGACGACGGGTTCGCCCTTGCGGAGGCAGTCGCGGACGTTCTCGGCCAGGGATCGCCAGCAGACGACCCGGTAGAAGGCCGGGTCGTCGTCGACCCAGCGGCCGGTGCGACGGTTGTAGAAGCGCCGCTGGCTCGCCAACCGGAAGCTGGTCAGCGCGCCGCCAGGCGTGGGTTTGGACTGCACGTCGCTCGCGACGTTGCCGGTGACGGTGACGTTGGTGTCGCTCATGGGTGTCTCCTACGCTCGTTCCCGGTGAGGGTTGACGGGACGACGTTCCCTCGCCGCAGGCGCTCCTGGAAGGCCGGATCCGCGAAATGTGGACAACCTCCGCCACCCGAGCCAGCCTGTGGACAGCGCGGCCGCGCCGCCAGCTACGCGGTCGGCCGCACGCACACCACCAGGCTTTGCGCGCGTCACCGGCGGCCGGTGGTCGTCGGGCCGGTCAAGCTCCAGCCACGGCACTCGATCTTCGCCCCGCACCGATGATTCGAGGAGACCTCCGGCCGCCTGTCGCCGTGCTGCGCCTTGGCATGCAAAGTTGTCGCGACGAACCATGACACATCCGATGCGCGGGCGGTGATCTGGTGTGCCAAGGACAGTGATCGGGTCCCAGCGGCGATCACGTTCAGCAGGATCCCCCGAGCCTCACCATGATTGCGAGCATGGTGTGACACGAGATTTCGTGCTGAACGTGATCATTTGTGGGACGGAGCGACGATCACCGCGTGCGGGCTCGCTCCAACGCCGCCCGGAACGCGCCGTACCGCTCCAGCGAGACCGTCACCGGCGTGACCACCACGTCGCCGACGGTGCGTGCCACCAGCTCGCGCAGAGCCCGCCGCATGGACTCCTCGCGGTGACGAGCACCGCGTCGCGCCGCGGCGAGTCCGACCAGCCCCAGGAAGACGCCGAGCACCACCCCGGCCGCCAGCAGCAGCGTCGGCACCGGGATGCCGAGCACCCACGGCGTGGCCACCTCGAACCGCAGGAAGTCACCCAGCGCGAGCGCGACCAGCCACACCACGCCGGCCATCGCCGTCAGGAGTGCGAGCCATTGCAGCAGGTTGAACAGCCGCCACCAGCGTGGCCGCCGGGTGATGCCGAAGTCGGTCGCGGTGACGGCCTTCTCCAGCGCGGCGGGCAGCCGGCTGCCCGCCTCCGTGGCGGCCCGCCGCACCTCGTCGCGCCAGACGAGCGGCAGCGACCCGGCCGCGGTGTCGCCGAACGACCGCACCGCCGCGTCGGACCGGGCCCGCTGGACCGGCGTCGGCTCGGGCAGTGAGACGCGGGCGATCCCGGCGTCGACCTCGTCTGACCGGCGCGTCGCGACGCCCAGCTTGTCCAGTGGGTCGCGCCGCAGCTTGCCCAGCCAGCGGGTGACCGGCCACCCCGTCGTCGCCCGGGCCCGGCGCAGGTAGGACCGGCCGACGGCTTCAGCCACCACGTCCGCCCCGGAGGCGTCGGCAACGGCCGCGGCCAGCGCGTCGCGTGCGCCCCTGTCGATCTTTCCGGGAGAGCCCGCACCCACCGCGGACGCGACGACGTCCGCCGTCATCCGCAGGTCGGCCTCGATGCGCTCGTCGACGGCCCGGCGCTTGGTAACGGCGGTCCGGATCAGGTCGACCAGGGTGTCGACGCCCTCGCCCGTCACCGCCGACAGCGCCACCACGGGCACCTCGTCCAGCCCGTCCTCGTCGAGGCGGCGGCGCAGGTCGGTGACGCACTCGACGATGTCGCCGCGGGCCAGCCGGTCGATCTGGTTGAGCACCACCACCGTGACCGCCTGGTGCGACGCCAGGGGCCGCAGGTACCGCTCGTGCAGCGCGGCGTCGGCGTACTTCTGCGGGTCGAGCACCCAGACGAAGAGGTCGACCTGTTCGACGAGGCGGTCGACGGTGTCGCGGTGCGCCTGCTGGGTGGAGTCGTGGTCGGGCAGGTCGAGCAGGACGAGGCCGTCGAGGTCGTCGCTCTCGCCGGAGTCGAGGACGCTCTCGCGGGCAACGCGGTGCCGCGGCGGCACATCGAGCCAGTCCAGCAGCGGTATCACCCCTTGAGTACCCCAGACGCAGGCCATCGGGTCCGCCGTCGTCGGCCGACGAACGCCGACCCGGGAGACCTCCATGCCGGCGATGCGGTTGAACAGTGACGACTTCCCGCTGCCGGTGGCGCCGGCCAGCGCGACGACGGTGTGTTCGACGGAGAGCTGACGGCGCTCGCCGGCGCGGTCGACCATGGCCTGCACCGAGTCGGCGAGACCGTCAGGCAAGAGCGGCCGCGCGGCGGTCACCGCCGCCTCCAGGGCCTGGACCCGTTCGGGGAGCGTGATCCGGTCCCGGCGTGGCCACAGCTTCATGCGGCACGCTCCCGGGCCTGCTCGGCGTCGGATCGCGCAGCTCGCAGCACGGTGCCGGCGGCCACGTCGACGGGCAGCCCACCCAGCCGGTCGGTGAACCGCGCCGACTCCGACTCCAGCAGCGCCGACACCCTCGCGGAGAGATCGCGCCGGGCCTTCGACGCAAGCCGCCGCACCGCCTCGTCGCCGAAGAAGGCCTCCAGCAGCTTCTGGCCCACGGCTGCGGTCCCGCCGGCCACGCCGACCTCGGCACCGGTGAGGCCGGCCGTGGACGCGAACACCACGATCATCAGCGCCAGCCCCAGGCCATTGACACCGAACGACAGCAGCCGGGCGTTGAACCGCCGGCTGGCGCCCTCGGTTCGCACCAGCTCCAGCACCGCGTCCTGCCAGGACCGCACCATCTCCGCGGCCCGCGCCGGCACGTCGTCGGCCGCGCGGGTGAGGTCGTCGTCGCCGAGCAGTGCCCGGCCGGCGGAGGTCTCGCGCCAGCGGGAGTCGGCCTGCTCGGCGGCCCGGTTGGCCTCCTCGACGACGACGGCGGCCAGGCCGTGCTCGATGGCCTCCTCGACCGCCGCCGCCGGCTGTGGGCGGCCGCGCAGGAACGCCGTCACCTTGTCGCGGACCCGCCCGACCCGCGCCTCCAGGGAGCGCAGGAAGTCGCCGGTGCCGACGAAGTCCTGCCAGCGCGCCAGCACCTCGCCGCGCAGCATGCTGCCGTCGGCCGCGGCCTCGTCGATGCGCCGGCAGGCCGCCTCGTAGACGTGCGCGACGTCGGCCTGCAGCCCGGTCACCGTCTCCACCTGCAGGTCGGCTGCCTCGGCCAGGCTGGGGACCTGGAGCAGGACGCCGTCGACGGCGCCGTCGAGGGTGCGCCGCACGATCTGTGTCCGGGAGGCCTCGTCGGCGGCCAGCCCGTCCAGCCAAGCGCGGACCGCGGCCACCGCGGGCGCCGGCAGCAACCCGTCGTCGTCGGGCATGGTCTCCTCGACGACGAAGAGCGGCGCGTCGCCGAGGCCGTGCTCGGCCAGCATGGCCGCGAGATGGCTGCGGATTTCGCTGACGGCCTCCGGCGCGACCCGGTCGAGGACGACGGCGACGGCGGCCTGCCGCGCGGCCGCGGCACGCAGGAAGTCCCACGGCACCGCGTCGGAGTAGCGCGCCGCCGTCGTGACGAAGAGCCACAGGTCCGCGGCGGCGAGGAGTTGCGCGGCGAGGGTGCGGTTCTCCGTCACGACGGAGTCGACGTCGGGCGCGTCGAGGATCGCGACGCCGGACGGCAACCCGTCGTCTGCGACCAGCCGGAGCGCACCGCCGGCCTGGTCGTGGATCTCGACCCGCGGCAGGTCGGGCAGGATGCGCAGCTCGTCGAACCACTCCGCGTCCTCGGGGTGGTGCACCAGGATCGGCGAGCGGGTGGTGGGCCGCAGCACGCCAGTGTCGCTGACCCGCCGCCTCACCAGGGAGTTGACCAGTGTGGACTTCCCCGCACCGGTGGAACCGCCGACGACGGCGAGCATCGGCGCGTCCAGGTGGTCCAGGCGCGGCAGGATGTAGTCGTCGAGCTGGGCCAGGACCTCGCGCCGCACCCGCCGGGCGTCGTCGGCCCCGGCGACAGCGAGCGGATACTGCACGCCCGCCAACCTTCCGCGAAGCGCGGCGAGAGCATGATGAATGCTCAGCTCAGCGGTGTCCACCTGGCGAATCTTGCACGCTTCGGAGCCCGGCCGCCAAGTGTCATGGCGCCATTGATGCCAATCGTTCACATGGCGAGTCACATTGTCGGTCGCATCCGATAGCGTCGGTGGCGCCGCAACGCACCCGATGGAGGACCGATGTCGCTCGAACGACCCGTCGCACCCGACCCCTACTCGCTGCTGCCGGCCGTGGCTTCGTTCGGCGCGACCAGCGACGACGTCAGCGACGGCGAACAGCTGGCCACGGAGTTCATCGCCGAGGCCGCCGGTGGCGCCAACCAGTCCCCGCAGCTGTCGTGGTCGGGCGCGCCGGACGGCACCCGCAGCTACGTCGTCACCTGCTTCGATCCCGACGCGCCGACGCCCAGCGGCTTCTGGCACTGGGTCGTGGTCGACCTGCCCGCCACCACCACCGCCCTGCCGCGCGGGGCGGGCGCCGCGGACGACTCCGGCCTGCCCTACCCGGCCTTCTCCGTGCGCCAGGACGCCGGCACCACCGGCTACTTCGGCGCCGCGCCGCCGCAGGGCGACATGCCGCACCGCTACTACTTCGTGGTGCACGCCGTCGACGTCGAGACACTCGGCGTCGATCGCGACGCCTCGCCTGCCGTCGTGTCGTTCAACCTCGCGTTCCACACGCTGGCCCGCGCCATGGTCGTCCCCGTCTACTCGCATTGAGACCGTGATCCACCAGCATCCGCTCGCGTATCTGCTCGGCCTGGAGGGCGTCGCGCTGCTGCGTGCCTTCGCCGGCCAGCACGACCGCGAGTTCGTCCAGGCACGGCTGGCCGAGATCCGGACGCTGCTCGCCGCCGCCGACGAGTTCGGTGACGGCGGAACCGCCTGGCCCATCTCCACCGTCGACGGCTACCGAGCCTGGGCCGGGGGCTACGACCGGCCCGGGAACCAGCTGCTCGACATCGAGCAGCCCATCGTCCGTGAGATCCTCGACGGGCTCCCGGTCGGCGTGGCCCTGGACGTCGCCTGCGGCACCGGCCGCCACGCCGCGTACCTGGCCGAGCTCGGCCACACGGTCATCGGCGTCGACAGCTCGCCGGAGATGCTGGCGGTGGCCCGGTCGAAGGTTCCCGGCGCGACGTTCCACGAGGCCGACCTGCACCGGCTGCCCCTGCCCGACTCACACGTCGACACGGTCGTGTGCGCGCTCGCGCTGACCCATGTGCCGGAGCTGGATCCGGCGTTCGCCGAGTTCGCGCGCGTCCTGCGGCCCGGCGGACACCTGATCGTCTCCGACCCGCGCGGCCGCCTGGGCGACGTCGGCCTGCCGATCGTCATGCCCGGCCCCGACGGCCGGCCCGGCTACTTCGAGAACCGCAGCCGGCTGGCCAGCGAGTACCTTGCCGCCGCGCTGCCGCTCGGGCTGCGAGTGCGGCGCTGCGAGGAGCCCCGTCGCCCCGACCCGTTCGTCGACGGCGACGGGGTCCCGCCGGGCGCCGGTGGGTCGCCGCCACCGTTGGCCACGACGGGCACGCCGCCGAACATCTGGGCGCTGCACCCGTTCGCGCCCGAGGCCGCCAACGCCGCCTATCGTGGCAGCCCGGCTGCGATCATCTGGCACTTCGAGCTGGACGGGGCCGGCTGACGGGCTGGCCGGCTGGCGACGGGGTCACCTGACCTCGACGTCGTACTCCAGGGTGACCACCCACCGCGCCGCGCCGTCCCCGTCGTCGACGGTGCTCGTGGCGTCCCGTGGACGGACGACGTCGGCGTCGACGCCGTGTGTGGCGCGGAACGCGGCGGCGACACTCGCGGCCGGGTCGGCGCCGTGCTCGAGGATCCCGCCCGCGGTCCGGCCGTCGGGGGTGCGCCCGTAGGCCGCGACGCGCTGCACGACGGTGGCGCGGTCGGAAATCGAGGCGGGCTGCGTCGTCCGGGTTGTCGGGTCGGGCTCGGAACGGACTGGTGCGCCGGGTTCGTCGAGCATGGCGACCCCGATGGTGACCAGCTCGACCGCGTCGAGTGTCCTGATCTCGTCCCGCGGCACCCACGCGGCCAAATCCGTCGTGCCGTCGACCTCGTGCGTCAGCTCGCCTCCGGTCACCCGGCCGCGGTAGACGATGCGCACCGCGTAGAAGTCGTCCCCGTCGTAGCCTTCCGGCGGGGCGTCCGTGGTCACGAGGCGGAAGGCGTCGACGCCGATGAGCGCCTCCAGCTCACCGGTGTACCCGGTCTCCTCTGTCAGCTCGCGCAGCGCACCGTCTCGGGGCTGCTCACCCGGGTCGAGGCCGCCGCCGGCGAGCGTCCACCGCGGTCCGTCGTCCCACCCGATGCAGCGGGCCAGCAGCAGCCGGCCGTCGTCGTCCTCACAGATGACGTAGGCGGAGATGCGCAACCGTTCGAGGAGGGCCACGAGCAGGTGACCGTAGCATCGTGGGGTGACGACTCCGACGATCGGCCGGCTGGCGACGGTGCCGGCCCGCACGCGACCGGACCTCCTGGCCGGACCGGTGAAGACCGCCCTGTCCTCGAGCACGGCCGAGGTGTACGTCGCCGAGATCGACCCGACCCTGGCCGACACGGCCGCGTTCTGCGCCGCCTACGACGTGGCGCCGGAGGAGTCGGCGAACTGCGTCGTCGTGGCCGGCAAGCGTGAGGGCGAGCCCCGGGTGGCGGCGTCCCTGATACTCGCGACCACCCGCGCCGACGTCAACGGCATCGTCCGGCGCAGACTGGGAGTGCGCAAGGCATCCTTCCTGGCCATGGACGACGCCGTCTCGCAGACCGGCATGGAGTACGGCGGCATCACACCGCTCGGCCTGCCCGGCGACTGGCGGATCCTGGTCGATCCGGCCGTTGCCGCGCTACCCTTCGCGGTGGTCGGCAGCGGGCTGCGCGGGTCCAAGCTCGCCGTACCCGGCCCGGTCCTGGCCACCTGGCCCGGCGCCGAGGTCGTCGACGGACTCGGCCGTCCCGTGCAACAGGCCTGACCGTCCGCCACAATGGTCAACGTATCCGGCGCCTGTAGCTCAGTCGGATAGAGCAGGAGCCTTCTAAGCTCTTGGTCGGGGGTTCGAGTCCCTCCAGGCGCACCAGCTCAGAGCACATCTCGATCATGAACAATTCTTCCCCGGGTCGGCCGTTGGTCGGTGACCAGGCCGCTGTCCGGCGTCGTCGCGGTATAGCGGATGACTGTGGACGACACCTCACCCCTGCTCGAGGAGCGTGACGCAGACCCGCGTCGTGTCCGGTGATCATCAACGGTTGGCAACGTCATGGTGTCGCTACCGGTTGATGATCATGGAGGGTTGACGCACGGGGCCGGACAGAACTCCGGACACAACCCCGGGCAACACCGCCGACAGGCTGGCATGATCGGCGGATGGTGCGACGGGTGGTGCTGGTGTCGGGTTCGCCCGGTGCGGGCAAGTCGACGCTGGCGGTACCGCTCGCGGACGCACTGGGTTTCGCGCTGCTGTCGAAGGACACCATCAAGGAGACCCTGCACGACGCTCTGCAGCCGCCCGAGGGTGACCTGGCCTCGTCACGGCGGCTGGGCGCGGCGGCGATGCAGCTGCTCTGGCGGCTCGCCGGCTCGTGCCCGGACGTGGTGCTCGAGGCCAACTTCCTGCCGGGCCAGCCCGATACGGTCGAGCGTCTCGAGGCACTCGGCGGCACTCTCGCCGAGGTGTACTGCGCCTGCCCGCCGGACGAGGCGGCGAGGCGCTACGCGGTGAGGGGTCGCTCACCCGGCCACCATCCGGTCCACGTCGAGAAGGAGCTGCCCGTCGAGTCGCTGGCGCGGTACGACCGGCCGGTCGGGGCCGGCGAGGTCATCACCGTCGACACAAAGCAACCGGTCGACGTCGCGGAGGTCGCGGATCGGGTGCGCCGGGCGCTCGGGGTCAGGTAGAGACGGCCCGACGACGGCGGAGGGCGACGGTCAGCGGCACGGCGGCCGTCGGGCTGAGCACCGCACCGCCGAGTCCGACCGCGATCGGGGGTTGACCGACGCGGCGAGCGGCGCATGGGTGGTGCCGTCGGCGAAGACGCGCGTCTCCTCGACCTCAGCGTCTCGGGCCGGGTGCTCCTCATCGCAAGAGCAACCACAGGCCCAGGCCGACCGCAAGCCAGAAGACCGCGGCGATGCCGACCGCCAGGATCAGGCCGCCCATCGTGGTCAACCGGCGGTCCGGTGCCCGGTCGCGTGCTGGTCCATCGACGACGGGGTCGCTGGCTAGGCCCGTGGCCACCGAGTCGCGGACGTCGAGCAGTCGGCGGATCATGGCGTCGACCGACTCGAGAGCCGCGACGCCGGCGGCCGCCTCCGTCGTCGACGACGAGTCCAGCGCCGATCCGGACGGCGGCCCAGGCCCCGACGGCGCCCGGCGAGCCCGGTCCCATTCGCGCACCGAGGCGTCCACCGTCTCCAGGTGGGTGTGCAGGTCGGGAAGCATCCAGGGCACCGGCCGGGCGGGGACGCCGGCGAGGTCGCACAGCTGGTCGGCCAGCTGGGCCGCTTGGTCTACTCGCAGTGAGAACGAGCCGGAGCCGGTGAGGAGCACGTCGATGACGAGGCCGCCCTCGTCGTGCGAGGCGACCAGGTAGCCGCGGTCGTCGTCGGTGAGCGGCGACCACGCGAACGGGCCGAAACGAGCGCCTGCGGGCGGCGATGCGGACACTGGGCTCCCCTCCCGTGGAAACGTCGGGCGGCCACGGTTTCCGTGACACCGGATGGATCAGCGCCACTCTCCCACGTCGTACGCTCGCACGATGCCGACCGGACGCAACGAAGCTGTCATCAGCCGGTGGAACTCGTTCCCGCCCGGCCAACGAGAGCCAGACACGCGGTGTCAGCGATGACGCGGCAGGCTCGTCGACATGAGCGACCCGACACCGCCGCACATCGCCCGGCTCGTTCCGCGGCTGGGGCTGACCGGCACGGAGCGCGTCCTGGAGCTGGGCGGTGCTCCCGGTGTCGCGGCGGCCGAGGTCGGCCGGCTGCTGAGCGGAACCGGCCACCTCACCGTCGTCGACCGGTCGATCACCGGCCTGCGGCGCACCACTGAGCGCAACCGCGAACTCGTCGACGCCGGACGGCTCACCGTCGTCCAGCGGGATCTCACAACCATCGAGCCGGGCACGACGACTTCCCCGCCGGCGGCTTCGACGTCGTCTTCGCCAGCAACGTCAATGTGTTCTGGACGGACCCGGCCAGGGCGAACGTGGCGTCGCTCGCGGCACTGCTCCGCGTGCCCGGCGGCCGGCTGCGGGTACGGCGATGACGACGGCGCGCGCGGCGACGTGGGCGAGCGGGTCGCGGCGACCCTCGACGCGCAGGACGCGCTGACTGCCGTCGAGGTGCACGCGGTCAGCGCGTCCGTCGAGATCCGGGCCCGGCGGGCGGCGTCCTAGCTCAGGAACTCCCGCAGGCCGGCGAGGTCGTCGGTGTTGAGGTGGTCGACCCCTGCCGCCAGGAGCTCGCTCCAGATCGCCTCGCGGGCCGGGCCGGGTTCGTCGGGTGTCGCCCAGAACCGGATGCGGTAGCCGGCCGCGTGTGCCTGCTGAACGATGTCGACGAGCTTGGCGCGCTCCGCCGCCGGCATCGGTTCGACGCCGCGCCAGGTGAAGTGGTTGGTCCAGTTGTCGCTGACCAGCGGCATGAACCCGGCGGGTAGCCCGCTGCCGAGGTCGCTGAGCCGGCCGTCGTAGCCGGCGAAGCGCAGCCGCTGCGCCAGCATGGTGTCGCGCGGCCGGTCGCCGCTGATGACGGCGGTCACCGCGCCCGGCTGGATCCGCTCGCCGACGTAGCGCGTCATCATGTCCTGGTAGCGGCGCAGCACCGCGTCCACCTCGGCGTACGTGGCCTCGCCGGTGTTCTTGATGTCGATGAGCAGCTGCAGCGAGCCGTCCCACCCCGGGTAGACCGACCCGCCGTTGGCGTGGACGATGTCGCGCAGCGGGTCCAGGTACAGCGACTCCAAAGTGCGCCCGGGCTGGACCTCCCAGGCGTCGTGCGCCACCAGCAGCTCGCCGTCGACCAACCAGACGTCGGCTTCGACGCTGGTGAACCCGTGGTCGAGGGCGTCGAGCAGGGGGCGCTCGTGCTCATAGTCGTTGTGGGCGTGGGCTGGGTCGAGCGGCTCGCCGACGGCTGACGCCGTCGCCGCCACCGCGAGACCGAGGGCCGCCGCGAGGGGCAGCGTCAGCACTCGGTGGGCCATTCGCCGAAATCGGGACCGATCGCTCATGACCGTCACGGTCGAGGCTGGTGACAACGAGTCGATGTCACGGTCGCGACGGCTGGGCGACGACTACGCGAACGCTCAGAACGTGGGGTCGACAGCGAACTCGACGCTGTCCCAGGCGCCGAAGTCGTCGAAGCCGATGAACGTCACGTCGATGGCGTCGCCGGCCGGGAACTCGCTGGCCGTCGCCGTCAGCGTCGACACCGGCGACCCGTCGAGCAGCACCGTCGCCGTCCACGACACGTACGAGACCGTCTCGGCGCCGTCGTTGGTGACCGTGGCGCCGACCTCGAAGTCGCCGACGTAGTCCTCGCGGATCTCCACCGCGCTGAAGGTGAAGTCGCCCGCGGTGAAGGTGCCCTCGACGGGCTCCGGCTCAGCCGTTTCGTCGGTCGGTTGGGTCGGTTCCTCGGCCTCGTCCAGCGCCGCCCGTGTCTCGTCGAGCCGCTCCTTGAGGTCGTCGCGCTGCCCTTGGACCTGATCGAGCTGCTCGCGCAGGGAGTCGACCTCGGCGCGCAGCTCATCCAGCTCGCCGCCGGACTGCTCGTCGGACTCCTCGGCGACAGTGGCCGGCTCGTCGTCGTCGATCAGCGTCGCCGAGCCCAGGCCGCCGCCCACGCCGACGGCCAGCGCCAGCACGGCGACAAGCGGCCACACCCATCGGCGACGACGGGGTCCGTCCGGCGCCGTGGGTGGTGGCGGCGGAGGCACCGGCGGCGGGGCCGGCGGCAAGGGCTGGGTGGTCATCGAAGCAGGATGTTACCCCGTCGCGGCGGCGATCTCGTTCGGTGCGGCGGGAAGGCTCGCGCTGGTCACGACGGTTCGCGTGGCGAGGTCGACGGCGTGGATCTCGCTCGCCGCCGGGTCGGTGACGTACGCCGTGCCGCCGTCGACGACGATGGCCGGCCGCGGCTGCTGCCAGTCCACCGGCTCGGTCCAGGCGTCGATGACCGGGATGACGGCGCCGACCTGGGCCGTCGCCGGGTCGATCACGTGGATGGCGCCGTCGGTGCCGAGCACGATCGCTTCGCCCTCGGGTCCGCGGGCCAGCGAGCGGAAGGTGTAGCTGACGCCCAGGTCGACCAGCCGCAGCGTGTTGGTCGCCGTGTCGACCAGCGACACCCGCTCCGGCCGCTCCAGCTCGGCGTCCGGATCGACCTTGTAGTCGCCGAGCACGACGGTCGATTCCTCGGCGCCCGCCTGGTTGCCGATGCGGCCGTAGGGATCCGGGCTGTCGATCTTCGTGAACCCGCCGTCGCGGTAGGCGAGCACGCCGTCCTCACAGCCGACGACCACGGTCTCGTCCGCGGCGACCGCCTCGCCGTGTACGCCGGGGCAGTCCTCGTTGCGGGCGATCTCGGTGCCGCCCGCGTCCAGGACCTTGGCGCCGGTGCGGGTCTGCTCGTCGCCGAGCGTGACCAGGAGCTCGTCGTTCGCCAACTGGACCGCTACGCCGTGGTGCGGCTGGTCGGCCGCGACGACCTTTGTCTCCGGCGCGCCGTCGGCGAGGTCGTCGGACTCGAAGATCTCGATCCGCCCGGTGCCGTCGCTGAACAGCACGGTCGAGCCGGCGTGCCGGACGACGTGGCCCGGGTGGTCGGTCTCGAACTGGATGTCGGTGAGAGCCGGCTCCCCGACGTAGTGGTGCGCGTGGTCGCCGTGCTCCACGCTCCACGTGCCGGTGTCGAGGACGCGGAACGCCTCGTCGGTCGAGACGATGACGTGCCGGCCGTCGCCGGCGGGGTTGACCCGGTTGAAGCCGTCCAGCTCGAACGTCTCCAGGACCTCGAGCGTCCGGCCGTCGAGCACGAGCAGGCCGCCGTCGTAGGTGGCGACGAGGCGCGGCTCGGCGGCCGCGACTTCCTCACCGTCCGGCCGGTCTGTCGGTTCGGCGGAGAGGGCGCTGGACGGCGTGGACGCCGACGGCGACGGGTCGTTGTCGCCGCAGGCGGTCAGGAGCAGGCCGGAGACGGCCAGGGTCCCGATGGTGCCGATATGACGTGTTCTCATGATGGTGGAGCGTAGATGAGAATAGTTCTCGTAATCAAGATGAGAGGGTGAGCAATCCCGGAGTGACGAGGACTACGCTCGGCTGCACCGACTCCGGGTCATCCACGATCCGTCCATTTCCACGCCGCAGGGAGAGCTCGTGGCGCGACGACGTCAAGCGGGGCGACGCGCCGCGGGACGGCCTGTGCCCACGACGGAGGAACCGCCCGCCGGCACGCCTGGGCCGGGTTCGCCCGCACCTGATGAGCCGGTCATCGGCCAGGCGGAGTCCGGATACTCACAGCCCGCGCACGCACAACCCGGGCAGGCGCAGCCCGGGCCATGGACAGGGCGGACGCAGCCGGGACAGACCCAGCCGGGTGAGGTACCGGCTTGGGCGCGGCCCGGCGGCCGGGCGGATCGGCGGCGGCGCCAGACGGGCCCGATCAGCCCCGAGCCGCCGGACGAGTCCGAGCCGCGCCAGGGCCGCCGCGCCCGCCGTCCACCGTCGCTCCCCACCCCC
>NZ_SMKZ01000068.1 GCF_004349065.1 Jiangella asiatica
GGGTTCGCTGGGCGGGCTGGCGTCGGTTCCTGGAGGCGGTTCGTAGGGGAGCACCGCCGTCACGGCGAAGCCGCCGTCGCCGGTCGGTCCGGCCGCGAGCGTGCCGCCGACCACCGTCGCCCGTTCGCGCATGCCGACCAGCCCGTGCCCCGGCGTGGCCTGGGTGACCGCGGCGGTGGCCGGTGCCGCGTTGGCGACCCGCAGCTCCAACGAACCTTCTCCGTACCGGACGTCGACGGCGACCTCGGTGCCCGGGGCGTGCCGGACGGCGTTGGCCAGGGACTCCTGGACGATCCGGTACGCCGAGAGCTCCACCGCCGCGCTGATCCGCGCAGGCACCGGCCCGGACACGGTCAGGTCCACGGAGGCGCCGGAGCGGCGAGCGCTCCGGATGAGCTCCTCGAGCTGGTCCAGGCCGGGCTGCGGAGCGAACCCGACTCCGTCGTCGGTGCCGCGCAGCACGCCGAGCAGGCCGCGGATCTCGTCGAGGGCCTGCCGGGCGGACGCGCTGATCGAGGCGAACTCCGCGGCGGCGTCGTCGGGCAGGTCAGCGAGCCGGTACGGCGCGGTCTCGGCCTGCACGACCACGAGCGACATGTGATGCGCGACGACGTCGTGCAGCTCGCGGGCGATGCGGGCGCGCTCCTCGAGAACGGTGCGGCGGGCCTTCTCCAGTTCGCTCAGCTCGGTCTGCCTGGCGAGGTCGCGGCTGGTGCTGCGCCGGGCGCGGAGCAGGTCGCCGATGACCACGATCGCCGTCACGGCGACGATGAGCATGACCACTGTTCCGGAGTCGCCGGGCACGCCGGTGAGCATGGCCGCCACGGAGGTGGCCCACACGCAGACCGTCGTCCAACGTTCGTACCGGATGCTGACCACCAGCGCCGACGCCAGCCAGACCCACTGGAAGACGACCGGCCAGGTCCCCGGGTACTCGGCGTCGCTGGGCGAACCGGCGAGCGCGAGAACCACGGCCAGCGCGGTTGCCAGCCGCCAGCCCACCAGCGGATATCGCTCGGCCAGCCCGATCGGGAGCGCCACGACGAGCCCGACCACCGGCACCAGCAGCGGATGCATCTCGACCGTCGCCTCGACCGTGGACACCGTCAGCCAGAACACCCCGAACGCGAGCAGCCACGCCGCGTAGCGCCGCGCCCACGACGGAGCCACCCGGGTGCCGGCGCCGCCGATGCGTGCCGCCGGGACGGGCCGCAGGTCCAGGAATGCCTCGCGGGCTCCGCGCAGCAGCAGCTCCGGCACGTCGGCCGGCGGCACGGGCGCTTCCGCTGGCAGCCTGGGCAGCAGCCCGGCCTGCCGGACCACGATCCCGCCGACCCCCACAGCTGCCGCCCCGACCGTCCAGCCGGCCGTGAGGTCGTCGGCGGCCGACGCGTTGAACAGCAAGGCGGTCGCGACCGTCGCCGCCGCGGGGATGAGCACCTCGACGGCGCGCGGACGCTCGCGGGCAGCCTGTCGGGGCAGCGGTGCGTGGGACCCGCGGTCCGGCAGGGGCCGCACGCCGACCGCGAACAGCAGGGCCAGCAGTACCAGCCCGTGCATGACCGGCCACGGCCACGGGTCGCCGTCGACCACCTCGTACGCCCGCGAGACCAGCAGCGCGCTCCCTGCGGACAGCACCCAGCCAGCCACCGGCAGCGACCCGATCAGCCCGAACGGCAGCGCCGCCGCGGAGGCCACGACCGGGAGTGCGGCCGCGGGCAGGTCGAGCACGTCCCGCGCCGTCACCAGGGTCACGACGAACACGGCCGCGGCGCCCAGCCACGGCAGCCACGTCCGCACGCCGCGTCCCTGCTCGATCACGCCGTTCACCCTAGGGCGACGACCGTCTCCGCGCGTCGTACCACGGCGGTATCCCCAGGGCATACTGGGGAGCCAGTCGCAAGATCGCTCCGCGGTGGGACGATCGCCCACGGCCGCGTCCCTAGCGTCCGGCGCCATGGGAATCCGCATCGGACGGCTGCTCGGGGCGCTGCTGCTGTCGCTCACTCTGTCCGCGGCCGGCACCGCACCGCCCTCGGGCCGGAGCACCGAGAACGCTGCCGCCGCCCGTGCCGTCATCGTCCTGACCGGTGCGACACCGGACAGCATCACCGGGAGTCCCGTGACCACCCACGGCGAACCACCGACCGCACCTGACAACCGAGACGTTGCGAACGGTGCCCCGGCCCTCGCGGGCGGCGACCTGGCGGGCGTGCTTCCCGCGGACTTCGCCGCGGTCATGGGCTACGTGCCGCAGATGGTGACCGGCGAGGACGGCGCGGTACACCTGATCGACGCCGACGGCGGATGTTCGTGGTTGGGCAATACGTCCTATGGATTCGACCGTGCATGCCAAAGTCACGACCTCGGCTACGACCTGCTGCGCTACGCGGCGGATCGAGGGGACGAGCTGGGATCGTGGGCTCGCCGGGCCGTCGACGACCGATTGTCAGCGGACCTGCGGGCACGCTGTGACGAGGTGGACGGCGGCGCAGCATGCCGCGCGCTGGCGGGAGCGGCGCAGGCCGCGGTGACGGTGAACTCGTGGCGGCAGGGCTACGGCGTCCCGCGTGAGGAGCAGCCCTGGCCGTACCTGCTGGCGGCGGCGCTCGTGGTCGTTGCCTCGGTGGCGTCGCTGGCCGGAGGCCGGCGGAATCGAACGCCCCGTGAGCTGGGGTTCCGGCCGCCCCGGCCGGCCGGAACCCCAGCGGCCGGCGTGCCCGACCGGCTGGCCGGCCACTCGACCCGCCGTCCCCGACGTGCTGGACGACTCCCGTCCGATGCCTCACGCTCCCTATGGGTACGTTCCCCACGCCGGACGTGACACCCGCCCCGAAAGAATCGTGATATCTTGACTTCAAGAGACTTTCGGGGCGTAGCGAGCCCATCGGTTAGGCGACCCTCAGCGCCGACCGACCGCGGCTGTTGCGCGACGATGAGCGGGACCACCACGGATGCGAGAGGTTGGGGATCGAACGTGACCAGCAAGGACAGCTTCGGCGCGAAGGGCACGCTCCAGGTCGGGGACACCTCGTACGAGGTCTACCGGCTGGCGGCCGCCGGCGACGTCGCCAGGCTGCCGTACAGCCTGAAGATCCTGCTGGAGAACCTGCTGCGTACCGAGGACGGCGTCAACATCACCCCCGACCACGTCCGCTCGCTGGTCGGCTGGGACGCGCAGGCGCAGCCGAGCATCGAGATCCAGTTCACCCCGGCCCGCGTCGTCATGCAGGACTTCACCGGTGTTCCGTGCGTCGTCGACCTCGCCACGATGCGCGAGGCGATGGGCGACCTCGGCGGCGACGCGTCGAAGATCAACCCGTTGGCGCCGGCAGAGCTGGTCATCGACCACTCCGTCATCGCCGACGTGTTCGGCGCGCCCGACGCGTTCGTCCGCAACGTCGAGCTGGAGTACGGCCGCAACAAGGAGCGCTACCAGTTCCTGCGCTGGGGTCAGGGCGCGTTCGACGACTTCAAGGTGGTCCCGCCGGGCACCGGCATCGTCCACCAGGTCAACATCGAGCACCTCGCCCGCACCGTGATGGTGCGCGACGGCGTCGCCTACCCGGACACGTGTGTGGGCACCGACAGCCACACCACCATGGTCAACGGCCTGGGCGTGGTCGGCTGGGGTGTCGGCGGCATCGAGGCCGAAGCGGCCATGCTGGGCCAGCCGGTCAGCATGCTGATCCCGCGGGTAGTCGGCTTCAAGCTCAACGGCAGCCTGCCCGACGGCGCGACCGCCACCGACCTGGTGCTCACCATCACCGAGATGCTGCGCAAGCACGGCGTGGTCGGCAAGTTCGTCGAGTTCTACGGCCCGGGCGTGGCCGAGGTGCCGCTGGCCAATCGCGCCACCATCGGCAACATGAGCCCCGAGTACGGCTCCACCATCGCCGTCTTCCCGATCGACGACGAGACCGTCCGCTACCTGCGCCTCACCGGACGCAGCGAGGAGCAGGTCGCACTGGTCGAGGCGTACGCGAAAGAGCAGGGTCTCTGGCACCACCCGGCCCACGAGCCGGAGTACTCCGAGTACATCGAGCTCGACCTCGGCACCGTCGTCCCGTCCCTCGCCGGCCCGAAACGGCCGCAGGACCGCGTCTCGCTCACCGACGCCAAGACGGCGTTCCGCACTGCGCTGCGTGACTACGTCGCCCACGAGGACGGCCCGCACACCGGGCTCGACGACGCGGTCGAGGACACTTTCCCGGCCAGCGACCCGGTGGCCGTACATCCCGGTAACGGTGCCGAGGACCCGCCGGTGGTGGTGTCCGCCGCCAGCACCGCGCAGGGCCGGCCGTCGGCACCGGTCAAAATCACGCTCGACGACGGTTCGGTGTGCGAGGTCGACCATGGCGCCGTCGTCATCGCGGCCATCACCAGCTGCACGAACACCTCGAACCCGTCGGTCATGATCGGCGCGGCGCTGCTGGCGAAGAAGGCCGTCGAGCGCGGCCTCAACCGCAAGCCGTGGGTGAAGACCACTCTTGCGCCCGGCTCCAAGGTCGTCATGGACTACTACGAGCGCGCCGGCTTGACGCCGTACCTGGAGAAGCTCGGCTTCCACCTGGTCGGCTACGGCTGCACCACGTGCATCGGCAACTCCGGCCCGCTGCCCGAGGCCGTGTCGGCCGCCGTCGACCAGAACGACCTCGCCGTCGTCTCCGTGCTGTCGGGCAACCGCAACTTCGAGGGCCGCATCAACCCCGACGTGAAGATGAACTACCTGGCTTCGCCGCCGCTGGTGGTGGCGTACGCGCTGGCCGGCAGCATGGACCTCGACATCACCACCGAGCCGCTGGGCACCGACGCCCAGGGTGAGCCGGTCTACCTGCGCGACCTGTGGCCGTCGCCTGCCGAGATCGAGGAGGTCGTCGAGTCGGCCATCGCCAGCGAGATGTTCACCCGCGACTACGCCGACGTGTTCGCCGGCGACGACCAGTGGCGCTCGCTGCCGACGCCGGAGGGCGACACCTTCGCCTGGGAGGCCTCGTCCACCTATGTGCGCAAGCCGCCGTACTTCGACGGCATGGGCGTCGAACCGCAGCCGGTCAGCGATGTTCAGGGTGCTGTCGTGTTGGCTATGCTGGGCGACTCCGTCACCACCGACCACATCAGCCCGGCCGGTGCCATCAAGGCCGACTCGCCGGCCGGGACGTACCTCTCCGAGCACGGCGTCCAGCGGCGCGACTTCAATTCCTACGGCTCCCGCCGCGGCAACCACGAGGTCATGATCCGCGGGACGTTCGCCAACATCCGCCTGCGCAACCAGATCGCGCCGGGGACGGAGGGCGGCTTCACCCGCGACTTCACCCAGCCCGACGCGCCCGTCACCACCATCTACGACGCATCGGTCGCCTACGCGCGGGCCGGGACGCCGCTCGTGGTGCTGGCCGGCAAGGAGTACGGCTCGGGCTCGTCGCGCGACTGGGCGGCCAAGGGCACCGCGCTGCTCGGCGTGCGCGCCGTCATCGCCGAGTCCTACGAGCGCATCCACCGCTCCAATCTCATCGGCATGGGCGTGCTGCCCCTGCAGTTCCCGGAGGGCCAGAACGCCGAGTCGCTCGGCCTCACCGGCGAGGAGACATTCGACATCAGCGGCATCACCGCCCTGAACGACGGCTCCACCCCGGCGACGGTTCGCGTCACGGCCGGCGACGTCGAGTTCGACGCCGTCGTGCGCATCGACACCCCGGGCGAGGCGGACTACTACCGCCACGGCGGCATCATGCAGTACGTGCTGCGCAGCCTGCTGGGCTGAGGTCAGGATGTGGGCGTGAGTGACGCCGACGGTGCCGGATCGAGTCGGACATCGTGACGAGGGCCCACGTCGGTACAGGCGGCCAGGAAGCGAACGGGTAGCCCGGCCGGTGGACCGCGCGCGGCTGCCCACAGATCGCCGCGACGCCCTGGCGTTTTCGACGGTGTCGGCGCGCTCGAGTACGACGGCCGGCTCGACACCGGCCGGGTGGTGGCCGAACAGCGGGAACGCGAGTGGCAGCTCAGCGGGGCCGGGCCTGGAGGTCGTCCGATACGGCGGGGATCTCGCACGGCACGACCGACGACGCCTGGCGGCACGGTTCCGGGCCGCCGTGACGGCCACCCCGGCCCGCACCCAGTTCGGTGGTGGCGCCATGCGGTTCGAGGTGCGCCCATGAGGCGAGCACACGGAAGGCCAGGACGTTACGGAAGGCCGGGAGGCTCGACGGGTTCGGGCGCGACGGTGTCGCGCTCCCGGCCGCGCAGGGCGGCGATGCCGGCCAGCATCACCAGCAGTGCCGCCGCGCAGACCCAGGCGCCGGCCTGGATGTCGCCGAACGAGAAGCTGACGGCGTCGTCGGCCGAGGACATCACCGCCCACAGCACCAGCGCCGCCACGCCGATCAGCCAGCCCAGGCTCAGCACGAAACGCGACAGCAGCAGGGCACCGACGATGCCGAGCAGCGCGACGACCGCCAGCGGCATCGCCATCGAGTTCCAGTAGGAGGTCGGCTCGCCGGTGGCGTCGGTCTGGAACAGCCGCTCGAGCGGGATCTGCGTGGCGTCGTCGTCGTCGAACCAGCTCAGGTAGGCGCTGGCGGTGACACCGATGGCGCCGACCGCAGCGACGACGGCGGCACCGACGCGCTGGCGTGTGACCATGTGGATCGCCTCCTCGTCGAGGATCCCTATGAATCACTCTGCCACGCTCGGGGCGGGCGGCGACGAGAGTCAGGAGTCGCCGTCGAACATCGACAGCGGTGCGTCGACCTCCTCGCGGCGCGGCCCCATGACCGCGATGCCGACCATCAACGCGACCAGGCCCGCCACGCACACCCACACGCCGTACCGGACGTCTCCCCACGCGGGGGCGTTGTCGGTGGCGTCGCCGATGGCGCGCATCAGGCCCCACAGGACGAGCGTGGCTACGCCGATCATCCAGCCCAGCCCGATGAGCAGCCGGAACCGGACCAGCGCGCCCAGGGCGCCCAGCCCGCCGACCACGGCCAGCGGCGCCGCGACCGACGTCCAGTACCCGGCTGCCGCGGCCGGCGTGCCGGTCTCGACCAGGTGGCGAATAGGCAGCTCGAAAGGCGCACGGTCGCCGTACCAGCTCAGATAGGCGCTGACGGCGCACAGCAGGCTGCCGCCGGCGGCGATGATGGCCCCGATGGCGCGGCGACTCAGCCGCCCGGCTCGGCCGGACCGTCCGAACCGCGCGGGCGCGCGTTCCTCGTGTTGCACAGCGGAAGGGTAGTGGCCGCCGCTGCGCACAACAACATGCTCGACGCGGTACACCTGAACGTGATCGCACGCGCCACGCCATCTAGACTCGGCAGTCAGCACCGACGCGACGAGGAGGCGGCACGCGTGGGACTTCTGGACCGCATCGAGCACCCACGTGACCTGCGGTCGATGCCGGATGCGGATCTCGAGACGCTGGCCGCGGAGATCCGCGACCGACTGGTGTCCACGTGCGCGCCCAACGGCGGGCACCTGGGGCCCAACCTGGGCGTCGTCGAGCTGACCATCGCGACGCACCGCGTCTTCGACTCTCCGCGCGACCCGATCGTCTTCGACACTGGTCACCAGGCCTACGTGCACAAGATGCTCACCGGACGCCACGGCGACTTCGGCCGGCTCAAGCAGGCCGGCGGGCTCTCGGGATACCCGAGCCGGGCCGAGAGCGAGCACGACTGGGTCGAGAATTCGCACGCCTCCACCGCCTTGTCCTACGCCGACGGGATGGCCAAGGCGTTCGCCGTGCGCGGCGAGCGCGACCGCACCGTCGTCGCCTTCATCGGCGACGGCGCGCTGACCGGCGGCATGGCCTGGGAGGCGCTGAACAACATCGCCGGCGGCCCGCAGACTGGTCCGGACCGCCGGCCACTGGTCATCGTCGTCAACGACAACGGCCGCTCCTACTCGCCGACGGTGGGCGGCCTCGCCCGGCACCTGGACGGGCTGCGCACTGACCCCCGCTACGAGCAGGCGCTCGACGTCGTCAAGCGCGCGCTGGGACGTACGGCCCTGGTCGGGCAGCCGTTGTACGACGCACTACACGGCGCCAAGAAGGGCCTCAAGGACCTGCTGGCTCCGCAGGGCTTGTTCGAGGACCTCGGCCTGAAGTACATCGGCCCGGTCGACGGGCACGACCGCGCGGCCGTCGAGCAGGCGCTCACCCAGGCGAAGAAGTTCCGCGGCCCGGTGCTCGTGCACTGCCTGACGCAGAAGGGCTACGGCTACGACCCGGCGCTGCGCGACGAGGCCGACCAGATGCACAGCCCGGGGGCGTTCGACCCGGCCACCGGGGCACCGGCCGGCAGTTCGGTTCGCAGCTGGACCGACGTGTTCAGCGACGCGCTGGTCCGCGCCGGCCGCGAGCGCCCCGACGTCGTCGCCATCACCGCCGCGATGCTCGGCCCCACCGGCCTGGAGCCGTTCGCACGGGCCTTCCCGGACCGTTGCTTCGACGTCGGCATCGCCGAGCAGCACGCCGCCACGTCGGCCGCGGGCATGGCCATGATGGGCCTGCACCCGGTGGTCGCCGTCTACGCCACGTTCCTGAACCGCGCGTTCGACCAGGTACTCATGGACTGCGCGCTACATCGCGCCGGGGTCACGTTCGTGCTCGACCGCGCCGGTGTCACCGGCAACGACGGCCCGTCGCACAACGGCATGTGGGACCTGTCGATCCTGCAGGTCGTGCCAGGGCTGCGGCTGGCCGTGCCGCGCGACGGTGCCCAGCTCACCGAGCAGTTCGCCGAGGCTCTCGACGTCGGCGACGCACCCACGGTCGTCCGGTTCCCGAAGGGCGCGGTCGGCCCGGACATCGCCGCGCTGGAGCGCATCGGCGGGGTCGACGTGCTGGCCCGCTCGCAGTCGAACGACGTCCTGCTGGTGGCGGTCGGCGCGCTGGCCGGCGTCGGCGTCGACACCGCGAAGCGGCTGGGCGCGCAGGGCGTCGGCGTCACCGTCGTCGACCCGCGCTGGGTGAAGCCGGTCGACGACGCCCTGGTCACGCTGGCCAGACAGCACCGCATCGTCGTCACGCTCGAGGACAACGGGCGCGTCGGCGGCGTCGGGACGGTGCTCGCCCAGGTGCTGCGCGACGCCGGCGTCACCGTCGCGTTCCACGGCTACGGCCTGCCACAGCGGTTCCTGGAGCACGCCAAACGCGACCAGATCCTCGCCGAGGCGGGGCTGACCGCGCAGATCCTGGCCCGCGAGGTCTCCGGGCTGGTCGCGGCCCTGGACAACGGGGCGTCCCCGCACGATCGAACGACGGTGTGATAGGTGAGCGATATTCCCCCCAGCCGGCGGCGGGTCGACCCCGACTGGCTGCGCCCCGAAGCCCTCATCGCCGGCCGGCTGCTGGTCATCGGCCTGGCGGTCGCCGCGGCGATGTGGCTGGTCCTGCAGGTGCAGTTCATCGCGACCGCGGTCGTGCTGGGCTTCGCCGAGGTCGCGCTGCTGTGGCCGCTGGCTCGCGGGCTGCGTGCCCGCAGGGTCCCGGCCGTACTGGCGGCGCTGCTGTGCGTGCTGCTGTTCCTGGCCTTCTTCGCCGGGCTCCTGATCTTCGTCATCACCGAGGTGGTCGACTCCTGGCCGCGGATGGTGGACGCCATCACCGGCTCGGTCAACGAGATCAACGAATGGCTCGAGGGCGGCCCGTTCGGGATGGACACCCAGAGCGTTCAGGACCTCCTCGACGAGCTGGAGTCGCGACTGGGCGACGTGCTCGGCGACGTCACCAGCGCCGCGGTCGGCGGGTTGTCACTGGTCGGCAACTTCGTCACCGTCATCCTGATCGCCACGTTCTTCGCCATCTTCGCGCTGACCAGTGGCGACAAGCTGTGGCAGCAGTTCGTCGGGGTCCTGCAGCCCGAGCACCGCTCGCCGGCTGACGCCGCGTTCCGCGCGTCGATGCGCACGGCGGGCAACTGGTTCTACGCCTCCACCATCACCGGCCTGGTCGACGGCGTGCTGATCGGCGTGGGCATGCTGATCCTCGACGTGCCGCTCGCGGTGCCGATCGGCGCGCTGACCTTCCTGATGGCCTACATCCCGCTGGTCGGCGCGACGCTGGCCGGCGCGGTGGCGGTGCTGGTGGCGCTGTTCTCCGGCGGGTTCACGACGGCGCTGTGGGCGCTGGTGATCGTGGTGATCGTGCAGCAGATCGAGGGCAACGTGCTGTCGCCCCTGCTGATGTCGCGGGCGCTGAACTTCCATCCCGTCGTGACGTTGATCCTCACCACCGCCGCCGCGGCCGCGTTCGGCCTGATCGGGCTGTTCCTGGCGGTCCCGGTGACGGGTGCCATCGCGGCCGCGGTGCTGGCGTGGAAGCGCACCGCGCGGGCGCAGCAGCTGAGCGCGAACGCGCCGCCGCAGGAGGGCGAGCCCTCACCTATGCCGTGAGACACCAGCCGCCACCGTCACTCGAAGACGGTGGCGGCTCCGCGTGTGCTGCCGCTGGGCTACGACGATTGGACGCTTGCCACCCCGGGCGGCAGGAATCGCCGGCCGGTGGCGCGCTCGGAGATGCCCGAGCGGTCCAGGTACGGCGTGATGCCGCCCAGGTGGAACGGCCAGCCGGCGCCGAGGAGCAGGCACAGGTCGATGTCCTGCGCCTCGGCGACGACGCCCTCGTCGAGCATCAGGCGGATCTCTTGCGCGACGGCGGACAGCGCCCGCTCGCGCACCTCGTCGGCCGTCAGCACCGTCGCGCCCTGCTCGAACAGCGCCGCGGTGTCGTCGTCGAGGTACGGCTTCCCCTGCTGGTCCCACGACCAGATGCCGGGCTTACCGGCCGCGACCAGGCGGCGCAGGTTCTCCGAGACGCCGAAGCGGGCCGGGAAGGCGTCGTGCAGGGTGTCGGCGACGTGCAGGGCGACCGCCGGGCCGACCAGCTGCAGCAGCACGAACGGCGACATCGGCAGTCCCAGCGGCGCGAGCGCGTTGTCGGCGACGTCCAGCGGGGTGCCGGCGTCCGCGGCCGCCGTCACCTCGCCCATGAGGCGCGTCAGGACGCGGTTGACGACGAACGCCGGCGCGTCCTTGACCAGCACGCACGACTTCTTCAGCGTCTTTCCGACGGCGAGCGCGGTGGCCAGCGTGGCGTCGTCGGTGCGCTCGGCCCGGACCACCTCGACCAGCGGCAGCACCGCGACCGGGTTGAAGAAGTGGAAGCCAACGACGCGTTCGGGGTGCCGCAGCCCGGCCGCCATCTCGGTGACCGACAGCGCGGAGGTGTTCGTGGCCAGCACGCACTCGGCGGAGACCACTGTTTCCAACTCAGAGAACACCTGCTGTTTGACCTTCATCTCCTCGAAGACGGCCTCGATGACGAAGTCGGCGTCGGCGAAGACAGACTTGTCGGTGGAGCCGGTGACCAGCGCTTTCAGCCGGTTGGCGGCGTCTGGCGAGACCCGTCCCTTGGAGAGCAGCTTGTCGACCTCGCCGTGCACGTACTGGACGCCCCGCTCGACCCGCTCGGCGTCGAGGTCGGTGAGGACCACCGGCACCTCCAGCCGCCGCACGAACAGCAGCGCCAGCTGGCTGGCCATCAACCCGGCGCCGACGACGCCGACCGTGGTGACCTGCCGGGCCAGCGCCTTGTTTGGAGCGCCGGCGGGCCGCTTGGCCCGGCGCTGGGTGAGGTCGAACGCGTAGACGCCGGAGCGCAGCTCCTCGCTCATGATGAGGTCGCCGAGGGCCTCGTCCTCGGCGGCGAATCCCTCGTCGCGGGAGACGGTGCGGGCCGCGGCGATCAGCTCCAGCGCGCGGTACGGCGCCGGCGTGGCGCCGTGCAGCCGCCCGTCGGCGATGGCCCGGCCGCGGGCGACGGCGGCGTCCCACGCCTGGGGGGAGCGGTCGACCTCGGGGCGCGAGACGGTGACGTCGCCGCGCACGACCCGGGCGGCCCAGACGAGGGACTGCTCGATGAAGTCCGCACCGTCCAGGGCGACGTCGGCGATGCCCAGCTGAGCCAGCTGCGGGCCCTTGAGCATGCGGTTCTGGTTCAGCGCGTTCTCGATGATGAGGGAGACCGCGGGGTCGGGCCCGACGAGGTTGGGCAGCAGCCAGGCGCCGCCCCATCCGGGTACGAGCCCCAGGAACACCTCGGGCAGCGCGATGCCCTGTGCCGCCTTCGACACGGTGCGGTAGGTGCAGTGCAGCGCGATCTCCAGGCCGCCGCCGAGGGCCAGCCCGTTGACGAGCGCGAAGGTGGGCACCGGGCCGTCGGCGAGCTTGCCGAACACCCGGTGCCCGAGCCGTCCCAGCTCCACCGCCTGCTCGCGCTCGGTGACCAGCGCCAGGCCCTTGAGGTCGGCGCCGGCGGCGAGGATGAACGGCTTGCCGGTGACGGCGACGGCGACGACGCCAGGCTGGGCGTACGCGGCGTCGATGGCCCGTTCCAGGCCCAGCAGCGTTGCCGGCCCGAGCGTGTTGGGCTTGGTGTGGTCGTGACCGTTGTCCAGCGTGATCAGCGCGGCCGTGCCGGCGCCGAGCGGCAGGTCGACGAAGCGCAGGTGCGAGGTGGTGACGACCTCGTCGGGGAAGACCGTGGCCAGGTCGGTGGTCATCAGGCGGCCGCCTCCTCGATGTGCTCGGCGTGGTGTGGGTTCTCCCAGACGACCGTGCCGCCCATGCCGATGCCGATGCACATGGTGGTGACGCCGTAGCGCACCTCCGGGTGCTCGGCGAACTGGCGGGCCAGCTGCGTCATGAGGCGGACTCCGGACGAGGCGAGCGGGTGCCCGACGGCGATGGCGCCGCCGTAGAGGTTGACGCGGGGGTCGTCGTCGGCGATGCCGAAGTGGTCGAGGAAGGCCAGCACCTGGACCGCAAACGCCTCGTTGATCTCGAACAGCCCGATGTCGTCGATGGACAGGCCGGCCTTGGCCAGCGCCTTCTCCGTGGCCGGGACCGGCCCGACGCCCATGACCTCCGGCTCGACGCCGGCGAAGGCGTAGGAGATCAGCCGCATCTTCGGCGACAGCCCGAGCTCGGTGGCGGCATCGTCGCTGACCAGCAGCGCGGCGGTGGCGCCGTCGTTGAGACCCGCGGCATTGCCGGCGGTGACCCGGCCGTGCGGACGGAACGGCGTCTTGAGGCCGGCCAGCGTCTCGACCGTGGTGGCGGGCCGTGGCGGTTCGTCTGCCGTGGCCAGGCCCCAGCCCTGCTCGACGCTGCGGGTGGCGACGGGGACGAGGTCGGGCTGGATCTTGCCGTCGGCGACCGCGGCGGCGTACCGGGCCTGGCTGGCCGCGGCGAACGCGTCGGCCCGATCCTTGGTGAGGTGCGGGAAACGGTCGTGCAGGTTTTCGGCCGTGCTCCCCATGACCAGGGCGGACGGGTCGACGAGCTTCTCGGCGAGGATGCGCGGGTTGGGGTCGACGCCCTCGCCCATCGGGTGCCGGCCCATGTGCTCGACGCCGCCGGCGATGACGACGTCGTACGCGCCGAACGCGATGCCGCCCGCGGTGGTGGTGACGGCCGTCATGGCGCCGGCGCACATCCGGTCGATGGCGTAGCCGGGGACGCTTCGGGGCAGTCCGGCCAGCAGCGACGCCGTCCGGCCGATGGTGAGGCCCTGGTCGCCGAGCTGGGTGGTGGCGGCGATGGCGACGTCGTCGACCCGCTCCGGCGGCAGGCTGGGATTGCGCCGCAGCAGCTCGCGGATGCAGTTGACGACGAGGTCGTCGGCGCGGGTCTCGTGGTACATGCCCTTGGGGCCCGCCTTGCCGAACGGGGTGCGTACCCCGTCGACGAAGAGCACGTCGCGAACAGGCCTGGGTGGACGAGGCACGTGGCCCTCCTCGATCTGGAAGCTACTCACGAGTAACAATACCCGGAACGACGATGTTACGCAGCGCCTCGCGGCGTGACAACGGCGACAGCTCGGCTTCGTGCTCGGTGACGAACCGGCGCACGAGGTCCGGGTCGGTCTTGGCGTGCTCGCGCAGCGCCCACCCGATGCCCTTGCGCAGGAAGAAGTCCGAGTCCGCGGCGTTGGCGAGGACCGCGTCGGTGAGCAGGGCGACGTCGGTGCGGTGCTTCGCGCCGATCTGGCAGATGATCGACGTACGACGACGCCAGCGGTCGGCGTCGCGGACCCAGGCGCGCACGACCGGGGTGACGGCGTCGCGGTGCGCCAGCAGCAGCGGGCCCACCGAGCCGATGGCGACCTCGTCGACGTGGTCCCACCAGGCGCCGGTCACGATGAGGTGCTCGAACAAGGGGAGCGCGGCCGGGTCGGTGGCGTAGGGCACGTAGGGCCGGAGCTGGGCGAGGTGGGTGGCGGCGTAGCGCTCCTCGCGGTAGGTGGCGCCGTCCCAGAGCGCCAGGACCGCGGCCTGCCAGCTGGCGGCGTCGGGCAGCGGATGGTCGCGGAACACCGCGCGTAGGGCGGCGGTGCGTGCCGGCTTCTGCACGCCGAGGAACGGCATCGCCGACTTCATGTAGGCGCGCATCGGCTCGGCCTTCGCGGGATCGGCCGCGGCGCGCAACGCCGTCCGGACCGCATCGGTAAGAACTGTGTCGGCGGTGCTCATGGCCGCGGCCCCCTCCTGTGAATGATCACGTTCAGCACGAGATCTCGTGTCGCACCATGCCTGCAAGCCTCGTGATGCACGGGCAATCCCGGGTGGCGGCCCCCTCCTGTGAATGATCTCGTGCTTAACGTGATCATTTTCACGGGGTCCGGGGTGTCCGCCGCGTGTCGGAGGCGGGGTCGGCGCTAGGCTGAGCGCTTACATGGCCGGCTCTAACGATCTCATCGTGATCGGCGCCGGGCCCGCCGGGCTCGCCGCCGCGTGGCGGGCTGCCCAGCGCGGCATGAAGGTCACGCTGCTGGAGCGGGCCGACCACGTGGGCGGGTTGGCCGCGTCGTTCGAGGTCGGCGGCGTCCGGGTCGACCAAGGCTCGCACCGGCTCGACCCCAACACCCCGCCGGCGCTGCTGAGCGACCTGCACGCGCTGCTCGGCGACGACCTCCAGCGCCGCCGCCGCACCAGCCGCATCCGGGTCGGCGACCAATGGCTGGCGCTGCCGCTGCGCGCGGACGAGGTCGCCCGCCGGCTGCCCCCGTCGCTGCTGGCCAGGGTCGCACGCGACTCCACCATCGCGAAGTTCCGGCGGCAGCCGTCGGATACCTACGGTGGCCTGGTGCGCAGCCGCGTCGGTCCGGCCCTGTACGAGTCGGTCTACGGTCCGCTCGCCGAGAAGCACTGGGGCATGCCGGGCGACCGCATCAGCGCCGACCAGGCCCGCCGGCAGACCGACCGCATGGGCACCTGGCGAGTCGCGGCCCGCACGTTGGCCCGCAGCCGTCGCGGCCGCGGCGGCGCGCAGACCGGCGGCTACTTCTACCCCCGCACCGGTTTCGGGCAGCTCGTCGAGGCACTGGCCGACGCGGCCGTCACCGCCGGTGTCGAGATCCGCTGCGAGGCCGAGGTCGACCGTGTCCGGGTCACCGAGGACGAGGTCGAGGTCAGCACGCAGGACGGCGACGTCATCACCGGCGGGCTGGTGTTCTCGACGCTGCCGCTGCCGGTGCTGGCACGCATCTCGCGCCCGGCTCCGTCGCTGACGTCCATCGAGTCGTCGGCGCGGCTGCGCTACCGGGCGCTGCTGCTGGTCTACGTCGTGCACCAGGGCGGGCGGTGGACCCCGCACGACTCCCACGACATCCCCGACCCGCGCACGCCGGTGGTGCGCATCTCCGAGCCGCCCAACTACCGCAACAATCCCGCCGACCCCGCCGACCGCTCCGTGCTGTGCGCGGAGATCCCGTGCTCCATGACCGACGACGTGTGGGGCCTGGACGACGAGTCACTTGCCGACCTCGTGGACGAGACGCTCGGCCTGACCGGGCTGCCCAAGGCCAACCGGGTCCAGGTCGCGACCCGGCGGATCGGCCAAGTGCACCCGATCTACCGGGTCGGCTACGAGCAGGATCTCATCGACGTCGACACCTGGGCGCGCATGATCCGCCGGGTGGTGACCCTCGGCCGGCAGGGCCTGTTCGTCCTGGACAACGTCGACCAGGCGCTCCTCATGGCCTATGACGCCGTCGACGCAATCCGCGACGACGGCCGGTTCGACCGCTACGCCTGGACGGTCGCGCGGGAGCGGTTCGCCCGTTCCGCCCACGATGTCTGACGGTCGCCGTCGTCGCCCGCGAACATCATCAGGATTCCTCGCGCCTCACCATGCTCGCGATCGTGGTGTGACACGAGATCTCGTGCTGAACGTGATCATTCCCCAGACGGGGGGTGGGTCAGACGGGGTGGTTGAAGGCTTCGGCGACGGCGGCGGCGGTGAGCGCGATCTGCCACTCGCGTGCGCCGCGGGACCGGAACGCCTCGGCCACCGTCTCAGCCGTGACGGGCTCCGGCGGCGCCCAGGCCGCGCGGCGCAGCGTGTCGGGCGTGAGCAGGTTCTCGACCGGCAGCTCGAGCTCGTCGGCGATCTTCGCGACCCGGGCCCGGGCGGCGGTGAGCCGGGCCGCGGCGTCGGGCTGGCGGGCCGCCCAAGCGCGCGGCGGGGGAGGGCCGTCGTAGGGCGCGGTCTGCGGCGGCAGTTGGGTGTCAGGCATGGCGCGGGCCTCGGCCACGGCGCCGAACCATCGTGACAGCTCGCGCCGCTGGGAGCGGCCGCGGTACACCGGCATCGCCGCCATCGCCTCGGCGCTGGTCGGCATGGTGAGCGCGGCCTCGATGATGGCGGCGTCGGGGAGGACGCGGCCGGGGGAGAGGTCGCGCTGCTGGGCGAGGACGTCGCGGGCCTCCCAGAGCTGGCGGACGACGGCGAGCCGGCGGCGGTCGCGGACACGGTGCAGGCCCGACGTGCGCCGCCACGGGTCGGCGCGGGGCTCGTTCTGCGGGGCCGCGAGGACGGCGCCGAACTCCTCGTGCGCCCAGTCCAGCTTGTCAGCGGCCCGCAGCTGCTGCTCCAGCACGTCGCGCAGCTCGATGAGCAGCTCGACGTCGAGGGCGGCGTAGCGCAGCCAGTCCTCGGGCAGCGGCCGGGTGGACCAGTCCGCCGCGGAGTGGCCCTTCTCGAGCGTGTAACCCAAAACGCTGTCGACCAGCGCGCCGAGGCCGACGCGCGGCAGGCCCAACAGCCGGCCGGCGAGCTCGGTGTCGAACAGCCGGGTCGGGCGCATGCCGACCTCGTCGAGACATGCGAGGTCCTGCGAGGCGGCGTGCAGCACCCACTCGGCGTCGGCCAGCACCTCGCCGAGCTCGGCCAGCCGAGGCAGCGCGATGGGGTCGATCAGCGCCGTTCCGGCACCGGCGCGACGCAACTGGATGAGATAGGCGCGGTGGCCGTAGCGGTAGCCGGACGCGCGTTCGGCGTCGACGGCGACGGGACCGTCGGCGGCCGCGAACGCGTCGATTGTCGCGCGCAGGGTCGCCTGATCGACGACGACCTCGGGCAGACCGTCGCGGGGCTCGAGCAACGGCTTGGATTCGTCGCTGGTCAAGGGCTTCGCCTACGGCGTGTCTGCGGGATGGCGACGACGCCGGCGGGCAGCGGCACCAGGCCGGCGGCGGTGGAGAGAGCATCGCCCCAGGCCAGGGCGTGCGGGGTGAGGTCAGGGTCCAGCGGCGTCCAGGACGCGCGGATCTCGATCTCTGCGCTGGCCAGCTCGCCGGCCATGCCGCCGAAGCCCTCCGACGCCACGCGGGTGACGGTGCCGCTGGCCGCGGTGTAGGGCGCGAGGCGGGCGGCCAGGGCGTCGATCATCCAGGTCCAGCCGACCGCGAGCAGCAGCGGGTCGCTGCCCATCTCCGGTTCGAGGCTGGCACGCAGGTACGTCACGAGCCGGAACTCGCCGTGCCAGGCCTCCTGGCCGGCGGGGTCGTAGAGCAGCACGAGGCGACCGGTCGCGGTGGCCTCGTCGTCGTCATCCTCGACGAAGACGTCGGCGCTCAGCGCGTGCGTGTGCGGGGCCAGCCGCTTCGGGGCCGCCGTCTCCTCGAGGTGGACCTCTGACCGGAACTGCGCCGAGTGCAACGATTCCACCGCACGTTCGAAGACAGCCGGCACCCCGGGCTGGAGGCCCTCGGTGCTCCTTGCCACAATTGGCAGACTAGGCCCGTTTGGCGGCCGCGTCAGGCAGGCACGCCCGGCATGCGACCATCAGTGATGTGACCGTGACCTTCGACGACGACCCGTCCAGCTCCCCTTCCACGACCGCCGACCCGGCTCAGAGCCTGTTCGCCCGCGCCGCACGCGGCGAACGAACGAGCCGTCCACCTGTGTGGTTCATGCGCCAGGCCGGCCGCTCGCTGCCGGAGTACCGCCGGCTGCGCGAGGGCGTGCCGATGCTGGAGTCGTGCACCCGGCCGGACATGGTGACCGAGATCACGCTGCAGCCGGTGCGCAGATACGGCGTGGACGCCGCGATCTTCTACTCCGACATCGTGGTCCCGCTGCGGGCCGTCGGCGTCGACGTCGACGTCAAGCCCGGCGTCGGACCCGTTGTGGCGCACCCCATCCGCACCGGCGCCGACCTCGACCAGCTGCGCCCGCTCGAGCCCGACGACGTCCCGTACATCGACGAAGCGGTCCGCGCCCTGGTCGGCGAGTTGGGGCCGATTCCGCTCATCGGCTTCGCCGGCGCGCCGTTCACGCTGGCGTCATACCTGGTCGAGGGCGGCCCGTCGAAGCACCACGAGGCCACCAAGGCGCTGATGCACAGCCACCCTGACGTGTGGCACGAGCTGCTCAGCAGGGTCGCAGCCATCTCCGCGGCCTTCCTGGACGTACAGGTGCGGGCCGGTGCCAGTGCTGTGCAGCTGTTCGACTCGTGGGCCGGTGCGCTGTCGGCCGCCGACTACGCGAAGTTCGTGCTGCCGCACAGCGCCACCGTGCTCGACAGTGTCCTGGACGTTCCGCGCATCCACTTCGGGGTCGGGACGTCGGAGTTCCTGCCGCTCATGGCCTCGGCCGGTGCCGACGTCGTCGGCGTCGACTGGCGGCTGCCGCTGGACGAGGCCGCGCTGCGGGTGCCCGGCAAGCCGCTGCAGGGCAACCTCGACCCGGCGATCCTGGGTGCGGACCGGCCGGTCGTCGAGCGTGAGGTCGACCGCATCCTGGCCGAGGGCCGGCGCGCGCCGGCACACATCTTCAACCTCGGCCATGGCGTGCTCCCGGGCACCGACCCGGACGTGCTGGCCCGGGTGGTGGAGCAGGTTCAGGCGGTGGGCGCCTCGGAGGCGGCGGGGCCGCCCGGCTCGGCCTGACCCCGTCGCCGCCGGATCACGACGTACGCGGGGACCGCGACCACGGCGGCGACCACGGCGAACGGCAGTGCCGCGCCGACCACGGTGAGCAGCCCGCCGCCGACGGTGACCAACGCGTCCCAGCCGCCGGACAGGCCCCACAGGAACCCGCCATCGTCCTCGTCTTCCTCCGGCGGCGGCTCCTCGCCGGCGGCATGCAGCGTGAGGTTGACCGTCGCCATCGAGGTCAGCCCGGCCAGCTGCTCCTGCCGGCTGAGCAGCGCGTCCAGGTCGGCCTCGCGCCCGGCGAGCTCGGACTCGATCTCGACCACCTCCGCCAGCGCGGTCGCCTCGGCCAGTAGCGCCCGGATGCGCGCGATGCTGGCGCGCTGCGACTCGATACGCGACGCGGTGTCGATGACCTCCTGCGTGACATCCTCGGTGCTTCGGGACCGGTCGGTGACCTCGCCGAGCGCCTCCAGCTCCGTCACGGTTTCCTGGTGACCGTCGGAGGGCACCGACAGCGTCAGCGTCGCGTGGTCGTCGCCGCTGACCTGCTCGCTGGCGACGAAACCGCCGGCGGCCGCGACCATGGCGGCCGCCTGGTCGGCGGCGGCTGGCACGTCGTCGGTGGTGATGGTCAGGTCGACGGTGTAGATGATCTCCCGGTCGGTCAGGGACTGGGCCGCGTTGAGCACGCCGCTCTCAGCGGTGTCGCCTTCGGCCGGGGCGGCGGCGTCAGCGGCGTCGTCGGCCGCCGCATCGTCTTCATCGGGTCGCTCAGCGGCCGGGGCCTGCTGTGCTCCGCCGTCGCCGGCGGACGAGCTGTCGTCCCCGCCGGCACCGCAAGCGCCCAGGGCGAGCACCGCCACCAAGGTCGTCCCGATCGCACCCATCGTCGTCTGTCGCCGCATGATGCCCCTCCGAAGGTGTGGGCCGTTGCCGTCACGGGTGGGACGGGGGCAGCGCGCGCTCGGTTGCCGCTCAGGCGGTCACGATCGGGAAACGAGCAGGTCACGACGGTGTCGGCCAGGCGGCGAGCACCTGGGGCCAGTTCGCGGGTGAGCGGGTGCGATCCTGGAGGGCGTGACAGCAGTGCGGGTCGGCGTTGTCGGCGGAGGCATCAGCGGGCTGGCGGCGGCGTGGTTCCTGCGACAGTCGCTGGGCCCGGCCGCCGAGATCATCGTGTTCGAGAAGAAGCCCGATGTCGGTGGTCACCTCCGGGTGTCGGACGTCGCCGGGCACCCGGTCGACGAGGGTGCGGAGTCGCTGCTCGCGCGCCGGCCGGAGGCGGTCGACCTGGCGGCCGCGGTCGGCCTGGCCGACGACGTCGTGCACCCGGCCCCGGTGGGCGCCGGACTGTGGAGCCGCGACCGGATCCACCCGCTGCCCGCGGGCACGGTCATGGGCGTCCCGGCCGACCCGGCGCGACTGGCCGGGGTGCTGACGACGGCCGAGGTCGACGCCGCCCGGGCCGCCGACGCCGCGCCCGACGGCATGCCGCTGGAGTCCGACGTCGCGATCGGCCGCCTGGTGCGCGACCGGTTCGGCGCCGCGGTGGCCGACCGGATGGTCGAGCCGCTGCTGGGCGGCGTGTACGCCGGTCGCGCCGACGAGCTCTCACTGGACGCGACCGTCCCGGCGCTGGCCGCGGCCGCGCGGACGCATCCGTCGCTGGCGTCGGCGGCGGCCGCGGCCACTCGGCCGGCGTCGGCCCAGGGTCCGACGGAGTCGCGGCCGGTGTTCGCCGGGCTGCGTGGTGGGGTGGGGCGGCTGCCCGGCGCGGTCGCCGCGGCGGCTCGTGCCGACGTGCGGACCGGTGTCACGGTGCGCTCCCTGGAGCGCCGGTCGGACGGCTTCCGGCTGATCACCGGGCCGGTGCCGGACCCGTCCGCGGTGGACGTCGACGCGGTCGTGGTGGCGACCCCCGCCACGGCCTCGGCCCGGCTGCTGTCGTCGGTGGTGCCCGCCGCGGCGGCGTCGCTGGCCGAGATCGACGCCGCGAGCATGGCGATCGTGACCCTCGCGATGCCGGCCGCCGCGTTCCCGCAGCCGCCGTCGTCGTCGGGGTTCCTCGTGCCGCCGGTGGACGGCCGCACCATCAAGGCGGTGACGTACTCGTCGGTGAAGTGGCCGTGGCTGGGCTCGCGGACCGGCGAGCTGGTGCTGCTGCGCGCGTCGCTGGGCCGGCACCGCGAGGTCGAGCAGCTCCAGCGCGACGACGACGAGCTGGTCGCGGCGGTCCGTGCCGATCTGGGCACCGCCGTCGGGCTGACCGGCCAGATCGTCGACGCGCGGGTCACCCGGTGGGGCGGCGCGCTCCCGCAGTACGCCGTCGGCCATCTCGACCGGGTCGCGCGGGTGCACTCCGCCGTCGCCGGCGTGCCCGGGCTCGCGGTGTGTGGTGCCGTGTACGACGGCGTCGGGGTCGCGGCCTGCATCGGGTCGGCCCGAGACGCCGCGGCGAGGGTGGTCGCGCGGCTGTCGCAGCGGCGTGTCAGGATCGAGTCATGAGCAACGCGCCCACCCCGTCCCGCCCCAAGGCCCGCGAGCTGAACCAGGTTTTCCGCTACACCATGTGGTCGGTGTTCCGGCTGCGCACGCCGCTGGGTGCGGCCGACCGGGCGGCGCTGGCCGCGGGGGTCGCGGCGCTCTTCGACGAGCTGGCCGGCAAGGACGTCGTCGTGCGCGGCACCTACGACGTCGCCGGGCTGCGCGCCGACGCCGACCTCATGATCTGGTGGCACGCACCCGCCGTCGAGGAGCTGCAGGCCGCCTACCAGCGGTTCCGCTCCACCACGCTGGGGCGCGAGCTCGACCCCGTCTGGTCGCAGGTGGCGCTGCACCGACCGGCGGAGTTCAACAAGAGCCACATCCCCGCCTTCCTCGCCGACGAGCAGCCGCGCGCCTTCATCTGCGTCTACCCGTTCGTACGGTCCTACGAGTGGTACCTTCTGCCCGACCCCGAACGCCGCGCCATGCTCGCCGAACACGGCCAGATGGCGCGCGACTACCCCGACGTGCGCGCCAACACCGTCGCCTCCTTCGCCCTGGGCGACTACGAGTGGATGCTGGCCTTCGAAGCCGACGAGCTGCACCGCATCGTCGACCTCATGCGGCACCTGCGCGGCTCGACCGCACGCCGGCACGTCCGCGAGGAGGTGCCGTTCTACACCGGCCGGCGCCTCGAGGTCTCCGAGCTCGTCACGTCGCTGCCATGATCAACGAGGTGCAGGGCGTGCCATAGGAAGGTGGGGGATGTGCCCGTCGAGGAACTCGGGGCCGGTGACCTCGTAGCCGTAGCGGCGGTAGAAGTCGGCCAGGTGGGACTGGGCGGCCAGGACGCTGGGGCGGTCGCCGATGTGGTCCAGGGCGGCGGACATGAGCCGGCCGGCGAGGCCGAGCCCGCGCGCGTCGGCGGCAACGACCACCCGGCCGATGCGGGCGACGCCGTCGGTGTCGTCGAGGATGCGCAGGTAGGCGACCGGTTCGTCGCCACGGGAGAGCCAGACGTGGACGGTGCCGGGCTGGGGGTCGCGGCCGTCGAGCTCGGGGTAAGCATCGCCCTGCTCGACGACGAAGACGTCGACCCGCAGGCGCAGCAGCCGGTACAGCGTCGCCGCGTCGAGATCGGTGAACCGGGCGATCCGTAGGGTGAGGTCGTCGGCGACGGTCATGCCGCGCGCCGCTGCAGCGCGATGCCGTTGATGCAGTACCGCAGGTCGGTGGGCGTCGGGAAGCCCTCGCCGGAGAAGACGTGGCCCAGGTGTGACCCGCAGCGGGCGCAGCGGACCTCGGTACGGACGGTGCCGAAGCCGCGGTCCTCGATGTACTCGACGCGGTCCTCGGCCAGCGGCGCGTAGAACGACGGCCACCCGCAGTGGGCGTCGAACTTGGTGGCGGTCTCGAACAGCTCTGCGCCGCAGGCTCGGCACGAGTAGACGAAGGGGCTGTCGTCGGCGTGCTCCAGAGGGCTGGTGCCGGCCCGTTCGGTGCCGGCCTCACGCAGGACGTGGTACTCCTCGGGCGTCAGCTCCGCGCGCCATTCGGCGTCGCTCTTCTCCACCTCGTACGACATGGAACCGAACCTAGTCCCGTCCGTCCGGAATCCTGGCATGGGGTCGTAGATCGCTGAGAATCATGATGCCGGAGGCCTTGGCATCGGAGGCGTCATGGACGTGGTGTTCCTCATCGGGCGAATCCTGTTCGTCGCAGTCGTCCTGAGCAGTGGGGTGGCCCACCTGACCAGCACGGCCGCGATGGCCGGCGCCGCGCCGATCCCGCTGTTCGACGTCTGAGCCGCGCGGCGAGGTGCGGGTCAGGCGGAGGCGCGGGTCAGTCGAAGGTGGCACGGCGGGAGGGCTGGACCCGCAGCGGCTCGCCGGGCATCTTCGGGTACTCCGGCGGGTACGGCAGATCGCCGAGGTCGTGGTCGCGTTCGTCGCGGGCGGCCAGCTCCAGCAGCGGCTCCAGCGAGAACGCGGCCTCCGCGATACCGGCGTGCAGGTCGCCGACCTCGGCGAACCGGGCCGGCATGGTGGTGATGTCGAAGTCCTCGGGTCGGGCGTCGTCGACCTCGCCCCAGCTCAGCGGCGCGGACACGGTCCCACGCGGACGGGGCCGCACGGAGTAGGCGGAGGCGATGGTGCGGTCGCGCGCCATCTGGTTGAAGTCGATGAAGATGCGCTCGCCGCGTTCCTCCTTCCACCAGCTCATGGTCACCTGGTCCGGTAGCCGGCGCTCCAGCTCGCGGCCGAAGGCGATGACGGCGCGGCGGGCCTGCACGAAGTCCCACATCGGCTGCACGGGGACGTACAGGTGCATGCCGCGGCCGCCGGAGGTCTTCGGGAAGCCCTCCATGTCCAGCTCGTGCAGCAGAGCCCGGGCCTCGTGGGCGACCTTGACCGCGTCGGCGTAGTCGGTGCCGGGCTGCGGGTCGAGGTCGATGCGCAGCTGGTCGGGGTGCTCGACGTCGTCGCGGCGCACCGGCCACGGATGGAACGTGAGCGTGCCGAGGTTGGCCGCCCAGGCGACGACGGCGACCTCGGTGGGGCAGACCTCGTCTGCGGTGCGCCCGCTGGGGAACGCGACCTGCGCGGTCTCGACCCACGACGGCGCACCCTTGGGCACCCGCTTCTGGTAGAAGGCGTCGCCGCGGTTGTCCTGGCGGGTGGAGAGGCGGGCGCCCTCGAAGACCCCGGCCGGCCAACGTTCCAGGGTGGTGGGACGGTCGCGCAGTGCGCCGAGGATGCCGGCGCCGACGGCGAGGAAGTACTCGACGACGTCGCGCTTGGTCAGGCCGCGCTCGGGGAAGTACACCTTGTCGGGACTGGACACCCGCACGGCGCGGCCGCCGGCCTCGACCTCGATGGCCTCCTTCATGCGGTGTCGTTCTCGATGCGGCCGCGTTGGTCCTGTTCGGCTTCGGCCTCCCAGTCCGGCTCGCCGCGGGCCAGCAGGTGCAGCACTGGCACCTTGAGCCGGCGGCGGGCCCGGGCGGTCCAGTCGACGTGGAACAGCTCGGCGATGACGTGCGGCCGGGTGAGGATGATGACCTCGGCGGCGCCGCACTCCTGGACCAGCGCGCACAGCCGGTCCAGCGGGTCGGTGGCGGTGACCTCACCACCGGCCTGCGCGCCGACGGCGGCGAACGCGCGCAGCGACTCGGCCAGCGCCCGTTTGCTCGCCTCGCGGATCTCTTCATGCACCCGCTCGAGGTCGGCCTCGTCGACGTACATGGCCGCCGTGCCCATGACCTCACTGGCAGCGAGCGATCCGATGGTGGACTCCACCCGGCTGGCGGCGTCCTCGACCGGTATCAGGACGTGGTAGCGCACCGGCTCGGGGGTATCCGTGTGCAAAGCGACGATCTGTCGGGCGTCCCAGTCTGCGACGGGCTCTTCCACGAGCACCACGATGTTGTAGGACATGGCCCACCTCCACGGGTCGGCGCCGGGCTCGGCGTCGGCATGGTCCGGCACCATACAGGGCTACTCTCATTCTCCCTCAGACCCGGCAGCATAAGCGAGGCCGGCGCCGCCTGCCGGTCAAACGCGCCCGGTGGCCAGGACGTCGGCGAGGTCGAACTTCACCGGCTCCTCCAACTGCGCATACGTGCACGACGACGGGTCGCGGTCGGGCCGCCAGCGCACGAACTGGGCGGTGTGCCGGAACCGCACGCCCTCCATGTGGTCGTACCGGACCTCTACCACCCGGTCCGGCCGCAGCGGCACGAATGACAGGTCCTTGCCGGCGCTCCACCGGCTGAACTCGGCGTTGCGCGGGGTGCGGGCGCCCTCCTCCTGCTTCGCCCACGACCAGGGGTGATCGTCGAAGGAGGTGACCAGCGGCTGCAACTCTTCGAAGAGCTCCTGGCGCCGCTGCATCGGGAACGCCCCGATGACGCCGACACTGGCCAGTACGCCGTCGTCGTCGAACAGGCCGAGCAGCAGAGATCCGATGCGGTCGGGGCCGCTCTTGTGCACGCGGTAGCCTGCGACGACGCAGTCGGCCGTGCGCTCGTGCTTGATCTTGAACATCACGCGCTTGTCGGGCTCGTAGACCCCGTCCAGCGGCTTGGCGATGACGCCGTCGAGCCCGGCGCCCTCGAACTGGTGGAACCACTGCTCGGCCAGCGTCTTGTCGGTGGTGGCGGCAGTGACGTGGACCGGCGCGTCGGCACTGGCCAGGGCCTCGACGAGGGCGGCGCGTCGCTCGCGGAAGGGCCGGGCGGAGTAGTCGGTGTCGTCCAGGGCCAGCAGGTCGAACGCGACGAACCGGGCCGGGGTGGTCTCAGACAGCATCTTCACCCGGCTGGCGGCGGGGTGGATGCGCTGTTGCAGCAGCTCGAAGTCGAGACGGTCGCCAGACGGGCCGATCAGCACGATCTCGCCGTCGACGACGCACCGATCGGGCAGGTTGGCGCGGAACGCCTCGACCAGCTCAGGGAAGTACCGCGTCATCGGCCGCTCGTTGCGGCTGCCGATCTCGACGTCGTCGCCGTCGCGGAAGATGACCGAGCGGAAGCCGTCCCACTTCGGCTCGAAGCTGAGCTCGCCGTCGGGGATGCCCTTGATGGGCTTGGCCAGCATCGGTGCCACGGGCGGCAGGACCGGAAGTCGCATGAGGCCAGTGTGTACCACGCCACCGACACCTGGTCAGTCGCGGCGCGCGAGCCACCGCATCAGCAGCGTGTCGTCCGCCGCCAGAAGGTGCCCCAGTGTCCAGGTGCTGTGCAGGGTCAGGGCCGACTCGACCAGCCGCGCGGAGTGCCCGCCGACCATCGTCGGAGTCAGGGTGTAGCACAGCTCGTCCAGCCGGCCGGCGGCCACGAGGTGCCCGAGCAGGTGCGCCCCGCCCTCGCAGAGGATGCGGGTGAGACCGCGCGCGGCCAGCGCGTCCACCGCCGCGTGCACGTCCAGGGAGGTCTCACCGGCGACGACGACGTCGGCCACGGCGGCCAGCGCGGCCCGGCGGTCGGCCGGCGCGGCCTCGACGGTCAGCACGATGGTGCGGTGCGTGGCCTGCGTGAACAGCGGCGCGTCCGGGTCCAGCTCGAGCCGGCCGCTGACGACGGCGATCGGAAGGTCCGCTGGTCCGTACCGCTCGGCCCGGACGGTCCCGGCGCCGGCGACGACGACGTCGGCCAGCCGCCGCAGCAGCGACAGCACCACCCGGTCCGGCGGGCTGGACACCGTCGCCGACCGGCCGTTCGGGCCCTGGGTCGCGCCGTCGAGGCTGGTCACCATGTTGGCGCGCACCCACGCGCGGTCGTCGGCGGCGTCGGGGTAGGCGTAGGCGGTCTCGAGGTCGACGGGCCCGGATCGGGGCGGATAAAGCTGCTGCACGGCAGAACCATACGATCGTGGCCGTGCCGGAACGCCTCACCGACCGCCGGCCGGACGTTCCCGCGTCGCGGCTGATCGGCGACATGGTGCCGCCGCCGCGGTTCGATGCGGTGCGGTTCGATACGTACCGGGCCGACCCGGCGGTGCCCAGCCAGGCGGCGGCGGTCGAGGTGGCACGGTCGTTCGCGACGTCCGTGGCCCCTTCCGCGCGTCCACGCGGCTGGCTGCGTCGCCGAGCCCTGTCGCCGGCGGTGGATCCGGCCACCGGGCTGTACTTCGACGGGGGATTCGGCGTCGGCAAGACCCACCTGCTGGCGTCGCTGTGGCACGCGGCGCCGCTGCCGGCGGGGGAGAAGCTGTTCTGCACGTTCGTCGAGTTGACCAACCTCGCCGGGGCGCTCGGCTTCGCCCCCGCCGTCACCGCGCTGAGCACGCACCGGCTGGTCTGCGTCGACGAGTTCGAGCTCGACGACCCGGGCGACACGGTGCTCGTCTCCACCCTGCTCGGCCGGCTCGCCGTGCAGGGTGTCCGGCTGGCCGCCACCAGCAACACGCTGCCCGACCAGCTGGGGGAGGGCCGGTTCGCCGCGGCGGACTTCCTGCGTGAGATCCAGCGGCTGGCCGACCGGTTCCAGGTGGTGCGTGTCGACGGCGACGACTACCGGCATCGTGGCCTGCCGACGGCGCCGGAACCGGCCACGGACGCCGTCGTGACCGCGTCGGCCACTGGTGGCGGCGTCACACTCGACGACTTCGACGCGCTCACCGCCCACCTGGCCACCGTCCACCCGTCGCGGTACGGACCGCTGCTCGACGGGGTCCGGCGCGTGCACCTGCGGGGCGTGCGCACCGTCGACGACCAAGCCACCGCGCTGCGCCTTGTCGTCCTCGCCGACCGGCTCTACGACCGCGACGTCCCGGTCGTCGCCGGCGGGGTCGCGCTGGACCGGCTGTTCACCGCGGACCTGCTGGCCGGCGGCTACCGCAAGAAGTACGTCCGGGCGATCAGCCGGCTGACCGCGCTGAGCCGAGACGGCGCCGCCTCTCTCGGATCGCGGTAACGGCGCTGGCAAGCGAGGCCGCGGGGGGAAGACTGCCAAGCGTGCACGCCCCGGCGGACGAGGAGAAGCGCCGCCTACCCGGCGCTGGCACCGGACGTCGAAGCCGCCGGCGGCACGTTCGTGGACGCGCCGGGGTCGTCGACGGCAACCCGGTGACCGGCCGGGACTTGGCCCGACTACCCGCAGTGGTTCGGGGCGTTCATGGAGCAGCTGCGGACGGGCGTACCCGCCTGACGGTCTCAGGCGTGCTGGGTGTCGGCGAGGACGATCCAGTCGCGGGGGTCCGTCGTGAGCCCGTCGACCTGCTCGTCCAGGGCGAACAGGGACGGGCGGGTGGCGACCCCCACGGCCCACGCCTCGTCCACCAGGACCTCGTTGAGCTGCGCGTAGGCGGCCTCCTGGGCCTGCGGGGTGACGGCCGTCCGGGCGGCGGCGACGGCTTGGATGTAGGCGTCGGGCACGGCATCGCGCATGATCACGTTGTCGGCACTTGCCAGCATCTGTCGGGGCCGCGAGATCAGGGATGGGCTCTGCAGGTTGTTGGGCTGAGCGCCGATGGCGCATTGCAGCTCGCTCGCGATGAGCGCGTCGAGGAACCTGGTCTGTTCCATGGGCTCGATGGTGAGCTCGAAGCCGATCTTGTCCAGGTCGGCTTGGATGATTTGGAGGATTTCGATGGCGCCGGGTTCGTCGCCGACGCCGGCGACGGCTTGGCGGGGGCCGCCGGCGGCGTCGAGCATGGCCGCGGCGGCGTCGAGGTCGAAGCTGTGTGAGTCCAGGTAGGC
>NZ_SMKZ01000069.1 GCF_004349065.1 Jiangella asiatica
CACCTCCCCCATCCGCGGCTGCCCCCGTCCCCCGGCGGACCTTCAAATGATCACGTTCAGCACGAGATCTCGTGTCGCACCATGCTTGTAATCCTGGTTCGACACGAGATCTCGTGCTGAACGTGATCATTTCGCGGTTCCCCGGCCTGATCCGTGGGTTGGTGAGCACGACGGGGTCAGGGCGCCCAGCCGCGACGGGCGGCCGGGAACCCAAGCTGCAGCCGGGTGTCGGCGCCGGCGGCGTCCATGAGTGCCCGGACCCGCCGCTCGACGGTCCGCAACGACAGCCCCCATGAGGTTGCCGACGACCCGGAAGCGGACCCCACGGCGTCGGCCGACCCCAGGGCTGCGGCACGCGGTCACGGTGCCTGTCACACTGGCGCCGGACCGCGAGCCACACCCGAGGGGGACCTGACCCGTCATGGACCTGCTGGCATTCCCGTTCGTCGCGACCTTCACCGTCATCACGGTGCTGATCTTCGGGCTGCTCGCCCAGCGGCTGCTGGGCGTCCGGCTCGGACTGTTCCGGCTCCTGCTGACCGGCGCGTTCGCGCTGGTGGTGGGACCGATGATCATGTATGCGATGATGGGCCAGTTCACCATCGCGCCGGGCGAGTTCGACCAGAGCCAGGGGCCGGTGGCGTTCTGGTTCGCGCTGCTGGGCGGCGTCTGCACGATCCTCGCGTCGATGGCCTTCCTCGTGGTCATCGAGGCGTTCGTGCCGATGGGGTCGCTGCCGCCACCGCTGGTGTGGGGTCGCGGCCTGTTCGCCCGGATGCGGCGCACCCGGCGGTACTGGCAGATCGTCGGCATCGCGATGCGGCACGGCCTGGGCTCGTACGTGCGCGGCACGCGGGACGACGCGCTCGACGCGCCCAGTGGCCGCTCCCAGCTCGGCCGCGCGCTGGCCACCACCCTCAACGCCGGCGGCGTCACGTTCGTGAAGCTCGGCCAGATCCTCGCCACCCGCCGCGACGTGCTGCCGGCCGAGGTCGCCGCCGAGCTGTCCCGGCTGCAGGACGACGCCGCACCCGTGCCGTGGTCGCAGATCGAGCCGGTGCTGGTCAGCGAGCTGGGCGCACCGGTCGAGGACGTGTTCGCGGAGTTCTCGCCGCAGCCGCTCGCCGCGGCGTCGGTCGGGCAGGTGCACCTGGCCCGTCTGCACACCGGCGCCGAGGTCGTCGTCAAGGTGCAGCGCCCGGGCATCCGTCCGGTGGTCGAGCGCGACCTCGACATCGCCGCACGCCTGGCCGCCAGGCTGGACACCGGAACCCGGTGGGGACGGCGCATGGGCGTCAGGGCGCTGGCCGCCGGGCTAGCCGACGCCATCCGGGAGGAGCTGGACTACCGCATCGAGGCGGAGAACATCGCCGCCGTCGCGGCGTCGGCGAACCGGCAGCCCGACGTCGTCCTCCCAGAGCCGCACCGGGCCCTGTGCACCGAGAAGGTGCTGGTGATGGACCGGCTGGACGGCACCCCGCTGAACCGGGCCGACCAGGTGATCGAGGAACGCGGCCTGCACCGTGACGAGTTGGCCACCGCGCTGCTGGACTGCCTGCTGCGCCAGATCGTCCTCGACGGCATCTTCCACGCCGACCCGCACGGCGGAAACATCTTCGTCCTCGACGACGGCCGGCTCGGGCTGCTCGACTTCGGCTCGGTCGGCAGGCTCGACGGCGCCCTGCGCGACGCGCTGCAGCGGCTGCTCGTCGGCGTGGACCGCAGCGACCCGCTGGCGGTCAGCGACGCCCTGCTCGAACTGGTCCCGCGCCCGGACGAGATCGACCAGCAGGCACTCGAGCGCGACCTCGGCCGCTTCATGGCACGGCACACCAGCGGACCCAGGGTGAGCACCGGCATCCGCATGTTCGGCGACCTGTTCCGCGTCGTCGCCGACCACGGGCTGGCCATCCCGCCGGAGATCGCCGCGGTGTTCCGGGCCCTGGCCACCGCGGAAGGGACGCTGGCCCGGCTCACCCCGCGCTTCGACCTCATGGGCAACGCGCGGGCGCTGGCCAGCGGCTACGTGGAGGAGCAGTACAGTCCGGACCGGCTCAAGCAGGCGGCCACCGAGGAGCTCGCGGCGCTACTGCCGATACTGCGCCGGCTGCCGCGCCGGATCGAGCGGATCGCCAGCGCGGCCGAGCACGGGCGGCTCGGCATCAACATCCGACTGCTCGCCGACGAGCGCGACCGCGCCGTGCTGCGGAGCATGCTGCACGAGGTGCTGCTGACGTTCCTAGCCGCGACCACCGGCGTCATGGCGGTCCTGCTGATCGGCACCGGCGGCGGCCCGCAACTGACCGACGAGGTCGGCCTCTACGCGCTGATCGGCTACAACATGCTGGTCATCAGCGCGATCCTGGCGCTGCGGGTGCTGGCGCAGATCTTCCGCCGCGGCTGACGCGCTCTCACCGCCGTGGGGCCCTGGCCGCGCCGAGGAGTTCGACGTCGCTTCCCAGCTGGCCGCCGAACGGGGCTGGATGCTGCCCGCCTACACACTCCCGCCGAACCGCCGGGCGCAGCGCGGACCCGGCTACTGACTCTCTTCCTGCGGCGTGGTTGTCGGACCCACCTGGCACACTCGGTGTTCGGCGAGCCGGCCAGGTGTCGTCGCCCTGGTGAGAGAGGATGAACCGCGTGAGCGTGCTGCCGGAGCCGTCCGCCCGGGACGATCCCGCTGTCGCCGTCGCGCGCACCGGCGACTTCCCCCGGCTCCGGTACATGGGGTCGAAGTACCGCATCGTCCCCCACTTGGCCGACGTGTTCGCCGAGATCGGCGGCCGCACCTCGCTCGACGCGTTCTCCGGCAGCGGCGTCGTGGCCTACCTGATGAAGGCGATGGGCTACCAGGTCACCACCAACGACTTCCTGGCCTTCCCCGCCGTCATCTCCCGCGCCACCGTCGTCAACCACGGCACCCTGCTGACCCCCGCCGACGTCGAGCTGATCGGTGGCCCGACCGCCGACGGCCGCGACTTCATCCAGCGCACGTTCGACGGTCTCTACTTCACCCCGGACGACCGCCGGTTCCTCGACTCCGCCTGGTCGCACATCGACCGGCTCGAGCCGGTCAAGCGCGACCTCGCCATCTCCGCCCTGGTGCTCGCCGCCGCCCGCAAGCAGCCCCGCGGCGTCTTCACCGTCACCGACCTCCGCTACGACGACGGCCGCCGCGACCTCCGACTGCCGCTGCGCGAGCACTTCGGCGAGACCGCCGCCGCGTACAACCACATGGTCTTCGACAACGGCCTGCCGCACCGCGCCGTGGTCGGCGATGTGTTCGACCTGCCGGCCGAGGGCATCGACCTCGTCTACCTCGACCCGCCGTACGCGCCGCCACGCGACGACAACTGCTACATCAAGCGCTACCACTTCCTCGAAGGGTTGTCCGTCTACTGGCGTGGCCAGACGATCATGGAGAACACCCGGACGAAGAAGCTGGTCAAGAAGTACACCCCGTTCTCTTACAAGCGCACCGTCACCGAGGCGCTGCGCCGGCTGTTCAAGAAGTTCAAGGACTCCACCATCGTGCTGTCGTACTCATCCAACGCGGTGCCCGACGCCGCGGTCATCCGCGACCTGCTGGCCGAGGTGAAGCGCGACGTCGAGGTCCGCACCGTCGACCACGTCTACTCGTTCGGCACGCACACCTCCGCGCGCCGGCGCTTCGCCTCCGAGTACATCTTCATCGGGCGGTGAGCGTGCCCGACGTCCCCGCGTTCGACGAGTACCTCACCTCGCTCGGCCGGCTGTCCGCGCACGTCGACCCCACCGCGGCGTCGCCGGAAGCCGCCAACATCAAGGCGGCCGCCGCGAGCCTGGCCGCCGTCGACGACGTATCGGTGGCGTCGCTCGCCGCGTGGGTCACCGAGCATCCCGCGTGGGTCGACGTGCTCGGCCTGTCCGTCGGCCTGTCGCAGGAGAAGCTCAAGAACACGCTGAAGGACTGGTTCGGCACGTCCGGCTGGATCACCCTCGCCCGGCAGCGTCCGGTCGAGCTGATCGAGCGTCTCGACACCGACCTCGACCTCGTCCGGCTCGTCACCGTCCAGCGGCACCGCACCTACGACTTCGGCGACGTCCTCATCGCCCGCGCGGGCACTCGCGGCACCGCCAAGCGCGCCGGCCGCTCCGGCCGCAAGATCGAGGACGAGATCGAGGCCATCGCCATGGACCTCGGGCTACCGTGCCGCACCCGCACCAAGTTCGTCGGCCGCAACGGACGCACCGCGCCGTGCGACCTCGTCATCCCGGAGTCCGCCGACGCGCACATCGCGGTCGCGGCCAAAGGGTTCGACTCCACCGGCTCCAAACTCACCGACGCCGTGCGCGAGATCGAGGAGATGGCCGAGGTCAGGATGCCGCGGCAGTTCATCATGGCGGTCATCGACGGCATCGGCTGGAAGAGCCGCCAGTCCGACCTGCGGCGCATCCACGCGTTGTGGGCGAACGGCTCCATCGACGGCATGTACACGCTGTCCAGCCTCGATCGGTTCCGCCACGACCTGCGTCAGGCCGCACTGCTGCGCGGGCTGACACCGACGTCGCCCTGACGCCACGCCGGTCAGTCGGTGGTCTTGCGGGCGAGAGCGGCCTCCAGTCGCTCTACCTTGCCGGTCATCTCGCCGGTGTGACCCGGGCGGATGTCGGCCTTGAGCACCAGGCTGACCCGGCTGCCGTGCCGGCCGACAACCTCGCAGGCCCGCCGGACCACGTCGAAGCACTCGTCCCACTCACCCTCGATGGTGGTGAACATGGAATCGGTGCCGTTGGGGAGGCCGGACTCGCGGACGACGGCGACGGCGTCGGCCACCGCCTCCGACACGGACTCGCCGGTGCCGGACGGGGCGACGGAGAAGGCAACAAGCATGCCGCCATCGTAAGCGCGCCCGCTCCCCCGTGATCAGGAGCGGCCGCATTCCGCGCACTGCCCGCGCCGGCGCAGGTAGTACGCCAGCGTGCCGGCGGCCAGCGCCACGCCCCACAGCGGCCACAGCATCGCCGGTCCGACCGCGGCCCAGCCGTCGGCGTCCAGGGTGAACGCTCCGTCGGCGCGGCTCGCCTTGATCAGGCCCAGCCCGCCCGACGTGACCAGCGCTGCCACCACCGCCGCCGGCCCCACCGCGAGCCCCACCGGTACCGGCCGGCCACGCAGGACCGGGACCCAGCGGGGGATGACCTCGCCCCAGCGCTGCACCAGCCCCAGTGTCAGCACGGTCCCCACCAGCGCGAACGACGCGAGCCAGGCGCCGGACCAGAGCGAGCCGTCGGTCATCCCCTCGGCGTGGAGGTCCTCGTCGATCCCCAGCGGAACACCGGCCACCCAGATCCACCGGGTCACGGCGTAGAGCGCCGGGATGACCGCGGCGACGTACACCGCCGGGCGGCCCCACCTGGCCGCCGCCTGGGGCGTGGTCCAGGTCCGGAGTCGGTCGCCGCGACCGCACCACCGGCACGTTCCGGCGGTCCGGCGGGCGTAGGCCAGTGTCGCGGCGGCCCACAGGAAGCCGCCGACCAGCGCGGCGGCCTGGTGAAGGTACCCCGGGCTGAGGGCCTCGCCCAGCTGATCGCGCAGCTCCGGGTCGAACGGCGCCGTGACGACGAGCATCGGCACGTAACCGACCAGCGCCAGCGCCCGGGTGTCCGGCACGGCCAGCAGCAGCGTCGCGGAGAGGATCGTCCCGAAGGCCAGGGTGAGGCGCCGGCGGCCCGGCGACACGGCCGGGCCGGTCCGCACCGTCGCAACGCCCACCGCGGCTGCCGCCAACGCCACCGCCGCGAACAGCGGCGCGCCGACATCGGCCGGCACGTCACCGAGCAGCGCCATCAGGTCCGCGTCGCCGCCGCGGTTCATCGGGTAACCCATCCCGGTGAACGTCCAGCCCAGCGCCACGGCCGCGTACCCGGCCGCCCACACCGTCGCCGCCCACGGAGTCCACACCGGCCACCGGTGCCACACCCCAGCACGCCGGGCCGGTGCCTGCTGTCTGGTCATCGTCTCGCTCATACCTCGACGATGTCCGACGCACGGGGTCCGGACCTCCCGCCGGACGGTGACGCCGCTCCCCCGGCCGGGGGAACCGACCCCGAGCGGCGCCACCGGGGCCAGGTCGGTCAGCGCGGGCTGATGAACCCAGACTCGTAGGCCGCGATGACCGCCTGAGTGCGGTCGCGGACACCGAGCTTCGTCAGCACGTTGCCGACGTGCGTCTTCACCGTCTCGACACCGACGACGAGGTGCCCGGCGATCTCGGCGTTCGACAGCCCGGCCGCCATCAGCCGTAGCACCTCGGCCTCGCGGTCGCTCAACCCGGCGTGGGTGAGCGCGTCGCCGTCCGGGCCCGCGTGCGCCGCCGCCAGCTGGCGGATCGCGGCCGGGAACAGCAGGGAGTCGCCGCCGGCGACCAGCCGGACGGCCTGCACGATCTCCTCCGGCCGGGCCCTCTTGAGCAGAAACCCCTGGGCACCGGCGCGCAGCGCCTCGTACACGTTGTCGTCGTTCTCGAACGTGGTGACGACGAGGATGCGCGGCGGGTCGTCGTGCCTGGTCAGCAGCCGGGTCGCCTGAATGCCGTCGACCGCGGGCATGCGCACGTCCATCAGCACGACGTCCGGCCGCAGCCGCGCCACCAGCGGACCGACCTCGGCACCGTCGGATCCCTCACCGACGACGTCCAGGTCGGGCTCGGCGTCGATGATGGCCCGCAGGCCGGCGCGGACCAGCGGCTCGTCGTCCACCAGCAGCACGGTCGTCGTCACCGGTCACCATCCCGGGTCGGCAGGTGGACGCGGACGCGCCACACGTCGCCGTCGGCGGCCGCCGACAGCTCTCCACGCAGCAGCCGCACCCGCTCGCGCATGCCGCGCAGGCCGCGCCCGCCATTCGGCCGCGGCGGGCGCGGTGGGCGACCTGACGCCGTCGCCGCCGGGAGCGGGTTGGACACGTCGATGTCCAAGCCGGCGGGCGTAGCCTCGACGACCAGCCGGACCGGCACCGGACCCGCATGCCGGACAGCGTTGGTCAGCGCCTCCTGGACGATGCGAAATGCCTCTCGCGACAGCACCGGTGGGGGCGCCGCGAGGTCGCCCTGGACGTCGCTCTCCAGCAGCACCCCGGCGGCCCGGGTGTCGTCGATCAGCTGGGGCAGGTCGGCGAGGGTGCGCTGCGGCGACGCGTCCGGGCTCGGTGCGTTGCCGCCGGCGCGCAGCACGCCGAGCACGTGGTCGAGCTCCGTCATCGCGGCGCGACCGGCCTCCTCGACGGCGAGCAGTGCCCGGCGGGCGAACTCCGGGTCGGTGTCAAGCACCCGCCGCGCCGCCGCGGCCTGCAGAGTCGTCACCGTCAATGCGTGGCCGACGGAGTCGTGCAGCTCGCGCGCCAGCCGGTTGCGCTCGGCGAACTCCTCGGCCTGGGTCTCCAGGGCGATCAAGAGCTCGGCCTGCGACGGGCCGAGCAGCAGCGGCGCGAACTTCGCCAGCAGCGCGCCCAGCCCGGCGATCAGGTACAGGACACCGAGGACGAGTACGAGGCCGACGGCGACCGCCCACCCGCCGTACACCCCGTCGAACGGCGCCAGCGAGACTGAGTCGCCCCAGCCGTCGCCGGCACCGAACCCGCGCATGAGCAGCATCACCGCGATCGGCGAGGCGGACACGATGGCCGCCAGGGCGACGCCGCCGGCGAGCAGGTGCATCACGTACCAGCCGGCACCGAACAGCCTGCTCTCCCACGGCGGGTCGGCGACGGGGTCGGGCAGGTCGGCGTCGAGCAGGTTGCGCGACGCGGTGATCTCCAGCGCCCGCAACGCCGGCAGGAACGGGGGAACGGTTCCGATCACGAGTGTGACCGCGGCCAGGATGGCGACCGGCACCTTCGGGACTTCCGGGTCGGCGAAGAGCTGGACGAAACCCACGATCAGCAGGACGTACGGGATCAGGATCACGCCGCCGAGCAGCAGGTGCAATCCTCGGCGGACCATGGCCCGGGCGTCCCAGGGCGCCCGGATCCCGCGCAGCAGTCCCACGGGGCTGATTGTCGCAGGCCGGCTAGCCGCGCGTGCCCTCCGCCGGCTCCGTCCGCCCGGACTCATCGGGGAGCATCGACAACGCGACGTCGCAGGCGGCGTCGAAGATGTCCTCCGGTGAGGCGTCGACGTCGCCCATGACGACCGGGCTGCTGTGCAGGGTATAGAAGGCCATCCGGCTGCAGAGCTGGACCGGTAGCGGGTCGGCGGGGTCGGTGATGAAGTCGAAAAGCTCCTGCATCCGGCTGCGCATGGCCTCACCGGCCTTGTGCACCCGCATGGCCGGCTGGTTCTCCATGATGAACCGCAACAGCGGCGCGCCCTGACTGCGGATGACCTTGCTGTATCGCTCGATCAGCTCGCGACGGGCCAGCGGCGTCGGGGTCTGCGTGCGTGACCAGTCGACGATATCGTCGACCGCGGCCAGGAGGTCGTCGACGATGCTCTGGACGATGTCGTCCTTGCTCTTGAAGTAGTAGTAGAGCGAGGCCTTCGTCATGCCGAGGCGCTCGGAGATCTCGCGCAGCGACGTCTTGTCGTACCCGCGCTCGGCGAACAGCTCGAGTGCGACGTCCTGGATGCGGGTCCGGGTGCTCGCGAGGTCTCTGTCTTGCATGGGGAGTGCCGACTCCGTCGTAGGTGGCCTATCCCGAAAACGTATGCGTCATCCACCTGGTTCCCATTCCGGCGCCGCCCAAACCCTGCGCCGCTGGTGAACGCGGGTGGACTGGGGTCGTGCGACCGGCCGGCATACACGAAGGACTCGCCGCCGGCGGTGTGCCGGGGCGAGCCCTTCGGGCAGGCGACGTCAGGTCGGGACGATCTCGAGCCGGACGTTCGCCGCGACCTCGGGGTGCAGCCGCACGGTGACGCTGTGCGACCCGACGCTCTTGATGGGCGCACCCACCTCGATGCGCCGCTTGTCGATGGCCGGGCCGCCGGCCGCGGTGACCGCGGAGGCGATGTCGGCCGCCGTCACGGCGCCGAACAGGCGGCCGGTGTCGCCGGCCTTGGCTGCCATGGTGACCGGCTTGGACTCCAGGCGCGTCTTCACCTCGCGCGCGGCGTCCAGGTCGGCGAACTCCCGGGTCTGACGGGCACGGCGGATGTCGTCGATCTGCTTCTGGCCGCCCTTGGTCCACGAGATCGCGAACCCGCGCGGCATGAGGTAGTTGCGGCCGTAGCCGTCCTTGACCTCGACGACGTCGCCGGCGGCACCGAGCCCCGGGACCTCCTGAGTGAGAATGAGCTTCATGCGTCCCTCACCTTCCTCAGCGAGCCGTCGAGGTGTAGGGCAGCAGCGCCATCTCGCGGGCGTTCTTGATGGCCGTGGCGACGTCGCGCTGGTGCCGGGTGCAGTTGCCGGTCACCCGACGGGCACGGATCTTGCCGCGGTCGGAGATGTACTTCCGCAGCAGCGACGTGTCCTTGTAGTCGACGTAGTCGACCTTGTCCTTGCAGAATGCGCAAACTTTCTTCTTCGGCTTGCGCAGCGGGGGCTTTGCCATCGCGGTGCTCCTCCTTCGGGGAGCCCGGTCGCCTCGCTGGCCGCGGCGGACCGGGATGGGTAGTTCGTGAGTTCAGGTCAGAACGGGGGCTCTTCGGCCGGCGAACCGGCCGGGGCGCCCCACGGGTCGTTGCCGCCACCGCCCTGCGGCGGGTTGCCGCCGGACGGGGTGGCCCACGGGTCGTTGCCGCCGCCGCCCTGCGGCGCACCGCCACCGAAGCTGCCGCCACCACCGCCGGAGCGCTGGGTGCGGGTCACCTTCGCGGTGGCGTAGCGCAGGCTCGGGCCGATCTCGTCGACGTCGAGCTCGACGACCGTGCGCTTCTCACCCTCGCGCGTCTCGTACGAGCGCTGCTTGAGCCGGCCGGTGACGACCACGCGCATGCCTCGCTGCAGCGACTCGGCGGCGTTCTCGGCCGCCTGCCGCCACACCGAGCACGAGAGGAACAGCGGGTCGCCGTCCTCCCACGTGCTGGTCTGCCGGTTGAATGTGCGCGGCGTGGACGCGACGCGGAAGTTCGCGACCGCGGCACCGCTGGGCGTGAAGCGCAGCTCAGGGTCGTCGGTCAAGTTCCCGACAACCGTGATGACGGTCTCGCCTGCCATGGCTAAAGGTCCCTCTCAGTGGGCTTCAGGCCGAACGACCTTGGTACGCAGCACCGACTCGGACAGACCGAGCTGGCGGTCGAGCTCTGCCACGGTGTCGGCCTCGCACGTGACGTCGAGCACCGCGTAGATGCCCTCGCTCTTCTTGCCGATCTCGTACGAGAGCTTGCGGCGGCCCCAGATGTCGACCTTCTCGACCGAGCCACCGGCTTCGCGTACGACACCCAGGTACTGCTCGAGGCTGGGTGCGACGGTGCGCTCCTCGGACTCGGGGTCCAGGATCACCATGACCTCATAACGACGCATGCCGGATCACCTCCTGTGGTCTTCGCGGCCACGGTCTCTCCGTGGCAGGAGGGCTAACGTCGATGGCCCGGTCGGACGCACGTAGGTCGTACGTGACCAGGCCGTCAGAAAGGTTACCAGCGATCGGCCCAAACACCGATTCCGTTGTCCACAGCCCTCGACCCGGTTCCGAATGATCACGTTCGGCACGAAATCTCGTGTCGCACCATGCGTGTAGGCACGGTGTGCACGGGAAAACCTGGTGATGACTACACGCGAGGCCCTCCACCTGACCCGGCCGAGCGGCTGTCGCGCCGGCGCGTCACGGGAAGTCGGAGCCGGCGTCGAGCCGCTGGCGGAGCAACTCGTCCAGCGGCATCGACTCGCCGTCACGTGCGCCGCGGCCCACCTGCAGCGGTGGGTCCGACGGTTCGACCGTCACCCCGCGCAGTCGGCCGCCGAGCCGCGCCGGCACATCGAGGACGTAGAACTCGCCGTCCATGCCGACGGCGAGGGCGTGGTTGCGGCGGATGTACCAGCCAATCAGTCCGGTTCGGTAGGTTGCGCCGCCGGCGCTCCTGGCACGCAGCGCGTGCGGGGCCAGACCGCGCTCGGTCATGGCGGTGGCGAAATCGGTGAGGAGCCGGCGGGCTCGAGCGATCTCGGCGGCGCGCTGCCGCTCGAGCGCCGCGGCTTGGGCCGCCAGCGCCTCGCGCCGTTCGTCGCGCCAGCTCGTCCCGTCGCTCATCCCGGCACTGTAATGAACGGCCGAGGCGACTACATCACGAGGCGTTCCCGTGCATCACCAGGCCTACGAGCATGGTGGGACACGAGATCTCGTGCTGAACGTGATCAATTTCAGGACGGGGGCGGCGGGGTGCGGGCGGGTGTCGTTGGGGCGCGGTAGCGTCTGAGGTCATGGTCGAGCAGCGCATCGGAGCCCATGTCAAGCAGGGCGACCCCATCACCGAGTCGAAGGCGTACGGCGCCACCACCGTGCAGATCTTCCTCGGCGACCCGCAGGACTGGAAGGCGCCCAAGCTCACCTACCCGGGCGGCGCCGAGGCTCTGCGTGCCGACGCCGAGGCCGCCGGCTTGACGGTGTACGTCCACGCTCCGTACGTGGTCAACGTCGCCACCACGAACAACCGCATCCGCATCCCGAGCCGCAAGATCCTGCAGCAGCACGTCGACGTCGCGGAGCAGGTGGGCGCGAAGGGCGTCGTCGTGCACGGCGGGCACGTCCTGAAGGGCGACGACTCCCGGGTCGGCGCCGACAACTGGCGCAAGTGCGCCGAGCGCCTGGACGCCAAGGTGCCGGTGCTCATCGAGAACACAGCGGGTGGCGACTACGCCATGGCCCGCAAGCTCGACCGGCTGGCCATGCTGTGGGACGCGGTCGGCGAGTTCGGGCTGGGCTTCTGCCTCGACACCTGTCACGCCTTCGCCGCCGGCATCGACCCGGCCGACATGGTCGAGAAGACGAAGGCCATCACCGGGCGCATCGACCTCGTGCACGCCAACGACAGCCGCGACCCGTTCGACTCTGGCGCCGACCGGCACGCCAACCTCGACACCGGCACCATCGGCGGCCCGGCCATCGTCGCCGTCGTCAAGGCCGCCGGCACCGACGCCGTCGTCGAGACCCCGCACGAGGGGCAGGCCGACGACGTCGCCTACCTGATGAGTCAGCTCGCCTCGGCCTAGGGGGTGTCCGTGGACGCTCGCAGCCAGCGGCAGCGACCAGTGCGGTCGTCAGCCCACCGTGCGCACGGTCTTTGCGACCGCCGCCTCGGCCACGCCGGCCACGGCCTCGGGGCGCACGGTGTCGCGGACGATCCGCAGCGCCTCCATCAGCCCGGCCAGCTGTTTCTCGGTGAGCAGCCCGGTGTACCACCGCTCGACGTCCTCGATGTGATCGGCCACGGCCGCCGACACCCGCGCCAGGCCCGACTCGGTGAGCACCGCCCAAGTGCCGCGCCGGTCGCTCTCGCAGCTGCGCCGCTCGACCAGGCCGGCCCGCTCCAGGCGGTCCACGACCCGGGTCACGCCGCTGGTCGTCAGGCTGGTCTGGGCCGCGAGGTCACTCATGCGCAGCTGGCAGTTTGGCGTGCGCCCCAGCCGCAGGAGGATCTCGAGCTCGTTCTCGGACAGGCCGTGCTTGGACAGCCCGGTGGCGAACTTGTTCGTCAGCCCTCGATGCACCTCGACGAGAAGTCCTACGGCGGTGAGCCGGTCGTCGTCGATGATTCTCCGCGTCGCCATACTGTTGATGCTAACAATTGTTGACGACGTAATTATTGAATCCTAAAGTAATTCGCTCGTGCGCCACCGAACGAAAGGGCATCGCGAAATGTCCGAGGCGAAAGCGGTCCGGAAGGTCCACCCGTGGAACGGCCTCACCATCCCGGCCCCCGGTACCTTCACGCTCGATCCCGCGCACGCCAACGTCGGCTTCGTCGCCACCCAGCTCAAGGTGGTCACGGTCCGGGGGCGGTTCGAGGACGTGACGGCCACGCTGCACCTGGGTCAGGACCCGACGGCGTCCAGCGTCGAGGTCGTCGTGAAGACCGCGAGCCTTTCCACCGGCCAGTCCGACCGCGACGCCCTGCTGCGTTCCGACCACTTCTTCGACGTCGAGAACCACCCAGAGCTGACGTTCCGCTCCACCGGCATCCAGCACGTGACCGGTAACGAGTTCACCCTCGACGGCCACCTCACCATCCGTGACCGCAGCAACCCGGTGCGGTTCGCGGCCAGCTTCGATGGCGTCGGCTTCGACCCCTGGGGCGCACAGGTGATCGGGCTGAGCGCGAGCACCGAGATCAACCGTCAGCAGTGGGGTCTCACCTGGCACGGCGTCCTCGAGACCGGCGGCGTCCTCATCGGCAAGAAGGTCACGCTCGAGATCGACGCCGAGTTCAACCGCAGGCCGTGAATCCCGCCGGACGCGAACGGGTAGCCTCGCCCCCGTGATGCAAGCCCCCGCCCTCGCCGTCCGTGAGATCTCCACCGAGCAGCACCTCGCGGCGATCCAGGACCGGTCCTCGGTCTCGTTCCTCCAGACACCGGCGTGGGGCGTGGTCAAGCGGGACTGGCGGTCCCAGCCGGTCGGCTGGTTCGCCGGCGACACCCTGGTCGGTGTCGGCCTGGTGCTCTACCGCCAGGCGCCGCGTGTACGGCGCTACTTCGCCTACATCCCGGAGGGACCCAGCCTCGACTGGGCCGGCATCGCCGCGGCCGGTGACCTGCAGCGCTGGCTCACGCCGCTGGTCGAGCACGTCAAGTCGCAGGGTGCGTTCGGGCTGCGCATGGGCCCGATGGTGATCACCCGGCGCTGGCACAACGCGACCCTCAAGGCCGCTCTGGCCGACCCTGACGTCAAGCGGCTCGACGACGTCCCCGCCGACGAGACGACCTCCGGCGGCGCCGCGCTGACCCGGCAGCTGACCGACGCCGGCTGGCGCCCACCGGCCATCGCCGACGGGTTCGCGGCGGGTCAGCCGCGGCACGTCTTCCAGCTCCCGCTCGAGGACCGGTCCGAGGACGACGTCCTGCGCGGCTTCAACCAGCTGTGGCGGCGCAACATCAAGAAGGCCGAGAAGGCCGGCGTCACGGTCACCCAGGGCGGCGCGGACGACATCCCCGCCTTCCACGAGCTCTACGCCGAGACCGCGCAGCGCGACGGCTTCACCCCTCGGCCCATCTCCTACTTCCAGGGCATGTGGGAGGCCATGACGGCGGAGGCGCCGGACCGGCTGCGGCTCTACCTGGCCCACCACGATGGCGACCTGGTCGCCGCCACCACCATGACGAGGGTCGGCGCGCACGCCTGGTACTCCTACGGCGCGTCGTCGACCGCCAAGCGGGACGTGCGCGGCTCCAACGCCGTCCAGTGGCAGATGATCCGCGACGCCATCGCCGACGGCTGCGCCGTCTACGACCTGCGCGGCATCACCGACACCCTGGCCGAGGACGACCCGCATGCCGGGCTGATCCGGTTCAAGCTGGGCACCGGCGGCCATGCCGTCGAGTACGTCGGCGAGTGGGACCTGCCCATCTCGCGCGTCCTGTACTCCGCCTTCGACCTCTACATGAAGCGCCGGGGCTGAAAACCATGCCGCTGACCCTGGAGATCGACGGAGTCCGCTGGCGCGAGCGGGTGCGCCGCCTGGTCGACGACGCGGCCGCTGCCGGCGTCACCGTCGTGCCGGTCGCGAAAGGCAACGGCTACGGCTTCGGCAACCCGGTACTGGCCGCCGAGGCGGCGAAGCTGGGCGTGCCGACACTGGCGGTGGGGACGTACGAGGAGCTCGCGGCGGTGACCGGGCCGTTCGCCGGCGACGTGCTGGTGCTGACGCCGTGGCGGCCCTGGTTGCCGGCGGCCGACGACGACAACGTCGTGCACACCGTCTCGCGCCTGGACGACCTGCGCCGGCTCGCCGAAGGCCCGGGCCGGCCGCGGGTCGTGGTCGAGGTGATCACCAGCATGCGCCGGCATGGCATCGAGCCGGCCGAGCTGCCCGCGATCGCCGGCCTGCTCGACGGCGTCCGGTTCGAGGGCTTCGCCCTGCACCTGCCGCTGTCCGGCGACCATGCGGCGCAGGCGCGAACCCTCGCCGAGGCGGCGTTCTCAGCCGTCCCCGACGACGACGGCGGCGGCGCGCGCACGCTGTGGGTCAGCCACCTGTCGACGGACCGCGCGGCGGCGCTCGGTCGTGAAACCGCCGCGACGGTGCGGCTGCGGGTCGGCACCGACCTGTGGCTCGGCGACCGCGACGCGCTGATCGTCCACGCCACCGTGCTCGACGTGCACCGGTTGCGACGCGGCGAGCCCTACGGCTACCGGCAGCGCCAGGCCCGCCGCGACGGCCACGTCGTCGTCGTCACCGGCGGGACGGCACACGGCGTCGCCCTGGAGGCGCCCACGTCGGCGGCCACCGCCCGGCAGCGGGCCGCCGCACTGGCCCGCGGCGGGTTGCAGTCGATGGGACGCGCGCTCTCACCGTTCCGCGTCGCCGGCAAGCAGCGCTGGTTCGCCGAGCCGCCGCACATGCAGTGCTCCATGATCTGGCTGCCCGACGGCGTCACCCCGCCGGCCGTGGGCGACGAGGTCGAGGTCGAGGTGCGCTTCACGACGACGACGTTCGACCGGCTGGTGTGGGACGACTGAGCCACCCGATCAGCCGGCCCAGCGGCTGGTGAGGTACGCCGCCGCCCAGACCGCCATCAGCGGCACGCTCACCGCGAGATACGCCCACAGCACCCACCGCCGGCGTTCGGCCAGCAACGCGATCGTGATCCACAGCGGCCACCACAGCAGCGTCGCCCGCGGCACCGAGAAGTACCAGGTGGAGGTACCGAACGCGATGATCTGCAGGCCAACCCAGGTGGCCTCGCCCCAGCGCCGCCACCTCACCAGCGCGATGGTCAACACGATGCCGATCAGCATGGCGACGATCTCGGCACGGAACATCCACGCGAAGCCGGGTGACTGGGTGCCGCCGAAGGCCGCCTGCCAGGTGCGGTCGAACGCCGCCCACGGCGAGGTGAACTCGCGGTCCCAGCCCTCGGACTGCGCGTGCAGCCAGGCCAGCCAGTCGCCGGACTGCTGCTCCAGGTACACCGACCAGGCCAGCAGCGGCGCCAGCGGCAGGAACAGCCAGCCGAAACCGGCCCAGCTCCACCGGCCGCGCGCGTCGTCCGCCTCGGCGGAGCGGCGGGTCACCAGCCAGTGCACCGCGATGGCGGCGGCGAGGAAGACTCCGCTCACGCGCACGGTGCACGACAGCGCCGTCAGGACTCCGGCGGCCGACCAGTGCTGCCGCCGGGCGGCCAGCCAGGCCGGCAGCGCGCAGGCGAGGAACAGCGACTCGGTGTACGGCGCGGCCAGGAAGACCGCCGACGGCGCGGTCACCCAGGCGAGCACGGCGAGCCGGCCGACCCGGGTTCCGCCGTCGAGCTCACCGATTCGGCCCAGCGCCACCGCGGCCACCGCGCCGGCCACCAGCGAGACGATCAGACCGGCCAGAACGTGTCGCAGACCCAGCTCGTGGCCCAGCCACAGCAACGCGGGGTAGCCGGGGAAGAACGCCTCGTTCGGCACACCAGTGGGGTCGCCCTCGTAGCCGTACATGGCGATGCCCCAGTAATGGTGGAAGTCCCACTGCTGCCACCGGTCCAGCGCCGGCGCGACGTTCTGCCCCTCGGCCACGAACATCCAGCCGGTGGCGCCGGCGATCACCCACATCGACACCCGGCTCGCCAGCCAGATGCCCAGCGCGTCCCGCTCGATCGGCCGCAGACGCTCGAGCACCGTCCGGACGATCATGCCGGTGCCGCCCCGCGGCGCCGGTGCCGTGCGCGTGCGGGTGCCGGCCGGCGGACGGTGACCGTCACCGGCCGCACGGGGTCCAGCTCGGGCCGCATCATGTCGCGGACGACCATCGCGGCGATCCACAGCACGCCGGCGATCCGCAGCAGGATCGCCAGCGCGTACGTGCGATCGGACACCATCGGGTCGGCCGGGTCGTAGAGCGTCGCGAGATAACGCCACACGACCACGAAGTAGACCACCTCGGCCGCCTGCCAGATCGCGAGGTCCCGCACCCGGGGCCGGGCCAGCACCGCCAGCGGCAGCAGCCACAGCGCGTACTGAGGCGACCACACCTTGTTGACCAGCAAAAACGCCGCGACTGCGAGGAAAGTGAGCTGGACGAGCCGCGGCGGCGAGGGCGCCAGGAGCGCCAGCCCGCAGATGGCGACCAGCAGCACGACCGCGGAGCCGACCACGAATGAATCGATGCGCTCGGGCAGCAGTCCCGGCTCCAGGATGTCGACCGCGAACCAGGTGGAGCCGAAGTCCGCCCCGCGATCCCGGTTGAACTCGAAGAAGGCCCGCCAGCCCGACGGCGCCCACACGGCCACCGGCAGGTTGACCGCGGTCCAGGCCACGACGGCGGCCGACGTCGCGGCGGCGACGGAGCCCAGCTCGCCGCGGCGGTCCGGCGATCGCAGCGCCAGCAGCAGCATCGGGCCGAGCAGCAGCGCCGGGTAGAGCTTTGCCGCCGCGCCCAGGCCGATCAGCAGCCCCGCGGCGACCGGCCGGTCGCGGGTCCACGCGACGATGGCCAGCGAGCACAACATGACCGCGAACAGGTCCCAGTTGACGTTCGCGCTGAGCAGGAGCACCGGTGACGCCGCGACGAGCAGCCCGTCCCACGGGCGACGAGGCACCGTCCGGGCCGTGGCGATGACCACCACCGCCGCGGACAGCGCCATCAGCACAGCCGTCACGTCGAAGAACCAGACGCTACCGGCGATGGCGCCGGCCGGCCCGAATACGTCCTGCAGCGCCTGGGCCACATACGCCGAGCCCTGCATCAGCGCACCGGTCAGGACGGGATACTCCAGCTGGGTGTCCCAATACGCGAACAGCCCGTCGGCGAAACCGCGCTCGCGGTACAGGAACGGCACGTCGCTGTAGCAGGCCGCCGTCCACATCGCGGTGTCGCGATCGGCCCAGCCGTCCGCACGACAGGGCTGGTCGGCCAGGAACCCCAGTGCCAGTACGGCGGCAGTCACCGCGAGCGCGATCCGGATCGGGCTCCACCACCGCCGGCGCAGGACAGCACGCCGTCCGATCGGGCCGCCGACCCACTGGCTGGCCGCGCCGACCAGCGGGTCGTCGCGGCTGGGCGCGACGGGTCCCGCGTCGTTGGGGCGCGGTCGGGTCACGGGCACGGTCGGTGGTGGTCTACGTCGGCGTCAGCGATCGCCGCCACCGTCGCCCCAATCGCCACCGTTGGCGTTGCCGTCGCCGCTCGTGGGTGGGTCGGACGGTTCCTCGGTCGGCTCGTCGGTACCACCTTCGGTGCCCCCGCCTTCGGCCCACTCGCTGCCGGTGCCGCCGTCGTCGCCGGAGTCGGTACCACCTTCTGTGCCGCCGTCCGTGCCGCCGTCCGTGCCGCCTTCTGTGCCGCCGTCCGTGCCGCCATCGGTGCCGCCGCCGTCGTCGCCGGACTCGTCGTCGCCACCGTCGTTGCCGTTGGCGTTGCCCTCGCCGTTGTCGTCCGTCGGCTCGTCCGTCGGCGCGGTGGGGGTCGGCGTGGGGGTCGGCGACGGGTTCACCGCCTCGCCGACCTCGGCCGGCTCGGGGAACTCCATGACCTCCTGGCCCTCCAAGGCGGCGGTCATGAACGCGGTCCAGATGCGCGCCGGGAACCGGCCGCCGGTGAAGGTGTCCATGCCCGCGACGCCGTCGAGCGACACGGTGCCGGCGGTCTCACCATCGCCGCGGAAGATCGCGACGCTGGCGGCCAGCTGCGGGGTGTACCCGGAGAACCACGCCGTGAGGTCCTCGTGCGTGCCGGTCTTGCCGGCCGCCGGGCGGCCAAGCTCCTGCGCCTCACGACCGCTGCCGTTCTCGACCACCTGGCTCAGCGCGTAGGTGGTGTCGGCGACGGCGCCGGCATCGAGCACCGACTCCGGCGCCGGGTCGACGCGGTAGGGGACGTTGCCGCCGGGCTCGGTGACCGACCGCACGGTGTACCAGTCGGCGTGACGGCCGCCGGCGGCGAGCGTGGCGTAGGACTCCGCCATGTCGATGGGCCGCACGTGTCCGATGCCGATGGTGACGCGGGGGTTCAGGCGCAGCTCAGCCTCCTCGTCCGGCGCGTACGTCAGCCCGGCCGCGAGCATGGTGTCGACGATGCTGTCCGGCCCGATGTCCATGGCGAGGTCGACGAACGCGGTGTTCATCGAGTTCTCGGTGGCGGTGACGAGGTCGATGGCCTCGCCGTACTCCTCGTCGCCCTGGTTGTGCACGGGTGGGCCGAGAATGGGATCGGTGAGCGTGTTGCCGGAGTATCGGCTCTCGAGCGAGATGCCCTGACTCAGCGCGGTCGCCAGCGTGAATGGCTTCACTGTCGACCCGCCCTGGATCGATCCGTCGACGGCGTCGTTGAACGGCTGCTCGACGGCGTCCGGCCCGCCGTACATCGCGACGACGGCGCCATCCCCAGGGGTGACCGCCGCGAGCGCGACGCGGACCCCGTCGGCGTCCTCCTGCGGCCGCTCTGCCTCGACGGCCTGGATGGCGGCGGTCTGCGCCTGCGGGTCGAAGGTGGTGACGACGCGCAGGCCGCCGGTGTCGATGTCGTTCTCGGTGAAGCCGTTGGCCAGCAGCTCGTCGCGGACCTGCTGCAGCAGGTAGCCGTTGGGTCCGCCGAACACGTTGGTCTTCTGCTCGGGCACGATGGCAGGAGGCGTCAGCGTCTCGGCCTCGGCGGCGTCGAGCGCGCCGATGTCGACCATGCCATCGATGACGTAGTCGAACCGTCCCTGGAACCGGTCGGCGTTCTCCGCTCCCAGCGTGGGGTCGTAACGCGTCGGAGAGCGCAGGATGCCGGCGAGCGCGGCGCACTCGGCCACGCCGAGCTCCGACACCGGCTTGCCGAAGTACGACCGGGACGCGGTCTGGATGCCGTAGACGCCGCGGCCGAACCAGATCGTGTTGAGGTACGAGGCGAGGATGTCGTCCTTGTCCAGCTGTTGGTCGATCTTGACCGCGATGAACAGCTCCTGGACCTTCCGGCTCAGCGTCTGGTCCTGGGTCAGGTAGTAGTTCTTGACGTACTGCTGGGTGATCGTGGAACCGCCGCCGGCCGCCGTCGAGCCGTTGTTCTGGATGTAGCCGATGCCCGCGCGCGCCATGCCGACGGGGTCGAAGCCGTTGTTCTCGTAGAAGCTGCGGTCCTCGGCGGCGACGACGGCGTCCTGGCAGGCCTGCGGGATATCGGAGATGTCGACGGTCTCGCGGTTCTCGGCGCTGAAGCGGCCCAGCTCGGTCTCGCCGTCGTTCCAGTAGACGATGGTCGCTTCGGACCGGGCGAAGTCGTTGGCCTCGGGGATGTCGGTGAGCGCGTAGGCGATGCTCACGCCGGTGACGCCGAGGAAGAGCATGCCCAGTGCGTACAGACCGAACGCCTTCCACGAGACGAACCGGCGCCAGCCACGGCGGCGCCCGCCCTTCTTGCCGGACCTGCTCGCAGCGTACCGCCGCCCGGAGCGCCGGCCACCCGCGTCCATGTGCTCGACGCGCGCGCCGTCGGCACGAGTGGCGTCGGCGCCGTCGCGACCGGGACCCACGCCACCGCGCGACGCGGACGTGGGCCCGGCACTTCCGCCAGCGCGGCCGCCCGCGCGGCGTCTGCCTTGATTGGTCACGGAGTTCTCGGTCGGGTCGGGGACATTGGCCGTCCGGGCACCGCAGGGCGCACCGGATCCATGCAGAGCCTACGACGGTCCACGCTTGATCACGCCAATCGATCTGATCCAGCCGCCCGACCGTGGGTGGGGAGAGCGGGCCCGGCACGCAGATGTGCACAGGTCGCTTGCGGTGCGCGGCTGTGACGTTCTATCGTCCGAGATATCGTTGTGATGTATCGGTTCGATACATCGATCCGTCAATGATGCAAGGGAGCGTACCTCGTGGGCAAACGTGGGGAGGCGTTGGAGCTGGCCATCCTCGGCCTGCTGCATGATGCGCCTCTGCACGGCTACGAGCTCCGCAAGAGGGTGAACTCGCTGCTGGGGTGGGGGCGCGCCTTCTCTTACGGCACCTTGTATCCCACGCTGAAGGCGATGGTCCGGCACAACTACCTGGCCGAGGACCAGCCAGAAGTGCCGACAGCCCAGGTCCCGCACCGCAGCGGACGCCGGGGCAAGATCGCCTACAAGCTCACTCCCGAAGGCAAGGAGCGCTTCGCCGAGCTGCTCGCCCAGACCGGTCCATCGGTCTGGGACGACGAGCATTTCGGCGTCCACTTCGCGTTCTTCGGGCGGGCCGACGCCGACACTCGCATGCGCATCCTGATGGGCCGGCGCAGCCGGCTGCAGGAGAAGCTCGACCAGTTCCGGTCGTCGCTGTCGCGCACCCGCGAGCGGCTGGACACGTACACGCTGGAGCTGCAGCGCCACGGCCTGGAGTCGGTCGAGCGCGAAGTCAAGTGGCTCGACGACCTGATCACCGCCGAGCAGCGCTCGATCGACATCACAGCGGACCGCGCGCGGGGCACGGCGTCTCGCGCAGGGGCCGGTGAGACACCGGCGCCCCCCACCGAATATGAAGGAGAGAACGGCCGATGAGCTCGGTTCGTGTAGGCATCGTCGGCGTGGGCAACTGCGCCGCCTCGCTCGTGCAAGGCGTGCAGTATTACCGCGACGCCGACCCGGCGACGAAGGTCCCCGGCCTGATGCACGTGCAGTTCGGGGACTACCACGTCGGTGACGTCGAGTTCGTCGCGGCATTCGACGTGGACGCCAAGAAGGTTGGACAGGATCTGGCCGACGCGATCGGCGCCAGCGAGAACAACACCATCAAGATCTGCGACGTGCCGCCCACCGGCGTCGTCGTGCAGCGCGGCCACACGCTCGACGGGCTCGGCAAGTACTACCGCGAGACCATCGTCGAGGACGAGAGCGACCCGGTCGACGTCGTCGCCGCGCTCAAGGCCGCCAAGGTCGACGTCCTGGTCTGCTACCTGCCGGTCGGGTCGGAGGCGGCGGCCAAGTTCTACGCCCAGTGCGCCATCGAGGCCGGCGTCGCCTTCGTGAACTGCCTGCCGGTCTTCATCGCCGGCACGGCGGAGTGGGCCGACAAGTTCACCGCGGCCGGCGTGCCGATCGTCGGTGACGACATCAAGTCCCAGATCGGCGCAACCATCACCCACCGGGTGCTGGCCAAGCTGTTCGAGGACCGCGGCGTCACCGTCGACCGGACGTACCAGCTGAACGTCGGCGGCAACATGGACTTCAAGAACATGCTCGAGCGCGACCGGCTGGAGTCCAAGAAGATCTCGAAGACGCAGTCGGTCACCTCGCAGCTGGTGGACGGCCTTGAGCCGCGCAACGTCCACATCGGCCCGTCCGACTACGTCGCGTGGCTGGACGACCGCAAGTGGGCGTTCATCCGGCTCGAGGGCCGCAACTTCGGCGACATCCCGATCAGCCTGGAGTACAAGCTGGAGGTCTGGGACTCCCCCAACTCCGCCGGCATCGTCATCGACGCCATCCGCGCAGCGAAGATCGCCCTGGACCGCGGCATCGGCGGGCCGATCCTGTCCGCGTCGTCGTACTTCATGAAGTCGCCGCCGGAGCAGTACTCCGACGACGTGTGCCGGGAGAAGGTCGAGCAGTTCATCCGCGGAGAGATCGAGCGCTGAGCGAGCGAAGGTAGGGGCGCCACCACGGCGGGCACCGCCCAGCGGCGAAGCCCCTGCCGCAGCGAGCGAAGCCGAGATCTCGACCCGGCAGACATGGAGAGATCGAGCGCTGAGCGAGCGGACGTCGGTCGTCGCGGACCTGCGGTGTCACGGGTGCTCGGGGTCGTCGTGCCGACGGCGGCCCTGAGCACCCGTTCCCATTTCCCGCGCGGATCGGGTAGACCTGATGGCGGCAACGACGCCGACGGACCGGTCGTCAGCGGTGGCGATGAGAATCGTCTCGACCGTGCGGCACTTTGACGTGCCTCGTCTACCATTTCCGTCATGCTCCGGTGGATGGTGTGCCAGATTGAGGTGTTTCACCCACCGGTCGCCTATTGACATACCGCTTCCGGGCAGCAAGCGTCGTCTAGCGGCGCGGCCGCCCGGTGCACGTCGGCGGCCATGAGGAGCCTAGTGCCGCTCGCCCCTGAGCGGTCACGGGGAAGACAGAGGAAGGAACATCGATGACGCGGACCGCGCGAGGACGCCGTAGCAACGACGGCGCCACGAAGCGGGCGCGCGCGAACCTGCGCCCCACCGAGACGAGCCGCGCAAAGGGGGTTTCGTCCAGTAGGGAGCGCTCCAAGTCCGCGTGGCAGATGTTCCTGCACGACCGCAGCGTCCGCTCGCGAGTAGCCGCCCTCGTCCTCCTGCCGTTGCTGGGCACGCTGGTGCTCGGCACCATGTTCTTCCGCAACGCGCTCGACGACGCCACCACGGCGTCGCGGGTCGAGAGTCTGGCCGAGGTCGGCCTCACCGCGGTGTCGGCGCTGGACGCCCTGCAGGACGAGCGCGACGTCACCGGCCTGGCCGACAACGGCGGAACCGGTCCCGGCGCGGTCGGCGAGGCCCGTACGGCCACCGACACCGCGCTGGCCGCGCTGTCCGACGCGGTCGACGAGCGGCGCGACGACGACCTCGGCGCGGGCTTCAACGGTGCCGTCATCTCTTTCGACCGCGAGATGGAGCGGTTGGCCGGCTACCGCGAGCAGCGCGACCTCAAGAACCCGCCGTTCTCCCAGGGCGGCACCAGCGGCTACCACCGGTTCGCCGAGGCATTGCAGCGCCTGGTCACCGCGTCCGGCGCGGTGAACGACGACCCCCAGCTGGCCCGGCGCATCTCCGCGATGGCCGACATCGCCCAGGCGGTCGAGTCCGCCTCGTTGGAGCGTGGCGTCGTCGCGTTCTCCATCACCCAGGGAGCCGTCACCGGTGCGAACGACCGTGACCTCGCGGTCGTCCTCGCCGGTGAGCAGGACATGCTGCTCGAGGGCCGGTTCATCAGCGGTCTCGGCTTCACCGAGCAGGCCCGCATCTACTCCAACCAGATCTTCGTCAGCGCCCGTGCGGTCGCCGACACTCGCAGTGACATCCGCAACGGCGCACGGGTCCGTGCGACGCCGACGGAGTGGTACGAGGCCTCCACGACCCGGCTGGACAGCCTGCGCGACATCGAGCACGAGTCCGCCGAGCGGGTCGTCACGCAGGCGGCCGAGGCGACCGACAACGCCAGAATCACCGCCATCCTCAGCGCGGCGGCCGTCGTGGCGGTCCTGGCGCTCACCATCTACCTGGCCATCGTGGTGGCGCGCTCCATCATCGGCCCGCTGCGCCGGCTGCGAGCCTCCGCGCTCGAGACGGCTCAGACGCAGCTGCCCGCGCTGGTCGACCGGGTCCACAAGGACGGCCCCGCCGCGGCACGCGACGTGCCCGACGCCGTGTCGGCCGAAGGCCGCGACGAGATCGGCCAGGTCGCGACGGCGTTCAACGACGTCCACTCGACGGCCGTCAAGGTCGCCGCCGAGCAGGCGCTGCTGCGGCAGAACCTCGACACCATCGTCGTCAACCTGTCGCGGCGCACACAGTCGCTGGTCGACCGGCAGCTCGGCGAGATCGAGGGCCTCGAGCAACGCGAGCGCGACCCCGACCAGCTGAGCACGCTGTTCCGCATCGACCACATGGCCACCCGCGTCCGGCGGCACGCCGAGAGCCTCCTGGTCCTCGCCGGCGTCGAGGAGATGCGCAAGCAGAGCAGTGCCGCTGGCGTGCTCGACGTGGTCCGCACCGCGGTCGGCGAGGTCGAGCAGTACCCGCGGGTCAAGTTCGGCGTCATGCCCACCGACCTGATCACCGCCGGTGCCGTCGACGACATCGCGCACCTGCTGGCCGAGCTCATCGACAATGCCACCGAGTTCTCCGCACCGGCCACGCCGGTCCGTGTGACCAGCCAGCCGCTGCTCGGCGGCGGGCTGCGACTGCAGGTCACCGACTCCGGCCTGGGCATCCCGGCCGGGCAGCTGGAGGAGCTCAACGAGCGACTCCACAACGTCGGTGACATCGACGTCGCCGCCTCCCGGACGCTGGGCCTCTACGTGGTCGCGCGGCTGGCGGCCAAGCACGGCATCCAGGTGCGCCTGGAGGCGGTGCCCGAGGGAGGCACCGCTGCCCAGGTCGACCTGCCGGCGCACCTGATCCTGTCGCCGCTGGACACGAACGAGGGCGTCCTCAGCGCGGTGACCCCGGAGACCGTGGTCCCGACGCCGTCGGCACCGTCGGACGGCTGGGGCGTCGACTCCGACCCGTCGCCCTTCCGCCGCGACGACTCCTCGCCGTCGGTCCCGGTCACCGCGTCCGGCCTGCCGCGCCGTGGCGACGACGCCGGCGAGACCCGCATCCCCATCGACACCGGCGAGACGCGCTTCCCGTCGGTGATGGGCGAGTCCCGGTCTCCGTCCGACACCGGCGAGAGCCCCTTCCGCCCCGACAGCGGCGAGAGCCGCTTGCCCGCGGATCTCGGCGAGACCCGGTTCCCGTCCGACACCGGTGAGAGCCGGTTCGACACCGCCGAGCGGCGGTTCCGGTCGGAGCCCGCTGCCCCGGCCGCCGACGCCGACCGACCCACCTGGCCGGCACCGGAGGAGAGCCGGCTGGCACCTTCCGTGCCGGCCGACGCGGGCAGCCCGGCGGACTCCGACGGCTGGGCCGACTCCGGCAGCTGGGCCGACTCCGGCGACCGCGTGGACACCGGCGACCGGACGGACGAGGCATGGCGGCCGCCGCCCACGCCCACTCCGGCGCCGCCCCCGGCACCGGCGGCTCCCACGACACCGGCTCGCAGCTCCCTGCGGGCTCCGGAGCCGACACTGCCGGAGAGCGACTCCCCGATCTATGACTCCGTCGCGTCGGCGTGGTTCAGCCGGTCGAGCAGCACGGCGGCCAGCGACTGGTCCAGTCCGGCCGACGAAGGCTGGCGGCGGGCCGCGGAGGCGCTGCGCTCGGCGGAAGAGGCCGCCAGTGCCCGGCGCCAGCGCGACACCGAGCCGATCCAGGGCCCGGCCCAGGTCGGGTCCGGCTGGGCCAACCGCGACGTCACACCTGCCGCGTCCGCCACGCCTGCGGCGCCGGCGCCGCAGGTGGAGGAGGAGCCGGTGCTCAGCGCGTCCGGTCTCCCGCTGCGCCGACGGGGCGCCTCGCTGGTGCCCGGCTCGATCGGCGACGCCGCCGGAATCGATCGTCCCGAGCGCCCTGCCGCCGCCGGCAAGGACGCGAGTACCGTTGCCTCGACTCTCGCGAACCTGCAGCGCGGTGTCGGGCGGGGGCGAGAGGAGACCGGTGGCTGGGTGCCAAAGCGACCCAGTGACCCCGAGAGGAGCAATTCGTGACCAACGCCTCCAGCGACGAGCTCGGCTGGCTACTCGACCGGTTCGTCGACCGCACGACCGGTGCGGCGCATGCCGTCGTGGTGTCGGCCGACGGTCTGCACCTGGCGGGCTCGACCGGCATGCCGCGTGAGCGGGGTGAACAGCTCGCGGCCGTGGTGTCCGGGCTGGCCAGCCTCACCGTCGGTGCCTCGCTGATCCTCGGCGCCGGCGATGTGCAACAGACCCTTGTCGAGATGAGCAATGGGTTCCTGCTCGTCATGGCGGTGGGCGACGGAGCCCACCTGGCTGTGCTCGCCGCGTCGACTGCCGATCTCGGACAGGTGGGCTACGAGATGGCCCTTCTGGTCGAGCGCGTCGGCGCCGTGCTCAACCCGGCTACTCGCGTGGGGTGAGTACCACGTGCACGGGCACCGGATGTGGTGGGATCAGGTCAGCAACATGACCGATGATCCGACGATGGTCTGGAGGTAGACGATGGCGGCACCTGACGGTCGGCGTGTGCGACCGTATCTGGCCACCCGTGGACGGACCAGGCCGGTCCAGGACATCGCCATCGAAGCCCTGGTCTCGACTACCAAGGACGGTCGCACCCGCGGCGCCGACCCGGAGCCGGAGCGTGAGCGGATACTCCGCCTGTGCCACTCTCCGCGATCGGTGGCCGAGGTCGCTGCCATCGTCTCGACGCCGCTCGGCGTCGCCCGCGTTCTCGTGGCCGACCTCGAAACCGAGGGACTGGTGCGGGTCGCCGACCCGCACGCGGCATTCGCCGGTTCTACCGAGCCGGCCCGTAACCTCAGTGTGCTGGAAAGGGTGAGGGATGGCCTTCGTCGACTCTGAGGTGTCCGACGGCACGCAGGCCGATCAGGACGCACTGTCGGTCAAGATCGTCGTGGCCGGCGGCTTCGGCGTGGGCAAGACGACCTTCGTCGGCGCGGTGAGTGAGATCGAGCCGCTGCGCACCGAGGCGCTCATGACCGAGGCGTCGACCAACGTCGACGACCTCTCGATGCTGCCGGAGAAGCGCACCACCACGGTGGCGATGGACTTCGGCCGCATCACGCTCGCCGACGACCTCGTGCTGTATCTGTTCGGCACGCCCGGGCAGAACCGCTTCTGGTTCATGTGGGACGACATCACCCGCGGCGCCATCGGGGCCGTGGTGCTGGTCGACACCCGCAGGCTCGCCGACTGCTTCGGCGCCATCGACTACGTCGAGCAGCGCGGCATCCCGTTCGTGGTGGCCCTGAACGCCTTCAACGGCATCCAGGAGCACGACGTCGAAGATGTCCGCGACGCGCTCCAGGTCGGGCCGGAGGTGCCGTTCGTCGTCACCGACGCCCGGGAGCGCGAGTCGGTCAAGGTCGTCCTGGTGACCCTCGTCGAGCACGCGATGTCGCTGATCCAGCAGGGCTGACATACGCGGCGCAGCTGGACGTCACCTTCACCGGCGACCTCGAGCGGCACGAGGCGGCGCTGCGCGCGGTCTGGGGCGGTGCGCTCTGCGTCAGCGCGGCCGAGCGAGCCGAACCCGATCTCCGCGCCATCCAGGAGGAGCTGAGCGGCACCGTCGCACATGACCGGGGTGGGCGTCGACATCCTGACGGGGACGGTAGAGCTGTACGTCTTCGTCGACGACGGCATCCAGGCCGAGATGGACGAGCGGTACGGTTCCGGCCTGGTCCGGGTGAGCGCCGCACTGCGCCCGGTCGAGTGATGACACCGCTCAGAACGGCCGCGTATCGGGTGCCTGCTGCTTGGCCGGTCCGATCCGTTCGGGGGGTTTGATGTAGGTGTGGCCGGTGGGGCTGGTCCATACGGTGTTGCCGGTGGTGTCGCGGTGGACGGTCCAGCCGCCTCGGTGTTTGAGCAGGTGGTGG